>JAPDJV010000015.1 GCA_029258925.1 Thermoproteota archaeon | reverse complement strand
TAGAAGAAAACTGCAGAATTAGGGGGGATAGGAGATGCGTCTTTTCGATTAGAGAGGCAAAGGAGGATGTACCCCTAATTCTCTGATCCAATTTCCTCTCTTATAATATCAAATATGAACTTGTACTTCTCGTAGGCATTCTCCCCTGGAAACGCGACAATTGACCTAACATTTCTATCCTTTAAAACGTTTAAATCAAGCTCGCTTCCAAACTTATCGTAAATCATTCCCCCCGCCTCCTTTAAAACTAATTGGGCTGCTGCTATATCGGTTATCCTTAACCTAGCTCTGATATCGATGAACGCTGTGGCTCTTCCGGATGCAACTAGGCATATATCTAAGCTAGCCGATCCTAGACTTCTTAGCTTAAAGGGTCCTATCACTTCCTCAACCTTCCTGAAAATATCGTATGCTTCCGCGTTCAAGTATGCCAATATGAAGTCTCCTAGATAGAAGTCTCTCCTCAATGGAAGCCTGCTACCGTTTAAATATGCCCCGGCACCTTTCTTGGCTTCGTATACTTCCTCTGTGAAAACTGATGCAATGATGCCGTATACTACATCATTTAAGCTGGGATGATTCTTCATTTCGGCAACACCTATACT
Source organism: Thermoproteota archaeon (assembly GCA_029258925.1). Taxonomy (GTDB): domain Archaea; phylum Thermoproteota; class Thermoprotei_A; order EX4484-217-1; family JAPDJV01; genus JAPDJV01. The sequence goes on along the minus strand of JAPDJV010000015.1, from coordinate 44,280 downwards.
TACTGAAGCATAGGGGATTCCAGCCAAGTAATTGTTGCTTCCATCCAGTGGATCAACTATGAAAATGAAGTTTTCTTCTCCATCACCTAAGTGAACCACCCCCCTCTCCTCGGTTACAACTATGCCACCATAACCCTCCTCCTCCAACAATTTGATCACCATTTCCTCGGCAAGCCAGTCTATTCTCCTAGTCACATCGTTCCAGTTCAATTTAACTATCTCATCTATTCCAGACTCATGAACACTTTTCCTAAGCCACTCTGCTACTCTCAAAGCCACTCTCTTTACTCCCAAATAATCATCTACTATGTTGAACACCTCCAATATCAGCCACTCCACTTACATTGATGACTTAGAATTTAAGTATTGCCCAAAATACTCATTTAATTTAGAGTCTCCTTGAATACTTTCTCTGTAATTTATAAAATGGATTTCTCGAATCTTGAAATTACCCTTGGACCTGTCTCTTCGACTACTACTATATCTTCTATTCTGACTCCACCATATCCTTTAACATATACTCCAGGCTCTATCGTTACAACCATACCTTTTTCAAGGGGTTTCTCGTTTTCGCTGTTTAAACCTGGATATTCGTGTACTTCAAGGCCCACTCCATGTCCAATGCTATGGATAAACAGGTGGCCATACCCGTATTCTCTTAGAACATTTCTGGCGATTTCATCGACTTCCTTAGCCTTAACACCGGGCTTAACAGCATTTATAGCAGCATTCTGGGCTTCTAAGACTGCATGGTATATGTCCCTCAATTTACTGCTGGGCTTTCCAGCTATGAACGTCCTCGTTAGATCACTACAATACTCCATGTACCTTGCTCCAATATCCACTATCACTACTTCACCTCTTGAAATCCTTTTTTCAGATACTGTTGCATGGGGTAATGCAGCATTTACTCCGCTTGCAACAATACTTTCAAATGCCAGCGTTCTGCATCCCTTAATTTTCATCTCATACTCTATGCGTGCTGCCACATCTATCTCTCTAATTCCCGGAGAAACAGCGTCTAATGCTGCCTTAAGGCCTTCCTCGGTTATTCTCGTAGCTTTTTCAATGAAGCCTATTTCGCTAGGACTCTTAATACTCCTAGCTCTCACAAATATTTCAGAACAATCCTTAACCTTGTCCTCTCCTAAGAATTCGATAATTTTCTTCAAAGTTTTATAACTAACTCTACTATACTCTACACCAACATCTTCACTAGCGAAACCCTCCTCCCTCAATACTTTGAAAATCGTTTCAAGAAGATCCTTGAAAACTATTCTCTCGCCTGGCTCCACATCTACTTTATATTTTGAGTACCCTATAACTGTCGCCTTCGATTCCTCTAAGGCCCTACTATATTCGAGTCTAGGAACTATGAGATATTGCTGGTTATTTGAGCTCAAAATAGCCGCAACACCCTCTATAGGCTTGAACCCAGTCATGTAGTAGACGTTGTATTTGTTGAAGGAAACTATCGTGGATATTCCTGCCTCCCTCATTAAACGGATAAGTTTAGACACGTTCTCCTCAACCAATTTCCCACCAACAGCCTACTATAACTTTTCAAATGTAGTATTTTCATTTAAACTTATGAGTATAATAGGATTGCTATTGAAGCTAGTAGAGGAAGCGATATTAGAACTAGGGAGAAGACAAGCTTTTTCGTAAGTAAACTACTACCCCCAACAACTCTAATAAATAGTACTTTATTGAATACTGCTGATACTGATGCAAGCATCCCTGCAGCAATAGCGATATCCATATGAATTCTCCCAGCACTTACGAGAGTTGAAGCAGTGAATATTATAGCCTCAGCACTCATAAAACCCCCTATTAAACTTGATACAATAATTCCAGTACTGCCAGCTACGTCATTCAAATACGTTGTTGCAAGGAGTATTCCTATAAACGCTACTAAAGCCCTTATTGCCGTACTATAACTAACGGGTTTTGTTAGACCTATGGAGATCCCCTCCTCTCCCACATGTTTTTCAGCTTCCATCGCTAACATGTAGCCTATAATCGTTGACGCCCCAAACCCTAGAATGATTAGAGGCCAGATGCTATAAGGTGAAGAGAAAACATTTATAGAACTCATCATAATGCATATTAAGATCATGTTTCTCAAGATCATTGCAAGGGTAGCATATAGTACTCCCGCCGAAACAATATACTTAAACCTCTTGCTACTTCTTGCAATTTTCACAATACTCACTACAGTTGCTTCGCTATGAACTAGTCCTCCAAAAAATGCAAAGAATTTTATTGCCTCCGAGCCAAGTGCTTTAACCATAATATAGCCTACAAATGATAATACGAGTATTACTACGAAGAATATGTAGAGAATTCTCAGGTTTACGATATGTAAAAATGGATCGGTCATGTTTTGGGTAATAAAGGGTCCTAAAAGAAATACTACTATGCCTATTTCTAGAGCAGATAAGAGCTCCTCGTATGTTACAACCCTTATTACTCTCTCCATTCTAAGTTTTAATGCAAGCATGAACGTTGTGAAGATACTTATTGCAATGCTTTCAAAAATCAATCCTAATGCTACTCCAACACCTATAGCGTAGGAGAGGGCTAGCGCTATGAATGTGGTCACACCCGTCTCCTTCATCACCACGAGCCTATAGTAAGTGTACATTGAGAAGACCAATATGACCATTAAAGCTATCGTAGCAGAGACTATAATAGATATAGCTGAGGAAGTGGTCTCCATAAGTTTTATTGGTATTAAAACAGATAGATTTCCCAGTAGGCTAATGAAGCCAAAGCTTCTGATACCAGGAGAAGGCTCAAACTCCTTATCTCTCTTAAGTGGACTAAGTCTCGCCTTCTCCCTCTCTAATCCTATTAGTGCACCACAGAGGAAACTTATTACAACTTGAATTAGAAGTTGCCAGCTTGTCGACTCAAATACCATAACATCCAACTTCATCATCCTCGATATTTTACATTGAAATGATCAACGTGTTAAAATACTAATTATTAAACACAAATATATACGTTAAGCTAATAATATAGAATCAATGAAATCGAGGTGTATCAATTCATGGTGGAACTGAGATTCGAGGTTGTGGATATCCCTGTTCCAGAGAAGACGAATGTTATAATAGGTCAAACTCATTTCATAAAAACAGCTGAAGATCTTTATGAAGCTTTAGTCACTAGTGTTCCGGGAATAAAATTCGGGTTAGCTTTCTGCGAGGCAAGTGGGGAGAGGCTTGTTAGATTTGAAGGAAACGATAGAGAACTAATAGATTTAGCGGTAAGGGCTGCTGTAAGCATTGGTGCAGGACACGTTTTCGTAGTGTACATAAGAGATGCTTGGCCTATTAACGTTTTAAATTCTATAAAAAGCGTTCAAGAAGTTATTGGAATATATGTTGCTACAGCTAATCCCGTACAGGTAATTGTGGCTGAAACAAGTCAGGGGAGATCTCTCATAGGAGTTGTTGACGGCTATACTCCTCTCGGTGTTGAAGACGAGGAGAAGGTTAAGGAGAGAAGAGCTTTCTTGAGGAAAATAGGTTACAAGCTCTGAGCATTGTAGAAAAGAGGGGTCCGGAAACGTATCCAACTAGGTAGTTGGAGGATTTATCAGTTGGAAAATGAGATAGTGTGGAATCCCTACATAGTGGCAGCATGTGTGGATATTTACGGCCTAAAATTAGATGATGTCCGAAGATTGCTGGAATTAGTGAGACAAGCAGGATTCAATGCTGTAGCATTTAGAATTCTATGGAACAAAATAGACTTCAAGAACATGAAGCTCGACAGAGTGACCGAAGAAGCACTCCTAGAGGCAGGTAAAAGAGGATTCTTAGTAGTCTGTAAGAGCGGTTCTTTCAATAGCGATGATCAGCCTCTTGGAGGATATCCTCTGGAATTATTGCTGAAAGGAAGCATAGTAGGCATCCCCATCGAAAAGTTTGTTGGAATAGAGGCTAATCTACATGGACTAATATTCTCGCTTGTTTCAGCTGCTATAGGAGACCATTCTAAGATTAAATTGTACAATATCAACTCTGATTCCATGACCGAGAACGATCTCTACGTTAAAATGCTTGCAGAAAAAGTACTCTTACGTGGGAAAATCCCACAGACTGCAATGTCTGTAAGTATTAAGGATCCTTCTTTAATAGAAGCCGAAATTCCTGTGGCAGTTAAAATAGAAGACTTTGATGATTACTGGAGTTTCCTGTCATCCTTATTGAAGGCTATTAAAACGTCATCTAAGCCTTTAATTGCATTAAGATTTGACTTGAACAGTCTAGAAGAAAAGAATATCCAACCCTACTTGGCAACACTCATGGGTCTAGGCATTCCCGTAATAATTCAACCATTCAACGAATGCGTGAGGGACACATTTTCTATTGATTCCAGAGAACGCTATGTGAGAGGAGAGAGAGGGCTGGTTAGTCTTTTCATGAGGCGGAACTCGAAATACTATAAAATAAGAACCCTCTTATTATCTGTGAACACTTTTCTCAAATACCACAGTAAAATAAGGGTGAAGAGGCCTAAGCGACTATTATTGAAAATACCCTTTTTAAAGCTTAAAGGAGGCATTTTAACGTTCAAGTGGGTTTCAGAGGGTGCCAACTTAATTTTCATAGTAAACCCTACTTCAGAGACGAGAATGTTCAAGCACAAAGTAGGTGGACTACGTATTCCTGTTAAGGGGGAAATAGTTATACCACCATATAGGGCAATGGCGATACCAGTTAACATGAGGATTGAGGAAGATATTGTAGTCAAGTACTCGACAGCCCCCATAACACATATTTACAATTTAAATGACAAAATAATGATCGTATGTTTCTCTCTCAGCGCGTCCAGTAAAGAGAGAATGTGTCTTAGAGTAGGTAGACAAGAGTTCCTCCTAGAGTTTAAGGGGGATGGAAGATCTATTTATTCCACTTGTGGTCATGGTAAGAGAATTCAAGTAATATGTTTCAGCGAAAAAGAGGTTAAGAATTTTTGGGACGTTCGGGGAGCACCCATGATCTCAAACGCCGATCTAATATATTGTTCCAACGACGATATTGTCGTTGAGAGCGGACGAGAAAAAGTGTGGTTAAAGACCCCCCTACAAGAAGGCGTTAAGAAGACCAAAATATTTTCGAAAACCGTGAGTTCGTGTACTTCTACTATTGATGTTGAAAACAATTTCTTGGGGTACCAAGTCAACTTTAAGCATTATGGAAAATACTCGATAAGACTAGAGGAGTGGTATTATAGAGGCGACTCCAACGAATTCGATCCATACTACAATGACTCTCTCTGGAACAATGTTATTGTAGCCGAGGAAGAATATAAGAGCGGGTTCAAATGGTATAGAGCCAGAATACCTTTACGAAAGAGATACGATCAACTAGTATACGGCTTATCAGGCATCGGATTAATGTCGATTAATGGGGTAATAGTTGATTCATGTATAGGTAAGGAGTTCTTCAACGCTGAGATACGCCACGTAAAATTAGGAAGACTTGTGGATGGCGATGAACTGTATGTAACTGCACTAACGTATTCGCCTGGAAACAGGACTAAACCCCCCTTCTCTAAGATAGGAATAACAACTCCCCTAGTTCTATCAAAACGAATAATATATCCTCAAACATGGGCAGCGGCTTTCACCCATAGACTCCAAGACTCGCCTCCAACGGGAGAATGGGTTACAATCAGATTGAGTAAGCCTGCAATCCCCAGATCTTATAGGAAGAGAAAAACATTGATGAGCTGGTATAGAGCATACGTGGATATACCTAGCATTAGAAAGAGAGAAGTATGGCTTTTCGTAGAGAGGCCTGGAGACGCAAAAATATGGTTTAACAATAGGCTTGTTATGGACTCAAGGAACCAGTATAATCCCGTTGGAATAAATGTAACAGAGATAACACGTGTAAATGAACTAAATGAATTATACATTGGAATCATTAATAGAGCAGGGGTAAAAAGTCCAGGTAGAGTCGAAGTAGTTATAGGAGAGGGCATTAAGCAGGTTAAGTATAGGAGGCTGTTAAGAGGGGAGAGAGAAGAATGGTATAAGGTGGGGAAGACCTTACTAGATTACTGGAAGAATATTAGGGTCCCCTTTATTCAAGAAGACTATGTTGGATGGTACACTACATTCTTCAACCTAGACATTCCAGATGAAACTCTAATAGAGAGTACAATTGATTTAACCTCGGTAAGGGGATTGTTTACAGTATATGTTAACGGACATCCATTGGGTACTTTTTCTAAGGGAGTAAAACTAAATGTGCCCAGCAATATTCTTCGAAAAGGTGAAAACAATATAACTTTAGTTCTACTTGGAATGAAGGAGAAAGCTGGGCTACTGGGACCTGTGATATTTGATATTGTTGGAACTAGGAAAATATTTAGACTACAATTTGAGAAGTAAGCTTTAACACTCTCTCAGCTAGGATCTGCAAGGATGCCTTCTCCAATAATTCCACTAAGTATAGAGCTTTGAAAAGGTCTGTGGAAACTGCTACAACACCGTGTCCCAGTAGAACTATCACCTGGTTGACACCACTATACTTCTTTAAAACCTCCTCAGAGAGTTCTCTGCTTCCAGGAGGGTATTTTCCGACAATACTTATGCCTGATGTAATGTAGAGGGGTGCTTCAATGGATTTTTCGACGACTTCTTCTGGAAATCTTTCTCTCAGAACCTCTGCGACAACTGTTGTTAATGGATTGTGGGAGTGGACTATTGCTCTAGCTTCTATGTCTCTTCCGTAAATACCTAAGTGGAGTCTTGTCTCTATCGATGGTTTAAGTTTGCCGCTAACAGTTTTCCCATTAATATCCAGTTCTACTATCATGTCGGGTGTCATAAATGGCTTTGGAACCCCGCTAGGTGTTATGAGTACTTTATCGCCAATTCTTAAACTGATGTTCCCATCAAACATGTTGTTTAAGCCCTTGTCATATAGGATTTTCGATGCCAACGTTATTAGTTGCCTTGGATTTAATCCTATAATCGAGTTCTCCATTCCTACTCTCCAAGCATTCTTATATTGCTTCCTCCACAATAGGGACATGTCACTTTCTCGGGCAACGGCTTTTTGACTGAGAAAAATCCCCCTTTACCCATCTTAGCGCAATCTCTACATTGAAATCTTACTCTAGACATTATTAACACCTTCCCGAAGTCTTCTCTACGATATTTTCTTAAACGCTTATGTTATGAGTGAAATAATAAATTTGCTGTTTTAATCAAAGGATGCCTCTAAACAACATGTTCTCAAACCTGCAATTGTTCAACTGGTATTTTCTCCTTGTAAAGTACTTTAACGCCAGTTATCCTAGTCGTTGGATAGAGTCCCTTATCGTCCTTCTCGTATTTTTTCACAACGTCCCAGATATTTAGCAAAGCTACTGTAACAGCTGTTAGAGCCTCCATTTCGACACCCGTCCTCCCAATAGATTTGACCTCAGCCTTCACTCTAACTTTATCCTCTAAAACCTCGAATTCTAGATTAACGTTAGTTATTGGGATTGGATGACATAGTGGTATTATGTCGGGAGTTTTCTTTGCTGCAATAGTTCCTGCAATACTCGCTATAGTTAATGGATCGCCCTTCTCAACCAGTCCTTTCTTAATGAGCTCTATAGTCTCTTTTCGGAGGAAGATCTCTCCAACTGCAATAGCCCTTCTAACAGATATCCCTTTACTTGAAATATCGACCATCTTAACCATGGATATCACACCTGCTCATGAAATATGGTTTTCGAGCCCTATTCGCTTTAATGATGATTTCCTTAATATTTTCTACAGGATCATTTGATTCTAAAGCTTTATTCAAGTCGAAATGGTTTGAAGAGTCCATTAGACAAGTATATAGTTTTCCGTCCGAACTAACTCTTATCCTAGTACAGTGAAGGCAGAAGTCCGGGTTGTGTACAGGTTTAACTATTTCAACTACTGCTCCTCCAATTCTGTACTGTGGCCTATTGTGCATGTATCTCCTCCTATTTACGAGAACCCCCCTGCTGGAAATCTCCCTCTCTATGCTATCGAGGTCTGCATGAAGATCTCTATATAGATAGGAGGGCATGTCTACGGGTTCCAGTTCGATTAGCTGAAGTATGAATTTCATTTGAGAAGCAAGTTTAATCATGTCCCAAACCTCTCCTTCATTAATGTCTTTTAGTATGACCATGTTGACTTTCACAGGCTTTAATCCAATATCTAAAGCCTTCTTCAAGCCCCTTAAGACCTTATCTAAGCCGTCTACTCCTGTGACCGTCTCGTAAACCTTCTTGTCTAAGGAGGGAAGACTCACATTTATCCTCATAAGACCTGCCTTCTTTAAGGGCAAAGCAAGTTCCTCCAAGTAGTAGCCATTAGTCGTTATTGCGAGATCCTCAGGCTCAAGCGAGCTCAGCGTTTCAACGATTTCAACAATGTCTTCTCTAATAAGAGGCTCACCGCCAGTTAACTTGATCTTCTTTATCCCTAGATCCATACATGCTTTAACAATACTCCTCATCTCCATCGGTGAAAGCTCTCTAGAGGGTTTCCAAATCTCTCCCTCATGATGGCAATACATGCATCTATAGTTACATCTCTGTGTTACACTCAGTCTTAGATGGAGAAGAGGCCGTCCATAATTATCGTATAAAACCACAACACTCCCCGACACTATACTAGTTATAACACTAATATTATGTTTCCGATTCATAAGTAAGTTGCTTATATTCTATCTAAACAATAAAATGTTCAAGTTGAATTGAATGTTCGAATTCAGGCTATTAACGTTAATCCACCATCTAATTCTTTGATTTGATGCTTTGGTCAATCTATAAATTGTTCTACTTAGCGACCCTCTTAACGTATTTGAATGCCTCTAATGCCGCTATTGCTCCCTGGCCAGCGGCTACAACTATTTGAAAAGCGATGCCCGTTACGTCTCCTGCTGCATATACTCCTTTAACGTTGGTTTCCATTCTATTGTTTACTATAATGAATCCCTTCTCATCCACATTGATTCCTGCCCTAGCGAGGAGATCAGTTGTTGGTGCCTCTCCCTTAGCTATGAAGACCCCGCTAACGTTTATAGTCGACACTTCACCACTTGGAGAAACAACTTTCACGCCCGTAACTTTCACGCCGTCTCCAACTACTTCCTTAACATTATACCCCTCATAAATTCTCACGTTCCCGGAAGCCTTTAGTGTATCGAGCACTCTTCTACTTGCAGTTATAATTGGATTATCTGGTATAATGTGGACTTCGGACGCTATACTTGTCAAGTAAACTGCTTCTTCTAGGGCATGGTCGTCGTAGCCTATTAAAGCCAGCGGTTTCCCTTTAAAGAATGGTGCATCACATATTGCACAATAACTAACGCCCCTACCAAAATATTCTTGCTCCCCTATTATGCCAAGAGGTTTCCGGGATAGGCCTGTAGCGATGATTATTGCTGGAGAGCGAAGAACTCTTCCACGCCTAGTCTTCACAGTTTTAATGGTGTCATAGAGGTCAAAGGAGACTGCTTCGTCTGGGAAAATTGTTCTAACATTAAATTTCTCCGCTTGCTCAACCATTATTTCCGCAAGCTCTCTTCCACTAATAGAGTTTACTCCAGGATAATCCTCAATAACAGGAGCATTAACCATCCTCCCCCCTAAAGCCTCCCTCTCGACAATTACAGGCTTCAAACCAAGCCTCCCCAAGTATATTCCAGCAGTTAATCCAGCTGGACCGCCGCCTATAATCACGACATCATACTCTCCCTCCTTCTCAGCTAAACTAGACAAGCTTAAGGTTAAAGACATGGCCCCCACCATTACTTGAACAATACTATCGCCTAGTAAACAAAGAATTATCATTGTATAAATCTCCTTTGCTCAATTAAGTTGAAGAGTTCTAATCAATTCTTTCTTAAATAATCATTAAGTGTAAAATTTTAATCCATTCTCACCACACACATTGTTCGAACACTTAGTTTAATAAGTATAGGGAATGAAACAATTACTGGGGTTGAAATGCTGAATTCCAGGACAATCACTGCATTAGCCATCATAATATTGTTGCAAGCACTCCTACTGCATTACATTATAGTCTTAGCTGAGCCTGCTAGGAGCGTTCCTATAGAGTTAAAAAGCATAGTACCAACTAGTCTAAGCCGAGAGTTCCCCTCAACATTCTTCACCAAATACTTGAAGAACTATATGCCTCCAAATTGTAGTAAGATAAATGTCGTCTTGTTTGTGTTGAAGGAGAACTCTACATACATCATCTCAGGGCATATAACATGTTATTATAATAAAAAAGCTGTTTACTATAGTGTGAAGGCATTGTTAAGTGAAAGCCTGCAGCCAATATCTATTGAAGTAGCAAAGACTTTTGAATTAACTTTAGAGCAAGGAGGCCATGTGCAGGATTTACAAGCACTCGAACGCTGCACACTAAATCTTCCAGAACTATATGATGTAATTTTCCAGCTTAGAATATACACCTCTACTCAAAAACCCTCGTCAGTAGTGCCCTTATTGACTAGTAATGTTTCGAAAAATGTTATGCTTGTAAGCGTATTACCATTCGAAGACAACAAGCTCATACTAATGCTGACTAAGCCAAGCAACAAAACCTATTTAGCCCTATATGATGCGGAGGAGAAAGAATTCAGTACATTAAACGAGGTAAAAGTCCTGGAGACACATGAATCTATTGAGGTGAATGAAAGTGTGGAAATGTGTTATAAGAGAACTAGTGAAATAGAAGTCTACAATATTTCATCTTATTTACGGAATGATTATGGTAGAATACTATTGATGATAGTGGGCGGAGTACTAGTAGCCATGATAACATACCTCGTTGTAAGTAGGAGTCTGAGAGTCTAAGTTTAACCCAGTGAAGTTATAAAGGTTTTTCAGCATAATTTTGAGTTAAGGGATAGAAGCATTGACTAAGAACGATTTAAGTAGGAGGCTTGAAGTAAAGATATCCCCCTCTTCTCTGAGAGTATACGCTTTATTATTAAAGAATGGGCCAATGGGTGTAAGAGAGATCCAGAGGAAAATAGGATTCAAGAGTCCGAGCACCGTAAAATATCATTTAAACAAGCTTGTTGATGCAGGACTAGTGGTCCAAAGAGGAGACGGATTATATCAAGTTAGCACTAGGGAACACCATTTATTCTCTCTATTCCAAAGTATTGCAGGAAAACTAGTGCCAAGAATACTGATTGCAGGAGGCTTCATGGCGGGCTTCACAACATCGTATATCATACTCTACTATCCAAGCATAGATCCAATAGTAGTACTAGTTGGCGGATTAAGCACTATACTAATGTTCATAGAAGGATACAGAATATACAAAGTATTAAAAGCGCTCCTAGGAAAATAAACCGAGAAACCAAACATGCTCCATTTGACATTATGCTCAAGCTAAACCGCATTCGCTCAAATCTAACAAGAGGAAAAAAGCCTCTTTAAAAATGGATGACGTTGGATCTAAGTTTCATGCACATGCTATAACCGGTATCCAGCCAAATCTCTCAAAGAATACTTTGTCTCCTACATTAGCGGATGAGAGTATTATTCTTACTCCAATATTCTTTCCTCTAAGCATGCTTATAGCGTAAACATCCTGCAGGATGTTTACGAGTTTTCTCAAATCTACCTCGTTAATGCTAACTGCTGCCATGTCTAAGCCTGCTACACATATGCTGGAGTAGGATATTAGATGGTTGAGTTTAATTTTCCCCTCAAGCCCTCTTTCCTTTAAAACATCGTCTTCTCCTAAGGGGAGCATTACTTCATTAAAGCCTGTTATCTTAATATTCGATTTTCTTGCTAGCATGTTAATGATATTGTTTAACGTGAATATGGCATACATTGATCCTGGGTTGGGTAGTTTCTCGCCACACATTTTCTCAATAATTTTTGCAACCGATTCCTCCATCCATGGGGAGATAGATAGGTCTATGCCATAGTAATCGGCGTTGATGGCATCAGATACTTTAACTAAATATTCCTCTATTTCCTTAACTATGTTTGATAGATTGTTCAAGCTGTTCTTCCACAATACATCATCTATTTCGTTAGGATATAGTAGAGCTCCACCAACGCCTATTTTCCCCCTAGTGTTTACTGAGGCAGGGAAGTACGGCGTTAGAGGCCATTCCCCGAAAATCACTGCAAGTCTTGTTAAAGCCTCCTCTCCGTGAAGAGAGAATACATCATATATTACGTTAGCCGCTCTCACAACACCCTCAATACTTTTAACTCTTATAGATGAGAACACTTCTGGATAACCCATGGCCTCAGCCAGTTTCGGAAGCCTAGCGTCGCTTGAATCCAAGTGCAGGGGGGCTACTAGAACGTCGAGGTCTTCAGCAATCCGTGATCCTATCTCAGCTATTTTAATTGGGTCACATTCTTTAGGTAATGGAGGAAAACTTATCCTCCAAGTCCAGACAGGCCGGGGAGCTTTTACCTTCATTGCCTTCTCCATTTTTTCAAGTAGATCATTGCAGTGTTCTTCAGCTAGAAACTTGTTGTTAAAGAATGCTGTTACGGCTCTAATTTTCATCATCGACAACCTCTACACTTATCATATATTGGGGTTATGAATTATAAAAGTTGTCTGTAACACTTTAAGTCGAGTCCACTTTGCTTAATTAAGCTAACTGTACTTCTCCACTCTCTTTCCGAAGAGCGATTGATTTTAAGTATTCCTTTACCATTTCATGCAGTCTCATTAGGAGAACCCTCTTGTCCTCCATCAAAACTATGTCACTATAGCCTTGTAATATGATGCCATGCGAGAATGGACTTGGAACAGTGCTTGGAGGCAGTATCGTTACATTCAACTTCCCTTCTTCCATCCACTTCAGAACTTTTCGAGCATTCTTTATGTCCATATAGTCTTCAAGTATCTCTCTGTAGGTTTCCTTGAGGATCGGGAAGTCTTTCAGATTTTCAACTATTTTCAAAAGGTTTTGAGCATTCAACTGTAATCTATGCACACTTTTCTCCCTACCCATATACCTCCTCAATATCATGAAGCTTCTTGCAGCACAATGTCTAAACCTCCTCTTAAGAAGCTCAGTTCTCCGTAGAGCACTTCTCAGTATTTCACCTATGTTATTGGAGTTCACAGATGATAAGAGCTCCCACAAGTCCAGTTTCAAGCTTGGTCTAGGAATTGTTAGCATGAACCCATTATCTGTCACCGTTACCCTAACATTCATCTTAATCATTTTAGTTAGAATGTAAGCGTAGGCTCTTGAAAGGGCATCATTTACTCTTCTACCGAAGAGCGAGTGGAATATTATGTTAACTCTTCTCCCCTCATCATACACTTCTACCACTATGAGCTTGTCCGATGGAATGATATTGTTCGTGAAAATGAGTTGCTCCCTAATGTACTCGTATATGTTTTCGGCGGCATGTTTTTCAAGAAGGTACTCTCTGACAAGCCATTTTATAACAGCATCTTTTTCTTCTGACAATATTTTTTCGGCAACAATTCTTCTGAATTCTCCAACTAGGAGAGCCGAGTCAAACGACAATGGAAGCATTTCACTAAACCATGATGGAACCGTTGGCCTCTGACCTTCACACGGCTTTGCTATAGCTATTGAACCGATTGCCCTCTTAAACTCGTATGTTCTACCTCCTAAAACGAATATATCTCCAGCCACTAGTATTTGTAGAAACTGCTCTTCCAGTACACCTATGTACTTTCCATCGGTAGTGTAGACTCTTATTTTGGCTTCATCAGGTATGGTTCCCGAGTTCATATAGTATATCATTCTAACTTTGCTGCCTCTACGCCTACCGAAGACGCCTTCATTCTCGTCAAGCCATATTTTCGCGTAAACTTTATGTGGCTCAAGTTCACCGTATTTTCCGGCCAAATATCTCAGTACCGACATGAAGTCTTCAAAACTTAAATCATGATAACAATAGCTTCTTTTAACTAATTTGTAAGCTTCATTTATCTCCCACTTTTGTTCTAGAGCCATTCCGACGAGGTGTTGAGCAAGCACGTCGAGAGAGTTTCTAGGAATTCTCACATTATCTATTATCCTCTCCCTCGCGGCTTTAGCTAGAACAGTACACTCCACTAGGTCATCTCTATCAACAACAATCATCCTGCCCTTACTTACTCTTCTAAGCCTATGACCACTTCTACCAACTCTCTGAAGAAGTCTGCTTACACTCTTAGGACTACTAAGCAGTACAACGAGGTCTATGTAGCCTATATCGATCCCTAGCTCTAAACTCGTGGAACATGTAACGCATTTTAGCTCTCCCTTCTTGAGTTTTTCTTCTACGTCAAGTCTTATTCCCCTGCTTAAGCTACTGTGGTGTGCTTCAATTTTGTCTGCATCAACAATATTCTCTTTCTCAAATATTTTCCTCAGCTTGTATACTACTCTCTCCGTTGCACTCCTAGTGTTTGTGAAGACTAGTGTTGTTCTATGTTTTTTAATGAGTTTTACAAGTGATGAGTATATTGCTTCATTTATTTCCTCGGCTGTAGAGTGCACCATGTCCACGATAGGGCATTTGACTCTGATGTCGAATGGTTTTGCAAACCTTGTGTCAACAATAATGCACTCCCTTGGAGATCCGTCGTCCTGAAAACCTACTAGGTATTTGGCTACTTCTTCTAGGGGGGAAATTGTTGCGCTTAGACCTATTCTTATCAGCGGTTTTCCAACTAGGTGTTCAAGTCTCTCTATGGATAGACTCAGATGAACCCCTCTCTTGCTATTGCATAGTTCATGTATTTCGTCAACTATGATCCACTTACATGCTGAGAGCTTTAATTTGAATTTGGGTGCAGATAAGGCTATTGCAAGGCTTTCAGGAGTAGTTATGAGTATGTGTGGAGGGTGTTTAACCATTCTCTGCTTTATTGATGGCGGGGTATCGCTTGTTCTTACAGCAATATTTATTTCAGGTATTTCGTAGCCCATTTCTTCCGCGACGCTCACTATTCCATTAATTGGTTCGAGCAGGTTTCTCCTCATATCATTGTTCAGCGCTCTAAGAGGACTAACATATATAACGTATATTTTATCTTCAAGCTCTCCTCTTTCACCCATTTCGTAGAGCTTGTTCAATATTGCCAAGAATACTGCTAGGGTTTTACCTGTACCCGTTGGAGAGGATATTAACACGTTCTTATCCATTAATATCAATGGTATTGCTGCGAGCTGGGGAGGAGTGAAGCGACCATATTTTCTCTTAAACCATTCCGCAACATAGGGTTTAAGCATTCTATAGACTCTACTATGCGACCTCGGATTCCTGGCAATAGTAATACTCATTGGCCTCCCCAGCCACACATATTAGAACTATTATTAAGTTTAAATTATAAAGTTATTTGGAGATAACATTACTTTGAATTTTATGAGAAGTTAACATTATATTATAGATAATATAAATTATAATGTGTTATGTGTAACTGCAATCTTCAAGGGTCGTGGTGTTTATGCCTTGAAAACCGACCCTAGGGAAACAAAGGTCTACAAAAGGCTTGTCAGAAAACTTGTTAAGGAAAATCTCTGGATCCACGTACTAAAACTACTATCTATGAGACCAATGTATGGAAGAGAGCTTTCAACCAGATTGGGTCTGATAGGAATTAGAAGAGCGTGGATATATACGTTGCTTAGAAGTCTTGAAAAAGAGGGTCTCATAAAATCTTACGAGGGCTTAAGCGGAGAAAAATTTTATGTTTCAACCGAAATGGGGGAGAGAGTATTGAAGGAGGCAGCAGAATTTCTTAAGAAAATGGCGTCTTGGATAGAGGGAGACGGCATCAAGAAATAGCCTATCTAGAACTATGGTTTCTGTTCAATAAATTTCCTTAAAAACAACTACGAGAACGAACGACGTAACTATTAGGATTAGAGTCGCAAATAGAGCTGCTGGAATAGCAAGAGCTTCAACCATGTTGACAACTAGAGTTGAAATAGTTCTATGCTCCCCCATAACTATGAATGTTGCCCCAGTTTCTCCTAGGGAATGCGTGAAAGCCAAGAGAGAACCTGCTAAAACCCCTCTCTTAACCAACGGCAATGTTATGGTCTCAGCTACGTCATAGTACCCTGCACCAAGAGTTCTAGCAGTACTCTCATATAGAGGCAAGTTACCCTCTATGTACGAGGCCATCCCAGTCTCCGTTATAACGGGCACAGAGAAAACGACGTGAGTTAAGACTATTAGCCAGAAGCCTGGATCCACAACGCCTATTCCGTGAGGACCCCATAGGAGAACCATTGATAGTCCTAAAGCACTAGTGGGCACAACTAGAGGTACTTTAAGCAAAACTTTTATGAACCTACCGAACCTTGAATGGGCCATTAAAAGGACTGCAAGAACTCCTACCAAAGCAGATATTAGTGTGGCTATTGATGCTACTAAGAGACTTGTTATTATAGAACTTACTATACTGCTATAGTAGTCTGAAGGACCGAAAAGCTGGTAAAGTATACCCCCCTCAACCCTACCGGTATATGGATCACAGCTCCAATAGATTACTGTATTGTAGAGAAGTACTGCTATGGGCATTAATATTATTATTGAAAGGAAGAATATTGATACGATGTCCCTCAGCCACGACATTTTTCTAGGTATGGACTTCTCCAGTTTAACGATGAAGGACTCCACGCTTAGCGGTATGATCCTCCTACCCTTAATCGTTCCGCCCAAAGCATATTCTATTGGAACTATGAGAATCATAGACACCCCCACTAAGATAGCACCAAGAAATGCTGCTGGAGCAAGCTTGTTTTCAAACTCCCATCTAACAATAGCTATTGAAGCAGTAGTGCTCACACCAGACACTATCATTGTTGCACCAGTCTCGCCCAGAGATCTTGCAAAAGCTAGTACTGAACCAGATAGAATGCTGGGGAGTATTAAGGGGAAAGTTACTTTTCTGAAAGTTGTTACAGGATGTGCTCCCAGAGAGGATGAAACTATTTCAAATGATGCGCTCAGATCTTTGAGTGCACCTACAACGGTATTAACTATGTATGGAAATGTCAGAGCGACGTGAACTATTAACATTATTAATGGAATATTTACTAGTGGAACAACTGTGTCTACCCCAACTCTTAACCCGAGAAGCGCTGCTAGCCCATAGCTAGCTGTCCACGCAATCATTGTTGCAAAGCCGAAGCCTGATGTGGGTATTACAAGGGGGAGTATTGTCAGGTCTTCGATTAAAGACTTGCCGGGAAAATCCTTCTTCCCTAGGAGGTATGCTAATGGGATTCCGATCACTAAGTCTATTGCTACTGTTGTTAGGGAGAGCCGGAATGATAGATTTAGCGCTCTAACTATCTCAGTCCAATACTGGTTGCCTATGATTGGGTGGGCAAACACTGTTACGTATATTTCATTCCATCTACTGAAAATATATGTAAACAAGTAGAGGGAGGGCATGAATACGAATAATAGTAACATTAAGGCTCCTAATGCTTTAATTAAGAGCTCTTGTAGCGCTTTCCGCAACTTTAAACACCGGGATTCTTAACTTTCTCCCATACAGCTAAAATGGCTTCTAGAACTTCTCCACTAGGAGCCTTCAATATCCTTACAGGTATCTCCTTAGATATCCCCTTTCTCGGATTAAATATTTCCTCGTCTATTGGAACACTGGGATTCGCCGGTCTGAACCCATGTTTCTCTGCCTTATACTGAACTTCGGGTTGAAGAAGGTAGAATAAGTATTTAGATGCTACGAATTTTTGCCATTGGTCAACCCATGAGGCATTCAGTATCACAAATGGGTGGTCGCTTAAAAGGGTTCCAAAAGAGGGGTATACTGAAACTATTTTATCTCCCCACTTGGCTTCGGCTTTAAGCGAGTTATCCATAGCAACGCTCTCATATACCCCGAAGAATGTTATTGCCTGGGGACCGCTGTCGCTAGCCCATGAGCCGAAGAAGCCTGTGCTCTTCCCATATGCCACCGCCTTACTTTCAATAGTTTTGACGATATTCAATACTGTTTCGTTACTTAGATCGCTCACCTCAATTCTGTCAGGCGTTTTCCCGATAGCCTCGCTGAACTCCAATAGAACAACCATGAGACCACCATTACTTAGCCTGGGATCGGGATGCCCCCACTTAAAGTCGACGCTGCTGGATGCAAGCCTGTAGAGATCCATGAAACAAGTTATATTATATTCCTCAACGAGACTGCTCCACCCAGCTATAACTATTGGAGAGTATACTAGGGGAACCCATCCTTCAACAATGTTCTCGCCTGGATGCTCCTCCATCCACTTATCTATCAGGTATGGGATCCAAATACTTGATGCGGGACTCCAGATAGTAGGCTTTGTACCACGAAGTATCATGTTAATGGTTTCATGGGTTCCAGCCACTATGAGCTTTACTTTGACTCTAATACCATAATTTAGTTCAAACCATTCCTCGAATTTAGGTGTGACCTCCTCGATCCAACTCTGCTTTTCGCTTGTATATAGAAAGGTTATTTCAACTTCTTCGGGTAGACCTGTTATAGTTCTCCCTCCACTTGTCTTATAATATATGGAGGATATTATTGATGTGAAGAGTATTCCAAGAACGAGGCCTATTATGAATAACAGGTATCCTCTTGGAGCCCTTATTTTACGCATTCTCCATACTCCTCACTCGTATGCTATTGCCTCTACGAGTCCTTTCTCCGGATATCTGTATGTGTAAACGTTTCTGAATAGAATAGTAACCCTGTCTCCTCTTGAAGGAATCCTTTCTCTCCCAGATTTTTTGACTATTATTGTCCCCTCACTCGTTGAGACTTGAATTCTATAGTATGCTCCTAGAAAACTTACTTCCTCAACCACTCCTTCAATCCCCTCCTCTACTGGGTTCTCTATTATAGAAATGTCCTCAGGTCTCACAACTACAACAACTCTACCGTCAACTCCATCGGTTTTAGGAACCCTAATTATGTGTTTGCCTTTGAGCTCGACTACGAGGTGCCCGTCCACGCGTTTCTTAACATGTCCCTCGAAGAAGTTTGCCTCGCCACCTATAAACCTGCATATAAATGGTGTTCTAGGTTTTAAGTATAGTTCTAAAGGTTTTCCAACTTGTTCTACTCTACCCTTTCTCATAACAACGACTTTGTCGGCAATACTTAGAGCCTCCTCTTGGTTATGGGTGATGTGTATTGCAGTCAATCCAAGATCTTTTACAAGTTTCCTTAACTCGAATCTAAGTCTCTTAGCCGTTTCAGCATCGATCGACCCCAAGGGTTCATCCAGTAGTAGGAGTTTCGGATCTGATGCTAGAGCTCTTGCTAGAGCAACTTTCTGCTGACCTCCCCTGCTGATTTCATCTGGATACATTTTCTTGTCTATGCTTAGAGTAAGATAATCTGTTACTTCTCTCCCAATATCGTTAATAATTCGAGGCGCCAAGCCCTTGACTAGGGGACTATATACTATGTTCTCCCACACGTTCATATGTGGGAATAATACTACATCCTGCATTACTAGGCCAATGCCTCTTTCCTCTATTGGAACTCCTAGAACACTTTCTCCATCAACTAGTACGTCGCCTTCGTCTGGCTCCAGTATTCCCGCTATTATTTTGAGCAGTGTTGTCTTACCGCTTCCACTAGGCCCTATTATGCATACGTACTCCCTGTCTTCAACCACAATATTTACATTGTCCAGAGCAATTATATCCCCATATCTCTTACTCACGTTAATAACTCTAATCTCAGGCATCTCCATCACTCCAAGCTAATCGCCTTTATAATGCCTTCTCTAGGATACCTGAACACTATTGCACTGTCTTCAGGTAATTTCACGTACACTATGCTCCCGCTCCTAATCTTTACGACGGGTTTAAACCACAAATCTGCTATTAACTTCAAGCCTCTGATTGTAGTTAAGTGTATTCTAGTCTTAACGCCGTGAAACTCGACTTCCTCAACTATTGCTTTATACAAGTTTTCTTCGTAGAAAGGTTTTTCAACGTAAATGATTATCGATTCAGGTCTATAACCCAGTACAACTACTCCTCCAGGAGGCTTCCCGCGGACTTTTAAAATTCCCACAGTTTTACTTTCAACAGTGAAGTATCCATTGTGAATATCTCTAACTATGCCCTCAATAATATTTATTTCACCGATGAAATTCGCTACGAATAGATTTGAGGGAGCATGATAAATTTCCTCCGGCTTCCCGATCTGTTGAATTCTACCCCTCCTCAAAACAATTATCTTATCACTTATGCTCATAGCTTCCTCAGCGCTATGTGTGACATGAATTACTGTTAGTCCAAGTTTTTTGGCAAGCTTTCTAAGCTCGTATCTGAGCTCGATGTTTAAGAGAAGATCTAGGGCACTTAAAGGCTCATCAAGCAATAATAGTTTGCCTCCTGCTGCAAGAACTCTTGCAAGTGCAACCCTCTGCTGTTGGCCTCCGCTTAACTCGTTTGGATACGAGTCCACTCTATGCAATAACCCAACTCTCCTAAGAGCATCTCTAGCTCTCTCTTCACTCAACCCCTTTATGCTAGCACCATAGACAACGTTCTCCCAGACAGTCATGTGCGGAAAGAGGGCATATCCCTGAGGCATGTAAGCTACATTCCTCTCTTCAGGAGGGATTTGAGTTACGTTAACTCCCTCAATGTAGACTTCACCTTCATCAGGCTCGAGAAGGCCGCTTATGATTCTTAGGAGTGTTGTTTTCCCCGCTCCCGTGGGCCCCAGAATACAGAGATATTCTCCCTTTGAAACCTCGAAGGTAACGTTATCAAGAGCCCTTATAGGTCCAAAACTCTTGCTAACTCCTCCGACTTCGAGGAAGGCCACTTTAAGCCCGTGCTAGTATCAACAATTATTATTATAAAAGGATTATTCTTATAACACCATATGGCAATCTGTTAGAGTAGGTAACTCAATTACAATACTCATATTCCACACGTAGAAGTATCCTTGCACCATCCTTCGGCATGAAATCGAGTTGTAGAGTCTTTATACTCGAAGCTAGCTTGACTTCATGCAATTTGGGGCGAGAGTAAGATTAATGTGAGGCAAAGTCTGGACAGCGTTCTCCAAAGCTTCTAAATGTTGTGATACATTGATGAACTTTATAATAGGCTTCTAATATAATATATAGGGGTGAGAGAGATGTCCACGGTGTCCAGAATCATAACAGCCATATTACTATTATTCATGCTAGTGGCTTCCGCAGCACCTCTCAGCTTTGAATCTCCAAGCTATGGGAGAAAGGTTTCGATTGTAGAGAAAGAGGGGCTTAGAGTGATCAGTAATGACGTTATTACCGTAGTCTTTCCATCAGTGAAGTTAATGCCGAGATTTGCATGGTACGTTGAAAATACTAGTGGACCAGTGTATATAGTAGACTTCCATGGTCTCATAGAGTATTTAGTTATTAACCGCTCTTACTTCGTAAGCGGCCAGCACAGAATAGGCGAGCACGGGGTAAAGTGGGTTGAGGAACGTATCCTTGAATTAGAAGAGGAGGCCAATAATACTGCTAGAGTATGTGAAACATATAATGCAACATGTAATGCATTAGAGAGATTAAAAGAGTTGCTTGATTCAATAATTGAAGAAAACATTACCAAGAGCAACGCCATAGAGGCTTTGGAGAACGTAGTAGAAGACTTAGAAGAAGGTCTCCAACAATGTGATAATGAGAGCATAGCCTACTCGCTCGAAAACATTATTCAATGCGTCCAGAACGTAATAAAGGCTCTAAGAAATTTGCCGGGAGAAAAGTTTACTCATGAAGTAAAACAGCTTGCAAGAGGTCTCAAGCAAATTATTGAGAGAAACCATGCTGTTAGAGAGCATTTCAGAGATAGAGCCTCACACATGATAACCATCGTCCAAGAATTGTGGAGAAAGGTTAGCACAGCTAGAAGAGCGTTGAGTATGGTTAACTTTTCGAAACATTTACCAGTTGTGCCATTCCCAGCATTAACATGGGAACTAAGTAGCATAGAGAATATTACCGATAATGAGGGTAACGTAGTGGGTTTAACGTTTAAAATGAACGTTACTGGCGCACCTGAAGCATTTAGACACGTAGTTGGCAGAATCGAACTTAAATTCAGAATCTATGTGAATGCCGTTGAAGAAGCCATTCAGGTAAACGATAGCGTTCTGACATATAATGTAACCCCAGCCGAGATGAAAGTTGACATAGTGATAAAGGGATGGGATTGGCTACTAGGAATATTAACGGAGACCGGTATCATCGAGGAGAGAATAGCTCTTGATGTGAGACTAGCCAAGCTCAACATTACTCCTCCATATATAAGTGTCGATGCTTTAAGCGGAGACTTGCCTAACGCGTTTAGCTCAGCAGACAGCCACATTCAAGTAACTCTCAAAAGCCCTGACTGGGAGGATACGACGAGACTTGGATTTAATGAGACTATGGAGAAACACGTAAAAGTGGTTGGCATTAGGAGGATTCGAGGTAGAATAAAGCTTAACCAAACAGTAGTGTTTATGTCTACTGGTAATGAAACATTGCTAGCAGGATTCTTCAAGTTCATACCAACAGCTATAATAGTTGATCCTGAAACCGGTACTAGCACTGTGATTAACGTTACAGCAAGCTATGCGGAAACACTGAACCATGTCAGATTATTCCTATGCTACCCGTTCTTCGGAAACAACACTCTGATGCACGATCCAAGCATGGGCATACTGATTCCAGAAGCCCAAGAAACTCCTACTACAACCATCACTACAACGCCCAGCATTACTGCAACACCCAGCGAGTCAGTTACGCCAACCACAACGCCCTCTGCTAGTATCGCTACAGGGGAAACTACACCACAGGAGGGTGTAACATGGTTAAGTAATATAGTGGTCATTGGCGTAGTGCTTACTGCAATTATTGGAAGCATAATAGCGCTACTATTACTCAAGAAGGGTAGGTAGAATGAACTTAAATAAGTCCGTAGCAAACATCTTTGAGACTACAATTATTACAAGCTTTTTTAACGCAATAATCTCTATCGTGAAGATATGAAACCGTTTGGATCCATCCACTCATAAACCCGAACTTTTTTGAAATAATAATAGATAAACACGATCTATTAAGAGGGCAATTTTCACAAGAATATTTTAAGCAATATGCTTTCAATGGTACAGTAAATTCTTCATTGCCAATTAATAGTCTCCTAGAAAATCTGATAAAGTGGATGTCGACTGGAGGCATAAAGGTGTTTGCCTTCGCATACATTATGTAGGCATCGGCTGTCTTCGGTCCAACATTTGGAATTTTCAACATAACTCTCCTGAGCACTTCGAGATCGTGGTCGGTCGATAAAGCGTACTTTTTGTATTCTAGGAACGCTTTTTCTAGTTGTTTGAGCTGGTAGCTTCCGCCCACCTCCACTAATGGCGGAAGCTTTCCATAATTATTGTAATATGGGAATATTTTGCTTAGCCATTTCATGGTATTCCTATAATAATCGGTGTTGCGCGAAAGAAATACAGCAATAAATATGTAGGGTTCATCACTAGTGCTTACTGGAATCCTTAAACCATGATAGATTTCCAGAAGTCTCTCAACAATAGCTCTTTCGCTTCTACCAAGTTTTCTCAAGTATTTGTATGGGTCGAACCATAAACCTGTCCACTCGAGTATCCTACTAATATTTCCTCCTCTACACACTAGCGTTCCTTCTTTAATCTCTATAATGCACCCCCTAGAATCACCGTAGAGCTTCACGTACTTTGATCTTCCAACTTTTGTGAATAAGGGGAGAATAAATGATGGTTTAAGACTTAGATCCATGTCGAACCCTGTTGGAATATCGATTTCGACGATCCCGCCATTAGTCAATATTCTTTCACCTATGGCGAAAATATTTTATTTACTCTAGAAACATAATAGAAACGGTGATGAAGGCCCCGGTTGCGTTTCTGATTGGTGAAGAAGGCTAGGACAGCTGATATCACTCTAATTCACGCTCATTTACCTAGTAATTCGATTATTCTCGATGCGAGGTCGCAACCTTTAGGAGTCCATGCCTCAGTTTCTTCGAGAACCCCTAGTATTCGTGTTAATACTCGTATTCTTGCTCCCCTCGAAATACATGAGGGGTGCATTGTTAACGATAGGAACCCATTATTTCTTGCAGCATAATCCAATTCCTCCATCCACATCTCCAACAACATTTTAGGCGGAAGCCTATGGATTTCAAGATGGGGCCAATCATCCAACCTCCAGTCAACAGGCAGTTCTACGATTTTTCTACCATTATGCTCTAGAATATACGGTTTTTCGTCATCCATCAAGCTACTGTCGTATAGAAAACCTTCTTCAAACAATATGTTCAAAGTGTTTCCACTAAACCTCCAATAGGGGGCTCTAAAGCCTTTAGGTTTGAAATCTAGGATTCTTTCAAAAGCACTTATACTCTTCTTAAAAACCAGTAATTCTTCTTCTAGCTCTAGCTGGTCTAGTTTCTCATGTAGGTAGCCGTGAAGTGCAACCTCGTGTCCATCACCCAGTATGGATCCGACTACATCTGAATATTTCTCAACAACCCATCCAGGAGTAAAGAATGTCACTTTTAAACCATGGTCTCCTAAAACCTCTAAAATCTTCTTAACCCCGATCTTCACAGAGTATCTGCCGAAACTCATGGAAACTGGATCTCTCTTCATATAAACCTCTGCACTTTCAGCATCGAGATCGAAGGATAGGAAGACAGTATACTTGAATTCTCGTGGACAGATTCTCATCAGGATCACATCTAGCTAACTCTTAAGATTTTATTAAAGCCTACTATAATGTTCACGTATGCTGTTATCTTCATTATATTGGAGAATAATCTAATAAACCAAAAAGTTGCTCCTAGAGCATCTAGTACTATTGAAGCTGCCAGCAAGTATAGGACAGCATTAAAATATGATATATTGGTTGACTCATATAAGACTTTAAAGCCTACAAGTTCGAGTATTACTTCGGCTAATGTTAATACGATTATTGCTAGAGCTACTGGAATGCCGAGTACTGAAAGTAGATGTGTTCCCTCTAAAATAATTGCAAGCCTGTTGAGTATTATGAGAGATAGTATTCCAAGAATAATCGTCACATTAACTCTGAAAATCCATGTGAAGACATCGTTGAGCCAGTAATGCAGTCTATACCACAGTATCAATATGAAAGCGTATGATATAAACTCCGCTAAAACCTTTCCCAACCCGTCAATAAATTCTAGAAATATTGAGATTATTGACATACTATAACCCAGTAAGGCGACATTGTAGAAACCCCTTTTCACAGAAGGCTGAAGATCGGCAATAGAATGCATTATACCATCCTCAACAACCTGCAAGATTTTACTATACCTTAAAACAATTTTAGGGATACAAATAAATTTTAACTTCCATAACTCACCATAATACTTAGAGTTTTAAAGACTTCTTTTACAGTGCATTCAAAGAGAGCATAGATAGGGTTTTAGGAGTGATTTTCTCAATTAATGAAAGTTTTCTGAAACCTATTATAGAGAATACTGCTATTATAACGCTGGTTACATAGTAGAGGTATTGCATGTATGATGTAAACATTCCTGCCAAGAATGTAGCGAACAAGACTATCTTCAATATGAATACTGCTTTAAACTCCACTATTTTAGTGTCGTCATACAGTGTTTTGAATGCAAATATTTCAAGCAGTATAAGTATTTCTGTTAGAACTTCTGTAACGAATTGCAGAGCATACCTTGCAGCAACTATTGTTGCATCTTGGATAGGTGTGATAGCGTATATCACGTAGAATATCATGAGGAAAACTAGCGTGAAACTTATTTTAAACATTACACTGAATATTCTACTGAACCATTTTGAAAGCTTATACCATAGAATCGTCAACATTATTGATGATGCAAAAACGAGCATAAAACTTACAATAATATTAAATAAATCAGCTATTAGAGCAATTATTTCAATAGAATAAGCTGTTAGAGATGATAAGAATATAATCTCTCTATCTCTAGTCCATCCTTCAACAGAGAACAACTTAACCGCCACTGGTAGATCAATGAACTCTAAATTTAAGGGTTACTAATTTATTGAAATCCCCTTAAAGAGCCTATTAACTCCAAGTTTCATCTCCTGTAGATAGTGTAGGTATTGTTGAAGTGTAATATTAGAAGGGCGTTTCTAGCTATTCTCCCCATAGCCTCAAGGCTATCTGGATTGTCATCATGTATTTCAGATATCAAGTACCCCGGGTTTTCATCTATGAATATTTTCAGGAGATCTCTTTTTACTATATGTTCTCTTCTAAAGTCTCCTCTCTTTCTCATCAAAATCTTGTCGATATCGGATTTGGATATTCCGAAGGATAACAATTGTTTTAATGTGGCTCTTCGAAGTTTCTCAGGTCTTCCAGTAACTATTAGAATCCCGTATCCTTCCATAATCCTTCTACGAAGAAGTTCTATACCCACTCTCCTAGGTTCATCTAATTCAAGCATTTCTTCACTTAAAAAGAATTTCCAGAATCTTGGTGATCTGGGATATCTCGCTATAATATCGTGTACGGCTACTCTTGCTCTTCTAGCTGCCTCTCTTATCCTCCTAGTAGGATCTGCTAGAACGCCGTCGATATCAAATACGCATACCCTGTTCATTTTACACTACTTCCTCTAAATATTTAAGGAATTAAGCTGTTAAATTGTGTTCCTACAGTTAAATTTATATCTGCAGATATATCTACAGTAATAGCGGTAATGAGGAATGTACATCGGCAGCGAGATCAACATACCTTTAATCCCTAGAAGAAGAGCTAGAGGTTTTTTCAAATACCTGGTATTATACTCGCTGAGAGACAAACAGTTACATGGATACGGGGTTATGCAGGAAATAGAGAGAATACTACATGGACAATATTCACCCAGCCCAGGTATAGTATATCCAACTCTTCAATTACTAGAGGATATGGGATATCTGAAATCCACTATCATGGACGGTAAGAGAGTCTACACTATAACAGAGGAGGGTAAAAGGGTTTTAGAGAAGAATATTGGGAAAGTTAAGAAAATTATTGAGAATTCCATCAAGTTCAAAAAGTTCATAGTGGATCTTGGTGGAAAAGAATTATTTAGTGCATTAATGAAGTTGTTTAAAGTAATGCCCACTCTGGACGCTGAGAAAGTAGCTAGAATAAGGGTCCTCATTGAAGATTTCGGGAAGAGGCTTCTAGAGGAAATCGAAGAGAGGTGAAGGTGGATTCCATGGCTCGGAGAGAAGTAATTGTAGTAGAAAATTTAACCAAGAAATTTGAGAAAATAGTTGCTGTGAATAAAGTGTCTTTCAAAGTATTCAAAGGAGAAATCTTCGGCTTCTTAGGGCCAAATGGTGCAGGGAAGACGACGACTATAAACATGTTAATAACACTCATGAAGCCAACTGCTGGAGAAGCGTGGATAAATGGATACAGTATTTTAAGAGAACCAAGTATGGTTAGGAAGAGTATTGGCGTGGTATTTCAAGACAGTACCGTAGACAGATATTTAACTGGATGGGAGAACATGTGGATCCATGGAGTCGCATATGGTGTTCCAAGGAGAGAATTGAAGAATAAAATAACTAGACTACTAAGATTCGTTGAATTAGAAGAATATGGTAACATTCAAGTCAAGAATTATAGTGGTGGAATGATTAGAAGACTTGAAATAGCTCGAGGTCTACTGCACGAGCCGGAAATTCTATTCCTAGATGAGCCAACACTCGGACTCGATCCTCAAACTAGAGCGAAAATATGGGATTATATTTTAGATTTGAAGAAGAAAAGTGGGATGACAATATTCTTAACAACTCATTACATGGATGAAGCAGAGAAGCTTTGTGATAGAATAGCTATAATAGACCATGGGAGAATCCTTGCAATAGGCTCTCCGGAGGAATTAAAGAATGTTATTGGAAGAGACGTAGTCTACGTTAAAGTGAAAGAAGATGCTGTACCCGCTAAAGTCCTCGCAGAGAAAATAATTGAGGACGGGTTGGCTTTAGAATTTAATATAGTATCAGGTAATACTCTGAGTTTCATAGTTGAAGATGCCTACAGATTCATCCCTAAAGTATTTGATGTTGCCAACAGCCTTAAAACAATCATATTAGAAGTGAAGTATTCTAAGCCCACGTTAAACGACGTATTCCTGCATTTAACTGGGAGAGAACTAAGAAGGGAAGAGGGAGACTGGAAGGATACTGTTAGGACTAGAATTAGAATGAGATTTAGGAGGAGAACTCTATGATTGAGGCCAGAACTATTTATATCATGGCTTACCGACAGATTAAGAGGTTTCTAAGAGCAAAGTCCAGGCTCATTGGGAGCATTGTGAATCCGGTGATGTGGTTAGTGTTCTTTGGATTAGGCTGGAGTTCAGCATTCAGTAGCCCCATGGCTAAAATGGTCTTCCATGGATTAGACTATATGTCATATCTTTCGCCTGGAGTGGTTATGATGACAATTTTTACTGCAAGCTTCATAGGGGGGATAACAGTTATATGGGATAAGGAGTTCGGTTTCCTGAAGGAGATACTTGTTGCACCAGTCTCCAGAACAGCTAGTATCTTAGGTAGAGCACTAGGAGACATGCTGGTGGCATTGCTTCAAGGAACCATAATATTGATTGCAACCTTTTACCTAGCACCATCCCTTAAGTTATCCGGGATCCCCTTAACTATTCTTGCCGGAGCCCTCGTTGCATTCTCCTTCACGAGTATCGGTATAGCAATAGCTTCTAAAATGAGGAGTATAGAAGGATTTCAAATATTGATGAGCTTCGTAAACCTCCCATTATTGTTCTCAAGCGGAGCATTCTACCCATTAGACAATCTTCCAGAGTGGATGAAGCTATTGGCCTACGTGAATCCGTTAACGTATGGAGTGGATCTTGCGAGATGGTCTTTAACAGGAGTATCCCAGATTACGCCGTCTGTTGACTTAGCTGCGCTCATCTTGTTGGCCATAGTGATGGTAAGCATAGCATCTTACATCTTCAATAAAGCTACAATAGAATAGCTTGGTATCACAGTTTGAAAAAGCTTTTAGAACAATAAAAGTTTATATCACCGAGGCAAACAATTATTCTGGCGAAGATCTATGGGGAAGATGGCTATTCTAGTTATAGACATGCTTGAAGATTTTGTGAGAGGAAAACTCAAGTGCGATATGGGAGCTAAAATCATTCCCAATATAAGGAAACTACTGGTTTCAGCTAGGAAAAAGGGAATTCCAATAATATATACTAATGATTCACATATTCAAGGAATTGACAAAGAACTTGAGTTATGGGGTCCACACGCTATTAAGGGTAGTAGGGGTGCAAGTGTTGTCGAGGAATTGAAGCCTGAGGAAGGCGACTTTGTCGTGGAGAAGAGGAGGTATAGTGGGTTCTTCCAGACAGACCTAGACCTGTTATTGAGGGAGTTAGGAGTGGACACACTTGTTTTAACAGGTCTCACAACAAATGTGTGCGTTAAACATACTGCAGCTGATGCCTTCTTCAGAGGATATAAGGTTATTGTGGTAGAGGACTGTACCGGGGCATTCACGTTAGAGGACCACTTAGACGGATTAAAGTACATGAAGAACATCTATGGAGTGGAGATCGTTAAGAGCTCTGATATATTGAAGGCAATTGAAGGAGGAGATTAAATACTTTTCTCGGCAATATAATCTAAGACTTTTTTCAAGCCCTCCACTAGAACGTTACTCTCACACCCTATGCCTATCCTAAATGTCCTCTTCAAATTGAAGCATTCCCCTGGAACAACAAGTATTGACAGCTCTCTGTAGATTTCCTCCGCTAGATCAATAGATTCTTCTGAGATAACATAGCTCATTAAAGTAAATGCTCCCGCGTCAGGCCTATGGATCCACGCCACTTCTCTATAATCGGAGAATATTCTTTCCACTATTTCCAGATTTCTTTTCACAAACTCCCTATTCCTTGAAATCAGTTTTTCCCTAATATGAGGTTGCATAACATGTCTTGCAATGTAGTCGCTTAGAGCGGAAATACATATTGTAGTGTAGTCTTTGGTAGCCCAAGACTTTTCAGCAAACTTCCTACTTGAAACAATCCAGCCCACTCTTAGTCCCGGGAGGCCGAATGCCTTCGAGAGGCCAGAGGTAACTATTGTTTTTTCGGGAGGACCGCATTCGACTATGCTTGGAGTATACTCCACGTTTAATTCCAGTCCACGGTACACTTCATCGAAAACTATGTAGGAATCGTAGTCCGAGATGATCTCACTAATACTCTTTAACTCTTTTTCACCCAGTACTTTGCCTGTTGGATTATTGGGATTCGTTATGAAGACTGCCCTAACGTTTTCATCCAGCAACTCCTCTAATTCACTAATCCTAGGCCTATAGTTGTCTTCTGGTTTAAGCCACCATTCAACTACTTTCACACCGAAATGTTCGAGTAAACCATAAGTTTGCATGTAATTCGGCATTTGAATTACTGCTTTATCTCCCTTCTTTAAAATAGATAGAGCAACTATCATGTTTGCTTCTGCAGTTCCATTAGTAACAACTATGCTCTCCGGATCGTTGAAGCCATAGTACTCTGCAATAAGTGATCTAAGTTCTTCGGAGCCCTTAGTCATAATGTAGCCTAGTTTGAGATCTAAGGGAATCTCTACGCCTAGATCTCTGAGAGATAGCGGTGAAACCCCGCTCTCAGACAAGTTAATCTTACATTTATGCTCTCTCAAACTCTGCCATCTCTCCAGCAAGAACTCATTCATAATAGTCCCTCCATGATTGTCGTAGCTTAAATTATTCGAGGAGTATTTAAACATACTTTCTTAAACATTTTCTAAAAGATTTCCTTAAACGTGTAGTTACTTAGTTTTAGTAAGAATTCATGGGATGAACAGCGGCAATGTTAAGCATATTATTATTGCTCCCATTAATATTAGTACTTTAGAGAAGTCGAATTTTCTTGCAATGGAGAGCATGAGCTCTATACCTAAGTACCCTGAAATAAAGCATGATATAAGAGCTATCACACCCCTAAAATCAAATACCACTCCCGAGGTAACTAGGGAATACACTATTGCGGCTACTATTGCTGGAAGAGATATTATAAAGGACAAATTAAATGCATCTATAGGTTTAAAGCCAAGCAACAGTAGAACACTTATCGTTAAACCACTCCTAGACAGTCCTGGAATAACACTTAATCCCTGAACAAAACCCAGTAAAGCAGCTTCCCAAAAACTAATATCAAGTATTCCCCTAGAACCCATGTTCATTTTAGAAAAGTATGTTAAGAACCCTGTTATAGTTAAAGCGATTCCGAGGAAAAACATAACAATATCGAGAGACATTTCGCCTAGAAAAACTAGGGCAATATTGTATACTACGAAGCCTGTTATCAGCGAAAATGTTGTTGCAATAAAGAAGGCCCGCACTATTCCATAAGTGAACCTCAAACAAAATACTTCCCTAACTATGCGGTGATAATCTCTCCTATACTTTAATAAAGTAACCATACATGTCCCAGCGTGAAGGTAAATAGTGTAAATGTATGCTTCTCTAACACTTATTTTAAGAAGCGTTGTTAAAACTAGGAAGAGCTGCCCGCTACTACTAACGGGAAGCCACTCTAAGAGGCCTTGGAGAAAACCTATAATAAGCCACTCATACAATTCTCCACCACTAGTGTCTAAGTAGGCTTCCAACATATTTATGAAACTTACTGTACATAATGCCTTTGTTTAACTTGCTGAAAGTATCAAGCATTGTTTAAATGTCTAATTTACATACTTACTTCTTAAACATTGAATTGCCACTATGAAGCTTGTGGTAATACTATTTAACTAACAGCTTTTGTTGTCGCGAACCATAAAGAGGACGTAGTCATTATCTGTCCCCTACCAACACCACTTTTACCAGATTGTATATGATCGCTCTAGATACTCATCATATATGCCCATATATGATTCTACACTATGCCGATCTAACCCAGTTAGACATATATATCATTTACAAAAGGCTCGCGCAACTTATCTTAACATATGTTAGGCTGAGGTGTTTTTAAGATGCTACAGGTTCTACTCTACAACAGTTATTATAGGTAGTCCCTTTCTATCATGTAAAACATCAACTTTAACATCATATACCTTCTCAATGATGCTAGGTTTTAAGGCTAAAGGTTTACCACAAAACACTATCTTACCTTGATTGAGCATCACTACTTTGTCTGAAAACCTTACTGCAAGGTTGATATCATGCATTGCCATAACTATACATACATTTCTTTCCAATGCTAATCTTCTTATCAACTTTAAAACTTCAACTTGATGTTTTAAGTCCAAATGGTTAGTTGGCTCATCAAGTAGTAGTATCTTAGGCTCTTGAGCTAGAGCACGTGCTATTACGGCTTTTCTCCACTCACCACCACTAAGCTCACTCACCTTTCTAAATGCAAGATCTTCTATTCCCAGCTCTTTCATAACCTTTCCAACAACTATTATATCATTTCTACCAGGACCCAACCTTATGTAGGGTTTCCTACCTAGAAGGATCATTTCGAATACTGTCATTGGAAATTTAGTTTCTTCTAGCTGTGGTACATAACCTATAAGTTTAGCAAGCTCACTTCTCTTAAGGATGCTTAAATCCTCCTCGTCAAGTAATATTGCACCATACTGAGGTTTTAACAGTCTGCACATGCATCTAAGCAACGTTGTTTTCCCTGAACCGTTAGGACCTAGAAGACTTACAACCTCACCTTCATCAACGTTAAATGTCACGTTTTCTAACGCTGATACACTATTGTATCTAAAGCTCACATCCAGTATTTTCAGCGTTACCAATATTCATCTCTCCTCCTAAGAAGTAAGTACAGGAATAATGGTACGCCCATAAAGGCAGTTACTATTCCAACAGGAAGTATGAGAGGCGAAAGTATAATTCTAGCAATAGTATCAGCTGCAAGTAGGAGAATGGAACCTATTAGTGATGCTGATGGAATTAAGAAACGATGGTCAGAACCTATTATCATGCGAGCTATGTGTGGAGCTAAAAGACCTATAAAGCCTATAGTGCCAATGAAGGCCACAGGCGTTGCTGTAAGAAGCGATGCTATAGCTAAGGATGATATCCTGAGGACCTTTACATTCACACCAAGACTTCTGGCAACCTCATCACCAGCAAGAACAGCATTATAGCTACTAGAGAAGACGATAGCTATAGGGGCTAAAGTGAGAAGTGTAAGAGTAGCTAGTTCAACATCAAACCATTCTGCTTTACCTAAATCACCAAAAGTCCAAAATACGACGGCTGCAATCTGCTCTGTAGTACCAAAATATTGTAGGAGAGATGTTAATGCAGAAAACAAGTACGTCATAGCTATTCCAGCTAGTATAGTAGCACTTGGACTAGCACCTTTATACGAGGATAGCAACATTATAGTTAAAGAACATATCATTGAGAAGGAGAAAGCATTGAGAACTATTAGATATGGATTTTCGTAAACCATTATATGACCCCACCATCCTGTAACTCCAGCACCTAAAATTATAGCCAATGCGGCACCAAAAGCCGCTGATGATGCCACGCCTATAGTGTAAGGTGATGCTAATGGATTTCTCAGTATAACCTGTAATATACATCCAGCTATACCAAAACATGCACCAGTAAGAACCGCCATTATAACTCTCGGCAATCTCAAGTTCCAAACTATATTCTCCATTAGAGGGTTTGAACTAGAAATTTCTGGAAGTATAGGTGAGAGAAGCGCTTTAATAGCATCAGATAAAGACATGGATGCTGAACCTACAGATATAGATGATATCATTAACGCTAAAAGTACTAGCGTGAGAAAGGTTAAAAAAGAGGTTCTCCTCTTTATGAGGCCTTCGTAACCTTTGTATGGATCTTTAATCAACCTATTCATTGTTGGATACTCCAAAATCAAACATTATCAAGCGCTTAGCACATATACTCTAAATCTCTATTTCAAAGCCCATTTCCCTGGCATTTCTCGTAACCTCAAGTAGGTTATCAACCATAACCAGGTCTTCATCGAGCTTAACTATCTTCGAGTAGAACAGTTGATGTCTGCTCCATGGTCTAAAGCCTTTAGTTATGGGGTAAACATGCATTATAAGGTTTGCACCAGCAAGAAGTCCTTGAACGCTTTGTGCACCGCTAATGTCTATGTTTCTATATATGAGCCTAGCTATAGCGATGGCTTTTATAGTTTCAAACTCCGAGCCTGGAGGCATGTTTTGACATGGAGAGTTCCATACAGGTCTAAACGGATGTATCTCCATTATCCTTAAATTCTTAAACCTCTTAAAGTAATAGAGGAACTCGACCCAATCCTCATATGGGTGTTGCTGGTTCCAATACTCACCAAGACCTATCATTAAAGTGTTATCTATACCTAGTCCCGCTTTCTCAGTCTCTTCAATTATCCTCTTACGAATAGTTAGGTTTAACCCTGGTCTTAACCTTTTATAAACCTCTTCATTTAGCGTTTCAAGGTTGCAAGTTACTCCTTCAACACCAATATCTTTTAACACGTAAACATCTTCAGGGTTAAAGGAGACGTTAGTAATCCATACTCCAACCCTGCGAGAGGTTTTACATGCTATGTTAAGCTTATGCATGGTCATCTTGCGACCTTCCTCACCTAGGTAGGTTCCACCACCGATCTCAACCCTCTTTAACCCTTTTGCTTCTACAACTCTCATCGATATCTCTAGCTCATCATCGCTTAGCACATCGTCTATGTTAAACAACCTCTCGTTAGCCCATCTAAAACAGTATCTACATGGAGGGTCGACAGTACAAGGTGTTATACTTGCTATAAACCCCATTAGCTTAACTTTACTCCCTACCTCATCGTCTCTAACCTTACTAGCTACCTTAAGTAAGTCCATTAGTTTACCATGGGTTTGAATTTTCTTGAATAAAGTGAGAGCTTCATCTTTAGCGATAGGATCCTTTAAAGTCTTTTTTAAAATTGTTGTATAATCTGTCATGAAATCTACACACCCCTACACGCAGGTTTACTCAGGTTCTAAACCTAGGTCTTTAATTATTCTAGTTACCAGAGGTAGGTTGTTTACAAACCTTAGTTTATCCATGTTGAAAACTGTGGTTTCACTAGGTGATAGTATAGGGTAGTCCCAGGCTCTATGTACTGAGACACTAAGATGGACTTCTCTGTTCTCACCAGCCATGACTCTAAGAGGTAATAGCCTTATATCGTTCATTATACCTCCAAAACATACATCTACGCCTCTAAAAATCAACCTTGCAACAGCACCTATCTTAGCAACCTCTACTGGTGAAGCCATAGGTTTACTTTCTAAGGGGGTACCTGGTATAGGTCTAAGAGCTGTTATTGCAAATCTAGATAGTTTTTTAATGTTCTTTTTAAACCAGAACATGTGTTTTACATAGTCCTCATAGGTGCTTCCAATACCCACCATCATGGTAGTTGATAGTTTTAACCCTATGGAATCAATGTTTTTTGCAAGCTCTACTCTAGCATTTAAGCTATCGCCAGGCTTTACGCTATTAAATACCTGTTCATTCATAGTTTCGAAGTTACTGCTGACCTCTTCTACATTAAGCTCTTTTAGCTTAAGAAGGTCGTTTATTGTTAGTGCAGGACCCACATTTACTCTTACCTTAATGTGAGGAGTTATCTTCTTTATTATTCTTACAGCTTCCACAACCTTCCTACCTGCTCCCTCCCATAAGGTTCCACCACCGATCTCAACCCTCTTTATGCCTGTCTTAGCTACTAGCTCGATACCGGTCTTTATCTCGCTAAGTGATAAAGGGCTATCAAATATTGACCTATCCCTACTAGACCTTCTACAGTATTTACATGGAGGATTAGTTGTACATTTTGTTATAGGACCTATAAAAGCTTCAAACTTGTAGATATCACCTACCTCTTCACTTCTAACTTTTGCCGCAACCTTCATTAGGTCGAGCAGTTCGCTGTAGCTTCTAACCTTACGTAGAATAGTTAATGCTTCCTCCTCTGTTATTTCATCTTTCTGTGCTTTTGATAAGATAGTGTAGAGATTTAAAATAGCTTATCACCCCTCACCTAGCCATGGGCGAGGATAGAACCATATCCCCCTATATGGCACTCCTAACCACGTCTCAAAGTACTCTTTATGTATTTGGTCAGGGTTGATGTCTTCGAAGACCTCTGGATATGCTACCTTAGCTAGGTAGTAGGCTCCTATAACAGATCTAAAGCTTCCAAGTAGTATATAGTGTACTATGAACACTCTTCCGCTTCTAACAGCGCTTACATCCTGTAGGACAGGATCCCCCATGACTATAGCTATCATGTTATCCGCTAGCTCAGTACTGTTCTTTGTATACCCTATCCAGTTATCTGACCAGTCACCAATGATTATGATGTCTGGACTTTCCTCAGCAATATATTCTAAGTCTAGCTCTCCATGAGTTTCCAGCTTTTCAGCTGCTATGTTCTCAAGCTTTGAAACATTTAGTATGTAACTCCATTTAGCCAGTTTGCCCCAAGTATGTGTTGGTAGTCTATCTGTTTGCGTAAACCCCATACCTATAAATATCTTAAGCTTAACTGTTGATGCCACATTTGACATACGTTCTCTTAGAAATTCCCATTTTCCATTCCACCATTCTAGTAGCTTTTCTGCACGTTCTTCCTTTCCAAAGATCTTACCTAGAAGCTCAATAGTGTAGGGTATGTTTTCAGGATTAATACTTATAACTATAGATTTAACTCCTATCTTGTCTAATTTATCTATAACCTTCGTTACAGGCCCTACATCCATCATTATTACCACGTCGGGTTTTAATTGGGCTACTAGCTCGTAGTTTAAACCTCGAAACTGACTTCCCGTTATAGGCTTTTCTTCCATTTGTGGGAAGTATCCTCTTTCACAAATACTAGGCTCAATACCAACCACCCTATCAGCAACTCCTAAAAGTTGAATAAGCTCGGCAACCTCATCATCTGTTACAATAACAGTCTCTACAGGATACTGTAAGGTTACATTTCTCCCAAGAGCATCAGTTACAGTGATTTCTTTAGGAGCTTCAGAAGTGCCCATATATTCTCTCTTGTAGAGCATTAAACCTGATATTGTAGCTACAATTATTATAAGAACTATTACGGCTATTAACACTATCCTCTTCACTACCTGTCCCCCAGTGGATTATATACTATATTAAAAGTGTTACTTAATATAATAAGAGGGTAACACTCCTTTTAAGTTTTACCTCGAGAATTAGTGTTGCATATAGGAGATGTTAAAGAATGTATCTTGCTAAGTTAAATGTTAACATAAGCAGTGGTTATGTATATTGATGTAAAGTAAAGTTTAGTTATTATAGCTATACTAGAAATTAAAGGGTAGAGTCTACGTTAAGAGCTTTGAGTTTTTACGATTGTCCAGTTAATGTAGATAAGGTAGTCGGGCGTCTATTTGCTCCTACCTATGAAGATGATAAGATGGGAGTCCATGAGGTTGTTAAAAAGGATTATTTAATACTTCATGAAGCTGTTGGAATATGTATACTTGAAAAGATGGCTATAAGATCAATAAGGACATTTCAGTAGGAGATGGCCTGGTATACAGTCTCAAATGCAGGTTCCTATAACACTCGGCTAATTGCATATTTTATGTTAGGAGGATAAGTTCTAAAATATCATAGTAATCGAATATATTGCATAGGTGGTGACAGATAGTGAATATGATAATCACAACTACACCGAGCATTCCCGGTTATAGAATAGTTAGAGTGCTTGGAATAGTCTCTGCTTCAAGTATTAGGACGAGGGGTGCTGGTGGAAGACTTCTAGCAGGACTCGAGGCCATAGCTGGTGGTAGAGGTGAATCTTATCTTAAGGAGGTGGAGAAGGCTCGTATGGAGGCGTTAGAGTTGCTTCAGAAAAGGGCTAAGGATATGGGAGCTAATGCTATTATCGGCGTGGACTTTGAGACAGCCGAGGTTCTCGAAGGATTCATAATGATTTCTGTTTATGGGACGGCTGTCCATGTTGTTAAGGAGGATAGTTTAGAGGAATAAAGAAGGCTTATCTAAAAAGAAAATAAATATTTTATTTTGTGGTTGCCTTCATCATTGGGTACCCTAACTTTAATTACATTAATCCCAATTCTTTGGACGCTAAATATGCTCCTTCAACCAGAGAGTTCAGTTTCATTTCAGCTATTTTCAACGGAACCGGGGGGGTATGGGCAAATGTTCCGAAACCGCAATCGGTCGTAGCCCATAGTCTTTCAACTGGTATGTACTTTGAGGCATTCACTAGTCTCTTTCTCACAACTTTTGGATGCTCCACTATTGGCGTCTTAACGTCTATTACACCAATAGCGATTATCTTGTCTGTTTCGTATTCTTTGAATACTTCAACGTCTGCTTCATGTCTTGGATTCGCCATTTCTAATAATAGTGTTCCCACTTTAGCTTCAAGGATTTTTGGTAACACTTTTTCTAGGGCTACATCGTGCACGTGTGGCCCGGCATAGTTTCCATAGCATACGTGTAGTCTTATCCTATTGGATGGTAGGCCTTTTAGTGCTTCATTTAATGCTGAAATGTGTTCTTCCAGTTTCTCAAAGAACTCTTCACCCCACTTAATGTGGTATCCCATGGCGGAGGCTGGATCATCTACTTGAAGATATACTCCTTCCACCGAGAGAACAGTCCTATATTCATTACCCAGTGCTTTAGCTATTCCATGCACAGCCTCCACGTCGTCTCTGTAGGCTTCTTTAGAGTATGGATAGAATATCATTATTGTTGCTGGCGAGGGAACAGTGTAGAATAGTTCTTTGCCTTTCGGAAGATATTTTTTAGCCCTAGATATTTCCCTTAACGTATAGTTTTTCCCCACATATTCTAGAGGCTCAATTATCTCGGGAAACTTAAATGGCTCAGGAGTTCTTTCAAGGAGTTCCGGCATAACTAATGAGAGTTCTTCTCTTAGTTCATCTCTTATTTCTATGGGAACAAGCTTTGTTCCAAAGCCGCGGAATTTCCTTAGTATGTCTACGTATCCGAATCTACTCTGCTCTCCATCGCTGATCACATCTACCCCTACTATCCCAGCAGATTTGGCTTTGGGTCCAGATGCGCTAGCCATCTCGCTAATAGCCCAGGCTACTGCTTTCTCTATTTTAGACTCAAATTCTTCTTCTGGAATCTTTTCGCCTCTCTGTATTCTTAAAATAATGTCTAATGCCTCGGGGTGGCGGGGCCAACTTCCCACAACGGTTGTTTTTATTCTCACAAATATCAGCCTCACCATATAGTTTTAGTAGGAGGAATATAAGCTATAATCAAGAAATTACTATTAATAATATTTACGAGGTGAAAGATTAGTATTTTAATGAGTTGTTGTGGTTAGAGTAAATTTTCGATGAAAATGTATACACTGTAATAATTATTTTGAAAATCATGTTATTATAAATAGCCTCTATTATAGTAGCCTTAAAGTATTAATTTCAAAATTAAAGGTAATATAAATAATGTAAGCAAAAGGATCATGTGATTGGAGGTTGTAGGAGTGGTTGAAGAGTGGATTCAGAAAGGCAGGGTTTTCCTAGCTGAGGCAGAGGAATGCTTCAAGAAGAAAATATATTGGCTAACATGTTTTCATGCCCACCAGGCTACAGAGTTCTTCCTTAAAGCATTACTATTGGATAAGACGGGTTCTTACCCATTTACTCACGATTTAGCTATTCTCCTAAACGAGGTTGAGAGTATGGGCTTCGATGTACCGGATGAAGTTTATGATGCAGCGGAATTTCTCACACCACATTACTTGACTTCAAGATATCCCCGTAGAAGAGTAATTGAATATGGTGAAAGAAGAGGATTATTATGCTTAAAGTATTCGAAAATTATAGTTAAATGGTTAGAAGAGGTGTTAAAACATTAAGAAGAATGGTGGCATTGCTGAGAGAAGGAGAATGGTAAAGCAGTATCCAAGTCTTTTTCAAGAATATGTACGCAAGATCATAGGCTTCTTCAATGGGAGGGTAGCAATAGTATTATATGGAAGTAGGGGTTCTGGCAGGTTTAGGGAGAGCAGTGATTACGATATAGCGGTTATTGTGAAGGAATGCAGTGATCCGATAGAGTTGGCAATAAAGCTGCTCAAGATGAGACCCAAGGGGTTACCTGTTGACATAGCTGTTTTAGAATTACAGGAGCTTGAAGACGGAATTGTAAGGAAAATGCTTTCACCAGGCAAAATATTGTTCAATGGTTTAAACCAAGATATTCCTGTTTCCTAATATTCTACAGTAAATTATGAAATATTTTGAACAGCCTCATCACTAAAACTGTTACCCAACAATGTTGTCGAGGTAGGCTTCGAAATCCACGGCTCTCTAAGCTTCAACTACGTGTGCTCCCGGTGCTGGATAGGCAATCTTAGTTATTGCCTCTAATCCGCATGATTCGTACGCCTTCTTCATCGCACTGGCAATAATTAATGCCTCCTCCTTCGACTTGGAGAGAGCTATAATGCTGGGTCCTGCACCGCTTAATGCTACTCCAAGTGCACCAGCATTAAAAGCCTCTTCTTTAACCTTAGCATAGCATGGGATTAATGGGGCTCTTGCTGCTTCAACTATTATATCCTCCATTCCCCGCCCAGCTGTTTCAAGATCTCCGGTTAGTAAGCCCACAAGTAGTGCTGTAAGTCTACTAGTATTGTACACCATTTTTTTGAGTTCTACTTCTCTCGGTAAAACACTTCTCATGAGCTTAGTCTTGTTTTCAGGAGTTTCAACGAGCGGTATTCCAAGTACGAAGCATCCCCCTATTTTAAATGATGCTACTCTCAGCGGTTTTGTAGAATATAATAATACTAGTCCTCCTAGAACACTTGCAGAAACATTATCGTAGTGTGGTTCTCCAGCTGAAACTCTCTCACCTTCTCCAGCAGCCTCAATGAGCTCCTCTATACTGGAGGGGGCTCCCAGTAGCTCGGATAGTGCTTTAACTGATGCCGCAGCAGTTGCACCACTACTTCCTAGACCTAGGCCGACGGGTATGCCTTTCCATATCTTTAACTCCACATCAACTTTCAAATCGTATTTAGATATAATGTACTTTAATGCCTCGATAGCAGTATTCTTTTCGGGATCAACCCTGCTGGAATACGGGCCTTCAACTAGTGTTACACGTATGTCTCCACGGCCATTCTTCACCGAGACTTCTACCTCATCGTAGAAAGCATCTAGTGCTACAGCTACAATATCGAATCCTGGACCTAGGTTTGCTGAGCTACAGTATGCTCTAACCTTAATGTTTTTCATGAATATTTTAACCTCCAAGCGCTTGATCTAAGTCTTCTTTCAAGTCTTCTGGATTTTCTAGGCCTACTGAGAGCCTTAATAAATTATCTGTTATACCAAGTTTAAGTCTGTCCTCTTCTGGAATAGTTTTTGCAGCACTTATAACAGGATATGCCAATAGGCTCTCCGTACCTCCCAGACTTGGAGAGGCCTTAATTAATCTTATATTCCTTAATACTCGGATAACCCTGCTCCTGCCTCCCCTGACTTTGAATGCTATAACTGAGCCGTAGAGGTTTTTCTTGAAAATCTTAGATGCAACCTCATGGTATGGACTGCAGGTTAGTCCAGGATATAATACTTCCTCAACAGCTGGGTGTTCTAAGAGGAATTCCGCTATTTCGAGAGCTGTCTTAGATTGTTTCTCGAATCTCACTTCAAGTGTTTTAACTCCTCTCAAATTCAAGTATGCTTGCATCGGGGTCATTATTGAGCCTAGCTTTCTCCTCCAATCCCAGAGCTCCAAGATTGTTTCCTTGCTTGAAGCTATTATGCCTCCAAGTACATCGTTGTGTCCACCAATGTATTTGGTTGTACTGTGGACAACAATTTTGGCTCCATCGATTAACGGATTATATATTACAGGTGTTGCAAAAGTATTGTCTACAACAAGTATTGATCCACATTCCTCTGCAACTTTAGCGATCTCCCTTATATCCAGTACTTTAAGTGTGGGATTGCTCAGTGTTTCTACCAGGATGAGCCTAGTACTCTTGTCTACGGCTTCAACCACGCTCTCTGTGCTAGGCCATACCTTTACTGTTTTCACGCCGAACTTCCCTAGATGAAGGAGTAGTTGAATGCTGGTTCCATAAGCTTCCATAGGTATGATGATTTTTGAATCGGCTTCAAGGATTCCAATATATAAGCATGATATGCTGGCCATTCCGCTCGAAAATGCAAGAGCGTCTTCTGCCTCCTCTAATTTAGCCATAAGCTTCTCGAAAGCTCTTACAGTAGGATTCTCTTCTCTAGAATACTTTAGTTCGGTGCCTCTATCAGTGATCCTAGTTTCACCTGTCGCTCTATCCGGTTGCTCAAATATTGTGGTCATGTATATTGGTGGAATAAAGACGCCGAATCTTTCATCATAGTAATCATGGCCATGAACAGTTTTAGTAGAAAACCTCATTGAATCTCGCCTCCATAATCGATTAATCAAAGGTTTATCCTCTAGTTGAGCGAGTTTCCCCTAATAGGGGTTCATGATCCCATTACTATGCTTTACAAATTATGACTATGATGTTTAGAAAATGAATATTTTATTTGAGGATCTTATAGATCATTACCCTCCAAAATTAAAATAATTCAGCTTCAGCTACCGTAATACCGTGTTGAATTTATGAGTAATACCATAAGACTTTTATTCCCCGTAATCATCGGCATATCACTTTCTATCGTTAAACTTGCTACATTAATTTTATTACGCCTATTAACCAGAATTATTTGCAATAATGTTTTAATGAGAAGATTAATCCGTACTACAATGCCTAAATTATTGTACAATCTATGAACTCTCCATAAATAAATTTAAGAAAGTATTTTAGTAGTATAATGTTAAATGTTTAAGATAACTATTGGTGGGAGAATGGTTCGTAAGATAATAGATTTAACTATGCCTCTTAAAACAGGTTCACCTGTCTTCCCAGCATATCCAATACCAATAGTCCACACGTGGGTTAACGTTAAGGAACACGGTTTCTACGCCAACCTACTCCTACTAGTTGAACACAC
This sequence comes from Thermoproteota archaeon, assembly GCA_029258925.1. Classification (GTDB taxonomy): domain Archaea; phylum Thermoproteota; class Thermoprotei_A; order EX4484-217-1; family JAPDJV01; genus JAPDJV01. The sequence goes on along the minus strand of JAPDJV010000015.1, from coordinate 1,145 downwards.
TGGCACACATGTTGATTCACCAGCCCACTTCATAGCTGATGGTAAAACTATAGATGAGTTGCCTCTTGAAAAATTCATTTGTAGGGGAGTAGTGGTAGATGCTTCTATGAAGGGGGAGAAGGAGGAAATTAAGAGAGAGGACGTGGAGAACGCTTTAAAGAATCTAGGTGTTAGCGTCGGTCCAGGATGGATAGTGTTATTCTACACTGGATACGATGAGCTAGCTGGTAGACCTGAGTGGTTCAATCATCCCGGTTTAGGGGAGGAGGCTTCAAAATATCTTGTTCAACTAGGTGTGAGTGCTGTTGGAATAGATGCTCCGAGCATTGATCAACCGCCATTTCCAGCACATAAAACACTACTGCCCAATGACATAGTTGTCTATGAGAACCTTACAAACCTCAAAATGCTTCTAGGAGTAAGGGGGTTCAAGTTCATAGGTTTGCCGTTGAAGATAGTGAAGGGTTCAGCTTCTCCCGTAAGAGCGATAGCAATAGTTGAAGAGTAACGAACTTGGTGTATAATCATTGGTTTCAAGGAGAACTCCAACATGCTATATCACAGTAATACTTTTAGCAGTATTTAGCTTAGCGTCATTGATTTCAGGAGTAGTATTGTGGCTTGTAGTTCCAAGCCAATCCAAGGGTATAGGGCATAAACGTATTCTTAGGTCTTAAAAGAGGCTTGTGGAGAGACATCCACATTTATACTTCCCTAATAGCAACAGTATTAGCAATAATACATACTGCCTTAAACTGGAGTTGGCTAATTACAGTTACAAAGTGCCTGATAAAACGCGGTAGATGAAGTACTGTAAATTAAACATTACGGCGTTTAGAGGTAACCGGAAGATTATTCACTTTAAAATCGCAGAGATATTACTCACTAAGTCACGCCATATATTGAAGAGGTGGTTAAACTGTTTGACATACCGTCGATAAATGTTCATGGACTGAGTATTCCAAGAGCGCTTCTCGGCACATCTCCTTTTCTGGGGCAGAAATGTTAGATTATATCTTTCTGTATCATAGTATGTCTTTTCATGCCTTTGGAGAAGTTCGTAAGACCTATAAACTCTAAGCTCTAAGAGTTTATTGGTGACCGCTGGGTTCCCGAGGGGAGCTAAAAAAGGCTCCCGTAGGCGG
>JAPDJV010000055.1 GCA_029258925.1 Thermoproteota archaeon | reverse complement strand
AAGCCCCGTGGAGACTAGCCCCTTAGATGGGGGCCCCGTGCCGTTGGGCTCGACAGCCACCCATGACCCCATAGGGATATCTAAATCCCCATGGGCGAGGCAGGAACCGATGAAGCCGTGTCACAATGAAACAAAAACACATAGAGTGATACGGTTCGAGGAAACGGGGAGCATCGCTTATTCCAATAACACCTATTCTACTAGAAGTGTTCAGGGCTACAAGAGCAGCGGGTCTACCGCCCCCCATCACAGGTTTCCAAGTAAACTTTCTAACCTCACTCACTCCAGGATCAGCTGCACAGCTTATTATTATCCCGTCAACGCCTCTTGCCAACAGTTCTCTTGCAACATTGATTATTTTAGGTACAGTTCTCCTCTCAGATTCTTCGTCAAATATTCCCCTAGGCTGGTTTTTAATGCAGACGCTTATTGTTTTTACATTTGGAATACACTTCTCAATAATCCTTGCATTGATAATATTCGTCTTGAAGACGGCGTACGGATGGTTCGACTACACGTTCACTGTTGGAAGATTCCTTTAAGGAAAATAGAATTCCTTCAACTTAACACAAACTTTTTAACAAAATAACTTTATTACATAGCATGAAAAGTATATCATTGCTACTAAACTCACTGGTGCAGGAGGCGATGAAAGAAAAGGTAAGACCTTTTCTCTCAGAAAAACAGATTAAAGTTCTGGAATTAAGATATAAGGGATTAACCCTAAGTAAAATAGCTGAAATTATGGGTACAACTAAGGCGAACATATGTTTAATCGAGAAGAAGGCTTTAAGAAACATTAGGAGGGCTAGGGAAACAATTAATACATATATTAAGATAACTGCGCCGATCAAGCTCTCATTTAAGGAGGACACTAACATATTTCAAGCAATATCCCAAATATATAGGAATGCTGATAGAAAGGGTATTAAAGTTAAGTTCGGTACTGCAATGCTTCTGAGAATATTGAGAGAATCCTTAGCTGACCATATAGAGGGAGATGTTGTGAGAATAGGATTCGAAGTCTATGTGGGGCCGCAGGGAGACGTGGTCGTAGAACCCATTTTAAACAAGCTTGATTAACATTGAAGCAAGGATATTAAATATATTATGTAAACCAGTAATCGACATATCTAAACAGAATAGTTAAATATACTTTCAATAAAATAACCTCTGGGAGATTTCTTATGGAGAAGAGTCTAAAATATATTGTTGCGACTCTAATAATTCTAGTAACAATAGCAGGGTCAATAATATATGTAAACTATTTCATTCTTCCAGGTAAGAGCGAGAAACTTACAATATTTTGCGCCGGCTCCCTCTCGATTCCCCTAGACAAGCTTTCCTCGGAGTTTACTAAGAGCCGCAGTGGGGTTGAAATCCACATAGAGCCTAGCGGAAGTGTTATGGCTGTTAGGAAGGTTACTGAACTTGGGAAGAAGTGCGATGTGATGGCTCTAGCAGACTACAGGCTAATACCATTATACATGATGCCCAGCCACGCGGACTTTTACATAATGTTTGCATCCAACAGCATAGTACTATGCTACACTAATAGCAGTAAGTATTCTGAGGAGATAACTAGCGAGAACTGGTATGAGATTCTAACGAGGAGCGACGTTAAGTACGGTTTCTCTAATCCAAACGACGATCCCTGCGGCTACAGAGCTGTAATAGTCTTAACCCTGGCATCCAAATACTACAATAACTCGGCAATATTGGAGAAGCTCATAGTAGAGAACACTAACATAGATGTTGAGGAAATAAATGAAACCACTTACTTAAACATCCCAGAAAACTTAGAGGTCAAGAACAATCTCGTGGTGAGGAGTAAGAGCGTTGACCTCATAGCACTACTTGAATCCAGTGCACTGGACTACGCATTCGAGTATAGGAGTGTAGCAGTGCAACATAATTTAAGCTACATAGAGTTACCGAAACAAATAGACTTGAGCTCAATAGAGTACGAGGACTTCTATGGAACTGCCAGGGTGAGACTTCTATATGGAACTAGCAATGAGAGGGAGGTTTCTGGAAGCCCCATAGTCTACGGCGTCACAATACCATTCACGGTGTCGAATAGAGATCTTGCAATAGAATTCTTGAAGATGCTTCTAGGAGACACGGGGAAAAGAATTTTTGGGGAATGCGGCCAACCATTCCTAGAGCACCCAATCGGAGTCGGTAACGTACCCGAGGAGCTGAGAGACTTAGTGGTGGTGAGCTCTGAAGGCTCGTAGAGATCTACCATTTACCATAATTTTTTCAACAATAGGCTCAATAATAGTGCTCTTCATCCTAATACCACTAATAGTGCTCCACATTGCAACGAACTATTTCTTAACTTACAAGCTAGTCCAAGCAGAAATAGTGCTGAGAGCTTTCATAACAACTTTTACCGCAGCGTCAGCTTCAACAATAATACTAGCCATACTGGGAATCCCCCTCTCATATATTCTAGCCAGGAGAGAGTTCAGGGGGAAGAGTATTGTAGAGTCCATTATCGACATACCACTAGTAATACCGCACGCGGTCGTGGGAATACTCATACTCGTAGCTTACAGTTCTAGGACAAGTATTGGCAACATTCTATCTAATCTAGGACTGATAGTTGAAGATAATTTTTGGGGAATAGTTTTCGTCATGGTATATGTTTCAGCGCCTCTACTAGTAGACAGTGTTAAAGACGGGTTTAAATCGGTGGATCCAATGTTGGAATACGTTGCCAGAACTCTTGGAGCAGGACCATATAGAACATTCTTCACAATATCTCTTCCAATGGCTTGGAGGAGCGTTGTGACAGGTATTATTCTCTCTTGGGCTAGAGCTGTGAGCGAGGTAGGGGCACTCCTAATAGTAGCCTACTATCCTAAAACAATAAACATTCTTATAATCGAATGGTTCAACACTTTCGGCCTAGAATACGCTAAGTCTCTGACAGTCCCACTACTAGTCATATGCATAGTATTATTTGCTTGCATAAGATATCTATCTAGGAGGGCCTAGGATTGGGGGGCGTGTCGAGGTTTTAAATGTATGCTTAGATCTCGGCGAATTCAAGCTGGAAGACGTTAGTCTAAGTGTTAAGGGGGGAGAATACTTTGTTGTCATGGGTCCTAGTGGAGCCGGGAAAACATTGCTACTTCACACGATAGCTGGAATATACGTGCCCAGTAGGGGAACGGTTAGGATTGGAGGAGTTGATGTAACTGTTTTCCCTCCGGAGAAAAGGAGTGTAGCCCTAGTTCCACAAGACTACGCACTATTCCCCCACCTCACGGTCTTCGAGAACATATCGTATGGCTTGAGGACTAGGGGGGTTGGTTCCAGTGAGATTGAGGAAAGAGTTAAGAGGATTTCGGAGGAACTGGAAATAAGCCACCTCCTCCATAGAATGCCTAGAACGCTTAGTGGTGGAGAACAGCAGAGAGTGGCGTTAGCGAGAGCTCTTGTAGTAGAGCCTAAAGTCATATTATTAGATGAGCCGACTGCAGCTCTAGATCCAGCCTTAAAAACTAGTGCCAGAAGTCTCCTGAGATCACTCCACGCAAAACATGGTTTCACTGCAATCCACGTAACACACGACATAGTTGAAGCAATAGAGTTGGCCGATAGAATAGCGTTCATGAGTGGAGGGAGAATATTACAGATAGGGGAACCCATGGAAATACTCTACAATCCTAAAAGCAGCGAAGTATTGAAGTTCACAGGTGAAATAAATCTCTATAGTGCTGAAATAGTGGGATCGAAAAGTGGGTGCATTGTTCTCGAACTGAAGCCCTCTAATTTACGTGTTATGGCCGCCCCCATTCCACAGCACTTGGATCTAGGTGAAACCGGTAGAGTTCACGTGGTCATAAGGCCCGAGGACATAGTATTATCTAAGAAACCCCCTATCCAAACGAGTGCTAGAAACGTTTATGAAGCTGTCGTCGAGAACCTCCTAGACAGGGGCCCCATATACTTGGTTGTAATGGACGTTATGGGTATCCGCCTCAAAAGCTATATTACGAGAGGCGCCCTAGAAGACTTACGTATTAAGCCTGGAGACAAGGTCTATGCATATTTTAAAGCATCGAGTATCAGAATTCTAGGAGTGAAATAGAAGTTTTAACCTCAAACTACGATACGACTATTTTCTCCAGTAACTCTACTAAACTCTCTCCTCTCAAATCTCTCACTAGAACCGTTTTAACCCTACTCCTAATACCATGCACTATCTCGATCTTACTAGAGGGAATCCCCATATTCTTCGATAAGTACTTTATTAGAGAGGCATTCGCCCTCCCCTTAATCGGCTCCTCCTCTGTGTAAAACACGAGCTCCCCCCTCTCAAGTTTAAGAACAGTGTCTTTTGACCCCGGCTTAACGTATACCGTGAACCTAGATCCAACTGAAGTTTCCCCAACTAGTCTTCTCAAATCCATGTTAATCACCTATAGATTCCAGTAAAGAATACAAGTAATCATCCAGATTAATCTTTCTGAAAAGTTTTACAAGCCCGCTAAAGGTGTTTCGACTAGAAATGTAAAAGTTAACATTAGCTAAGACCTCTTTTTATTGAAGATACCATGGACTATGTAAGGAATAATTTAAAATAAATTTATATTTTTTCGGTAACTAAAACAAAATGTATAGAAATGATGGTGAGAGCCATGGAGATCACAGTCATTAAAAGGGATGGTAGAAGAGAAGTTTTTGCTGTTGAAAAAGTTGTTGTGAGCTGTCTGAAGTCCGGTGCGCCATTAGATGTTGCCAGAAAGATAGGGAAAATAATTGAGGGAAGATTATTAGATCAAGGTGTAAAAGAGGTTACTGCCATAGATTTGACTAAAATGATCTTAGAGCTTCTGAAGAAAGAAAATGAGGAGTGGTATAGGAACTGGATAATTTTCGATAGAGCTGTGAAGAAGAGGAAAACAGGGGAGTAGCGGAGCCAGTAATATCAAATAAGGAAGTTGAATGTATACTCACTGTTTAGGAGGCTTCGCTACTTCATAGCATAAACAGGTATATTTCTAACTTATTTTACTATGTCAGGATAGTATTCCTTTAATACTCTCTCAATGTTCACTCTGTGGACGAATGTCCTCATAGCGTTTAGCGCCACCTTATAGAATGTTTCCGATTGATTGAAGTATAGATCGCATATGTGTATCAGCTTCTCCTCGAACTCCCTGCTCTCTCTCTCATTAATTCTCCTAGCTCTCGGGTCTATATGTATGTTTACTAGTTCTCTTAGGTCTTCTCCGAAGAGCCACCCATTAACTCTGTCAACTATGAACTCTATTGCGGATCCATCTCTTGAGGAAAGTGTAGGAACACCGTTTATCCCAGCCTTCATGAAACTAGTGCCAGAAGCCTCCCAGCCCGGGAACGGCGTGAATAGTAGTAGGTCTGCACCCTTCAAAATCTCCTTCGCTTCTGCAACACCGTAATTTGGAATGTATATTACATTCTCTTTTTCTCCATGTAACTTATTGAGTTTCTCCATTAATTGAAGGCCATATGAGTCCTGGGGATGCGATTTACCTGCTATAACGTAGATTATTGGAAGATCCTCGTTTTTCTCGATGAACTCCATTACGAACTCCGGCCTCTTATATGGGACTAGTCTTCTACACCATGCAACAACTAGTTTATCTTCGATTTCAACGTCCTCCTTATAACTTCTAAGAAAACTCTCAAACCTTGCCCTAATAGACTTCCTCAGCTTAATGAATTCTTCCAGCGTAAGAGTGTTTTCCTCGAACCTCTTCTTCAAGTAAGGATCCATCCACCTATCTATATTAACACCGTTCGTAACATACCTTACTTTGTCTATGAAGTGAGGGATTATCTTGTTCATTACGTCGTAGTGTTTTGCGGAAACAGTGAACACTTCTCTTGATGCAGCCAATCCTATGTCAGTTAAAACAACGTTATCGTTTATGAACCTATACCCGAATTCTCTCTCAAAAAGTTCTCTGGGAAACCTGGGGTGCCCCCATGGACCTGGAGTATGTATTATTAGCCTGTACTTGCCGGGTATTTTAAGTATTAATGGTAGCATTGCAGCATAGGCTTCCTGAAGATCTATGTACTTTACTCTCTCAAGATTTATGTTCTTCCTAATATATTCCGCAGTCGCCTTAGCCAGCAGAACGTACTTGTAGAATTTTTCCTCCAAACATTCTTCAATATATAGTCTGTCGGCTAGTTTTGCAGCCCAATCCGGCTCCACAGGTTCGAAGAAAACTGCTCTAGCAGTATTCAACCTATAGATCCACGGCTTTATCTTAACTTCCTCTCCTCGTAGAGTTATAGTAATTTCCTCTGAAGCCTTTAATTCCTCTAGGAACTCTCTTGGCTGGGGCTGGGGTCTTGGAATGGGGCTCCCCTTTTCGTCGAACTCGTATTCGACGTAGCCATTTCTATATAGTAGCGTGAATACGATATAGTTTAATCCTAGTTTTGCTGCAGCATAGAATTTGTCTCCCTCTAGAACTCCTAGGCCACCAGCATAAGTGTATCCGCGGTCTAATGCAAAGTCCGGTGTAATGCTTATGATTATCATTATAGAACAACCTCGATCCTAGAGGTTTATCGATAAGAGTACAATATTTAAGCCTTGTTTTCCATAATAATAACCAGGTTCCATCATTAGATTAGTTCCGTTGAGATCCTTCTCAGAGTATCCACATATTTCACATGATTAACTATTATCCTCCCATATCTTTCTCCAATAAGATGCCTTATTTTAGGATCCATGAACCTGTTGTCTGCCAGAATGTAAAGCGCCCTGTCCCTCTCGGATCTAATAGCTCTCCCAAGAGCCTGCCTGGCCCTGACTGCAGCAGTCTCTCTGAACAAGTGTTCCCAAGCTCTTTCCCTACTGATCCTACTACTGATTTTCTCCAGAACTTTCTCAAGGTAGTCGTCTGGCTGCGGATAGGGTAAGCCAGCTAAGATTACTGTTCTAATCATACTCAACTTTGTTTCAGGGTCGACTATTTCAACTCCCTCACAGAGTTTTCCCCCCGCGACAGCGTTTATTAATATGTTTTTCTCCTCTAATGCCTCCTCCACGACATCGGATATCCTAGTATGCTCCTCCTCCACTACTCCAATCAACTCCTCCGGCACTTTCTTCAATATTTTCCACATGAAGTCGTATGATGGGTATACTGCTAGAATCACGTGGGGTAGCAGTCTCCTAGCGTCTACCACTATTCTAGCATATTTCTCGTACATTTCCTCTGTTCTCTTAGTGAACTTCGACGTAACATAGGTTAACACTATTGTAGCTCTATTTTCCAACGGGAACACGGGGCTGTACTCCCTCTCCACGTCGAGCTCGTCGATAACCCTATTTAATCCCAGCACTTCTTCGAAGAAGCTTTTCGGCGGGAGAGTACCCGACATTAGAATAACTGATTTACTATTATTCAATGGGGGCGAGACTACTATTGCTGGATCAACAGGTTTAACCGTTAAAGCTGTACCCCCCCTCGTTTCCACGTAAAATGCTTCATAGTATTCTGATTCGAGTAGAAATGTGAATAGAGCTATGCTTAACGTGTGCACTCTAATCCTAATAGCCTCCTCGACTCCCACGGCTCTCAGAGATTTAAGTTCTCTGATCACTCTAGCAGCATCAAACCACTCGTCGAATTCCCCTAAAATATCTAGGATTACGTTCTTCTCCGCATACTTGTATCCCCTGTCAACGCTGACATTCTCAACAAGACTCTTCAACTCCACCAGCCTACTTCTAAGCTCGCTTTCCTCGGGCAAGTACTCTTCCAACTCTCTTATAGCAAATCCCATCTTCCTACAGCTCAGCCTTCTCTCAGCCATATCCGCTGCATTAATTAAGCTATGTGCTTCATCAACTATCAACACCGCCTCCTCTAGCCTAATCTCCCCCAGCGTCGCCTCGTAGATGTATGGGTCGAACACGTATGGATAAGTCACTACTATTAGGGGGTTATCGGCGGCAAGCCTCTTCATAGAGTAGAAGGGGCAGACTCCGAGCTCGCGGAGCTCACTAACAATCTTAAAAGCCCTACCTCTCCCCTCCACGAAACCTCTCTTCAGGGAATCCAAGCTTATTTGAAAAGCCTTATTACAATATTTGCATTTACCTCTCTTCCTCAGAAGCCTACAGTTCTCCCAGAAATCTTCTACGCCAAGTCTTCTCCAATCGGATAATAGGGGGCATAGAAGCTTCTTCGATATGAAGAATGCAGCATCCAATCCAAGCCTATGCGCCTCTCTTAGAGGCGGATCTATCTCATTCCTCGTTCTCACAGTATAAATTATCTTCTCAGCCCCAGCTTCGATGCAGGCACATAAAGCTGTCACAGTTTTCCCGAAACCTGTCGGAGCATTAAACAGTAGTCCCCTCTCTCCAACTATGGAATTCGCTATTCTCTCAACACACTCTCTTTGTCCAACTCGATAAGTTGGGTAGGGGAACCTCAAACCACACTACCATGCAACACTGAGAAGACTCGAAATAAAAATGTGCCTTTATGAAAGAACAGTCTGCTGAGTAAATGCAAGTACATCAAATTAGCATCATATTGATTACACAGCACCTTTCTTCTCCACTATAATAAGAATTCGTTTATGTTGAAGCGGGAATTTTTTCTTCTAGACACTAGGACAACGGCTATCGCAATTATTCCCGTTAGGAGGGAATAATCCCTTCTACTGTATTCTTCCCATAATAGCTTTGAAAGTCCTGATTCACCTATCACCCTTCACCTTATCCCTAAGAAGTATATGTTGTTATCAAAGCCTCTTCCTAATACAAGCGTAATCTCCCGTTTTAGCTATAATAAAAGCAATATTGTAGCAGAATTCGTGAACTGTGGGATAACGAGTTGAAACCATAGTTTCAACAATAGAGATTTCAAAGCGTTAACGTCTAAACTAGCTTAAAATACGAAAATCTAGTGTCTGGAAGCGTGCTGAAGAAGTTTAGTAGACATGTTGGAAAATATGGAAAGTATGTTAGTTGGAGTTGGCTACTGCGTGGATTGCCTGCAATACAAGCCTTGACACCGTGTAGTACTATTCTCTCAAAACGTCTTTGACTATTCTGCCCTCCTTAACTACGAGCACGATTTTACTTGTATCTCTCAAAACCTTTATGTCGCTTAGAGGGTTTCCATCGACAACTATTATGTCAGCTATCTTACCTTTCTCAAGAGTGCCGATCTTCTCCTCTAATCCAACAGCTTTTGCACCATTCATTGTTGCAGCAACTATTGCCTCCATAGGACTCATGCCGATTTTCTCAACTAGCAATTGGAGTTCAAGAGCGTTTTCCCCGTGTCTGAAAGCTTTGGCTCCGCCGAGGAAATCTGTTCCACAAGCTATACTCACTCCCCTCTTGTAGGCTCTCCTAATATTTTCAACGTGCACTTCGTATACTTCTGAAGCCTTCTTCAAGCCCCACTCCGGTACGCCAACCTCCCCACCGAACTCGAGTAAGTGTTCTACGACTGAGAATGTTGGAACAACTATCGTGTTCTTCTCCTTCGCAAGCTCCGCACCCTCGTCGTCGATGAATATGGCGTGGGCTATAACCTTCACACCACCATTTATCGCATTCTTAATGCCCTCGGCTCCCTGAGCGTGTGCATGGACGAATCTACGTGCATGTCTAGCCTCCTCAACAATTGCTTTAATCTCGTCTAAAGTGAACTGTGTGTACTCTGGTCTATCTTTCTCGGAAAGAACGCCGCCGGAAGTCATAATCTTAATGAAGTCCGCTCCAACCCTCAAAGCATATCTAGCCGCCTTCCTACATTCCTCAATACCGTCACATATTAAAGCCGAAAATGGCATGGTCAATTTAGATGTCCTTGCATCAACGTATTCGACTGGCATGAAGTGTTCATCGCCGTGTCCAAACGTTTGGGTGAGCACGTGTCCAGCGGCAATAATTCTCGGCCCGACAATAGTACCTTCCTCAACAGCCTTCTTAAGCTGTAGAGCAATAATGCTCCCAGCGTCGCCGATAGTAGTGAAACCAGAGTTAATTAAGGCCTCTAAATCCCTAATCGCCCTGGCAACCAGGGTTGCGAAAGGTGTTAAAAGAGGCTCGCGGATCAAGTCACCTGTCCTAAGACCAGTTAGATGCGTGTGGGCGTCGACGAGTCCAGGCATAATGGTTTTACCGGAAACATCGATAACCTTAGCCTTGCTAGGGACTTCAACAGAACCCGTTGAACCAACATCAACTATTACCCCATTCTTGATAACAACAACGCCTCTCTCGATAGGGGGTTTACCAGTGCCGTCAATAATACGTCCGCCCACAAGAGCGAAACAAGTCAATTAAGCCACCTCACAACAACATTATACAAATAGAATATAAATATTGTCGATACTCACCAGGACTTCAACAGGTCATAAGCTAAACAAGACATTGTGGAGTTCATGTAGAAGTAGCAACGGTGGACTTTAAAGCGGGAAGTACGTGGCGTCTGGAGATGGTTCTTCTAGCCATTTAATTAGAACTCTTTGACTTTTACAGCTACTTTAAGGAAGCATGTGTTGCACATATGGCTTTGCTCTCCTTAAAGGCAAACGTTGAATACAATATTGTTGTCTCTCTAATGCCGGTGCATTATGCTTGTCCGATTTATATGAATGACGATACTTGGCTTAGCGTCTTCTTCCTCTTCCTCTTCACGGGTTCAACTGAAGGATATCCTAATGCTATTATTGCAGCTAAATCCATATCCTCAGACTCCACTCCGATAACCTCATTGAACTCCTCCTTCATTAAGAGTGGTACGCCTAGCCATACAGATCCCAATCCCATGCTCCATGCTGCGAGCATCATGTTCTCTACTGCGGCCGAAATGCTTTGAACAGCCCACAAGTACTCCAATTCACGATACTCTTCTCTGAGGAACTTCTCCCTAAGGTCGACGTAGGCTGCAATATATGCTGGAGCATAGTACATTCCCTCTTTAACCATTCTATTCCTCCACTTCTCCAACGAGCTCTCTGGAAGCGGTTTTCTCAAAACTTCTCTCCCATACCTCAAATGGGCTTCCACTAGGAGCTCGTGGAGCTTCCTCCTACGCTCAGGGCTCACTACCACCTTGAAAAACCACTGTTCTCCAACACTAGCTGTTGGAGCACTTATCCCAGCTTCGATAATCTTCTCTAAGATCTCCCTCGGAACAGGGTCTTCTCTGAAAAACCTTATGGAACATCTGGACAGTATTTTCTCGAGCAATTCACTACTCAAATAATAACACCTCTCCAATACAAATATCATAGTTACTGCGAGGTTATTAAACATATACTCAGGGGATCCGAGGAATATCTGTGTTAGCCCAAGTTAGCTTTCAAGAAATCCAATTTATGAGATATTGGTAGTGATCAGCCGAAACCTCCAACGTTACCTTTCCGAGATGGGACTTGTCATCATACATTCTATATGAAACTCCATTTGAATATATAATTTTAGCTCCAGCTCCCATTACATTTTCTAGCAAATACCGAATTTTCACAACTCGGAGATTTTTATTCTCGAAGAGGAAACGTTCTAGAATATTCATCACAGTATAATACTATAGATTCAAGTCTAACATGATTATACCCGCTTATTCAAAGCCGGACCAGCTAAGTTTAAAACATATTCTCAAGAATTAGTGGAAGAATACTAAACGTTCCGCTCACAACTTCATATCTATATCTTCACAAATACCTCCATCATTTTCCCACCTCATCGAGCTAGCGATAGCTGAAAAATTATGTTCAAAAAGCGTGAAGGGTTAGCACGCGTTTTCGGGAAACCGCGTAGCCGGAAGCATGGAGTCGCAATTCTATTCTAATTCTTTATTTATAAGGTAAAAATGTTAAGTGTGTACCCGATAGCTTTCAGCGTTTTCTAGAATTCCAAGTATAGACTGCTTTCGCCGATACAAAGACCGCTAATAGCAGTAGTATTGGTGTGAGAATAGTATTTGCCTCAACGTCTTCTCCAACTACTTGAATTAGGCCTCCCACGATCTCAATCTCGCCATGCAATATATTGAACCTGCTTCCCATCTCAGCCAAGTACTCGTCTTTTGATATATATGCCCAGACAATGTTGTTTTCAACATCCACACCTGTATTACTACATCTCATCCAACTATTTGCAGTCTTATTATAATAGTACACTGCTAGAGTCTCCTCGTTCTCCACGTCATCTGGATAGTGGAGTTCAATGTATATTGGCCAAGATATTGCATCCGTGTCGTTTAAGTTAATGTCAAAGCCGTAGCCAGAGAGCGTTGTGTTAGCTGGGATTTCGGCTTCGGGTTCAGGGTTCATCGTGTATAGTGTGAGCTCGAATGCAACATTTCCAACAGTATCTACGTAGGCCACTACCTTAGCGTCCTCAGTTGCGGTCTCCACAACGTGATCTGTTGAACCGGATGGTAGGTGTTCGATCGAAATAGCTATTCCGCTAGACTCATTACTTGGGTAAAGCCATGGCGCAAATATTACTACATCTAATCTTGGATCATCGAAGTGATGATAGACCACGTCTTCTATTTCGTGCACAGTGTAGAATCCCCAATCATTATATGTCGCATTTATTGTATCAGAGAACTTCTCGAATACTGCTAGGTGTCCTCGTATTATAGTGGTGTTTGTAAATGTATTGTAATTCAACTGTATAGTATCAGAGATCACTGAATTGTTTAATATAGCAATGTTCCACCCTAAGCCCCTTACAATGGGGATCGATAGCAATGTCTCGTTTAATAGTGTTTCGTTTAAAATTGTGAACAACGGTCTCAATAATCCGTATAGGTGTCCATTGTTTTCAAAGCTGTTGCCAAAAATTCTCAGATTGCTTGTCCTTGTTAGAGATGGTGCTAGGATCAGCCCTCCGTAAGCATTATCTCGTATAGTATTGTTCTTGAAGTCAACGAACATGCTCCCACTAATACATGCTCCAGCCCCTAGTAGATGGCTGAACACAGTGTTTTCTTCAACTAGAGCGTCGAAGACATATTCCAATACTATTCCGGAACCTATTAGAGCCCAACTGCAGTTAACAGTGTTCCCCCTAAGGATGAGGCGGGTGCCCGGCAAGCCATTGATGTTACCTCCTAGAGCGTAGAACTGGTCTTCAACATGTATTGCCCCTATCCCTATCCCATGATAGACCAGGATGTTATCTTCAAATATTATTTTACCAGTCCACGAAGCATCCTCTGGATGTATGAAAGCCAGGCTTATTGAACCACATAGTGGGCAGAGGAAGCACGTGTCACATTCGATGGTGAAGCCATGTATTCTCAGATCCCCGGAGAAACCAGCTCCCCCGACATCAATTGATCCAACGATCTTCGTTAAAGCCGGCCCTTGAGTGCTCGTCAAGTTCACTGCTTTACCATTTATGAAGACGTGCTCGTAGTATACTCCTGGCTCGGTGAATATCCAGTCTCCTTGATCAGCTGCGATTACAGCACTCTGTATTCTAGTGAAGTTGAGGTCTTCAAGATCATTAACTCCATTCTTATTCTTGTCTATCCAGACACGTGTTTCAAGCGGTTTAGGAGCGTATAGGACTTCTGTTCCATTAAATGGGTTGGCTGTTCCAACGTAGAGGTAACCGTTAGGTCCGTCTGTAGCCTGCATTACTCTTATTCCATAGTTGAACGAGTTTCCGAAGCCGTTTAGAGTGACAGGGACCCATAGTATTCCATCAACAGTTTTCCAGAGATCTGCTCCTCCGAAACACCTCAAGAACACCTCCTTCAATAATTCCAAGCTCGAAGCATTCGGGTTAGATGCAATGGATTGAAGCAACTCTATTGAATCCTCGAGACTTTCAATATAGTTCTCGTCAACCCCCATATCCTCAAGCTGGCTTAAAGCTGCGGAAAACTCATTTATCGTTTCGTTAATAAGTCCATTAATTCCATATTCTCCTCCGAGGAGCTCCATTAATAGACTTGTCGGCATGAAGTGGAGTATCGTGCTCCAATCCATAGTACCCAAGTAGAGTACTCCATCGTACTCCTCCATCCACCAAACATAGATGTTGAATGGGTTCCCGAAGCCAGCTGGCCACAGGCTCTTCGGAACTCTGAAATCGGGGTATCCAGGTGGAGGTCTCCTCGGGAAGTATGCTCCCACCAGGAGATCCCAACTATCGTTAGCGTAAACCCTTATCAAGTCAAATCCTCTGGGCATGAAAGTTATGTTTTCGTCCTCCTTCATTATAGGCCAGAGCATGGATCCAACGTATAGTGTTCCATTGTAAACCTTCATTGTCCCAGCCCAGTAGTTCATCATGTCTCCCGCACCGTACTCCACTATCTTAACCCAGTCGTTTATTGGATCCGTTGGATCGCTGACATTGCTCCTCCAAACCTCGAAGCCGTACTTGATGTTCTCGGTTCCAGCATAGAGGTATCCGTTGAAGCTTGCAAGACTTATAACACCAGTGTTCCCGCTCGAAGGAGGATCATTTCTAGTCAGGTTCGCCACAAGAGTCCATGGACTGACGCCAGGATTGTCAGAAGCCCATATGAGCGCGTTTCCTCCCCCGTAAAACGTCACTTCACGCGATGCAACGTATAGCTTCCCATTGTGGACTTCCAGCGCCCTGACATCACATCCCATTTGGGGAGGAGTGGGCACTACGTTCCAAGTTTCACCGTCCACGCTCTCCAGTAAGAGGGATCCTGTCCTAAATATTACTCCCGCTAATCCTCCTGCCCCAGCATATAGGGTATTGTTAAACACCTTCATTATCCTAATTCCCATCTCTCTAGACACTAGTATTGGGTGGGTTGCGTTAGCGTTCTTGAACCACGCTGTCCTATTTACTAAAGGAGACCTGTAAACCATTTCCCAGGAAGACCCATTATACCTCCATATCTCAGCTCTATTAGCCTCTCTCCACTCTAGGTAAGCTGTGTAGTTTATTACCTCCCATTGTCCTGGGGGTCCTGTCATGTTGGCCCAGTCGGTTATGAATGGAGGATACTTCTTCAACCCTTCTTCTATCTCGCTTGGTAACGTGATGTTTAAGAGGCCGATAATGTATTTTATTGCTGCCTGGAATATTGTTCCAATACTTCCAGTTCCAATATACAGTTTGCCGTTGAAATAGGCTATTGCCCAGGAATAGCTGTTATTAAGTCCTTTGCCAAAACCATTAACAGCTATTCTCTCGAAGTCTCCAGCATTCAACCCAAGCCAGGGAAACTCCGGCTCTCCCTCAAGCAGGGGCATTGGTATCAGCGATAACATCAATATAAATATTAGGATTATTCCAAGGAATCTAGTCTTCAAATATTCCACCACGACAAGTGGTAAATTTTTTTGTTACCATTGAATATATTCTTTTCGCTGACTTTGAACTCTCTTTTTGACGGTTTTCCCAGTCTCCATAACTCTTATCAACATTACGGCGCGTGACCACGAAGTCATTCTACTGGTGGATTTCAGAACTTTAGTCTCCTTAGGCGGCTTAACTAGGTATGGGACTACCTTTTTAAGCGAACTTTTATTGAAACTTAATTTGGTGTAATTGGAGTGTGTAGACAGCTAATAATATTAGCAATACTATGCTTATTACTTTACTCTCTGATTCACGTCACACTAGCCGAGTGTGGCAGTCAAGTGATTTTCTTCGACGACTTCGAGTCTGGTGCGGAAGGGTGGAGTGCTGATCCACTAGTGGACGGTGTTGGCTGGCAGCTCATAAATAATCCTCAGTCCATAAGCGTGCTTTCACCGGACATAGACCCAGAGCTCGTAACAATTCCAGACAGTGGAGCCGCCAGCTTATCGGAGGCACATAGCGGTAGCCACGTCTACTGGTTTGGCCACGTCAATACTGGCACATATATTGGAGACAGCTGGACTCAAGTATACCAGCAGCCGAAGGGAGGGGGAACCTCTGGTGTTCTAAGAATATTCGGAAACCTAACTTCACCGGGGTTCCAGCCAACTCCTAAAGGTGCACGCCTAGTATTCTGGTCTTGGTGGGAAATTGAGTCTGCTCTTCCAAACATCTTCGACTTGATGGTGATAGAGGCGTTCGACGGCACTTCATGGAAAGAGATAGCACGCTTAAACCCCGAAACCCCTCCTCCATGGGGTGAGCCAGACCTACACTATGCTTCAGGTTACAGCGGCTTAGGGGAGCCAGCAGTAGAGGAAGACCCCTTCAAACCCCCACAATGGGTCAAGTACTCTATTCCCCTACCCGAGGGAACCATTAGAGTGAGGTTCAGATTCGACAGCGTAGATGACACGTATAATGGTTTCAGAGGTTGGATCATAGACGATGTTTTAATAGAGAAAGTGAATGTAGGGGGATTATTGAGCAATATTAGAGTTAACTATCCACGCCGCAGCAATACCATAATATTGTTGATAGCATTAGTAGCTGGAGCCATGGCAACTATAGGACACGTAATTGAGAGGAAGTGGCGTTCATGGTAGTCTTAGACGAGAAGCTCGTAGCACCCTGCGGCCTATACTGTGGTTGGTGTCCATACTATGTTGCCGGGACAAGGGAGTTTAAGTGTGGTGGGTGCTTGACTAGGGAGAAGTGTGTTATTAGGGATTGCGCTTTCGAAAAAGGTTTAAGGCTATGCACCTACTGCAATCAATTTCCCTGCAAGAAATTATACAACATGTACACTAAGATGAACAAGTTCTTCGACGAAGTTAAGAAGGATTTTCCAGAAGGAGTAATCAGCTACTCCAGCCGTAAATAGACTAGCCGGGTTAACATACATTATCAACTTAGATAAAATCCAGCCCCCGGAACTCTTCAGACAGGAATCTCCATAATCTACTGGCACAAGCTCCATAAAATCCCCATAATTCAGTATGCTAGTGTTTATCTTTTCAATAATGTTCACGTACCTCAAGTTCACGGGTAATTTGGAGAAACTTTTATAAGTGGTAATCACGAAAACAGAAATAATCTATTTGTCAATTATGGGGGTTACAGTGTTGAGAAGATGTACTGCAACATTTCTCCTATTCATTCTAATAGCTTCAATAATCATGTTGTCCTCTATGGGAGCGGTTTCAGCAAAGAATGTTAAGAAAACTTTCAAAAATCCCACATCCGATGGAGAGATGAAGCCTACAATGGGAGACTTCTTTAAGCTTTACGATGGGAAAAAGCCACCAGGTGGCTTGCTCTTAAAGTCGAAGCCGAACAATCTTCTACAGTTATTAGGTTACCATGTTGTAAGCGAGGTTTGGATCGATCAAGACGATGAAGCCCAGAACAACGAGCCAACAATAGCAATGAACCCCACCAACCCCAGAAACCTTGTTGCAGCATTCCACCACTACCCCGAGCCGGCAACAGGTAGGATTGCGATAGCTTTATGGTATAGTATGGATGGTGGTGCTACGTGGAATTTCTCAACATTCGACTACCCTGCAGGTCCACCAGCGGACTTCTATGCTAGCGATCCAGCACTAGCTGTTGCACCCAACGGAACATTCATATTCACATATCTATCCTTCAACGCCAGCGATCCAAATTACTTGCCTAGCTACGTCCTAGCAATGAGGTCTGACGATGGAGGCGTTACTTGGAGCGGGCCATACGTGGTTGCAGGAAGCGACAAGCACTTCTACGACAAAGACTTCGTTGCAGCCGACCCCGTCAGACCCGGATACTTCTACGTGAGCTTCACGAACTTCACCTCGACAGGTGAGATAAAAATTGTTGTGGTGACGTCTACAGATTACGGTTTGACTTGGGGTCCACCGATAACTCTTGGAACAGACGGTGGGGGTGCATGGACTGTTCAGGGAGCTTACCCCGCTGCTGGAGCTGGTGAAGTATATGTTGCATGGTATAATAGTACTGATGATGGATGGCTTACAGGAGCATTCGAAATATGGGTTTCAAGGAGCGACGACGGTGGTGCAACCTTTAATCCACCCGTTAAAGCAGTCCACATAGAGTACGAGCTACCTTACTGGCTCTGCCCGGCCTCATCTTATCATAGGCTTTGGGGTGCAATGTTTCCCATACCGAAGGTTGCGCCGAACGGGAATCTGTACATTATTTTCAGCGCGAACTGTTCTTCGGTTGGGCCTGGGGACTGCGCCGACCTATTGTTCATTAAGTCTACCGATAACGGTGTTACTTGGAGTGCTCCGAAGAGGATAAACGACTTCAAGGGCATGGCACAATACTATGGCTGGCTAGATGTGGACGAGAACGGCGTGATCCACGTAATGTGGCTGGATCACAGGAATTCTCCTCCATCAGATCCAAACCTGTACTACGACGTCTACTATTCTTACAGTACTGACGAGGGTGAGACTTGGTCTCCGAATATGAGGGTCACCAGCAAGTCGTCTATGAGCGACTATACGTTCATAGGAGACTACAATGGATTGGTTGCCTCAATAAATGATGGAATACACCCGATATGGACTGATAGGAGGGACAAGACTAGCATATACGATTACGAGGACGACGTTTATACTGCTAGACTAGAGCCTGTTAGAATTATTGGTGGAATTATTGAGGCGGCAAGCGACTACGCGAACCCGTACTTGAGCACGCTGTCTCTGATAACAGTGATGATAGCAGCTATCTCAGCATTTGTAGTGTTTGGAAGGAGATTTAAGTAAAAACATTTTTTATCACACTTTAAAGTTTTTATAGTATTCTAACAGGCCTAGCGATCTAAATGTCATTAACCTCTTACAAATGCTCGAGATGCTACCTATTAGAAACTTATTATCTTACTGACTAGGTTGTCTAGGTTTACGGGGAAGTCTATGATGGGCTTTCCCTCTAAGCATAGTTCTACTAGTTCACTGTAGTATGGCAGTACTGCTATTATCTTATCCTCGCCTATCTTGGACTTAATGATCTTTGTTGTAGTGTTGTCGACCTTGTTTAAAACATAGTATAGTTTTTTGCCTGCTTTAGAAGCCATTTCACTAGCCTTACCGGCTAAGACTATCGATTCGTATGTCGGGTCTACTATCATTAGAAGGGGGTTGCATGCTTCCTCCAGTCCCCTGCCAAAATGCTCTACTCCGGCATCTGTGTCGACTACGATGGCTTCACATTCTCCAAGACTTATTTTCCCCAGGAATTCTCTTGCAAGTGCTTGAAGTGGGCACGCACATCCCTCCTGGTACCCTGTTATCTTGCCTATTGTTAGAAGTCCTATCCTACCACTCCACTCAACGCATTGTTTTGGAAGTGATGTTATTGTTGTTCCAAGCATGCCCCAATCAATGCTGCCTTCACCCCTGAACAATGTCCTTGAAACCTTTTTCCTGCCGCCAAGGTATTCGACCAAGGTTCTTCTCGGAGTATTTATTCCAAGCATTCTATGCAGTGTCATATTAGATTCGTCGCAGTCCACTACTAAAACTCTAAACCCTCTTCTAGCAAGGTTTCCCGCGATTAGAGCTGTAAGAGTGCTCTTACCTGAACCCCCCTTCCCGAAAACTAGGAGCTTGACCAATTAAAACCCCGAATATTCCTATTAGTAGAGTAAATTTAATTCTTTAGGTTGGAGAGTAGGGTTGGTTTGGATAGAGCTGCTAGCTTACTCATAATTCTATTTTGAGGAGGTCTTCTGAGATAATAATTCTGCCACCATAGCTTCTAGAAGCTTCTTCGACAAGCTTCCCAAGGTCAGATGAGTAGAGGTGTGTTAATAGGAGAATTCTGGCTCCACAATTCTCCGCTACATCTCCCGCTTGGTAGGCTGTTGAATGCCCTGTTTTCCAAGCTAGGTCAATGTGTTCCCGGGTGAACGAGGAGTCGTGAACTAACAAGTCTACGCCTCTAGCTAACTCAATAATTCTCTCGCAAGGCCTAGTATCCCCGGTGACGCAAACACTCTTACCTCCAATGCTCACTCTATAAGCTAGAGCGGGAATAGTGTGGTCCGCCCAGCAAGTGGAGAATCCCCCTAAAGAAACTCCGCCCACCAAGTCTTCGACTAATAGTTCATAGTCTATGAAGCCTTCTGGTGTGTTGAGGAGAGCCATGAAATCCATTAAACTACTCTTGGTTCCAGGAGGCCCGTAAACTCTTAGAGGCCTCCTCCTACCCTTCATCCTCATAGTCCATAGTAGGGGGACAATGTCTGAAACATGGTCGCAGTGTAAATGTGTTAATAGTATGGTTTCTATTTTCTCGAATTCAACGCCAGCGGAAACCATGTTCATCAAGGAGCCTGTACCGCAGTCGATTAGAATCCTCCCATCTAAGAGAATTGACGAACACGCCCTCCCAGGAGACGGAACAGTCCCAGCCGAACCTAGTACCAGAACAATCAAGTTACCCCCTATAAAATGGGATCGCAGAACCAGATAAATATTATTAAGCCCACCAGGATATGGTGGTTGACCTGGTAACTGTTCTAAATAGCCAATAATTTAAGTAATATATTTGCAGCTTCGATTTCTTCGATTTATTGGCCTTCATACTTGAAAATACTGGTCTCAATTTCCATGTTGACTTCCAGAGGGCTGTCTCTAAATAATTCCACGGTTCTACCCACTATCCTAAGTTTAAGCCATGTATTTATTCTTATAGTCGACCTCTCCCTGTTCTTCACGTGCAGGTACCACCAGTGTGGTAGCTTATTGTTTTCTAGTTTAAAGTTGAAGACCAACAAGCCTTCTCCCCCGCTACCTATGTATGCTGGGACATATTGTTCTCCGCATCCGATGACAGTATTGTCGGATAATTTTACTGTGAAAACAACGCCGTTCACGTATAATGGCACTACAAGCTCGTTTCTAATAGTTATAGTTGCTTTAAGCGTGGTTTCAGAGCGAGTAACGTTAACTAGCTCAATCCTAATGCTTTTAACAGCGATCTCGCCCAGGAGACTTAGATCGTAAACTCTGTTTAACTCTATCTCCAGTGGGAAAATACTTGTTTCAATAGTGCTCCCATAGTTTACTGGAAGAATTATGCTACCTGCAGGACTCCCTATTTCAAGGAATCCTGCCAGCGCGAGCTGTGAACACTCCTCCATACTCAAATGCCTATACCACCAGTCGTCGACAAGACTATTATTTAGTCTAGCGTCGAGTATAATAGTTGAAGTAGTGAAGCCTCTAATAGTATGGTTTCCCGGCACTTTTATTGATAGAATTCTTAGCCCAGCGAAATGTGCCGAGATATTTCCACCAAGAATTGAAACATCAAATGGCAGGCTGTTTTGAACAGAAATATGAATTTCCAGGGGGGTCTCCTCCTCGCTCACCGTACTAGTATCCACGTAAAGCTCTATGCTTGAAACATTGATTGCTGCTCGAAAACCCCCGGCCAACACAAAGAATGCTACCAGCAAACCTAGTACAATTAAAATAGCTAGTATGCAGGCAACTACGCTTTTCTTCATGTACAGGCCTCCCACTACATAAAATTATTTAAAAAGTAATTATTTATTATAAACTAAACCCTCCTTAACTAGTAAACGCTTCATGGCATCATGCTTTTCATTTGTTACAACGACTTAGAATACTTTGTGCTCACAGGCCAATGCTGTCAGTAGGGGAAACTATTAGTCTATACTCGTTCTCTCGTTTTCGCTTTAAGCTTAGATCTTAAACCTGCTACTCTGAACTTTAGGGGATCAACGTATTTTACTGGTCTGGTAGCGGGCTCCGTTCTAGTCTTAAATACTTCTGTGAGTACTCTACCATCTACATCCCTCGGTATCGGTAGTTTGAGTATTTGTAGAATTGTTGGCATTAAATCGTATATCTTGGCATTGCTAGTCTTGTAGTTTTCCTGTATGGAGGGGCCGTTAATGATTAGTATTCCGTTCTTTATGTGGAAAGACTTGTAATTGTCGCGTACCACCCATATTCTCCCACTCCTCGACATGTGGTCTGAAACCATGTATCCTTCACTGGGAACCAGTACTATGTCGGGGGCGTTGCTAACATATGGCCCACTATATAACTCCTTTTTAGTTTTAGCTCTAATCTTACCGTTACAGTATTTCTCAACCTCCCTAATTATTCTAGTCAATGTGTCCTCGTATTCCTCTCTATTATCTGCAATGATGTATAGGTCGCCTTCACCTATAACGATGGCCTTGGTTTTCTCCCAGTCTACTGCACTCAGTACTCCAATGATCCCTATTTCACCGTACTCGCTCTCATACGGGGCTCCCAGGTTTTTCAGCAATGTTTTCTCCGTTATGAGCGGGCTGAGCACTTTATTCAGCTTGAAGAATACTCTGACCAATTTCTCCCTACTCAACCCGAAGGTTTTCAGAATAGTTCTTAAGCTTAAACCGGGTTTAAACGGGTCTTTTTTGAAGTGCAGGTACCCCATTTCACGTAGCCACATGTTTGCTAGGAATACTGATTTCAGTTCTGTTGCACCGTGATCCGAGAACACTATGAGGTAGTCTTTCTCGCCTAGGGAACCCATTATTTTGCCTATCCAATCATCTATGAACTCCCAGAGATCCATCAATAGCTCTCTGTTATCCCAATGATAGTGTTGGATCGCATCCGTGTAGTATAGTCCAATACATGTTAGATTATAGTATTCTATATTGTCGATAGCCAACTTTAACCTGCTCTCAATAACGCTCTTCACATCGGATACTGATTTGGGGTTTGAGAAGTGCTCTTTAGGTGCCACCCTATAATTATATTTCTCGTATAAGTGTTTCTTCAAATGCTTCGGATGAACGTATTCTTGATGTTCCAGCACTGGAAAGCCGGATACCATGACCCCACTTATCGGCTTAGGGGGATAGGTCAGTGGAATGTTTACCACCATACTCCTCATACCATGAAAACTCGCCACATCCCAGAGCTCCAAGTGTTTAGTATAGTTTGGAAACACTATCCTCTTACTCTCCTTATCGAAGTTAAACCAGTAGAATATCCCTATTTTCCCGGGGTTCTTGCCTGTGGAGAAGGATTTCCATGCAGGGGAAGTTATGAAGGGATAGGTGCTTTCAAGAGGGCCGTAGGCCCCTCCCTCAACTAGAAGCTTTAGATTGGGAAGTACGCCGTCTCTTATCCAAGGCTCTAGGAGATTCCATGATGCAGCATCTATCCCCACGACAACTACTCTAGCCATTTAACGTACACCGTGCAGTGTTGACATAAGCCGTTTCTGGAACTATGTGAGTTTTACACCTTAAAATATTTGGCCCGGACACCTATTATCTCAAATGAACACTATTTCAAGCGCAACGAGCATTATGAACTGTACCCCTAGTCTCTATAGTGGTGACCTGAGGCCCGCATTCTACGTATTAAGTCGTCGACTTCTATCTCTGAGGGCTTCTCTTAGTTTCGCTATTTTCATCTTCAATCCTATCAACTTGTAGTAGCTTGGATCAACGTATTTTGGTTCGGGAAGTTCCGCCAAGATCTCTGTCAGGACTCTTCCATCCATGTCTCTTGGAATAGGTAGGTTGAATACGTGGAGTATTGTTGGAGCTATATCGTATATTCTAATATTCTCGAAGAACCCTCTCCTCACTCCAGGTCCGCTTGCCAAGAATATTCCTTGAGGATGATGTTTTCCCCTCCACTTGCATACCCCATGCTCTCCAAGTCCTTGCTCCCTTATTACAAGCCTGTATTCATCTATTCTAGAAGTTAAGTAGATTTTCTCATGTGGAGTGACATATATGTTTGGAGAGTTGTTGTCTCCAACATAAACTTCTTCTCCCAGTAGCACTTCCTCGAATACCGGCGGCTCTAATTCTAGAAGTACCCTTAAATCTTCCAGGATGTTCGATGCTATCTTAGTCTCCTCTTCTCCAACAATTCTCTTATTCACATAGATCAGTCCGCTTGGCAGCGGTATTGCGAGAGAGCTATTCCAATCCATTAGCATCTCCTGATACTTCCATGGCCTTAAACCTCTTAATCTTAAAAATTCTAGTACGCCTTTAATGTAATGATCCATGTTCTTCCCAAGCATTTTTTCAAATAGCCTCCTACCCCCTCTTATGATCTTTCCTCTAAGGCTTGGTTTAAGATATCCCAGTCTACAAAGCACTTCTGATAAGTTTATGGTGCAATGTAGTTTTGTGAAGCCATGGTCCGAGATGAGGAAGAGAAATGTTTTCTCAGTTACTAATCTGGAAATAAGCCTTCCTATTTCGTGATCTACAAGCTTCCAGAACTTCTCTAAAACCCCGAACCCTCTCCCTCCTTCATCGCTCCAGAACAAGTGTTGTATCGTGTCTGTTTGGAGAATTGTCAAGTTTAAGAATTCTGGTCTAAACCTTTCAGCTAGGTAGATGGCAGCGTTGAATCTCTGCTTTACGTGTCTCCAGCACTCCCTAATCATACACTCCGGACTTCTGCACTTCACGAACTCTCCTAGACTATAATCAAACAATTCCTTTAACATATTCTTCAGTTCCGGCGGGTACGTGTATGCTGATTCCTCCGGACCTCCCTCCGAGACCATGAATCCGTTCACAGGTTTGGGAGGATGTGTTGTGGGCATGCCTATGATTCCGCAACTATAGCCTGCAACACTCAAGTAGTCCCAAATCTCCCATCCTCTAAACGATAGACTATTATTGACCACAAACCTTTTCCTATCAAAGTCTACGTTAAGCCACCAGTATACACCTAGTTTCCCAGGGTTTTTGCCAGTAGAGTAGCATTTCCACGCTGGGAACGTGACTGGCGGCTTGGATGATTCCAGAGGTCCCCATGCAGATTTTTCTAGAAGTTTCCTCAATGTGGGGAGCTTCCCTCTTCTTATTAGGGGTAGAAGTAGGCTCCATGTGGCTCCATCTAATCCTAAGACCATTACTTTAATCACTGTTCAAACCCCTATTTAATCTGAATATGAAGACCTGGGAGTCAACGCTATACACTAAACTTAAATCGTCTGAATTATTGAGCCTATTAATTATAGTGTAATCCACGATTTCTCTAGGAGGCCAGAACAACATCCTCGGATTCTCGGAGTTCAGCCAACCAGTTGTTCGCCCCGTAATAACAATGTATATGCTCCTATTCTTGAAGGATTCTGGAAGTATGGATAGTATGAGTTGAACAGTTCTCTCGGTATCGTTAGATTCGAATGCCTCATATAATATTTGCATCCTGTCGTCCGAAAGCATGTAGCTCCTACCAACCCCGTCTCTAAACGATAAACCTCTGATAACTTGCTGTGTTATAGCATCGCTAACGATAACGGAGTCCTTCGGAGTATTCTCTCTAATCCAAATAGCTGCCTCCAATTCTTGGAGGGAGAAAGAGGGTTTAAAGAACCTCTTATAACTTTTATTCAAGTTAGTAAATGATCCTCCGATGGGAGCTATTAATCCGAATAACGTGAATGCTAATAGCAGTAGTGATAGAACTACTTTGACATCCTTGTCTCCAAAGGGCTCCAAGACCTCTCTAATAATGTATGTTATGGAGTACGCTGTGAAGAGAGCCACGAATGGGTGGATGTATAGTGCTACCCTGAGAACCCCCCATAGTGGTGCATAGTATGTTAATAGTATTATTGACGCAAACACGGAGATCTTCCTTAAAACACCGTTCTCCAATAAAGCCAGTACAATGCCCGCGAGAAACATGCCTACAACTAGAATAGTGCAAGCCCCCTCCATGAGGGTTAGCCTATAGATTTCTGTTCCAGGATACTTGCCTACTGGACCCAAAACGTTTATTGAGAACTCAGCAGGCAACGATAATTTTAGAAGCCTTATGGCAGCAACTAGGAGAACTGCTAACATGGGTATTAGATCACATTCCCTCCTCAGTTTCCCCTTAGAGAGGATTATGTATAGGATGAGGATTATCGTTAGGAAAGCCCCGGAATACTGGTGTAAGATTATGGCTACTGCCGAAATTAAAGCCATGTATAAGAGCTTACTTCTATCCATCGACCCCTCGGCAAACCATTCTTCCACAGCATATAGTAGGAGGGGTAGGATTAGAATGAGCAGTCTGTCCGAGCGAAACTGTGTCATACCTTGAGGCCTATACTCTAAAATCCACGTTCCAATAACAGCCGTGGTTATCGAGGGAAGTTTTTCTCGAAATACTCTTGAAGCCCAAACATATAGCGATATACCGAATAAACCGTTTTGAATTATCGGCGCGCTCCAGAATACTGCGAGAACGTCTGCTTGAGTCCAGTAAGCCGAGACCGTGACCATCAGGTCGTAGAGTGTGGTAGCCGGCCTAGTGTAGGCGTATTGTAGGAATTCTCTTGGAGTAATGTGGAATTCGCTGTAATACATCATTCTCCCAATTAAGTAGAAGTCTTGGAACATATCGTAGTTGGGTTGTAGGGGGTACGGTAAGATAGATCTGAGTAATGCGACTGCTAGGACCCCTGAAGCGAAAGCTATGGCTGCAAGCTTTAAGCTATCATATTTCACCGAGTATTCCAGGTTCAACCTGTAGCTTACTGGCGTGAAATCGAATAGTATGCTTGCAACCAGCATTACCATGATTATTATAGTAGTGTTCACAATGCTATATGCTCCTAAAGCGCTCAACGATGCCGCTATGAAGAATATTGTGAGCGAGCCCGGAAACCAGTATAGCATTGCTTGGAGAAGTAGGTGTCGTGTTTGTGGCATGGGCTTCTCGAGAACCGTGCATACCACTTCGATGAGCAATCTGCCAATGATTAAGGGTATTGCCACGAAAACCGTGTAGGCCAGTAGTCCCCTCACTGGATCAGCTATTTCCAGTAATCTAGAAGAGTATGCTGCTAAAGCGTATACTGCTAGCCCGATGAAAAGCTTTCTCTCACATAATCTAATTACAGGCTCCCTCATCTCGAGAGGACACCCTCATATATTTTTTGAAGCATTTTCACGTTAATATCCCAAGTATACTTCTCCTCCACAACCCTCCTATTGTTTAAGCTCATTTCAGCTACGAGACTGGGGTTTGCCTCCAATAATTCTATTTTAAGCGCCAGGTCCTCGGGGTTCTCGAAGTCCGCCAGTAGACCATTGTACTTGTCTCTCACGATTTCCAAGTGTCCTCCTTTGACACGTGTAGTCACTACTGGTAGGCCTGTCGATAGTGCTTCCAGTAGTGTCATGGGCATTCCCTCACCTGTTCTATAGGGGAATACTGCGATGTCCGAGGCCATGTATATTTCCGGGAGACTTCGGTACTCTATTTGTCCCAAATACTTGACGTTTCTCAGCTTCCTTAAAGCAATCTCTCTTCTAAGCCAGTTCTCGTCGACTCCTCCCCCGGCTATGAGGAAGAATACGTTACTCCTCTTCTTCTCCAAGATCTCCATTGCCTCCACTAAAATATCTACTCCCTTAGAGATCCTGGCAATTCTTCCAACATATAATGCTACCATTCTCTCGGGAGGTATTCCGAGTTTCCTCCTCAACTCCTCCTTTTCTTTAGGAGTTGGTGGGCGGAATTTTTCGTGGTCTACACCATTATAGAGTACTATCCCCTTCACACCTTTAGAATTCAAAGTTTTCCTAGAAACACCTATTATTAGACTTGTCTTCCTTAAACCATCTCTTTCAATAAGATCTAAACAGTACCCTGCTAGGTTTAGTATTGTAGACCCGAATTTCCTCTTTGAAATATGCATTGTGACTATTGAGGGCTTACCATACTTCTTGGCATAGTTTAAAGCGAAATATGATGAGTGGTAGAATGCTTCGTGGACGTGCACTATGTCAACTCTCCTGACGAGCTCTCTTAAAGTATTTAATGCGTTAAAAGCGAATATTGGATAGGGTATTCCAAATTTATCCTCTAAAAGATTTATTGCTGGAGCCCTGAACACTTTCACGTGGTCTTCCTCAGAGTATTCCGGAGTGTTCCTCGGCACTCTGCTCGTAAACACTGTTACATCATATCCTTTAACCGCAATTCTCCTAGCCTGTTCATAGGCCACCGTCTCCACTCCACCGATATGCGGCGGCCAATAATGTGTCACCACTAGTATCCTCAACAGTTGAACCCCTCTAAATGCTAGAAACGCTAGTGCATTACTGTGACAATAGTTTAACTAATAGTTTGAGCTGTGTCATAAAATTTTTACGGATTTAAACACCACTTCTCCGCAGCCTCGAGCACCCTACTTCCACAACTCTTCAAGTAAATATTCTAGTAGAGCCCGTCCCGGAAGCCTCCCTACACGTGTTAACGTCTTAGTGCAGATGTACTCCTCAACCAGTATTACTGTTTTCACATTTTCAACGTGGTTCTGACTGCTTCCAACAAGTGGTAATAGTTGCGGGAGTGTGAAAACGCTTTATATCACATTGCGTGTAGAATGCTTGGGGGCGCTGTGAAGAATTCTTCTAGAATGCTCGTAGTGATCGTTATTCTAACATTACTATCATTATTCATTCTAGCATTTTTAAGATATAGTCCTCCTAGAGAACAGCTTTCTACGGAAACTTGTCGCATAGCTAGGATAACCGTTCTAGTAGACAACAATGCTGATCCTTCCAACGCGTTCCTCGAAACCGCGTGGGGTATAAGCATTATTGTGGAAGCAGATAACACTACAATATTATTCGACACGGGGTCTAGTCCCCTAGTTCTAGAACGCAACTCCCATATTCTAGGAGTGAACTTGAGCAGTGTCGACGTAATAGTTGTCTCCCACGAGCACTGGGATCATGTTGGGGGTTTGGAGAAGATTGCTGAAGTTGCTTCGGGAAGGAGAGTGTATGTTCCAGCACACATGAGTAGGGAGGTCAAGGACTGGATTAAGGGTCTTGGGCTGGAAGTGGTTGAAGTGGGTGAGACAACTATGATAGCCAGGGGGGTCTGGATTATTGGAGAGATGCGTGGACCCCCGTACGAGCAGGCTTTAGCAGTGAACGTTGAAGGCCTTGGCCTAATAGTTGTCGTGGGATGTAGTCATCCGGGTGTGGAAAACATTGTCGAGAAAGCTTGTAGCGAGATAGGTGTGAAGCCTTATGCTGTTATAGGAGGATTCCACCTAGCTGGCAAACCCTTCGAGGAATTGAACTCCACAGTAAAGAAGCTCCTTGAGCTAGGAGTCGAGAAAATATATCCAATACATTGTAGTGGAGAGAATATTAGGAGGCTTCTGGAAGAAGAATACTGCGATCACTACGGAGACGGCCACGTGGGCTTAATAGAATGCTTCTCAAAAATGAAGTAAGTAAATAAGCAGATCGTCGAAGCAGTTCCAAATTTATGAAACAATATTGAAGGAAATAAAGCCACCTATAGCCATGCGGTTTATCGACGGCTTCTACAAGTTTAAAGCTTATACAATGAGGTTCTGTTCTCTAAGAGCTAACAAGCGATATATATATGAGAGTTCGCTCTATAGTTCTCTAGAAGCATAGACCGGGTTAAATGTATGGGAGTCAGAGTACTCCCGAGAATCCTCGCTGTAATTGCTATTGTAGCGCTAGTTGTTATCACAATAGTGCTCTCATTATCATCGGGCTTCGCTCTTAACATTACGGAAGTTGTAGAAAATGGTTCCACAACAGCTACTTCCACGCCCGAGCCCTGGTGGCCTAGGCCTTGGGAGAGGGAGGAGGATAGGGAGTTCATTGTGTCAAGGTTAGCAGAGTACGACGTGTACTTGCTGGGCAACGGCACAGTAGCGGGGTTCATTAGAGAAGCTTTCAAGCAACTTGGCTCTGAAGACAAGATCACATACTTAAGAGTTGGGGAGCTGGACGCATGGCATGGAGATAAGTCCATATTGCTTGTGGACGGCGAATGGCTAGCCCGGAACTTGGATAGTGTAGATGTTGGAAAACTCGTGGACACAGCTAAGTTCGTACTCATTTTCCAAGTTCACCAGCCTGAGCTAGTGGACAAGCTCAAAGATGTATTGGAGAATAAGTCTGTCATATGTGGAAAAGAGAAGCTTGAGGAGCTGGATGCCCTCAAAAAAGAATATTACTCTTGGAAAGAGGAGTTGTTGAAAAACCCGTACTTTATGGTCACTTACATCTGCATAGTTAACTGCGATAGTAGAGTAAACGTGCTAGGTCCATCAATAGGTTTGGGGATCAATAGTGTCGAGGAGCTCCGCGAGGATGTCGTAGGCCAGGTGATGAGCGAAATAGTGCACATAATCATGGAGGGCGAGAAGGACTGTGTTGAATAGGGGAGCTTATGATAAAATAGTGTGGCAAGACCGTGAACTTGCTAGGCGCTTCATCTTAATAATACCTATCTTACTAGTCTTCATATCAATTATAATACATGCATTTCCCGTTAGCAGTACGGATGACGCTCAATGGGTAATAGTTAAGACGAAGGTTGAAGACTATTTCTGCGATAGTGATAAAGGTAAGCTTAGCGTTCACATCATCATTTACAAGCTGGCGAATGACAACAATGACTACTATGACTGGTATATGATCCAAACACTAGCACAGATAATTCCCGGACAGCTGCTATCGGGTAACGGCTGGAAGTCCGCGGACTTCAAGGCTAAGTATTACATTCAATATTATTATAGTAACCATAAGCTGGTGGGCTATGCTCCTACAACTACTACTAGTACTAGAACTGTTGGCTGGAGTGTCGGGTTAAATCTTGCAACTATAGGTGAAGAACTGGTGCCTCTTCCACTACCCGACTATGCTGAATCATATAGCATACCGGAGGTTGTGATTAGAGATAAGAGCAATTTTAAGGAGCATAAGGTTCACTTATGGTTTGACATAGATGAGGAAAAAGATAGTGGTTCATATACATATCTTTGCAGGCACATGTTCATAGTTAGAGTTCCACAGGATCATTCCCTCATGATAGGTGCGTATTTTGACGTGCAATTCATGAAGTTTATTCCATACCAAGGCTGGGCTTCCTGGGAGTGGGGGTGGCATTATCTGTGCATATACTACTATCCTTGACATAGAATAATTGAAGGCTGATACAAGTGTACATTCATCAGCAGTATTAAATAAATTATGTTGTCTCTAAAGGTCGGAACTTCTTTATTGTGTTAAGAGAATTTTCACCCTCTAGCCTCAGCTATGAGAACTTCAACGCTGACTATATTGTTATTTAAGGCTAGTTACTACTCGGAATTACAGGTTAACTACAGCTTTCATCCTTCCATTAGAGTGTTACATAGCATGAGTGTTTATAGTTTCATTATTCTGTAGCTTAAATGTCTAGTTCCTCTAGTGGTGTAGGGACTCCATGCTCCTGAATAGCAGTTCTCTCCATAGGTTATTCTACGTGTAATAGTTTTAGACCTGTTTCCTCATCGAAAACCCTGGTTGCCTTAAGATCTTTCAATTCTAATAACGCTATTTCACATATACGTACCTTGGTTCCCTTTAGAACGTGGCCCCCATACGCTCTCCCATCTCTGGCTCCCAGTACTGCGTGTAGGTGGACTATTGGCTTACCCTCGGAATCCCTGACAACGTTTCCCTTACAGGAGAGTATTTCCATGGGTTCCTCGAAAGTCTTCTCCAGGTACTTCTTGGAGTCCTCGTCGTAGTAGCCTATTCTAGCGTAACTAGTTAACCCTATAGCGTAAACTAGGGCCGCGTTGATCTCGTTCTCTAAAGCTATTCTCCCCACGGCCTCCAATATGTCGGAGCCTGCTTCAAGCCTGCCGAAGAACACTCTTCCAAGACTTCCATGGGACAACACTTAAACCACCAACATATACTACACTGCTCACACAAATAAGAGTACTTATAGGAATATCGATAAATTCTTTAATTGATCGAAATCCTTTAACCACTACGATACTAGTGTGACTCCAACCATTACTGCAAGCCACCATACCTCAATGAACGCTAACCTTAGCACTTGGCTGAAGCCCACGGGAACACTTGTCAGAGAGAATATGATCCATAGAGAAGCCAGACAGTAGGCTACTAGAGTGATAGCTGCATGTGTGAGAGCAAGCCTCCTATCCCTTCCCCCACCGCTAACCCTCATCCAACCTGTTGGGAGAGGAAGCCAGTCGAAGAATGCCCCGGCAAGACTAGTAATGGTATATTGTATAGGACTGCCGGCATGAACAATACGCCTGCCACGGTGACACATATCAATGTCTTACCTCTATTACTTAAAACCAAGGGAACCACCATTAGAGAGCATGCAATGCTATAAACGTCCCCCAGAATAAAAGTGTTTACCGGACTCTCACAATATTATTCTATGCTGGATCCTAGATTATTAGTGGAGAGGTTCCATAAGGTTTATTTTAATCTAACCGTTATTGTTCGCGGTGTCAGCCGATGCCCGAGGTGAGGCTGAGAGTTTTAAACAAGGTTGGCTTGCACGCTAGGCCTGCCGTGTTATTCGTTAAGACTGCTAAGAAGTTCTCCTCCAACATAAGCGTCGGCAAGGGTGGTTCGTGGGCTAACGCCAAGTCGATAATAGAGCTCTTGTCTCTCGACGTTAGGTGTGGTGATGAAATAGTTGTTAGAGCCGAGGGTGAGGATGCTGATAAAGCTCTCTCGGAATTGAAGTCTCTGATAGAAGAAAAGTTCGGGGAGGAATAGGGCTTCAGGGAAACCTTTGTTGCAAGACTATGGTCTCCAACCGCGGACACATAATGCTACGTGGTTTAGAATAGGATGATTTGTTGGTTGAGGAAGCTTTTGGGGAATTCATAAAAGCAGGCCGTGGTAGGCCTGCTTTAATCATATTTTCTTTAAGTTTCTCGCCTCTTCCGCCGCCTCCTTAACGGACTCCAAGTCTCCGCCTGTGCTTGCCTCTACTGCTGCGGCGAATGCTCCCTCAACTAGGGGGGCGTTTGCTATTGCAACGAGCTTCCTCTTCTCCTCGGGCAACATTTTTAATGCTACTCTCGCGCTTAGTATTGCGCTTCCAAAGTCCCCCACTATTAGTACTCCTTTCTCGTCGAATACTTTCTCTATTGCCTCCTTTACTCTCAGCGGGTCTGTTCCAAGTGCTTTAGGGTCTGCTGCTACTCCACCGACGGCCTCTATTTTCACTCCTTCCCTAACCATTTGTAGTACTAGTTCTTTTACTCCTTCAGCGAGCTTCTTGCTGTGTGATATTATGACTATTCCCACCATTAGGATTGACCTGTCTTCTCCTTTAAGTAATCGTAGAATGTTTTTATTATGAGGTAGCTTGATGTTGCGCCTGGATCCTGATGTCCCCTGCTCCTCTCTCCAAGGTAGCTTGCTCTACCCCTCTTAGCTATCATCGGTATGGTTGCCTTCATGCCTTTCTCAGCTGCCTCCGCGGCTCTCCTCAAAGCCTCTAAGAGGCTTACTGACTCGTCCTCAGCGGCCTTCTTCAACTCTTCAAGTGCTGGATATATTGCGTCAACCATTGTCTTCTCCCCTGGCTGTGTTCCCCCGCCTATGTCCTGGACTCCCTTTAACCCTGCTTCGAGAATTTCAGCAATAGTCTTCTTGTCAAGCTCGCTCTTACCCATAACTACCTGGGCCATGTTCATGAACCACATTCCGTATAGGGGTCCAGCTGCTCCTCCAACTGTTTCCAGAAGCGCCATTCCAACAGTGTTGAATATTGTTCCCACGTCGGAGCTCGGATTCAACTCTTTAAGCCTCTCCGTTGCGAGCTTAAATCCTCTTGTCATGTTTATTCCGTGATCTGCGTCTCCTATCGCAGCGTCCAGATCCGTCAAATACTTCTCGTTCTCCTTTATCACATCGAATATTCTGAATATTATCTCGTATACGTCTTGGGATGTTAGAACGTTGATGTCGCTCACAGCCACCACCATGAGCTCTTAGAGGAAAAAAGTGGAATTTAAGGTTAGTGTATTTAGCTTGTTACGGGTCCAGGTGTGTGTATTGCTATTGTCTCGGCTGGAGCATTCAGGTATCTCTTCAACTCCTCGTCTACTCTGAGCAATGTTACTGATGTCCCTGCCATCTCCAGGGATGTCATGAACTCTCCTACCCATGCGACAGCGATCTTTATCCCCTTCTCTGTTAGGAACTGGTGTACTCTCCTGTAAACTATGAACTTCTCCATGTAGGGTGTTCCACCGTTTCCTTGAACTATTACCGCAACCTCCTCTCCCTTATCAAGCTTCAAGTCCTCTATTATCCTTGAGCAGAGCAGTTCGGCTATCTCGTTCGCTGTCATAAGCTTCCTTCTTTCAACACCCTTCTCACCGTGTATTCCTATTCCAACCTCCATCTCGTCTGGTCCAAGCTCGAACGTTGGCTTCCCTGCCTTCGGCACTACACAAGGCGTTAAAGCAACACTCATAGACCTAACGTTGTCTATTACCTTCTGTGCAACTCTCTTAACCTCCTCTAATGGGAGAAGCTCTTCTGCTGCTGCACCAGCACACTTGTGTACGAAAACTGTTCCAGCGATACCTCTCCTCTTAGCTGGCTCGGGTATAGCCACGTCGTCGTTAACTATGACCCAGTCAGTCTTAATCCCCTGCGCCCTAGCCATTTTGGCAGCTGTCTGGAAGTTCATAACGTCTCCAGCGAAATTCTTTATTATGACCAGTACTCCCGCATCGCTTGCAACAGCCTTTATAGCATCGAATATTTGCGGCACTGTTGGCGAAGTAAATGTTTCACCTGCGCAAGCAGCGTCCAGCATACCCTTACCAACATATCCTCCGTGAGCAGGCTCGTGCCCGCTTCCACCGCCACTAACCAAGCTAACCTTTCCCGGTATCGGGGATTCACGCCTGTAAAGATTGTTCCACTTAGGGTCTTTACGGACTATTTGGGGGAATGCTAGAGCCATTCCCTCAATCATTTCCTTTACTTCGTCTCCAGGCTTATTAATCAACTTCTTCATAACGAACTCGGGCAACCCCTTAACACCACGCAGAATGATTTGTGTGTAATTTCACGCTGAAAAATATATAAATTGTTCCTCAATGAAAAGTTCGAGAGGCAATATTGCTGGTTCGAGTGATGAATTGCGAAATATAAAATTTCTGCTCAAAGTAAAGGAGAAGGTTTTCCATAAATCTTTAAACACCCACGTAAATACTCTGCACAAAATCGCTCTTCAAGCTCTCCTCGAGCCTCTGAAACACTTTATCCACTGTAGTATCCTGAGAGCTCGGCGTACGCTATTATATGTCCACGGCACGTCTCCAATACCTCACTCACCCTAGCCCCGCCCTCCAAAGACAGTCTTACATCTAATGCCAGCAACAGGAATACGTATCTATGCCTGCTTCCAGGAGGCGGACTTGGACCCCCATACCCTATATTCCCATAGCTGTTGATTCCTTGGAGACCGTAAATAGTCTCCTCTGCTTTGGGCACTCCTTCCGGTAGCGATGTCAATGTGTTCGGTATATTGTACAGTATCCAATGGTAGAATATGCCTCCGGGAGCATCGGGATCGTACATTATTAGTATAAGGGAAACAGTGTTCGGCGACTGACCACTCCACTTAAGCGGAGGTGAAATGTTCTCTCCTTTAAGAGAATACTTTGACGGTATTTCCCCACCGTTCTCGAAGGCCACGCTTTCAAGAACAAACATCTCCTTAACATCAGCTACTATGCTCTCAGGACTCAAAGCACTGGGCCTGCTCAATAGTAGCATGTATGCTACTATGCATAGGGCGATCACGCCAGCAACTAGAATGTAAGGTAATCTACTAGTTGCCAATATCGTGCACCGTGTAATATAGGGTCTTACATACTATAATTTTTAACTTCATGCTTCCACAAGTACTTTTGAAATTTTCAAAGCATTGCGTATACTAAAATCACACATAGCTGGATGACGCGGTGTTTCTCATTCCTAAGAGTCTCCCTTGAGCTATGAGTCAAAACATCTTCTTAAAGAAGGTCTCATGGTAAGCGCTGTATTAATAATTTTTAAGCTGTTTAGATTTCAAGAGGAAGTGGAACCAAGACCGTGAAACCGTATGGAAA
Organism: Thermoproteota archaeon; assembly: GCA_029258925.1. Lineage (GTDB taxonomy): Archaea > Thermoproteota > Thermoprotei_A > EX4484-217-1 > JAPDJV01 > JAPDJV01. The sequence continues at coordinate 10,018 of JAPDJV010000055.1, read as the reverse complement.
GAATTGTGAATTGTTTATGCAGATTAATAAAAATGTTTGATTGAATTTCATTCTTCTGCTAGTTTCACTAGGTCTGCGTATAGCTGTGAGAATATGTATACTGGTGCGCATCCAGGGTAGTATATTACCTTCGTCGCCTTCTCAATAGCCTTCTCAACTAGTTTCTTAGATGGAAACAGCTTCCAGCAGTCCCCCACAACGAATAGTGGTGAAGGCTTCATTCTATCAACATCCAGATCGGGTACTCCGCCCGCAATAATATTTACTTCCCCGTATCTCTCGATGAGCTTCTCGTATAATCCCTCCTCCTTCCTGAACAAGTCTAGTGCTCCCCTAATATTGCAGTAGCATCCTGGACATGTTTGCTGAACCCACACGTGTATTTTCTCGAATAATCCTGTTGGGTCGCTTGTAGCTCTCTTAAAGAACCTCCTAACATCCTCTATCCTAGCACCCTTAACCTCTATCTCCCTCAAGTCTGCTACTCCAAGCCTGTAGGTGTGTGCGCATCTTATCGAAGGTATTTCGAACGGGTCGAACCCCATTATTGCAGACGTCACTGCGTCAACCGCGACAGTGTCTTTGCCCGCAATGATCAAGTTCATTACAACTGGTTCGCCTGCATGCGGTCCCTGACCCTCCATCCCAATAATCCCGTCAACCAGAGTTAAATTGGGCTTAACTGCCCTATACAGATCCGCGAACTTGTAGCCCAAGTCGATTCTGTGAGCTCCCTGCTGCTGCCCACTTGGATGCTCGTAGGGTATTATACCATTCCAATTCTTAAGACCCAAAGTAACTACTCCAGCTAGGTGGACCTTCATTTTCGGCAGATTTATTATAACGTCCGCGTCGAATATCGGCTTAAATATTTTAGCCTTCCTGAAAACCATACCATTGGGTATGTCAACCTCCACGGTAGCAGTTTCATCGAAATATATCACCTTGTCCGCTCCACCCCTGTAAGCAGCCTCCTCCATCCCGCTCTCCTTGAAAGCCTCCCTAGCAATACCAACGTAGGGTCCCAATGAGGGATTGTCCCCGACCCAAAGCTCCTTACACTTCGCCTCCTCCTTAATCAACCTACAAATAGCCTCAATAACCCTAGGGTCGACAACAGCGAAGCTATCTGGCGGAGCCTTGAAAGCAAGATTAGGCTTAATCAAAACGATGTCCCCGGGGGAGACAAGCTTGTCTAAGCCGCCCACAGCCAGGTCAATGGCCTCCTTAATCATCCCCTTAATAACCTCAACCTCCCCATGATCAATCCTAGTAACCTGCTCAACAGGTGGCCTATCAGAAACCTTCCTGTGAACAATTGAAACCACAGGTTTTTCACGCATAAAAAACACCCATTTAAACACAAAATATTTTGTTTCAAAAATAGAATAGTAATTCTATTTTATAAACATTTCGACAAAGTGTTACACAAACTAAAAAACAGTAACACACTCAAAAACCTCCAAACACAAAACACGAAACACAAACCCCACCACAACCGCGTCTAACAAAACAGTCGAACACCTGATGAACAGCGTAGCACCTCCTCAAAACACTTATATAAACCGCAAGTTACTGCCATAATATGCGAATCGAAAAAACAATCAAAGAGTACTTCAAAGGCCTAGAAGTAGGCAGCTATGAAAACATAATAAAACTCTTCTCCCCCAACGCCATCGTCCACTCCCCCCTATACGGGGAAGTGGAAGCTAGGGAATTCTACAAAGAATTGTTCAAAGACACTTCAAAATCCAAAATCACCCTAATAAACATCTTCGTAAGCATAAATAATCCTCGAACCGCAGCAGCCCACTTCCGCTACCATTGGATCCTGAAGGATGGAACACCAACATCATTCGAATGCGTCGACGTTTTCCAATTCGACGATAACGGTAAAATCAGAGAACTAACAATAATTTACGATACTTCAAAAATCAGGGCGTTCTTCGATGAAATGAAAAGGTAGTGTTGCCTCCGTGGCATAGTGTTTACAATATGCTTTCAACAATCCTCCGGGAAACAACATTGGCAACGATTAAGAGGAAAAATCTTGCAGAACTATACTAAACTACCTGCTCCACCAACCCATCCAACTACCTAAACAACATGCTAACAGAACTCCTTGGAGAAGTTAGGTATCCGTGTGAAAACCATGTGCACATCTATTCTTAACCTGCAGGAAGCCAGCTCAAGTAATGGCGAGTAAACTAGGCAGGCAACATGTTCGAATATAGACTTTAAGAAGTTTACGTCGAGATGTGTGCTTACACTACAAGCTGAATTGTTGAGGCATACAGGAGGGTTTATTGTAAGAGGAGCACTGATGTATGATGCTTGCAGCATCGCCGGATCTGTGAGCCGGCTAGAAGCATGATAGTGTACAAGGTGGACGCGCAGCGCCTGGGCTTGAGCAGCATCGCCGGATCTGTGAGCCCGGCTGTAGAGGATGAACACTATTGTCCAGGTTTTAGGCGAGCTCTACGGTCATTTCGTGCTTTCTAGGCGTGCACTATGTTGCGTTACGCGGCGAACCTGCAGATGTCACCTTGTTTTCCGGAGTGTGGAGAAATAGTGTGTTAGGCTTGTGATAGCCTTATGAGCATCCTGCACCAGGAGTTTAACGCCTGCGTAGGCGTCGGGCTAACGCTATCAGTGATATGGGGATGAGGCTTGTGATGATGCCGGCGATGTATACCTCCCAGTACCCTATTATACTATCTATGATGCTCGGCCTGTAGGTTACCTCGTCGACCTGCTCCTGACTAGTGGCCTCCAACTTGTCCCCGGGCCTATCGTTGTCAGCGTCAACAGCTCTAACCTGCCAGGTGATGGTCTTAGTCGACGTGGCGAACCTCGGCACCCCCTCGAAGACCCCCTCTATAGTGTAGTAGAACGCGTACCCTATTGGGCTTCTACTAGTGTACCCCTGCCAGTCCGACCACTCGCCATCACCTATCCTGTACCTGAACTCAACACTGTCGATACCGCTGTCATCGTTAAGCACTACGCACAGCTTCACATTCCTCCCCTCAACGTTAGCGTAGAGGGAGAGGAACTCAGGTGGTTCATCGTCGTCGTCTACGACCGTGAAGGTCCCGCTCTCAGAGGCCACGTTGCCTGCTCTGTCGGCTGCGCTCACGCTGTAGCTGTAGGTGCCGAGGTCTAGGCTGACGTAGGTTGTGCCGTATACTGTGTACGTGTTTTCACCGTTGCACATGTAGGACGTGAAGCAGCTGGCTATCCCGATGCTTACGTTCTTCAGCCCCGACATGGAGTCCTCGATTACGGCTTGGAAGGAGGGTACTTCGGAGTCGCTGAAGGTGCTGCGCATGTTTATGGTTATGGTTGGCTCCTGGAACTCGTAGCGTACGTGTAGGCACTGCGACCTGGGGCCGGTCTCCATGCCGTCGTAGGCCTCGACCTCTATCCAGGCGTCGAAGTAGTCGGGTAGTGGTGTTGGGGCCAGGTCTTCGGGGTCTACTGTTATACTCCACCCATCGCTGCCGTCGCTGTCCACTCCTATATAGTGCTGGGTGCCCGTTACAGAGTCGTAGGCGTAGAAGCGGACTCTCCTAACGTAGCCGTCGGTATCGTGGGTTTCCACCGTAATAGTTATTGGCCCGCTGGCCCAGTGGGGCCTGGTGGTTGTGGGGTCAACTATGTAGGCTATGGGCTCGACGTTCTCATCTATCCCGTGATCCCAGTATATGTGGTTCATCTCTACTCTGTGGCCGAAGTCCTCCTCGAACCAGTAGTGCCAGAACTCGAGCATGCTGTCGGGGTTGTGGCCCCTCATTATGGTCCATATCTCGTCGAAGCCCGCGTCGAGCCAGTCTATGTCGGGCTCATCGTGGTCGTCGAATATGTCCCATAGGACGCTGGCTACACAGCCCTCCACTCTATGACCGTCCATGTCGCCTACGTCCTGGACGTTCTGCCAGTCATTGGACTCTATGTTTCCGCCATAGCCTCTTAAAGCATCAGGGTCGTCCTGGATAGCGCATGGCAGGAACTCGGCCCACCCTTCACATATGGCGAAGCCCTCGTCGTACTCTGAGGCCACAGTATGGCTACTGCCTATGCTGCTGCTCCTGGGCCACCTGTTACCGTATATCCTGTACTGGATGCAGTGGGCGTACTCGTGCATGTGCGTGGTCCTGTCGTGTATCCAGTCGGGGCTGTCTGGTATGTGGATCTCTGTTCCATGTGAGTGGGGCCAGTTCTCCTGTATCTTCACCACTACCTTGGGCTGAGCGTACCCGGTGTGCTCGTATATCCAGTAGTAGGCGTCAACTATGCTGCCAACTATCTCGAACTTCGACGGGGAGGGTATTAAGGCTCCCGCGTCCACGTAGCTGGCTGTCGAAGGTATGTTGATCCCCATCTCGGCGTAGTACAGGCTATTCCCCCTCTTCACCTCGACTATTGTGCCAAGAGGGTCCACGGCCTTAGTGTAGAACCTTATCCACAACCGGTTCCCAACATCATCTCTTGAAAAGGTGAAAGTGTAGTCGCCGTTCTGGTCGGTAACGGTCTCCCCCACCTTACTCCCATCACTGTAGAACTCGACCACTATACACCTAGCTATATGATAGTTTCCATTTCCATCCTCCCATAAAACACGTCCTCCCACAGTCACTGTTGACCCGGCCTTGAAGCCCCCGGGACCCAGCTCACCGCCCAACTGCTTCCCACTAGTAGCCTCACACTCCTCTCTCACAAGGTCCTGAGGCGGCGTTTCACTGAGGCGAATCTTCTTGTCGTAGTAAACGTAGAAGATGGAGTAGCCGTCCAGATCCCAATCGTACCCCCTAGAGCTATGCGAGTGGGCCTCAAGCTCCCAGAACCCTGTTTCCTCAGCTCTCAACGTGAAACTGTAGGTAGCCGTCTGCCCAGCCTCAAGATCCCCCTCCCACCTAGTCTCACCACACACCACGCTAAGCCCTGAGGGCACCTCGACCTCGGACACAGTGTTAGGAGCGTAATCATGGGCTGCTACAGTCACAGTCACCTCAGCCATGTTCTCCTCAACAACTCTCCAAGCCACCGTAGTGTTGAGCAACAGGTACGACGGCGGCAGATCCAAAGTCTCCTCCTCAACAAGCGCTGGAACACTTAAACCCCCCTGACTACTAGTGCCAAGGCTTGCAGCACCAGTAACTAGCGAGGTGAGGATGCATAAGGCTATCAAAACCCAGTACACTGTTCTCCCACTTATGCCACCCACCCCTTAAAATTAAAATGATTATACACATACGCATATATATTTTTCATTTTCATTCCCGCAAAGCAAGGGTTCTCGTGAAGAACTAGTGCAGAAAAGAAGCCAGCTCCACAATACTACAAGCACTATTACCCGCGCATTAGACAAGAGTTGAGTGAAGGAAAATGTAGCTAGGTGTACTCGAATAAACAGGCGATCATAGGCCTCGTGGGAGGAAATAGTTGGGGAAATTAGGGAGATAGTGGGGCAGGCAGGGACACTAGAAGACATGTAACAACATACACGTATATTCTCGTCGGCTAGAAGCTTAAGCTTTAACGATTAACTCTCCCCTCAAGATTTTTGCAACACACCTAGTTGCCACGGGAATGTCTCCTCAGTTAAATGAGGGTGTTCTCAGAGGACATCATCTATGGACCATACATTTACAAGCATTCCAAGATGAAACATGTTGGAATGCAAGCACACCTCTTACCACAGGCTTTCCACTTATCACTTTAAGGGTTAACAACTATTCTATCCATATAAGTTCCAATCATTTCTAACACCCACATTAATATAGGAGCAATACTTAATTAGCTGATGCATCCACGCATACCTGACGGCGATTACCGTAACCTCGACATCGCCCAGTATAGACTCAGCTATGACAGCAACACTCTTCGCAACTCGCCGCGGATTCTTCAAGACCTCTAGAACCCGCTTCCTATGGGAGCGAGTCAGCCAAGTAGCTCTCCCACACACCATCCTCCACCTCTAGGATTCGATGCCGGCAATAGTTTAAACGCTCTCCTAACAAGGTCCAACATGTGCTCAGCCTCAACTCTCTCAAACTCTACGGGAAGACAGCATGAAGCTATGTAGGCTCTCTCAAGATTACCTATAACATCTATGTTCGAGAAAAGAGTTCTTCAACTTCCTCGCTGGGTCCGGCTTCAATCAACGTCTTAAACAATCTGCGTAGAGAACATATCCGCTTCAACCCTCTCCACTTAAGGTTCAAAATTATTGAGAGCGTATCTAAATGGTTACGAGATACAGCTTTCAATTCTCTTTACTTATAGGTGGGGGAAACATGAATATGTGACGATACAAGTGTTCACCAACTTTAGGGGGACACGGTGTCTCCGCTTAAAAGTGTGGGAAGTGCGGTAAGACTGTTCGGGGAGTAGTGGACTAGAACTTCACGTACGAGCATGGCGGGGACCCATATGCTTCAAACCTTTTAACACACTTAAAACTCAAGCATGTGAACACGGTGTCCACACGAATAATACTGGAGTCACACGAGTGCTTGATTTAAGCACGTTTTCAAGAAGTCTCTTGAACCTTCAGAGAAATTCTTCTCTAAGGATCATTCCACGGATAAAATATTATACTGTGTGCCTTTAGATTACTTGGTGCCCACGCTATGGCTTATGAGAGGTTTAGGGACTGGCTTGACGAGGCACTTGACGACCTGTCTGCAGCTGAAATACTGTTCAGGGAGGGTAAGTATAGTAAGGTATGCTTTCTATCTCAGCAGGCAGCGGAGAAAGCTGTTAAAGCCTTAATGATCCACGCTTTGAGAAGATACGATGAGATCCACAGCGTCGGCGAATTGTTGAGGAGAATTAATGCTCCCAGAAGCCTCGTGGAGAAGGGGGAGCTGCTTGACAGACACTACGTACCATCAAGGTATCCGAACGCGTGGCCCTATGGAGCACCGCACAAACACTATCGTAGGAGGGATGCGGAGGAAGCATTGGAAGCTGCGAGGGAAGTGGTGGACTATGTTCTCGGAGAAATTAAGTAGTATTGTAAGAGATAATCCCTGCCTAGCCGAGTTAAGAGAAGAATTCTGCAGACTAATAGCTGAGCTACTAGAAGAATACAGGCCTCTAGCAATAATAATAGGTGGCTCAGTTGCTAAGGGGAGGTTTGTAATGGGTTTAAGCGACATAGACGTGGTCTTAATAGTGGATAGTGTTGGGAGGGGGGAGAGGTTCGCGCTGAAAACTTTGGGAAACGTGAATGTCGAAATATCTGCTTACACTCCAAGCGAAGTAGTTGAGGCATGTAGGAGGGGAAACCAGTTCATAAGAGAAACATTAATTTACGGGAGGGTTCTCGTGGGGGAGGAAATAGTTGGGGAAATAAGGGAGATGGTGGAGCAGGCAGGAACACTAGAAGACGTGTAGCCATATACGCGTACATTCTGCACAGCTAGCCCGATACCCCTAGTCCACCAAGCTTAACACGAACCCATTTAACCCCACGAAAGGCTAGTCTCCAATATACGCAACCAGAGGCAAGTCTTTGAACAATCTATCGCCTGTCACCAAGTCTTCGCCCACTATTCTCGCGGTCGCATAGACTATGGCATCAACTAGGCTAGGAGTCCTCAGCCCCCTCTCCCCCGCCACCTTACATAGTTCGAGGAATGTTTCCCCCGCTCTAAGAGCAAGCTCAGAGTCCACGGGGACTATCCGGGTCTTAGCCTCGATGAAGAGCAGCCTAACCCTAGTCTCCTCAATACCTACCCCCTCCATCAAATACTTCCCTGCAATTCCAGCGAACACTACTGACGGAGCATATCCCCCCTCCCAAGCATTTCACATACTCTAAGCCCTTCCCAGAGCCACGGAAATACTCGATCCACGCATAAGCATCGTATACCACCATCCCCTATCCTCCATCCTATCCCTCCCCGTAAACGGAGATATCTTACCCGGTCAACACCGAACATGTCCCCAGGTATCCCCAACTCCTTCAACAACAGTCTCCCAATAACCTCATCAAAACTCCTAGCCTTCATCCTCCTCTTCATCTTCTCCAAAATACCGTAGATCTCCTCTCTAACCCGGATAGTCCTCGGCACCCACACATACACCCCACAAACTACAAATCACAGAATAGATAAATTAGCCACTCCACAGCTAAAACAGTTAAATAAAGTGAACAATAATCGACTTCAGCCTCCAACCACTACAACTCGCTAGAGCCACATACATCAAGGAATAATCTAGCTTATGATACCACTGAGTTAACTAGCCCATTATTTAAGTAGGTATATGTAGGGTTTAATAGTACTCTTACCGCTGTAGATGCTTTTCTCCGTGAAAACATCTGGCTTAAAATATATGGGTTTACGTAAGCCTAGTTCCTCGGCAACCATTTTCACTATTCCGCCGACTCGAGAAACCAGGCTGGTTGCTAAGTAGCTTGGAACATATACCATGACGGGATACAAGTCTCCTCTTCTTCTCGAAGCAGGAGTCTTCAACTCGTAGTCAAGTCTTTCCTCCCTTAACTTCTCGACGATTTCAGGGATAATAGTGTTAAGGTGTTCTTCCTTGGCGAAAACCATCCATTTCCCTACAAATAATCTGGAGATTGCGAGCAGTGTGAAAGCGTGTTCTTCCGGAGATGAGATAGCCTTAAGTATTTTATTAACGTCCTCCATCTGTAAATTCAGAGCGTAGCTTAATTCCCTCTCGAGAACATGTACGTTGTTTTCCTTTAGCCTAGACCCCACCTCGTTAACGAGAGCCTTGATAATGTTTTCAGCAGGACTCAAGGACTCCAACAAGGCAATAGTCTCGCTAATAGCCATCTTCTCCACGTTCACAACATTATCTTTACTCATATACCAGAACCAGCCTCGAAAAATACTATAGCCAAGACCGAACATCTCATTTAAGAATTTTTCAGTTCTCCGCCTCAAATCCTCTCTTAAACCAGGCAGCTCACAGACTCTTATTTTCCAGCTATCTATTTTACTGAGTTCACGCCACACTTCAAACGCCTTCTTTACAAGCCTCTCCGCCTCACCCACACTAACATCGTTAACCCTCGCTAAATGCTCCAAAGCCTCCCTGCCCTTCCCGGTTACCCTAGCATAGCCCTGATGTTTCGACAAGTGACATTTTCCGCAAAGCAAGCGCACCCCTAAAAGTATTGCTTCCCCACTATACCTAGCCCTACTCATCGGATCTCTCATATCGGGTAACCGCGGCAACGGCTTCCCACCCTCATACACTACGTAAACCCACTCCTCATCAACATCTCTAGCACCAAGAGCACCACAAACACTACACGCACCCCCTCTAGGTATACTCTTCCAGTACCCAAGTAGCTCCCCCACCACTCCACCACAATCCTCACACATCACTTCCGCTAACACTGGACTCAACCTCGCCAACGAAGACAAACTATAACCCCATAAAGGACTAGGCACTAGCCTAGGACACAACCTACCAAGCACACTACACACACTACGATACGCGTCAAAAACACTAATCCCAACCACTACATTACACCCAAGCATAATTCGACAGCCACCAATTAATATTGTCATCTACTGCAAGGCCACAAATACAACCTCTTGACTTCGCTTTCAATTCTTTTTTGTTATTACTGTGGACTTATCGAAGTGGACTCAGGAATATGGAACATGCTTTCAATTCTTTTTTGTTATTACCTATTTTTGCTCTTCTCTTAATAACATCATGAAGAAGCTTCACTTTCAATTCTTTTTTGTTATTACATAATAAATCCAAACGCTACAAAAATTCCTCCACAAATTATCTTTCAATTCTTTTTTGTTATTACTAAAAGAGATAGTGGCAAAGTACGGTAACTTCACTGTTGCCTTTCAATTCTTTTTTGTTATTACGTTGAGCATCCCGCTTGGAGCCATCCCAATGTTCGCATCTTTCAATTCTTTTTTGTTATTACTTGATAAGAAAAGAAAATAAATATCTCATCTTTCAAATCCTCTTTAATTCTTTTTTGTTGTTACGCACCACCATT
>JAPDJV010000024.1 GCA_029258925.1 Thermoproteota archaeon | reverse complement strand
CCTATCGTTTTCAGGCAGATACTTTGTCGGCCACCCAAGTGTTCCAGCACTTCTCCAGTAGAGATCGTCGAAGTAGACTACAAGGTCAGGAGGATTCCCCTTAACCTCTGGGTAGAGGTCTTCGGGTTTGTAAACTTTTGTCTTCCATATTTCTCCATTTGGTCCACGTATATTCTTCAATTCCCTTGCAAGCTGGTCTCTGAAGTGATCGTAGTCTCTTCGATCAATAACGCCTTTAGGCTCTCTCCCCTTAAGATTTATGAATATTCTTGCATAGTAGCCTCCCCATCCCCATGCACTCGTCTTAGACCAGTCCACCTTCACTTCACTTAATTCCACTCCTGGTCTACTCGGCTCCTCCTCGATCTTCAAGTACCCTTCCTCAGCTAGCCACTGGTTAATGCAGAACGCACCCTTCATTCTCTTAGCTCCGTGATCGGAGACTAATATTATAATAGTGTCCTTAGGCACTTTCTCCAGCAATGACCCCAGCTCCTCGTCTAATAGCTTATAGTAGTCTAATATCACTTGCTCGTACTTGTTGCCTGGAACGTACTTGTGGTGTTCCGGATCCATGTAGCCCCAGAAAGCGTGTTGAACTCTGTCCACACCTATTTCAACGAACATCATGAAATCCCACTTCTTGTTCTCGGCGAGGTACCTTAATACCTTGAAGTGTTGTCTAGTCATTTCCCAGAGCTCGCCTACAAGCTTATCTCTCTCCTCGGTTCTGAAGACTACGTCGAAGATGTATTCCCCAACAATCTTCTCGACTTCTCTCTTAAGAGTTGGAGGCCAAGTGAACTGTGATTCGTGGCTTGGAGTAATGAAATCAGATATCATGAGTCCTCTAATAGGTTTTGGGGGATAAGTCGGCGGCACGCCTACGACAATACTTCTCAACCCAGCTCTACCAAGCTCATCCCATATTGTGGGCTCACGGATGAGCTTCGAATTAGCAATATAGTATTCCAAGTAGTTTCCAGGCTTCCTATGCCTAAACCCGTATAAACCCAGTTCCCCCGGGCTTCTACCAGTTACCATGACAGCCCAAGCTGGAATAGTTATTGGAGGATGACTACTCTTCAGGAAATAGTTTTCCCCATCACCAACAATACTTGAAATTACTGGAAGCTCTTCTCTAAATTTCTCGTACACTAGTCTAGGTGGGGCAGCATCTAGTCCCACAACAAGAACTCGCCTAGTCAATTCATCTACCACCTATACAATGGTGAATGAGTAAAGTCGAATATAAGCGTTGACCAAAATAGTGGTCTTCAATATTTCAATTTTCTGAGAAGAGCAATTCCAAGTTCTAATGTAACCTAGTTTACTACACTAAATATAACCTTAAATAATATGATATTTTTACTATACGGGTAGTTGGTTTCGAATAGAGATGATCGATATGGGTAAAGAGTTTGTCACAATAAAAATATCTAAAGAGACATATGCTAAAGCAGAGGAATACATTAAGAAGCAAGGCGGCTTCGATAGTGTTGAGGAGTTGGTGGAGTTCGTTTTAAACGAGGTTTTAAGTGAAGAAGAGCCTGAAAGAGTTTATAGCGAGGAAGAGGAGGAAAAGGTGAAGGAAAGACTTAGAGCACTAGGATACCTCTAAAACTGGTCAGAGCTAGAGTACTCCATAAACTAGGATAGCTTGAGAAAAATACTCTAATTTTTAGAGTAGACTTGCTACTTTAATAGCATATTTTATTTAGAGAGCGCTCTCCACAGTAAGTCGGCTATGTCTAGAACCTCGATGTCAGCCTCTAATCGCTCAACTGCTATACTTAACATTACTTCACAGCTCGGACAAGCTGTGGCAAGTACTTCAACATTTGGGGGGACATCCTCAAGTCTTCTAACAGCAATCTTAATAGAATTATCTGGGTCCACAGCTAGGTATAGGCCTCCTCCACCACAGCAATTAGCTAGCTCCCTGCTAGCATTCATCTCAATAAACCTCACCCCCCTGACGGACTCAATAAGCTTCCTCGGCTCATCGTATATTCCAAGATGCCTGCCTAGCTCGCAAGGGTCATGATATGTAACTCTAGCCTCCAGCTCGAAGCGGGGTATAGGCTTAACCAAGTAAAGTTTGCCGAGGTATTCTACTAAGTGGTATACTTTCAGTCCATGGTTTAATCCTACTTTAGCAGAATATTCTTTAAAAGCTCTCATACAGCTTGGACAGGGAGTTACAATAGTGTCTGCACCAGTATTCATGACCCTCATTATTGCTTGCTTCAAGAAATCTTTAAACTCCTTCAAGTAGCCGGCATAGTATAGTGGTGCACCACAACATCTCTCATCTTCCACAATTGCTACGTCTACTCCTAGTGTCTTGAGTAGAGAGTATGCAGCTGCGCACGTGTCCATTCTCCTATAGGCTGTCGTACACCCAAGCCATAGAGCTACTGATCCTCTTCTTCTAGGAGCTTCCTCAATGTAGTTTGTCCAGAATTCTCTCTCTTCTAGTGGAGCATTATAGGGGTTACCCGATTCAAGGATTCTCCTAGAAATTTCCGCTATCTCCCCTGGCACTAGACCAATGTTGTTTAGTGTTCTACGGCCGCTGGAAAATAATTCCTCTAACTCCAATCCTGCTGGACACTTAATAGTACAGTAGCCGCAGAGTGTACATGAGAACAACTTCTCAGCAATACTAATAGTAGCCTTCAACTCTCCCATAGACATCCCGTAGAGGAGAAGTACTCTGCCTCTCGGACTAAATGTTTCAAGCCCATCAAACACCTGGGATACTGGGCACTTCACAATGCAGAATCCACAGCGCTTACAGTATTCCAAGTACCTTTTCACACTTCCCAGCACTTCCTACACCTCATGAAAAATTTGCCCGGGTTCATTATTCCCTTTGGATCGAATACTTTCTTTACCTCCCTCATAACCTCTAAGAGCCAGCTGCTCTCCCTATACTTCAATTCCTCAACTAGGGCATGGACCTTCTGTAATCCTATGCCATGTTCTCCGGAAACTGTTCCACCCAGCTCTATTGCAATTCTACATATCTCGTAGAACACCTTCTCGGCTAGCCTCATAGACTCCTCGTCCCGAGAACTCATACATATGCATGGATGAATATTTCCGTCTCCAGCATGCCCGAAAACAACTATTGCCACCCCGTACTTCGATGACAGCTCCTTGATCCTTCTAATGGCTTCAGCTAGCTTAGATAGGGGTACAACTATGTCCTCTATTAACACTATTGGGTATAGCCTGGAGACAGCAGGGTATGCTCCTCTTCTAGCAGCGTAAAGCTTCTCCATCTCACCTTCATCCGAAGCAATTCTCACACTTATAGCCCCGCACTCCTCGAACACTTCAGCCATCTCCTTGCCAAGCCTTTCAACAGCCTCTTTCGGACCATCTACGTCGGCAATTACGGCTGCCCCGACTTCAGGCATATTTAAATTGAAAACTTCGTTGACAGACTTTATCGTTGATTCGTCTAGTAGTTCTAGAATTAGAGGGTTGAGTGCTCTACGCCTAATACTACATATTGCCGTAACAGCTTCGTCAACTGTTTCAAACAACGCTAGTAAACGGACTATTTTCTCAGGTAACGGGAGCATTTTAAGCGTGGCCTCCGTTATCACGCCCAGCGTTCCCTCACTCCCCACGAAGAGGTGGAGTAGGTTTAAACCACATCTCCACTTATAGACTGGTGCTCCAAGTCTCAGCACTCTTCCTCCGGGAACCACAACTTTCATTGCAAGCACCCAGTTCCTCATAGTACCGTACCTAGCGCCCCTCATTCCACCAGCATCAGTTGCCAGAGCTCCGCCCACCGTCGCTACTTCAGCACTAGCTGGATCCGGGGGGAAGAAGAATCCGTACTTCCTACACTCTGCATTCACTTCGCCTATCGTAGCACCTGCTTCGGCTACAACAATGCCGTTCTCAACATCCACTTCTATTCTCTTCATGGGGCTGAGGTCTAAGATTAATCCTCCCTCGACAGGTATAACAGCGCCCGTGAGACTCGTACCATGACCTCTTGGAACAACTGGTATAGCGTAATCGTTTGCTATTGTTAGAACTTTCATAACATCTTCCGTGGAATACGCTCTAATAACTGCCATAGGCTTCCCACGGTACACTGGTGTTGCATCAAAGCCGTAAACGTATAGGTTTTCTAGGCTGCATAGAACCTTATTTTCACCAAGAGTACTCTTCAATAATTCTAGAACACTGCGATTTTCCAATTTCAACACCTTACAATTTATTGATGAACACTAACACCAATATCTTTTTTCCATTTTACAGCTCCAGGACATTACTTTATATATTGTAGAAATAGTATGGTTGAAGAAAATGCTTTCAAGAATTGCTGAAAGAACTGTTTTTAACTAGACGGGTCCCGCTAATTATTCTATGAATGGATTTCCGAACTTCATTAGAACTTCGGCTACTTCAGGTCTCATAATGTATTCAGGTGGTTTGATGCCTTTCTTGAGCATTTCCCGGATTTTAGTGCCACTTATCCTAACCCTATACTCCTCACTGTGAGGACAAATTCTCTCGTTAACCATTCCTCCACACTTCTCGCAGTAAAAGGCTTCTCTAATGAATAGCGGTGTTATTCCGAGATCTGGGAACTCCTTGAAAATCTCCCAGGCCTCGTAGGGCCCATAGTAGTTTCCCACACCAGCATGGTCTCTCCCTATTATTATGTGTGTACACCCGAAGTTCTTTCTCATAATTGCGTGATGTATTGCTTCGCGCGGTCCAGCGTACTTCATCTCGGTTCTAATAACTGAGAGCACAACGCTCTCCCTAGGATAATAATGTTTTATTAGCGTATCGTAGGCTGCAAGTATTGCTTCATCTTTGTAGTCTCCCTTCTTCTTCCTGCCTACAAGGGGGTTTATGAATAGTCCGTCCATGAATGTTAGTGCAGCTTTCTGAACGTATTCATGGCCTAAGTGGGGAGCGTTTCTTGTTTGAAAAGCAACTATTCGCTTCCACCCTCTCTCCCTAAACAGAATCCTTGTTTCAATAGGCCACAAAGTGTACTTGTAGTAGGGGTTTGGCAATTCTCCTACAAGGTCTATGGGGCCTCCTATCAAAAGGTCTTTCTTCAAGTAGGTCCACGATACTCCCGGATGATTCGGATCTGAGGTCTTATAGATACTGCTAACATGCTTCTTCTTATCCCACCTGTAAATCTCCTCCACCTTCATAATAGCTATGATGTTCCCCTCTACTTCTAAAGCAACGTGGTCTCCCTCCTTAACCCCCCTAATATTGCTTGGATCAACGTCTAGGATAATAGGTATAGTCCAGGGAATATCGTTGCTGAGTCTCATGTGGTGTAAGATGTTTAAGTAGTCTTCTTGAAGCATGAATCCTTCGAGGGGGCTGAAAACTCCATGAGCTATATTCTCGACATCAACAGCAAGCCACTTGTCAACAACTATTCTGGGCATTTCCTCAGCTTCTCTCCTTAAAGATTCCCTTTTTTCCCCAGAGGCTACGCGATCGACAAGCCTACCTCCATGGGGTCTAGAGACCGTGTCGCTCACCCCTCAAGAGCAAACTCTTGATTTCATGGTTATCCTCCAACGTTTATTGAAAAACTGTTCTCGCCTATAGCATTGTTGCCAAGTTTTTTAACATTTACTTTCAGTCTATTAATCCGATTTCCCTCAGCTTATCAATAACTATAGCAATATTTTCTTCTACGGATAAATTCTCTGTATCCACTATTATGTCCGGTTTAAGAGGGGGTTCGTATGGATCATCTATACCTGTCATGTTCTTTATCTCTCCTCTAAGAGCCCTCTTGTATAGTCCCTTCGGATCTCTTCTAATACATTCCTCAATACTACATTTAACGTAAACCTCTATGAAGGGGGTCTCCTCCTCGACTATCCTCCTAACCTCCTCCCTGACATCTCTGTAGGGAGATACGAAACTGCAGAGAACCACGACTCCGTTTCGCGCTAGAAGCCTAGATATCCAAGCCACTCTTAAGAGATGCTGTCTTCTTTCCTCTCTAGTGAAGCCCACACCAGCGCTAATGGTCTTCCTAACCCAGTCCCCGTCCAACACTTCAACTCTATAATTCTTTCTCTTCAAGAACTCTGAAACTCCTCTAGCAATAGTGGTTTTCCCGCTTCCCGGTAACCCAGTGAGCCATACTACAAAACCTTTATCGAAGGAGCTTGAACACACTGCTCCCACCATTCCATGAACGCTTTAAATATCGCCTCCACACACATGAGTACTCATAATACTAGAGCCATTATCAGGATTTAAAGGGTTGCGTTGAAGAATCTTAAAGAATTATACTTGAAATAATTCTTCTAACAAGCTCCCTGAACTTCGAATCCAATACTATTAGAGCTCCTAAGTATGAGACGGCTGAGCAGGCTATTGCTGGAAGAAGTTCTCGTAGAAGCGTGTAGATGCTTTCCACAGGCTCAACCGGACATAATATTCTAACAAGAATTATGGTGATAGAAGCCAGCATGAATTTTAAAGAGTATTTAAGGAGCTTACCGTAGGGTATTAGAATGGAGAACTCTTTTTTAAGGAATAACGCAAAGGAAACAGACAATAATATTTGTCTAATAGTGTAGAGCACTCCCCATGCAAGTGCCACCGTCACGTACTCGTTGCCTAAGAGAATCGAGGACAGTGCTAGGAGAACTA
Organism: Thermoproteota archaeon; assembly: GCA_029258925.1. Lineage (GTDB taxonomy): Archaea > Thermoproteota > Thermoprotei_A > EX4484-217-1 > JAPDJV01 > JAPDJV01. Next base: position 39,281 of record JAPDJV010000024.1, on the reverse strand, counting down.
GGTAAATTGATGTGATGAAGTAGTTTATTGAAGGTGTTTTGAAGAGTGCAGTGCCTAACAGATCGTTAAACCCGGTGCTACCAATATCCCTGTTCTCAACCCCCTTAAGCGCCGTTTCCAGCATCATCGAGAATAGCCTGAAGAATGCTGCTATAGCGAATACTCGTATAACTAGCGATGCTTGGACGTATGCAATATTATATATTGCAGCAAATGCTTCAGCATAGCACAGCACTCCGATGACTGTCGGAGTAGTCATCATGAAGACTATCCAGAAAACTTCTACGATGTCCTCAACTCTCCTGTTTGCGAGCAACCTAGAGTATAGTGCTGGGAGGCCCTGAGTAGACGCTAATGTTAGGCCTAGTAGAGATATTGCAACACCATAATATGCCACTGGCTCCTCTCCTCCCGTAAAGTATCTTACTATTATTGCGTCTAGAGCTATGAACGATGTTAGGAGTCCAGAGTATAGAGGAAGCCAAGACTTCTTCAGCCAATCCCATAATACTCTAACTTCGAACTTAGACTCCATCACAAACCTGGAGTTCAACACGAATAAGAGTATTAGAACAGCGCTTCTCCCACCCACAGCTGCCAAGACAGCCCCATATAGGCCCCACTTGTAGAATAATACTAGGAATACTCCCAATATTGCCTGAGATATACGGAGGATGAGTGTTGACCAGCCAACGTATTGTGGAGCATGTCCTATAGATATTGCTGTTAAACACCTGTTCAAGTATTCTTGAAAGACTATTAGCACTGCTACTAGTAGGGGGACTATGGGTTGGTTGAATACTGCTGATGCCTCATATGCTATTCCAGTATAAATTATGGATGCTGTTAAGCCGAGTAGAATAGACATTATGAAGCCTGTTCTAGCAGTATTAACTCCCCTACTGATTGTTCTAGGGAGCCAGTAGGCGTATATTGATGTGAATGGGAGAGTGTAATTCACGTACTTCATAATCATGCTCCATATGCCGAACTCCTCTACGCTGAGCCTTCTAGTGACCGAGATTACGAAGATTAGGCTGGCGAAAACTGCTATCATCCGTGTAGCTATGTTAACGAAAGTTGCATACCTTAATCTAACTCTGGCTCCATACGGCTCTCCCGCCATTGTAGGACAACTCTCAGTCAAACGACTCTAGGAGGCTTTATCTTTTTTTCGCTGGTTGGAGACCGTCAATAGCTACTGTGTTGACTTAGAGGCCGAGGCACGCCTCTCAAGTTTGATTCTCCTAATTCTCCTCCTATACTCTACTAGCGGATGCTTTACATTACATTCAGCTACGCAGAGCCCAAGAGTCCTCATCATGTCGCATGAGTATGGCATGTACTTCTTCCGCCCACCTCTCAACCCAGCTAAGTGTTCAACCTGGTATCTTGCCTTCGGCTCATTGAAGTCCGGGGTCTTCCTGAAAACATCTATAACCGCATCTACGGATGCACCTATATTGATCATAAATGTTGCTAGAGCGAACCTGCCGTGGTGAGGCAAGTTCCCTCCTCCAATAGCATTGTCGTAGAGCACTCTGATGCATGGAGGAAATGCTTCAACTATGACACCTAAGCTCTCAGTATCTCCTAGCTCTCCCAGCTCAATCTCTCCCCTACTCTTCTTAGCCTTCGCGATCTCTCTTCTAACTGCTTCCACGTGTTCTCTTAGAGCTGGTATGGATATGTTTACAGGTTTTATTTTATCATTTAAATAATTGTATACTTCCTCGCTTATTATCCTCGCAGTCCTTCTTCTATTCAAGTAGACGTATCCATCTTTAACCGGCTGGTTAACGAGTTTCCACGAGGTATCTACTAGGAGTCTACTATACCTTAAGTAATCTTCGATTTTAATCTTGAACCAGTACTCCTCGTAAATATACGTGTCCCCCTTGTAGCCCACTGCAAGCCTTAGGGGCTCACTTAAATACTCTATCTTGAGGCCAAGCTTGCTCGCAACGTATACGAGTACTTCAGGTGGTTCCTCCCTCAGGAAACCGTGCGCCCTCTTGGATTCTACTACTGCAACCCTCCTTCTCAACCACTGATCTCCAACTATTGCCGAAATCAATAGTCCTATGTGAAAGGCTACTATTTCATCTCTCGAAGTTAAGTTTGGGGGAGCGGGGGGTATGGAACCTCTTATTGCCCCGATGACCCTATCCCTAGCTCTAGAAACTATCTTACCCTCAGGGTCATGTGCTATGACATCTATTAACTCGACTCCAGGACCATAAGATTTCTTAATGTACTCCTTTACGTCTACAAGAAAAGGATATTTGACGTAGTCTAACACAATAGTTTTCCTGGACAATAGCCTGGATCACTCTCCCTACTCCACTACATCTCCAACATTCTCCTTCGGTCTGTAGCCGGGAGTCTTCTTAATGTACTCTATAGTGTCTCTGTCTTTGAGTAGGGATAAAAACTTTGACACACATTCTCTCTCCAACTTGAGCTTGTTTACAACGAAATCGTATTCCTCCCAAGTTATTGGTATAAAGTCTAGTCCATGCATTCTAGCGGCGAGCTCTATTCCAAGTCCGACGTCTGCTCTCCCTATTTTAACTGCTAGAGCAACACTTGAATGAGTTTTCGCTTCAACATTATACCCTTTAATCTTCCCAACTGCATCGTCAACTGTTATACCCAACTCTCTACATGTTTCAGACAGTAACTTGTCGAATAGTATTCTTGTCCCGGAACCCTTATTCCTGTTTATAAACCTGACATCCCCTTCAATAATATCCCTAATACTTTTAATTCCGAGAGGGTTCCCTGGGGCAACTATTAAACCCTGCCTCCTATAGTAGCCGGATACTAGTAGAAGCTTTCCTCTGCCGAACCTCTCGACCATCGGCCTATTGTATCTTCCCGTCTCCGAGTCCAGTAGATGTATTCCCGAAACGTCCGACTCTCCTCTTAGAGCTGCTTTGAATCCTCCGGTACTGCCGACACTGATGAGTTTTGCATCGTATTCTCTTGAAAGCATTTTAAGCATGTGTTCTACTACGGGACAGTGGCTTCCAATGAATAGAAGCCTCTTCTCGAAGTCTACCTTCTCATATAGTTTCACTTTTACAATGCTGTTTTCTTCAACGTAGTCGACATTGTCCGGGATCTCCACAAACCCGTCGCACCTCGAAAGCATTCCAATACTCCCACTAGTTGCTGGAACTGGGAATGCTACGAGTTCTCCTTTTAGAGGAGATAATGCAACGGGTTGCAGCTTTACTCTTCCCCTCACCCCTAGAACTCTGCTCCTAAGTCTCGCATCCACAAATTCCTCTCTAACCTCCTTCAAACCCATGACCTCGAGTATCACTGGCTTAACTACTAGACTGAATATTGTGAGACATGATACGGGGTATCCTGGTAGGCCGAAGAATATTTTCCCGTCTAAAACAGCTATTATTGTAGGCTTGCCGGGCTTAACTTTCAAGCCGTGGACTATTATGCCCGGGTTCCCAAGTCTAGGTACAACCCTATACATCACGTCCCCGACGCCGGCGCTAGTACTGCCGCTACCTAAGACGATGTCGCACTCCATTAAAGCACTCCTCAAAGTCTCCTCTATCTCTCTCTCATCGTCTCCCACTATGCCGTAACATATTGGCGTACATCCCATGCTCTTTAAACTGGAAATGAGAGTGTAAGTGTTCACATCATATATTTTGCCATGTCCTAGAACTCCACCTGGCTCAACAAGCTCTAAGCCTGTTGAGAAAACTCCTATCTTAGGCTTCCTGTAGACTTTTATTTTCCTATAGCCCGCTGCTGCCAGTGCTCCTATTAGTGGGGTCGTTAGCATCGTCCCCTTTAAGACTATTGTTTCACCCATCATAATGTCTGATCCAGCTGGTGCAATGTTTTCCCCTGGAACAGTGCTCTTATACACTATCAGCTTGTCTCCAACAGTCTTTGTGAACTCGACCATTACAACGGAGTCAGCGCCGAACGGTATTGGAGAGCCTGTTGAAACCTCGACAGCACTCCCGTTCTCAACCTCCACAGTCGGCCACTCTCCTGCCCTAATAGAGCCAATTATTCTAAGGCTAATCGGTGAGTCCTCTCTTGCCCCAGCTACATCTCTTGATTTAACTGCATAGCCATCTACGGTTGCCCTGTCAAATGGAGGAATATCCACATTACATATAATATCCTCTGCAACAACTCTTCCGAAACACTCTTCAACGGGAACTTCTTCTACTCCAAGTGGTTCAAGCTTAACCGATCTTCTTAGAATACTTAGTGCTTCATCGATTCCCATAAGTCTCTTAAATATCTTCCTTCCACTCAAAAACTTCTCCCTCCTCCAATATTGGAGCTAAGAGCTCCACTCTAACAGTCTCACCTTCATCAAATCCCTCAACATCTTCCTCTACTATGAGGACACCATTTGCTCTTAGAAGAGTTGACAGCACTCCTGAACCAGTTATTCTCAGAGGCATTGCCCTAACCACTCCTCCACTTCTATAAACCATGACTCTCACATAGCCTCTAAGCCCTGCTCCAACATAGATTCTCCTATCCAGTACTGCTTCAACAACAGGTTTGTAGACATTGTTTAATCCATAATAGTGCTCGTATATTGGATGGAATAGTGCTTCAACGTCTACCAAAGCCGCGACAGGTAGGCCTGAAGCAGCTATTACAAGTCTTCCCCCGACACTAGCTATAGCAGCAGGTCTCCCAGGCTTAACTGCTATTCCGTGAACCATATCCTCTAGTCCATCTTGCAGTTCAATTGCTTTAACAGTATAGTCTCTCCTACCAACACTTGTACCCCCTGTTGAGACAACTACTTCACACTCGCTAAGCGCTCTCCTAAACATTTCTGCAATCTTATTTAAATCATCCTCCACGATCCCGTAGTCAATAACGTTAAATCCTTTCTCAGCAAAATATGCTTTCAAGACTTCCTTAGTGCTTGCAATAATCTTCCCTGGACCAGGCCTCCTGCAAGCCTCTACTAGCTCGCTTCCAGTGGAGAAAACGCCTATGGTCCATGGCTTTAAAACTCTTATTCTGCAAACATTTATGCTCGCCAGAACACCTACATGCCACGGTCTAATAACGTCTCCTCTGCGAACAACTTTCTCCCCCCTCTTCAAGTCCTCTCCAATTAGACTAATGTTTTCTAAGTGGGAAACACTTTCATACACTTCTAAAAGCCCGTCTTCTAGGAGCTTCGTGTGCTCCCTCATAATAACAGCGTCAGCGCCCTCAGGGATCATGGATCCTGTTGAAACCTCAACACATTCTCCCGGTCCAATGGAGATTTTGGGAGAAGAACCGACTTCAATCCTCCCCTTCACCTTGAGATATATTGGGGACGACGTGCTTGCTCCGAAAGTGTCCTCAGATTTAACAGCATACCCGTCTACAGCACTCCTGTTAAATGGAGGTATGTTTACATCAGATACTATGTCCTCTGCTGAAATCCTGGAAATTGAATCAGCTAAGCTAACTTCCTCGATCCCGGGATCTATTTTCAAATACTTCAGAATTCTTTCGATAGCACTCTCCACATACGTCAATTTAAACAATACTCTAACACCTAGCTATGGTTAGGTGTGGTCTTAAAAAAGCTTGAAATAATTTGCTTCGCTAAGTTTAACGTATTCACTCTACCTTAATCTCGTATCCTTTCTCCTCTTCCTCCTCTTTCTCCAATTTAACTTCTAACACACCGTTCCTATAGGATGCTTTGGCGGATTCCGCTCTAACTTTAGCCGGCAACGGTATTTCCTTATAGTATTTTCTGTCAGGTCCCACTGCATTAATTATGAGAGTTTTATCTCTAACCCTTATCTTAATATTGTCCTTATCGACTCCGGGCATTTCAGCTACTACAGTAATCGTCTTCTTCTCCTCTAAAACGTCGACTAATGGCTCCCTCTCCTCGCTTATCCTAGGCCTACCCTTAATTCTCCTAACATTCCCAAACTCTCTTATAACGGGCCTGCCGTCTGGACCTATTGTTATGCTGAAACCGTAAACGTATGGACCGAAAACCCTCTCCTCACCCCTCTCGATTTCAAAGCCTCTCTCAAATCTCTCCATGAAATCCCTCATTTCCTCTTCCATTTCCCTGAAGAATTCGTCAAATATGTCCCATATACTCTTCCTTCTAGGCATGTAACTCACCCATAAAATACTATGCTAGAGATGTTATTATTAAGCTTGCTGTTCCACGCAGTCTTGCTCGAACATGTTCTCACGATCTCGGACATTTAAGACATGAAGAACGTCGCATAAAGCTTATCTTATAGATCCGGCTTTTATGTTCGTAAGGGAGTCAAGGTGGTTTAATTGGGTAAGTGGGTAGTGTGTTCTGCATGGCCATATGTTAACTCCGTTCCTCACTTAGGGACGCTTATAGGAAGCGTTCTCTCTGCAGACGTCTATGCGAGATATTTGAGGATGAAAGGGGAGAACATAGTCTTCGTGAGCGGCTCAGACGAGCATGGAACACCCATAGAAGTGGAGGCTAGGAAGAGGGGGATTCACCCTAAGAAGCTAACGGATGAAATGCACGACTATGTTTCAAGACTTTTCAAGGAATACGGGATAAGCTTCGACAACTACACTAGAACAGAGAGTCCAGTGCACAAGGAGTTCGTTAGAGAGTTCCTAATGAAAATCTATAAGAACGGCTACATTTTCACCCAGAACATCGAAATGACCTATTGTCCAAACTGCAAAATGTTTCTGCCCGACAGATTCGTTGTGGGAACATGCCCATACTGCAAGTATCCCCACGCTAAGGGGGATCAATGCGATGCATGCGGTAGACTACTTGATCCAACACAATTACTGGATCCAAAATGTGTCTTCTGCAATACAACGCCTGAAATAAGAGAGACGAAGCACTGGTTCTTCGACTTACCTAGGCTATCGGAGGAATTAGAGGAATATGTGAAGAATCATCCTAGGTTCCCAGCGAACGTGAAGAAGTTCAGTTTGAATTGGATAAGAGAGGGGTTGAAGCCGAGGGCGTTGACTAGGGATAACGAGTGGGGTATACTTGCACCCTTCCCGGGAGCGGAGGGGAAGACTGTGTACGTGTGGTTCGATGCCCTCCTAGGATACATCTCCGCCACCAAGGAGTACGGGGAGAATATTGGGAAACCATATTTATGGGAGGAATACTGGTTCGATAAGAATTCTAGGACAATATTCTTCATAGGTAAGGACAACATACCGTTCCATGCAATAATACTTCCCGCAATGCTCCTCGCATCGGGTGAGCCATACGTTTTACCTTGGCAAGTGGCTGCAACAGAGTACTTGATGTTCGAGTGGGAGAAGTTCAGTAAGAGTAGAGGTATTGGAGTATGGATAGATGAGGCTCTTGAAATACTTGAACCGGACTACTGGAGGTTTGCTCTAATAGAGATGAGGCCTGAACTCAGGGATAGCAATTTCACTTGGAGGGAGTTCTATAGGATTGTGAACAGCGACATGAACGATGATATAGGAAACTTCATCCACAGAATACTAATGTTCGTATACAAAAACTACGATTCGACAGTGCCAGCGCCATCTAGAATGGAGGAGCCAGACTTGGAATTCAAGGAGAAGGTGGCTTCAGCGTGTAGGAGCGTTGAGGAAAACCTCGATGAATGCAGATACAAGCTTGCACTAGAGAATATTGTAGGGATAGCTAGAGAGGGAAACTACTACATTAACTTGAAGAAGCCTTGGGAGGCATTGGCGAGGAAAGACGGATCGGCGGATACAACTATGTGGATTGGAGTGAACGTTGTTAAGGCGTTAGCAGTACTATTGTCTCCAATAACGCCTAACGCGTCTCGGAGAATATGGGAGAACCTCGGCTTAGAGGGAGATGTACTCGAATATCCTTGGAGGAGAGCCGGGGAAATGGATATTCAACCGGGACACAAGATTAGGAGCCCCCCCAAGCCCTTGTTCAACAAGCTTCCCGAAAACTTCATCGACAACGTCCAGTCGATTATAGACGAAGCCCGGAGAAAAGTTTTCAGACCAGCTGTTCTAGCTTAACGACAAATTGTTTTACTCTAAATCCATAAACAGCATTACCGAGTATTCTACCTAAATCGTAGAGTTCCAAGTACTGAATTAACGTGGAATCCTACAGTATTTAAGAGACTTTTCTACGCCATCGTGATTTCTTCTAAGAGTTAATGTGGGCCTTCTTCAATCCCCTAAAATAATCCTTAAATCTCTCGTAGACTTCCCGATCCAAAACAACATCGCACCCGGCAATCCTCACCTTCAGCCCTTCTAGAGGATTCTCCGGTGGATTAGGAACGCCCTCCGGTCTAGTTAAGCCAATATATATCCATTTGACTCTGGAAGTCTTCCCCCTCTTCCCGTCGTAGGCCAGTTTCCACCAGTACCTACCGTAGTACACGTACTTCACTCTCCCCATCGAGGTCTTCTTGTAAACTACGTGTTTAGGCTTCAAATAATATCCCATCTTATACACTAGCTTATTGTACTCGCTTAAAATCTTCAAGTACTCTGACTCAATTTCCCTTATTCTCTCAACGCCGTTGAAAACAATTATTTTATCTGAAGCCTCAGCTGCGGCCATTTTCTTCACCATTTATCGGTCTCCGAGGGGAAGGTTCATCATCGAATACATATTCCGTTAAGCATGGTTCAATAGTTCTCTATAGAATATAGTACTTAAAACGCCTTAAAAGCAGTCCCCTCGAATATTCTATTCTAAAATATTTGAGTTCTCAGCTGGGCAATTGTTCTTACAGGTTTGCGTAGTAGTAGAATTCTGCTGGAGAAATGTAGCCAGCAAGTTTCTTATATTCCTCTCTCTTTATCTCTATGAACGTTTCTATAAGGTCTTTAGAGAAAGCTGGCTTAAGGTACTCGTTATCTACTTCGAGTTCATCTAGTGCTTCAATAAGGCTTCCGGGCAGAGACTTTATGTTGAGTTCTCTCCTCTTCTCAGGGGTCATGTGGTAAATGTTTTCGTCTACGGGATCTCCTGGATCTATCTTCTTCTTAATCCCGTCTAAACCCGCCATGAGCATTGCAGCATATGCTAGATACGGGTTTGCCGAGGGATCAGGTGTCCTATACTCGACTCTCTTCGCATTCGGACTTCTCTCATGGTAGTAGGGTACTCTTATTATGGCCGACCTATTTGCTTTAGACCATGCAATGTACACTGGGGCCTCGTAGCCTGGAACAAGCCTCTTATAGGAGTTGACTGTTGGTGCAACTATTGCTGAGAGAGATCTGGAGTGTTCCATTAAGCCTCCTATGAAGTATCTTCCGAGCTGGCTTAGTTCAGCATAGTTGTCGTTTTCGTCGTAAAAAGCGTTTTCACCGCTACTCCATAAACTTAAGTGGACGTGCATTCCAGATCCATTATCGTTGCTCAAAGGTTTAGGCATGAAAGTTGCCACTAGCCCCCTCTTAAACGCGGAGTTCCTGACAACATACTTTAATGTTACTGTTGCATCCGCCGTGCTACACGGTGCACTAGCCCAAATATCTAGTTCGACTTGTGATGCACCTGCAACCTCGTGGTGGTAGGATGCAACTTTTATGTCGAAGTACTCTTCCAGAATATCGCATATCTCCCTCCTCAAGTCATGGGTTTTATCGTAGGGGGAGGTTGTGAAGTATCCTCCCTTAACATCGTTTTTAATAGACGACTCGCTCCAATATCCCTCATCACAGTGTATTTCGTAGAAGCTTTTCTCCGGGGAAAGAAACACTTTAATGTCTCTGAATATGAAGAACTCTACTTCAGGACCTACGAGAGCAGCGTATCCCATAGAAGACAGTATTTCCTCCACTTTTTCAGTAGCATACCTAGGATCCTTGCTAAGCCTAGTAGTTCCACCAGTATCGTATACTCTTGCAATAACTCTTGCCTCCTCCCCATTGCTCCACGGAAGCACTCTAAGTGTTTCAGGCACCGGTTTTAATACGAGGTCTGACTCCTCAATAACCTTAAATCCCTTAATACTAGATCCATCAAGTTTTCCGAGGCCAGAATCCCCCGCTCTCCTAAACCTCTCCACCGGAACAGTTACTTCATGGAGTATTCCAAGTATATCCGTAAACCATACATTAACCCATTTAACCTTGTCAAAATCTTTATGCCCCAATATAATACACACCCTTACACTGACATTATTAGGTATCAATAAATGCGAACACTACTTATAGATATCTCCCTTAATTTCCGAAAACTTTTCAGATAAATGTTTGAAGTCTGAAATTACAACATACTATAAATTAGAGGAGCCAGTTAGGACTTTAATTGACGTTTAATTGTTTACTTAATGACCGGGTAGTAGTGGAAATAATATCTTTAAATTTATTCTAATAATCCTAGACAACTTTAAGCAATACTTTTATTCCCGAATACTTGATTCAAGTATTCTCTTACAACTTTATTGGCATCTCTTATCTCTCTGTCACCTATAACGAGGTTTTCTCCACCGTCGACGAGGATTTCCCCGTCAACAATTAGGGTTTCGGCTTTAGGCCTAGTATAAACTATTAGATCACATATTTCGTCTAGTGTGATTCTTGCTGGCGGTTTTAAGTCTAGTATTGTGAGCGAGGCCTTAAACCCCTTATCTATTGCCCCTAAAGGCTGGTTTAAGAGCAGCGCCTTGCACCCATATTTAATCGAATACTCCAAGAGTTCTCTCGAGGAAATTCTCTGAGGAGGACCGTAGGTGACTCTGTAGACTATTGTGCTGGAATATATTTCATCTAATACACTATACTTTGGAGCACAGTCTACTCCAATCCCAAAGCCAACGCCGCCGCGCTTCAATTCTGGTAGAGGTGCTACTCCGTCGAATAAGAGGGAATTTATTGAGGGGCAGTGGACCACAGTGGATCCGTGTTTCGCCAACAATTTTATTTCTCTAAGCGACAACCAGACTGCGTGAGCGAAAACACTTCTTTCGGAGAGCAATCCTAATTCTTCGAGTAGTTCCACAGGTCTCTTACCATAATTCTTCTTACAGTAGTCTACATCCTCCTTTACCTCACTTAAATGCATGTGTACACCTACCTCTTTCTCCCTAGATAGGGAGGCAACTTCCTCCAGAAGCCTCTTAGAAACATATCTAATTGTGCATGGACCTAGGGAAACAGTTATTCTGCCCCCTCCAGCCCCATTCCAATTCTCATAGAGTCTCAAATTGTCTTTAAGTGCATCATCCTCGCTACTGTAGGGGCCACCCCCCATTATTGCCACAGACAGGTTCGCGTATAAGCCTGTGTTCAACAACACGCCTGCTATAGCGTCCATGTTGAAGTGCATGTCAACCACTCCCCCAACACCGTGTTCCATTAGCTCTGCTAACGCCAGAACTGCAGCACTCCTCGAAACTTCTTCTCTAAGCTCCCTCTCATATCTCAACGCAACTCCCTCGATCCACTCATCTAGAGAACTATAGTTGGAGGCCATGAACCTCACAGGATATAAGGCTAAATGTGTGTGAGCTGATATAAGGCAGGGCATTACTATCCTTTTATTAGAGTTTAAGACCAGATCCGCTCTCCTATATTCTTCTCTTAAATCGTCCATTCCCCCATAATCTACTATAACATCATCTTCTATGTAGACGAAGCCGTCTTCAACATATGGCTTCACATTGTTGAAAGTTAACAGGTTTCCATGGATTATTAGAATTCTAGGCATAATAACCACATCTATGCTTATAATATAAGGAGCTTGACCTCAATAATAATGTTAACGCTATAATAAAAAGTTAAAGTTGTTATTCTAAAAGAATCTTCTTAATCTTATCAATTTTACCCTCCAAAATCTTGATCTTCCCCTTCAACTCCTCGATCTTTCTCTCAGCTTCCTCAAGCTTCTCTTTAAGCTTTCCAACATCCTCTACTTCAACTGGGAGAACTCTGGCAATTGCCTCGGGCAACTCTATCTTAAACCCTTCTCTCAAGAACTTCTCGTAGGTTTCCCTCACAAGCTGCCCGGCCTTAGTCTTCCCCTTCAAATGGTTCCTTATAGTAGTCTCAGTTCTACCTAGCTCGTCCGCTATTCTAGAAACATGCATGCCAGCCTTCTCTCTTGCAAGAGCACCTGCTGCAACAGCTAGACTGTCAACCCACGTAAGTCTCTCCTCCGCTTTCTGAATCTCCTCTAAGACGTCTGGTCTAAACAGTGTTGCTATTAGTAAGGCTGCTTCAAGCCTATGTATGTCTTGTCTCGAAACAGGTCTTAATGGAACTTCCTCGCCCAACATATAACCCCCCGCTAGAAGTTGATATCTGAAATAATTATATTATCAAGAAATTTAAGCATTATGCCATTCTCTCGCAGATTCTCTAACTTGCTACGCAGTTAAGTTCTAGGAACTTTAGACATATTAGATGCAGGCTGACTAGAAGCATGTATCACACATATTTTATTTTGCAAACACGCTGTTACCGTCTTAGATACGCTATTATTGGAGAACCGTCTTGAAGAAGTGGGGGTTTGAGGAGCAGTCTTAAGGCTTACCTGTAATCATCTGCAAACCTAGGCTGCAAAACCCAAGGTCACATAGGAAGCTGCCTACGGGTTTTTCCATAAATCAACAAGCATTCCAGATATTTTCATAGGACTATAGTTTTCGAGGACGTACTTGGATCCCTCAACATTTTGCGTTAGCTTTTTCTCATAGAATTTTTCTTTAAGTTCCCCAATTTTTTCTAAGAGTTCAACCTTATCTTCTACGTAGGCAACGTGATCGAACGGCTTATTAAATATCACATATCTTCCATAGGCTAGCGCTTCTAATACCATTAGCGGCATTCCATCGTGCTCAGTGTACCTAACTAGAACCACAGTATCTCTATACACTTTCCTCATCTCCCCCCGCGGCAATCGACCTAATTCAACTATGTTCCCTCTGAATCCTCGAAGCCTCCCTCCCCCTACCACCAGAACCTCGATGTCCGGGTATTCCCCAGCTATTTCTGCTGGCACCTCTGAATGGTAAATATGTTCCCTCCCCGAGGGAAGATAGTAGAGTACTCTGAATTTTTCTGGTAGTGGCAACGGTTCCACGCCTTGAGACAACTCGGGCGGTACTAGGGGTACTATGTCTGTTACTGGCACACCTAGCTCCTCGAGCTCTTCTTTAAGCCATGGCGCCACTGCTACGTTAACGGAGTTTTTCAGAACCCGGCTTGCATGTAGGCTCCTCCTCTTAGCTAAGAGGATGTCACTTCCAATCCAGTGTAGGATAACTCGTACTCCAAGCCTCTGCCCCCTCTCCGCTAGAATATAGGAGAGTCTGTGCGGGGGGTAGATTATGTGTAGCACATCGTAATGTTTTAGAGTAAGGTATTTGAATTGATATTTTAACAGACTTCTAAGACCACTCCTTTCAAGGCAGTCAACAACTATACCCCTATCCCTCCCAGAACAGCTCACTAATCGCCTAATTACATCAACTTGAAACCTAGGTCCTACTAGAAGTACTTTCACAGACATCATCTTCCAAAGTTGGTGATTTCACTTCTACACATAAGCTAAATAAGATAAATATAGCTAACTATTGTTACCTAATTTATTAGGGAAAATTCTTGATGAATGAGAAGATATTGGCTTGGATCCACGGCAAATACGTTTCACCCATTGAGGGCGTACAGCACGGTGCTAACGTTAGATCAAGCTACCTTATCAATATAATATCCTCCATAGTTGGCAGTCCGCTGATTATAGACATCGGGATAACTAGGAGTAGACATTTTAGTGTAAGAAGTGACAGGCTCTTCATAGGCTTACCCCTGTCTAAATCATCTCTGCTATTGAGGGGGATAAATAAGCTATTAGAGAGATTAAAGATTATTTCGCAGAAGAGCGCGTTTACTGTTGTAAGCGTTGGAGTAGATTATAGCGAAGCGAGGAAACTACTCCATTACCCTATAGACTTACTGGTCGTAGACGGCCCGCTAGGAATTACCGTATCAGATAAGCTAGTAGAGGAAATTAAGTTGAGATATGGTAGTAAGGTAATTTACGTATCACATGACTTCCTTATAGACAGGTATAGTGGATTCTGGCTTAGGAAGCTGCTGGACGCCGAATACAATATAGTTCAACATGCGGACTTAATTATCAGTGCTTCTCGAAGAGACGAAATGAAGTATAAGGAGCTATATGGGGTTTCAGATAGAATATTAACGTTTCCAAACATATTCCCCCTCCCCAACCACACAGAATTCATCTCTAATATAAGAAAAAGGGATAAACCAACACTCGTAGTAATAGGAGGTAAATTCCTAGCTAACAATATAGAATATGCTAGGCTCCTCAAGAAGCTGTACGATTCATTGAATATATTGAACCTTAACATCGTTTACATAGGTAAACATCCTCCACGCCTACCTAAATCTAGATCAGTCGAATACTATGAGTACATCCCCAGTAGAGTAGAATTCTTTAGGACTCTTGGAAGAGCCCATATAGGCTTAAACTATGCCCTCTTAAGGGGAGGCAGCAATGTTAAAAGATACGATTACTCGCTAGCAGGACTCGTAGTACTAGATAACCCGCTTGGGGCAAGGGGGGAATGGTTACCCCATGAATACACATTTATAGATGAACACGACTTCGTAGTAAAATTAAGTGAGCTAATCAGTCTAGGCTCAACTGAACTAAGTAAGCTAGGTCAATTAAATCTACTAAAAACATGTGAACTATACGATAACTGTTACAAGAAACTAGCTACGAAGTTAAACACGTTGGAATAAATGGACTTAAATTCTCGAACCATTCTTAGATATCAAGGCAGGTAATTTAAGGTATTGAAATAATTCCTAATTGGAATGATTGGTTAGAGCTATTTGTTATGTGAAAGTATTCCTAATATTATTTCTTTGAAATCCAGCATGCTTCTAGGGGTAAATGGAAGACTCTTATTTGAACTCCAGAAGCCGTAATTACTGTGCTCGTGGATGGAAGGATCGTATCCGTGGTCGCTTACTATTATTACTGTAGTGTCCTGCAGATCTCTTGTTTTCAAGCGTATTTCCTTGGCAAGCTTCTTATAGTATGTTGCGAGCAGTGTCATTGTTTTCAAGTTTCCCGGCCTGTAGAGCATGTGGTTTGCTTCGTCTATTAGCGCCGTGTAATATAGAACTAGGTCGTTGTCTTGCGTACTGTTTACAGCTTCCTTTAGAGTTGAAATAGAGTATTCATATATTTCATTGAGTCTTCTCACCCGCTCCTCGAGGGGGGAGTCGAGGTATTTGTAGAATGTTGCTCGCACTTCAGCGTACTTTATGTCACCTAGACCGGGGAACTCTTTAACCCATACTTTAAATCCTCTTCTACGAGCTTCTTCAACAATAGTATGCTTAAGGGCTTCCTTAGGGAGAGCTTCTACCTCATGAAGAACTTTCTCAACTCTCCCACGCCTGTAGAGGCCTATCTTCTTAAGTATGGGTCTGATGCCAAGCCTCCTCTCCCCGAGAAGCCTGACTCTTAAAGCGTATAGGGGTGCCAAGATTCCATAAGCTCTCTTATCTCTCTCAATAAGTATTCTCCGAGCCGTGAACCCATACTTGTATGCTGGTTCTCCTAGGAGGAATGAAGCCCAAATAAGCGGTGTATAAATTGGTTCACCTGGCTTAACAGCTACAGTGACATCGTGTACGCCATAATATTTCTGCATGTACTCCCTAATATGCCATTTTTCAATCAATCTCGCTTCAAGGCCGTCGATGCCTAACACTAAAACCTTCAACCACACCACCCTTCCAACAATGATATTCTCTCAGAATATTCTGCTTTGAGGTTTTAGGTTAGATGCTTAACAGCATCTTTAATTTTCAAGTTTCCCATATCATATACTATAATGGGAATTTATGGAAATTGCGGTTAGTATTGATAGCCGTGGCAAAATATTGATTCCCCCGCGAGATAAGGGAGTATTGACATTAGAGCTCTTGGCAAAGAGGTATAAGCTGGAGACAGGGGCCAGTTACAAAAGATAAAGATATCATTGATGTAGTTAAAATAGAGCAAAAGTGTTAAAGGAGCTAACAGAAACACGGATACAAGGTAAGTGTACACGTTTTACAACTTTATATTACATGTTTATCAAATATTCTTCGAGTGCTGGGAGGGATTAAATGTGATTGTAGTTGAGCTCAAAGTTAAGCCTATTGCACGCAGTATTGGGGTGCATAAGATAGCTGGTGTAGTCCTATCTAAAGCCGACGGCTTTAAGCTTGTGCTCACGTGTAGGGAGGATGTCGTGGGGGGAAGAGTTTTCGAACTATCCGTTTTCAAGGACAGGTTTGATGAGGCTAAGATAGGATGTTTCACAATAGTTGAGGGGATAGCGGTTCCCCTAGTCTTAGAGGGGCAGAGAGAGTTCTTCGAGGAAGCTTCTAAAAAGATTCCAGTAGACAAGTACTATGTGAACCCCTGGAATATGGCTAGGGTTCTAGTGGAGGAAATTAGAATAGTTCTACACGAATGTAATATTCGAAGACTCACTGACGTTTTTAGGGGAGAACACCAGACCTCTACCAGGGGCTGGCTAAATTATTTCAGAGCACACCCGGAGATAACTCTCAGCAATATAGGGGAGCTTAGCAATACGATAAGGTTTACTGTCAAGACTGTTTGAAGGCGTAAGACTTCATACATTTAAGGGTCTGAAATTCGACTTAACGGATCTCTGTATTCCCCCCGCTATGCGGGGAGGGCAGCGTGTTCTAGGATATAATACTTGTATTTCCTGTATAATGCTACTAGTGCAAGAGTCTCAGACAATAATGCTAAGCTTACTGCTACAGGCGTGAGGCGTATACCCCATGGAGTATAATTTAATACTAGTCCTACCAATGGGACGATGGCCAAGCTTAAACCTATTGATAAAGCGAATCTCTCCAAAGGCTCGAGCTCCACCCCCCTAGGATATAATGCTTCTATGAGTGTTGCCCCCGGAACATACAGTACAAATATTGATCCGAGAACATATCTTAAGTATAGTAGTGGGGGTGTTGTAACGTAGAATACTGTTAGAACTGTTACTATAACGATTACTGTTAGAATCCAGAACCATACTGATTCAGGTGACCTAGCGTAATCGTGGAATGCCGATGGAACGCTGAGCGGATCCAAATCAATATAACCCTTCTTCCACAATCTATAAACTGTCCTACAAGCCCTCCTAAAACTTAAACCCTCCTTCTCCATAATGATATCAATGTATTCTCTCAGCTTAATGTCTCTTCTATTCTTTAAAAATCTCAGTATCCTTCTCTCCACATCTGAAAGATTATTACTGGGCAAACATGTTCCCGTCTGATTCTCGCAAGTTTAAATTAATCAATTTTGTGGATTCAATAAAGATTTTCACGTACCTCAAATACCATTCATCTAAACCGTATCTTCATCTATCAATTTATATCGTATTGTATTGGACACGGTTAGGTTCATCACGGTCTCCGCTGAGCCACCTACGGGAGCCTTTTTAGCTCCCCTCGGGAACCCAGCGGTCATCGTTATATTTATTAGACTGCTCCGACTTATAAGTTTATCTGGGGATTCCCCAATATGAGCCACATAACGTTGTGTTTACCATTCAATGTTGATGGTGTTGAGGCCAGGGGACTGCTTAGTACTGCTTGGTTGTTTAAGATTGCTTCTCATAGGATGCTCAGCTTAGCTAAGCATTTCCCCATACTACCAGCTACTGATATTGGTTGGAAGAATACCTTCCGTAAAATAATCTATGAAATCATACCTAACCGTAGGTATACAGATGGAGTAATAGTACTTGTTAGGGGAGTCTATGAGTCATGTAGACAACTAGGAATAGACTTTAAGGAGGTGGAGCTTGGAGATTGGCTCATGTTCCAACAAGTAGAGAGAGAATACCCAGTAAGAAACATAACACTAAAGCAAGGCTACGAATTCTGGACAACAACCATAGACTATAACGGCGGCTCAGAAAGAATAGTAGTCAAGCCAACAATACCAAAGAACTACAAGCTACTACTAGATAAGATACTAGAGGAGAAACAAAAGCATACAGCTAAAGTAGTTATCAATGACTACGGTATCAGAAAGAATAAGCTATGGATTCATGGGGAGATACAGCTTACTATACCCATAGACTTCTACTACAAGCACATGACTAGATGCAGGGTCAACGACGACAAGCTCTATGGTGGTGTTGATGTTAATGTAGATAGGATTAACCTAGCGATAGTTGATAGGTATGGTAGGCTTAGAGATGCTAAGACTTTCTGGTTCGAGGATGCTACTAGGAGAGGATACCCTAGGAGAAAAGCCAGAATACTAATCGGTATGGCTATACATGAAATGCTTCGATACGCCTATCATCATGGAGTTAAAACATTATTCCTAGAGAACCCCGAAGTTCTAGGTAGGCTCAGGCTACTCTGGATTAGGAATGGAAGGAGACTTCACAGAAACTATAACTGGAAGGTATCAGTTTTCCGCAGTTCAACAATAGAAATGATAGTAATGAAAGCACCACTCTACTCTATCAACATAAAACACGTGAATCCTAGAGGAACAACACATTCAAAAGAACACGATTATATAATGAGAAAACATGGTCTAGATAGGCATTTGGCATCAGCATATCTAATAGCATTAAGAGGCATAGAAAGACACACTACGATACAGAAAGCTATAATCTAACATTTCTGCCCCATGTAGAGTGGCTTGTAGCTACAATGAGGCAGAGACACAACCCGTCCTAGCAAGATCCACAACAACCTAGGATGGGAAACGGCTAACTCTGCCACGAAATTAAAATAATTAAAATACATGAAAATACTGTGGGCGGGGAACACTTAAATATAGTGGAATGAATTATTCCATATGGTGGAATAAATGGAATATGAGGTAAGTATTGATAAACAGGGAAGAATGGTTATTCCAGCACCTTTACGAAGACTGCTTGGGCTCGGTGAAGGTGGAAGGGTTGTAGTGAGATATAGAGATGGAATATTGGAGCTTAGACCGATTGACAGGGATCTTGAAAAAAGAGTGAAGAGATGGATTAAAACTGTAATGAAAGTTAATCCTCAACCATTTTCTGAAGAAATTGAAGAGAGTTGGAAGTGGATTGACAGAGAATATGCTGAGCGAAAACTTGGAATACATTGAAGGTGTCATGGACACAAGTATTATTGTACTGACATGTTTTCAAAATCCCTTAAAGAAATTTGCTATCGAGTTCATCGAAAATGTATTAATGTTTAAGAGAAGAATTATAATACCCATTACAGCTATTCTTGGAGCCTATCATATAGCCACTAGATACCTCAAGGTTCCGAGGCTTGATGTGAAGAAAATTCTTGTTGAAATGCTTCAAACAAGATCCCCTGCCCTATACCCGTACATAAGCATTGACGTAGCTATTGACTCACTAGATTTAGCGTCAACATATAATGTTGAATCATGGGATGGCTACCTTATTTCCCTGGCTAAAACTTTAGGCGCTAAAATAATATTTACGCTTGATAAAGAGCTAGGAAAGATTGCAGGAGTAAGAATAGAAATACCATTCCCCCAACAAATAGTTGAGGAGTACCATAGATATATTAAATCATTAATAAAGAGTAAATTGCACGAATACGGGAACACTTATTAAGTCTTAGACGCACTCTATTCGAGGGAGTAGTATTGTTCTAGACAACTCTCCGTCTAGCTTATAGTAGCTAATTCTCTAGGTTAAGGAGCTGCCACGAGTAATTAGAAAAATGCATTTCCATTCCTTCATGAAATATTATAATTATAAAGGGAGAGGATTACTGAATTCATAAGCTTTTAAACATGCTCGCCGTATTGTAGCCTGGTATTGGAGATGAAGTTTAGGATTCTCGGTACGGAGTCTCTTGGCGTTCGCGGATTATCCTGTATTATTGAGGCGGGGAATAGGAGGATTCTCGTAGATCCCGGTGTGGCATTAGGGTTTACGAGATACGGGCTACATCCACACCCTATTCAAGCAGCTGTGGGAGAGATTGTTCGAGGGAGTATTGTTGAAGAATGGAAGCGTTCGACAGACATTATTATAACGCACTTCCATGGAGACCACACTCCACTCTATAATGCTAACCCGTTCCAATTAGGATTACGTAGGCTTAGGGATCTCAGGGGCAGAGCCCACTTATGGGTTAAGAGCGAAGTTTTTATGACGTGGCGTGAACGTCTGCGGGCACAATACGTGTACAAGTTTTTCCATGAAGAAGATGTTGTTAGAGGGGGGTGCAGCGACCACATAGTTTTATCAAAGCCCGTGCCGCATGGGGCTTCAAATAACACTAGCGTTGTACTGGTAGCTGTGAGGGATGGTAGGAGGACGCTGGTACATATGTCTGACACGCAATTATTATCGGAGGAGGCTGTTGAAATAGCGTTATCTTGGGAACCAGATATCGTGATCACCGATGGCCCTCCGCTATACAGGTGGCATGGTAATAAGAGTTTTCATAGGAAAATGTTGAAGAAGGCCTGGAGAAATGCTTGGAGAATAGCCTGCAGTGTTGATACACTGATAATAGACCATCACTTGATGAGATGTATGGAGGGTTTGAAATGGGTTGACAGCCTTAGCGAGGAGACAGGGGCTAATGTACTGTGTGCGGCTGATATCACGGGTAAACCAGCACTACTATTGGAGGCATGGAGGAAGCTGTTATATGAGAAAATACCTGTCCCAAACGACTGGTACATAGATTATGGTAGGGGGACCGTATGCTTGAAGCCTTACCGTGAAATAGCTAAGCGACTAGTAGAAGAGCTTCCGACAACTAGATTCTACGATATGAATATAGTTGATGAAATACTCGATAATATAGTAAGCGAGTTCGATCCTAATGAAAATATTCGCCAGAAAGACTAAGTGTATGAGCACAAGTAATTAATCGAAAATTTTGTAGGAAGCATGTTCTCGCTTAAACTGTTCTTAAAACCATTATCTAGTTGAAGCAATGTTAATAAGAGGTGAAGCCGGCTGACATGGGCAGAAATGTTAGATTATAGCTTTCTGTATCATAGTATGTCTTTCATGCCTTTGGAGAAGTTCGTAAGACCTATAAACTCCTAAGCTCTAAGAGTTTATTGGTGACCGCTGGGTTCCCGAGGGGAGCTTGTGCTCCCGTAGGTGGCTCAGCGGAGACCGTGATGAACCTAACCGTGTCCAATACAATATAAATTGATAGATGAAGATACGGTTTAGATGAACGGCAAACGGCACATGCCCACATATAAGATGAATCCCCGCCATCGAAAAGAAACCTACACAAACCTATAAAATCTTCACTAGGAAACTACATACTACCCTTAGTGTGGTTCAGTGGCTTCACCTATGCTTCATGGAGCTCTGTTGAACCTAACACCACGGGCCCCATCCGAGGCTTGAGGATCTGCTGCAAATCAGTCCATCAAAGACCATAAAGCATTCAAAACATTTAAACCCACTATACGTTACGAAAGATCTTCACCAGTCTGGAATACTCAACAGACTTGTATATGCTTCAAGAACTTGGCCGAAGAATTGTGTTGCGGTTAGCGTCGAGGCGCGCTTTTCCTGATAATGCTAGGCGGATCGTTAAAATGTTTCCATAGGCCTTTCTTGAAGCTAATTACTTGAATGCCAAGTTCGTCTATTGTTGCATCAGTTATCAGCGGCTCTGTTAAGTTCTCGTCCACAGCTAGGTAGGCTCTGGTTGAGGAGAGAACATTGTCTTCCTCGTCTAATAGCTCCACTTTAACTTTCTCCTTCGATATGAGATTATGGGTTTTTCCTGACGCTAACTCCACTTCAATAAGTTCAAAATCATCAATTGAGAAATCTAAGTCTTCAGCGTCCTCGGGGCTTACAGCTATAACAGGCTCCTCGCTCTCCGCGCCACCATTAACCAACACTACTAGATTCTTCAGTTTATTCGAGGATTCACGTACGATCCTCACTCTCACCCTAACCGCCAACACTACTACACCTTAACCACATATCTTCTAACTACTCTGTACTTCCCATATTTCAACTTCCTATCTCTAATAATCTTCACTCTTCCCTCCATGATCAGCTTGAGAACTCCCTCGCTGAGAACGATATTCTTCCTTTGCTTTCTCACAAGCTTACACCTCTAGAAATTATATGCTAATTCCCTCTAAAAAACATCGCCCTGCAAGATGCAAATAATATTAAGCCTTGGTTTAATAGCTTCTAAAAGCCTCTCATATCCACAGTCCTCACTGCTACCATTATTCCTGTTCAAATAATTGCTTAGCGTTTATGGATCGAATTAGGCGAGCTCCAATACAAAGCCTATTTGCATTACATTAAGTGGTGCTAATGTGACTGTGTTTTATGGTAAATTCATATATTATATGAGGGCAAAAGTTTTGTAAAAACGACTAGATCCTCAAGATATTCTAGCACTTACTTCTCACGACGTTACTTCAGTTCGATAAGGGTATTCCTTAATTGCGTGTCTGCTCTGGGCAAACTGTTTGAGGAAATAGTTTAAAATATTGCTAGTAAACACTTGTATCAATTGAATTCGCATTGCCGGAGATGTATGTTGATGAAGATAGGGGTTGCTGTAATAATCCTTCTTGCAGCATCTATAATTCTTCTACCAGTGTTAGGGGCAAGGGAGTCGAGTGATATATGGGATAAGGTTTACGAGGCTTATGATGCTATAAGAGTTGCCGAGGATAGTGGGGGTAATGTAACTGGCTTGGTTAACATGCTTAACAGCGCACTTGAACTGATAGATAGAGCTGAGGAGGCGGGGAGCTCGGGGGAGCGTAATAGTGTTCTCAGAAAGGCTTCGTCTATTCTAGGAAGCATTGTAGAATATTCCTCGGAAATCAGGTTGCGTGGGGAAGAGGAGGCAGCTAGGAGGCAAGCAACATATTTGATCATACTGGTGAGCCTGGTGATTCTAATTATATTAGCATACTTTTATGGGGAGCCATTTGCATGGAGGACTTGGCTTAGAATGAGAGGAGACTATAAGATTAGGGCTTCAGCCGGGGGGAGGAGGAGCATGATTTTAGACGAGGAGGTTATGGCAGTGGTAGCGGCCATAATAGTTGTTGTAACAGTTTTCGCAGTCAGCCAGCTGTTTCTAACAGGAATAGTTGAACCATTCTCGGAGCTAGCTGTTTTGGGAGAGGATATGAAGATAGGTGATTATCCTCCAAACGTTGTTCGGGGAGAAGAGTTCACAATATATGTTTACATTGGGAACTACATGGGTAAAACGATGCTCTACGACGTTGAAGTTAAACTAGGTAACAAGACTACTCCAATAGATCCTTCCCCAGTAACACCTGTTAAGAGAATTCACCTAGCACTAGTTCACAATTCTTCCAGAAAAATACCATTAACACTATCCTTAAACGATACTGGCGAATGGAGGATAATATTCGAGCTCTGGGAGTACAATGATACAGCTAAAACGTTCACTTATGGTGGAAAATGGTGTCAGATATGGGTTAACGTTGAGCCTCCACCACAAATATGATTATTCTCCCGCACCCATTATTGTTCTACGGTATGATTTCCGACAAGCCTATTGGAGCCTTTTTGGCTTCCTCGTACAATATTTCCGGCTCTAAGGAGACATGTGAGGTAACGGTGTAACCCGTGTTCTCGGCATAGTATTCTAAGAGTGGGTAGCAGTGTTTTCCAACGTGTTCACCGTATATTAAGAGTATTCTTGCTGGCGGCCTCAAGTATCCTGAAAGCTTTAAGAAAGCATTATACCCTGGATTCTCCTTCAAAAGATTTCTTAACGCTTCCACTTCCATTTCAACAAGTAAACCCTTTAATCGCTTAGAGTATGCTAAGTAGAGAAACTTCTTCGGCACCTCCTCTATAACAGACTTCTCTCCCCCATACGTCTCAGCGAATTCTTTCATGAAGAATCCAACTATTTCTGCTAGAATAGTCCTGCTCGGGAGAGGCGGCTTGAATAAAACTGTCTCCTTGCCTACGTACACTGCTAACCCTATGGGCAGGTAGGGGTTCCTTAATGTTTCAGCTATTATCGAGGACAAGAGCTTGTATACTAGTTCATCTAGTTCCTCGTAGCTTACTGCAGTAAGATCTGCTAAAACTATCAGTCTCTCTCCTCCAGCTCTACGGTACTCTTTGACAATAAGCCTTCTCTTCCCAACACTCTTCTTCCAGTGAATACATGTAACGTCGTCTCCCGGAACATAGAACCTAGTTCCATAGTACTCCCCCCTCCTAGAAGGCAAAGCATACTCCTCTCTAAATTCCACTGTAGTAGGCATGGGGGAAGTCTTCTCGGGAGGCAGCCTCGACAACAGTCTTAGTGCAGCCTCCAATGCAATCCTCATTTTAGGCGTAACATTAACTCTCAGCGGAGCCTCTCTGATCAATCGAGTAAAGCCTCTTTTATCAGATAATAGCAGTCTTATACTAGTGTCAGCAAAACCTATGTAAACAGCTTTCAAAGTCAACGAGACCCCACATTTCCCCCCAGGCGGTATGAGGAAAGTTTCACGGGGAAATGTCACCTCGACGTTCTCTTCTGGAACGCTTAGGAGTGTAGCGTTTATAGTAGTGAAACCACGATTCTCTACATCAACCTCCATGTCCAGCCTCTCTCCTCTAACAATACTTACCTCACTTGGACCACTAATCCTGGTCTTCCTGAGAGAGAAGTTATTCAAGGCAATCATGAAAGTATTATATAATCCTATTATTAGGCCCGGTGTGAAAAGGGATTCGTGGATTAAAGATAGTGAAATAACTGTGAGGGATAAAGCGTATAGTAGGATCCCCGTATACCCTATCCCGTGCTTGGATGCCCCGTTTTTGAGAGGAATTCTTCTACCAGCCTCTCCAACCCCTTCATGTAGTAGTGGGACTAATAATACTAATGCGATCAGCGTTGCTCTAATGTTTGGCCAGAGCATCAATGATACTAGGCTCATCATTGTAGTGGAGGAGAATAGAAGTGTGCAACCTTTGTTCCAATCAATCAGAGCCTTAAATGTCACCATCAATAGTATTATTGATGGAATTATGTTTAACGTGTTCAAGTCGACTGAGAGAAGTATTATGGCAACCGTGTAGGTGAGGAGTAGGATTTGTTTTAGGGGATTGACCATTATTTTGGAACCTCCACTTCTCTCAAAGCCTCCTCAACAATATCCTCCGGTTTAATGCCCTCTATTTCAGCTTCGGCTCTAAGCCTGATCCTGTGGTCTAGAGCTGGATGGGCAAACTTCTTAACATCGTCTGGTATAACATAGTCTCTTCCATCCATTAAAGCACTTATCCTAGAAGCCTTGTAAAGCGATATGCTTGCCCTGGGACTTGGACCTAGGGAAACGCTTGGGTGTCTCCTAATATGTGTAGACAAGTTGATTATGTATCTAACAATGTTCTCGTCTACGTGGACTCTCTTACCAGCCTCAACAATCCACCTAACATCTCTCCAGTTGATAATATTCTCCACTGGTAGCTCCTCTATGAAATCTATCCTCTTAACAACTTCAACCTCTTCCTCGGGAGGATTGTAGCCGCTGAAAGTTCTAAGCATGAACCTGTCGACCTGTACTTCCGATAAAGGATATACTCCGATCCCCACTCCTAAAGGTATCTGTGTCGCTACAATCATGAATGGCCAGGGTAGCTTATGGGTTACACCATCTATTGTAACCTGTTTCTCCTGCATTGCCTCGAGTAGAGCTGCCTGTGTTCTAGGAGTAGTCCTATTCAACTCGTCTGCTAAAACAATGTTTGCGAAGACCGGGCCCTCCCTAAAAATCTTCTCACCGCTCAGGGTATAAACATAGAAGCCTGTGACATCTGTTGGCAGAGTGTCCGGTGTGAACTGTATTCTCTTAAATGTGCCCCCAATAACCTTGGCGAAAGCCTTAGCGAGCATAGTCTTAGCTGTACCGGGATAGCCCTCTATAAGCACGTGGCCCTCGCTGAACAATGCTGCTAGAAGACAATCCACAATATTCTCCTTTCCTATGAAAATCTTCGAGAGCTCACTTCTAATACTCCTAATCTTCTCAGAACATTCTTCTGCACTAAACACTAATTCTACCCCTTCCAAAGTTTTCTAAGCGAGACATATATTAATCCTACTACGATGAATGGGAAAACGTATTCTCTCGAAAGCATGCTTCTAACAGTGAAAACAGTTTTCTTAACCTCGTCATGCATGCTTCCGGGAACGTGAGATTCGTCAATAACCACCCTCCTACCCCCAGTAATAGACTTGATGAATTCCAAGTTATCCCCCATACCTATCATACCATTTATACCAATACTCGGATCAGATACTAACACAATACTCCCGTTACCGTAATCCAATTCAACAGCCACCGGGAACGGGCCAACACTCTCACCTTCATCCCAAACACCGTTGAAATTGGCGTCTAGATAAGAGTAGCTGCTTGAATTCGCAATAATCCTAGCCACTTCCATCAACAATATTGTTGACGCATGGTTCAAGACGACCTCGCTGACATTTGGGTAATCTACATTCCTGACAATAGGCAATCTACAATTCCTATAGTTGAACACTGGATCAGCAAGCATACTGTCATTAGTGAACCTCGCCTGAACACCAAGATACTCTAATACCTGGTTTCCATAGCCAAAATCGTCCATAACCACTAGTCTCCCACCCTTGGAAACGAAGGTTTTCAGAGCCTCGAGCTCCCCCGCAGAGAAGCGAGTATACGGTACCGTTATCAAAGTGATATTAGTGGAAGTGGTTCTCAAAAAGTCCTCTAGGCTAAATTCTATAACATGTGCCCCCAGAACTCTACGCATTTCACTGTAGCCGTTCCACCATGGATTATATATGCTGAAATCTGTTGTAGAAGGGTAGGCTGCCACTATTATTATCGAGGCCAAGACTATTGCAGCCATCAGCAACAGTATTCGGCTTGCCTTCAACCAAAATCACTCTCCAATATTCTCCTAGCAATACTCTCAGCACTAGAAACATCTTCACTGCTACACCCCGTAGGCGAGTAGATGGCTTTCTCAGCTAGAAAAGACAGTTTCTCAAATAATCTCAAAACACTTTGAGGGAGGGCGTTCTTAGCCCTCCAAAGATATTCCCTAATAGTCTCATAAGGCTTAGGCCTCCCAACAATCCTAGAAATCTTTTCAACAA
This sequence comes from Thermoproteota archaeon, assembly GCA_029258925.1. Lineage (GTDB taxonomy): Archaea > Thermoproteota > Thermoprotei_A > EX4484-217-1 > JAPDJV01 > JAPDJV01. Next base: position 12,092 of record JAPDJV010000024.1, on the reverse strand, counting down.
CCCTCAAATAATACTCGACAATAGGCCCCCTCCTAACAGTGTACCCCCTAAGTAACCCTGTAGCTTCACCTATGCCAACAGGAATCTTACCTCCAGTAACCTCACCCCTCGAACCCCTAACGCTAATCCAAGTAAACCTCTCAAACACTCTCTCCCCCACTCTCCTCAATCTAGAAGCATTCATGAATGCCAATAGAATCACACTTAATATGAAGAATACACTCAAAACATTAACCGTAGTAATAGTGTGGCTCCATGAGGCACTGCTCATCCAAGGCTCAACAGGATCAGCTAGAACAGTTAGAGTGCTCCTTGAAAACACTATCGAGAAACCAACATTAAAGCTCACATTAAAATATCCGTCCCTCGACGAGTTAACAGCGTACTCTCTACCTTGGAAGAAGACTCTTATTAAGGCATTTTCAAGCCCGCTGCCATTCTCATCTACAACAAACCCCTCCAACAATACTTTAGACTCAAACGGGTATAAAACTAGGTCTTTAACGCTGACTTTCAGAAATGTTTCCTCCAATACCACCGTCACGCTAGTACTGTTTTCTCCAGGCGAGAACGTTTCATACGGTTCAACCACTACCCTAAAGAAATGTTTTCCTGGCCCAGTGCTAGCCGGAATTTTAATAGTTGAAGTAATAGTTCTATTGTTCAAGGTCGTGCCCAATACTTTCCTTGAATCGAAAAACACGTGTATCTTCCTTGAAACATTTATCCAGGGATCAACACTTATACTCACGGAAACATTCTTCCCAGGTAACACTTCTTCCGGCGCACTTATCGTAACAATAGTCCTATTGAATAATAGTAATATTTTAGTGTAGTTTGTTGAAGCAGAGTATATGCTCACATCGCCTCCGCTAGGAGTATAGCATGCCCTAACTATGACTCCTTGAGTCATAGATTCCTCCCTGTAAATATACGGCATTCTAACGGTGAACTTGAACGCTCCTCCTAAACGAGTATATACTTGAATAGGTTCAATAATGCTCTCCCCGCCTGGAGTGGAGAGCTCGAAGAATATTTTCACAAGCCTCCCATTGAGCGGCGTCCCGTTTACATCATATAGGAATCCGTGGATAGTTAGGTTTCCTCCAACCATAAGTGTTTGAGGAGTAGCATTAACCATTATGAATGTTGGTATTCTACCTGTTACCCTCATTCTCAGATTCCTCATTTCCTCCAATATTTCCTCTATGAGATCTCTGATTCTGTCAACTAGCTCACTTATCCTATCACTTATTTCCCTAAGTCTCTCCTCATAATCTTTCGGAACAAATTTTCCAAGTCCCTGGATAAGTTCCACTGGTAATTCATCTAAGGTTGCGTTTGCTCTAGCAAGACATATTAATGCTCTATTAAGCTCGCTTAGGGCTTCCTCGTAGAAGCCGTTATCTATTAGAATCCTAGCCTCCTCGATTCTATTCTCGGTCTCGTTCAGCTCTGAAGATAACTTGTTCAGTAACTGATTTGTTCTGTCAATAACATACCTCACGTTCCTTGGAACCTCTATTCCCTCTATTAGCTTGAGCATTGACGTAGCATTATCAAGTTTCACCTCGCCAATATACTCTAAAACGTTACAGTAAAGCGCCAGCAAGTATAATGCATCAACAGCTCTCTCAGCTCTCTCCGGATCCTCGTGTGGAGGAACATTGTTTAAGAATGCCAGTGTTGCCGGAGGCATTGCAGCCACTAATATTAGGATTACTACTGTGAAACCACAGAGCCAGCGCCTCATAGCTTTACGTGCCCCCGAGTATAAGTGATGGCGAAATTATCAGCATCACCCTGTAAGCTACTATTGCTATGAATGTTGCCAGCATTATTGCAGATATAATGTTCAACTTTGACTCAAGCTTCCTCGGGAAAGGAGAGAATATTGCTGTTATAGTGAAGTACTCGAGTATGTAGAGAGCTATGTAAACATCTATTCTCTTCTCGGCGAGCAACGATAAGACTATCAGTGTTACAGCTATGCTTAACGAAAGAACTAAAATATACTTATCAATAGCCTTAAGTCTCCCCAACCCCCTCAACCACCTCGTACACGAGTCTAGCAGTGTCCTCCGAAACCTCAAAGCTCCTCAAAGCAACGATCTTGTTGAAGTATTCTGCTAGTAGAAGCCCTATGCTTGCAGACAAAACATTCATGTTCCCCCAACCCCCCACACGACTCTCAAACCCCTCAACCTCGACAACGAAAACGTTTTCCTCGGGCATGGTGAGTCTTACTGCTGTTGCAGCATTCATCCTTGAAACAATAACATTGTTTAAGAGTGTTTCACCACCAGAAACACTAACCTCGCCTCCCACTCTAAGATCTTCTTGAAGCTCCTCAATAGGATAATTAAATCTTATACCAGCGAAATCACTAGTGTAGACTAGGAATCTGTCAGGCAAGTTATCGGGGTTCCCAATCCTCCTCACATCCCCGGTTAACGGGATTATCATGCAGGGCCCCCTAGAAGTCTTGGATGAAGGAGCAAAAATAGGGCTACGATCCACTAATCCAACCTCTTCCAGCAACCTTCTATAATTTAGCCAGAGAAAACTCTTCTCAACCTCCTCTAACACACTTACAGGCCTCTTAGCCCTACTCGTTCCAATAGCCAGCATTACTCCTCCAACAATGACAGCAGCTATCCCAGACGAAACTAGCTCATATACCTTCAACACTAGGAAGCCTGTTATTGATAAGGATATCCCTAAAATCAGCAGGCTCAAACCTACAATAGTATATTTTTCCATAACTTCATCAGCCTACAGCGGAGCACTCAACACTTAGTCCACCGCTTGATCAATCACTATCATAATCTAACGAAGTAATAAGTGTTAGTGCACAACATTCAATCAAACAATTAAAACCCTCCTTCCGTACACATTTGTTCAAGAAAGCAAAAAGTTTATTGGATATAATAAACTGTAATTTCACGTACTTGAAATGAACATAAACTCTTTTCTACTCATCTATTTGTTTGAAGTGGAATCTACAAAACACTTTATTAACCCACAGCATAATAACAATATAAGAAATTTGACCCGTGCGGTGGGCTCCTTGACGACTGAGGACACTGCGTTGATTATGGTGAAGAAAATTCTAGTATCAAAACCCCTAACCCGCAGTGTCTTAGAGAAATCGTTTAGGAGAGCCCACCGCACTGGTGCTTGGAGGAGAATGAACCCTCTGAAAAGAAGCCTACTATATGTTGCAAAGAAAACAGTTGACATAGTTAAGAGCAAAATACTTGAATCAATACTAGAGGAAATAATTCTCGAAATAGAGCTCACAACACTAAGAGGAAGAGCATTATACTATGGAATAATAATAGCATTAAGGAAGACATTCAATCTCGGGAAAAACATTCTAGAAGACTTAAAGACACTCCTATATCTTGGAATAAGCTATCTTTCAAATCCACCAATATACAGAATACTAGACTAAAGAACAATTATAATGATAGTGGGAGATCAAAACATCAATGGCCAGTAGTTTAGGAGAAAGCATCTTAACAATAGTGATACCGACATTGAACGAGGAGGAAGCAATAGGAAGAGTATTAGAGGAATTATTGAGCGAAGGCTATAGTCCAAGTCAGATAATAGTAGTTGACGGCGGAAGCATTGACAGAACAGTTGAGGTAGCAGGAAAATACGGTGTGAAAGTAATAGTTCAAGAGGGCAGGGGAAAAGGGAGGGCATTGGAAACAGCACTAAGACATGTTAAAACAGAGTACACTCTAGTAATGGATGGAGACTACACTTACCCAGCAAAACACGTAAGAAAACTATTAGAGAAAGCAGTCGAGGGAAACTACGATCAAGTCATAGGGGCAAGAATCTTCGAGGAGGGAGGAAGCCAACCCCTAATATTCAAGATAGGAAACAAGATCCTAACAAAATTCTTCAACACACTATTCGGAGTAGGATTAAGAGACGTCTTATCCGGAATGTACATAGTAAAAACAAGAATACTAAGAGACCTAGAATGGGGATCGAAGGATTTCGGGATAGAAAGCGAGATAGCAGCACACGTAGCAAGCATTTCAGGCAGAATAACAGACATACCAGTAAAATATAGGAGGAGAATTGGAAGAAAAAAGCTTAAGGTAGTACATGGATTATGGATTGCAAGAGACATGATAAAACTAGCATGGAGATACAACCCAACATTCCTAATATTCATGCTAGGAGCACTCCTAACAATACCAGGACTAACACTAGGAGCATACGTAGCATACAACTACTTCTTCACAGGAATAAACTACCACGTGAAAGGACTAGTCGCAATAATGCTAACACTAGCAGGATTCCAATCCCTAATACTAGCACTCCTATCCCTATACTTGAAAAGAGTAGAATACAGATTCAACAGGAAGATTTCTGATTTAGCAGAGAAACTTGAGAGAAAATAACTTAGATTTCAAGTACTCTTTAATATGTAAAGCCTGCAATAGCAGATAACATGCTATAAAACCATAAGCAACCCTGATACATCGGCCGATAAACATGATAATGCAACAATTAGATACACTAACCCTAATAGGTTTAATATTAGCAATAATACACTTCGGAACACCACTAGCTTATTATTACTATGCTAAAAAGAAATGGCTTTCTAAACCTTGGAACATCAAAACAAACCCAAACTACAAGCCGAAAACAACAATAATAATACCAACATACAATGAAGCAAAAACGATAGAGAAAAAATTAGAAAACATATACAACCAAGACTACCCCAAAAACCTCATTGAAATAATAGTAGTGGACTCAGCAAGCACGGATAAAACACATGAAATAGTGGAGAAATGGGCCAAGGAACATAAAGACGTAAAATTGAAACTAATAAGAGAACCAAAGAGAAGAGGTAAAGCTCATGCATTAAACAATGCACTGAAACATGCAACAGGAGAAATACTAGTAATAGCAGACGCAGACGCATTGTGGCCACGAAACGCGTTGAGTGAGGCAATAAAATGGCTATCAGACCCAATAGTGGGAGCGGTATCGTGTCTAAAGTATCCTGAGAAGAATGATGTTATGAGCGTCGAAGGGGATTATAGATACTACTATAACATTATGCGTGTAGCAGAAAGTAAAGCATGGTCAACACCAATTTTCCATGGGGAACTAGCGGCATTTAGAAGGAACCTGCTTGTGGAAATAGGTGGGTTTCCAACGGATATAGGTGCTGACGACAGTTATACAGCTACGAGGATAGCCTTAATGGGTTACAGAGCGATAATACCAGAGGCACTGTGGTGTATGGAGGCAGTACCAAGCAACGGTTATCCTCGGTGGAGAGTGCGGAGAGCACAGCACCTCATACAACACTTCTTAAAGGTCATAAAGTTAAAAAAGAGTCCCAGGGAATTCAGGAAAGTTCTATACATGGAAATATTCCTCCATTTAATTAACCCATGGTTACTCCCAATAATAGTAATTATACTTATAATCTCAACTATAATATTTTCCAGCCTATTTGCACTAGCCACTTTTATTTTAGGATCATTATTACTCGCACTTGGGCAATATAGAACATGGCTGTCAACACAGTTGTTTCTACTGATAGCATACTTAAAAAACCTCGTAACAAAAGAAATTGTGTGGAGAAAACAAGAAAAATAACTTAGCAACGTATCTATGTTAGCTAACTAACAGATTGTGAGACTCTAGTAGATAATTGCAATGAAGCTAAAAGGAATAGTATTAAGAAAATGATTAAGAAACCTCAGTGAAGACCTTAGATAAATAGCGCGATAGAAATTAAACCAATGAAATACTTAGCATGAAGATTCTCTATACAACACCCAGATATTATCCGTATATAGGAGGAGTAGAGTATGTTGTTAAGACTTTAGCTGAAAAATTAGCGGATAGAGGTCATCAAGTAACTGTACTAACTGGTGAACCATGTATCAATAAGCCGTTAAAGGAAAACATAAACGATGTCCAAATCATTAAGTGGCCCACATGGGCTCCGCAATCATCATACCATGTACCAAGAAGAATAAATAAACTAAACATTATCCTTAGAGACATCTTAAAAGAAGTAGAAATAGTTCATATACATAGCATTCATGCTTTTATGTCGACATTCATTCTAAAAGTGCTCGGTAAGGAAAAGCATAAAGCTAAAATTGTTCTTAGTCCGCATTATCTAGGAGAACCAAACTCTTTACCACGAAAGATCTCATTTAAAATTAACAGGTATCTGATAATAAAGGATCTAAATAAAGTAAACATTGTACTATGTTCTTCATCATGTGAGAGAAAAATGTTCGTCAAAGACTTCAAATTAAAAGACAAAATAGAAGTACGAATATTACCTATTCCATTACCAAGCGATATTCGAAAGTATGAGTGGAATCCTCCAAAAAATAAGATTGTAATAACCATGAGTGGCCGAATGGATATAACGCAAAAAAGATACGACATACTCTTACGATCAGCACCACTAATCATATATAAGTTAAGGAAAGCATTGGAAAAAGAACGTCATGTAGAGTTTAAACTTATAGGTACCGGTCCACATAAAGCTTACTTAAAAAAGCTCATAAAATCTCTAAACATCGAGGAGAACGTTCGCTTCATATCACCACTTCCAAGAGAGGAATACTTAAAAGAGATTTCATCATCAACTCTCTACGTATTTATATCTGAACACGAGAACTACGGAATAGCGCCTAGAGAAGCAATAGCGATAGGAGTACCAACAGTAGTCTCATACAATAGTGCATTAGCAGAGCTTGTAAACGAAGGTCTATGTAACGGAGTAAAAAACATGTCAATACACGGAATTGCCGATGTAATCACTAGTACAATAATAGAAGTCTTAACAGGGAAACCAGAGAAAAACAGAAAACGAGGAACTCGCATGCATAGCAATCTCTGGAATCCAGATTATATAATATTAAGAGTAGTAGACATTTACAGCAACCTAATGTAAAAGTATTTTATTTGTATGATAATGAAACCGATCCCCAGACTACGTAGAAAGATTATAGTGATAAGTTGCAACTTTGATAAAAGTATCTTAAAATTTGAAAATTACGTGTTTCCGGGTAATAAGAGCAAAATATAATATTTAAGACAACTTCTAATTGGCAATGGAAGTTGTAATTTATTCAAATAGATTTCATCCACCGTGGAATAATGCAGGTAGCGTTATAACCTACTCGCTATTCAAATCATTAGCTTACCTTAGAAAGAGCAATATTATAGAGGACTTCAAGGTTTTATCTTCAATTAATAAATATTGGATTCATAGAGCAAAGGGTTCAGAAATCTTGAAATGGTTTAATATGTTAAAACACCATAGGAACATAAAATACATTTCTCAGAGAGATCTCATAGGAGAACTACTATTATTTAAACAATACAGAAAATATTTCAACTTTAATAAGAAATCTGTACTGCATCTCGTGTCATCTAATATAGCTTTTATAATTCCATTAATAGCTGAAAACCGTAGCAACAATTTGTATGTAATTAGACATATTTACACTCCTCCCACATCTAGTATAAACAAACTAGCTACAAGAATGCTATATTCATATATTTTAAAAGACTTAAATAATGTTGTAGTAGCCTTTACATCGAAAAGTTTGAAGGCCTCTTGGAACCTCCATAAATCATTAAAATCAACTTTAATTCCTCCAGCTATAGATACAAGAATATTCAACCCATATGCTAAAGTAAGTAGTTCGCCCAAATTAACGAATTATATGGATTTAAAGAATTATGATTTAATACTTCTACATCTAGGTTCTCTAGAGCCCCATAGATTTCCTATATTTAAATACTTAAAAGCGATTTCATATCTAAAATACAAAATGCATCTAAATCCTTTACTAATAGCCATAGGAAGAGGTTATATTCAAGACATTAAACACCATGAATATTATAGTGAATATATCAAAAAGTTCAATTGTGATATACTCAATAATGTCTTCATAACAATAAAAGACTTGGATATAGAAGAAAAAATTTCATTATTTTCGTTATCTACACTTCTCCTACTCTTAGCAAGTAATGAGAACACTATGTTAAGGATTCCTGCTTCGGATCCCCCTCTTACATTATTAGAAGCAATAGCAACAGGCTTACCTGTAATTACTACCTATAATCTAGACTACGTTGAATACGGTAATTATGAGAGTTGGTTCGTAAAAGTTGACTGGACCATCACACCTCTAGAATTGGCTAAAATAATCTACAATACAAATAAAAGAATAAACGATGTTGCATCTACTAAAATAACTATGACTATGTATAAGTTTATAGATACTTTTTATTCCATCAAATCCTTAGCCCACAGGTTACGCATTATCTATGAAAATATATTGAAACATTGAAATTAGTAATTGTAAGTGTTTTAAAGAAGTAAAAACAAAATATAATCTAACGAATTTATCAAAACTTCAAAAATAAAATATTAAGAATGAATCTATATGGAACTAATAGACCTGTATCAGCCTTAATAAAGCATTATCAATTAAACTGTTAGGGAGAAGCATGGTAACTATTCAAATACTTGTTAGCATGCTAGGTTTCAGGTACACTGTCCTGCTTTTAGTAATCATATTATCGTTACTTTTCTACACAATATTAATGTTAAAAGCAAAACATGGAATAAAATATGTCGTCAGAGAAAAGAGCATTTCTTCGCCATCATCTAGCATGATAATTAATGCCATCCTTATAATTAGCATCGGACTTATTATAATAGCGAAAATTACGCGAACACCAATATATTACAGAGCTTCGTTCCTAATGGGTTGGAGCATATTGGGTATTGCGATAACTCTCAAACTACTTAAGAGAAACCACGTACTTTTTTACGTAATAACACTTGGTCTACTCTCTCTCTATGGACCCCCGAGACTAGCAATAACTGAGCGATCCCAAGTATACCTACTCTTCCTCAAGCTAGGGAAATGGTCGCCAACATTAAAAGCTGGTATAAATCCATACTACATGTTATTTCCAATGACAGACTTCATATCCTACATTACAAATGTTATAACTAAACCTTTAATTCTAGAACCTACATTTTGGAATCCTCCTAACATGCTAGGTACGTTATTTACAATAGCATTCTACCTGATGATTTACATTATAGTTTGTAAGCTTACGAATGACTGGCATGTTGGGGCTTTAGCCATATGGGTATTAGCTTTAAATCCAAGAACATGGATGATAACTTTCTGGACTGAACCTCATGCGATGCTTTTAGTATTAATAGCTATATTATCAGTAATTAACATCGAAAGTAATTGGATTATTATATATGGATTAACCTGCATAGCATCAGTGCTCACCCATGGTAACGCTGGTGTGATATTGGTATACTTATTTTCAATAATCCTCGTAACCTTTTTCATACACATGGCTTGTAAAGTTCTGAGTTTTAGAAATCCTGATGGATCTGAAATTCGAGAGATCTCTCTTAAACACATCTTCTACTTATTCACGGTTATGGCTATTGTAGTATTTCTTAAATATTTTTTAGATATAATGGCTTTTCGTCAAGTTTTCTCTCTCTTAAAAATTCTTATGAGCATTTTATTCCACCAACAAGGCGTGCCAGGTGGAAGCCCATTTGCCCGGTATAGATCATTATATGAAATAACAGGTTCAGATTTCGTAGCATTCTCATGGGCATTACCCATAGCCTTAGTTGCTGCTTACATATTATCTCTCGTAACTGTTATAATTAAATGGAGAACCCTTAATGATATTGTATGTTTACCTATAATTGCTATGGCGTTAACTGTTTTAATATTACTAGCTATTAGCTTTATAGCAGTATTAGTATACCCAGCTTCGGGGTATCAGCAGTATGTCGCTTTTCCAAGCTACATAATAGCTGTTATACCAGCTTCATATACGCTCATATTATTAAGTGAAGGTTACTCTAATAAGAAAGAGCCTCAAAAGAAACTTGTGACGCTACTTTTCATAGCAATAGTTCTCATATACGTAATAGGTGCGCTTGGAGATCCATTTAGATTTAGACCTGCTGGGGTGGAGACCATTGAGTGTGCGTCTTGGAGCGACCTATTATCGTGTTCTACGTTATATTCCCTAATTGATATTCCCTGGCTTAATCATCAAAATCTGAGTATTATAATAACAGATTACTCAACACAGGTAGCAATGAACTATGTTAAAATACTTGCAAGTAAGAATATAACAATAAAAGGCGGATCATTAAAAATTGTTAGAGTCTGGGCTGAGCAGTTAATCAATGGTGAAATTCCATCAAAAAATGAATTATACGTCCTGCCACCTCAGTTAATGGGCATCGAGAATAATAGAATAGTTCATCGGTTTTCAGAAAACTCATCAATACTTTATCAAGGGTATTATACTCTAATCTATATATTTTGACCAGGGTTTAGTAATAGATGGTCGATATTACAATAGGGATACCTGTAAAGAACTCTGAGAGCACAATAGGACATTGCCTTAAGTCAATTCTCTCATCAAACTTCGACTTGAATAGAATGGAAATCATAATTGTTGATGGAGGATCAACGGACAATACTCTAGCTATTGCACAAAAAATCCTAAAGGAATCCGGCATAAAACACAAAGTCCTGTACGATAAAGGAAGAGGAGTAGCATATGCTAGACAGATGATATTAAACGGTTCATCTGGAGAATACATTGTTTGGATCGATAGTGACAATATAATTCCACAAAACTACATAAAAAAAGGTATCGAAACATTATTAAAGGATAGAAAAATTGGTGCTGTTTATCCCCAAATGATAGTACCCATAGGTGGAAAGAGCATCATTGAAAGACTACAGATATATTATATGCTTACTAGAGCAAAAATATTGAGTCAGTCATACCGAAAACAGAACATTGCTAGCTTTCCGGCTATGCAAGGAACAATAACTAGAATTAGTGCTCTAAGGGAAATAGGAGGTTTCGACACTTCGCTCATAGCAGGAGAAGATATAGATGTATTCATAAGAATGTATTTAAATGGTTGGAAGCTAAAATCGGCAGATATAACCCTTTATTATCATGTAAGAAAGTCCTGGAGAGCCGTATTCGCTCAAGCAGTATGGTGGGGCTATGGAAGATATTTTGTGTCTAAAAAACACAAAAATCTTATACATCCAATACTAGAACTCGTTGAGCGAAGACAATATGAGAAGCAATTACCTCTACAAGTCCTCTATACGGTTGAATTCCTTAAACTCTTGGAACACTCGACAAAAATGTTTAAGACAATAGAACTATTGGCTCTTCCTCTTTTTTATTCTTACAGACGTGTAGGCTACTTCGTGGGATACGATGTTGCAAAGAAACACTCAGAAAGGAAAGGTATGCACTATGAATGATTTAACTCGTGATGACCCAGAAATCTCAGTAATAATTCCCACATATAATTCTGAAAAAACAATAAACATCGTGCTCAATACATTAACTACAGTAAACTATGATAGGAGTAAAATAGAAGTCATAATTGTTGACTCAGCATCTTCAGACTCAACTTTAAAAATATTAGAAGAATTCAAGGAAAAATACGGAATCGAATCATGTATGATTCTATATCTTGGAAGATTAGCTGATAAAAAAGGGATAGATCACCTAATACGTGCAACTCCTATTCTCCTTAAAGACCTTCCAGACTTGAAGGTGGTTATCGCTGGACCTGACTGCGGAATGATGCGGAAACTGAAAAAATTAGCTTATGAATTAAGAGTGAAGGAGAACATCGTATTCACGGGACCTCTGTCTGAAAAAGAAAAGTATGCTGCAATAGCATCTTCAGAAGCACTTGTCCTTCCCAGCTCCTTTGAGGCTCAAGGGTTAGTCCTAATGGAGGCTCAAGCGTTAGGGACGCCTGTGATAGCCACTCGACAGGGAGGAGTCCCATACTTCATAAAAGACGGGGAAAACGGCATCCTAATAGAGTACGGGAGGCCGGATCAAATCGCAGAGGCACTGAGAAGAATATTGAAAGATGAAAACTTGGCGAGAAGGCTAGGAGAAACGGGGAGATACCTAGCAAAAGAGTATACTTGGGAAAAGATCGCTGAAAGGATACTTTC
>JAPDJV010000013.1 GCA_029258925.1 Thermoproteota archaeon | reverse complement strand
CGAGGCTGTTGTTGAGGGTGCTATTTTAGCTGGCTGCAGGTTTTATGCCGGCTACCCTATTACTCCTGCTAGTGAGGTTTTGGAGTTGATGGCTTCTAGGCTTCCTGGTGTTGGTGGTGTTTTTGTTCAGTGTGAGGATGAGATTTCTAGTGTTTGTATGGTTATTGGTGCTAGTTGGGCTGGTTTTAAGGCTATGACTGCTACTAGTGGTCCTGGGTTTAGCTTGATGCAGGAGGCAATAGGACTAGCAACAATAACAGAAACACCAATAGTAATAACAAACATAATGAGAGCAGGGCCTAGTACTGGCGTTCCTACAAAGCCTTTCCAGGGAGACGTGATGCAAGCTAGGTGGGGTTCCCATGGTCACTATGAGATCATAGTCTTAGCCCCTTCCTACGTTCAAGAAATGTATGATCTAACTATAAAGGCTTTCAACTTGTCTGAGAAGTTTAGAGTGCCGGTCATAATATTGAGTGATGCATTGCTTTCACATCTAAGGGAAAATATCTGGGTGAGGGACAGGAGTGAAGTCGAGATTCATAATAGAAAGACTCCGAGTTGCTCTCCAAGCGAATTTAAACCTTATAGGCCTGGCCCAGACCTTGTTCCGGAGATGGCAGTGTTCGGGTCAGGCTATAGGGTTCATGTCGAGTCCCTAGCTCACAACGAAGAAGGTTTTTTTGAAGAAAATGCTTATCAGCAACTAGTGAAAAGGCTCTCAGACAAGATTCTGAATGCTAGAGGAGAGATCGTTGAAACAGAAACTATTATACCCGATGGATGCGAGAAACTCTTGGTATCCTATGGCTCTATTGCAAGAATAGTCAAATCGTTTGTGAAATCTAGAATTCGAGCAGGAGATTGTAAAATAGGTTTTCTTAGACCCAAGGTCCTATGGCCTGTAGACGAGGAGGCAATAGCCGACGCCTCTAGAAACGTCGACGAGATTTTAGTTGTAGAAATGAACTATGGGCAGTATTTTAGAGAAGTGGCTAGGATAGCTGGAGTAAAGAAGACTAGACTCCTACCGTGGCTAAAACTAGAACCTCCCTCAGTTAAGGATTTAAGTAGGGCTATAAGTTGCACCTTAGGTGGATGAAATATTGCATCCTCTAGACCCATACTTAAGGGCTAATAAGCTTCCCCATATTTGGTGTCCTGGCTGCGGGATTGGCATATTTCTAGGCCAATTAATTAGGGCATTAAAGGAATTAGGAGTTGACTGGAATAGAATTGTAATAATCTCAGGTATAGGGTGTGCTGGAAGAATATCAACGTATATTAACTGTGATACAGCTCACGTAATTCATGGAAGAGCAGTGCCATTTGCCGAGGGAGTGAAACTCGCGAAGCCCTATCTTAAGGTCATCGTGGTGGGGGGAGATGGAGACATATTGTCTATTGGGGGAAACCACTTCATTCACGCTTCCCATAGGAGAACTCCCATAAGCGTGATAATGATAAATAACATGATCTACGGCATGACTGGAGGCCAAATGGCTCCCACAACCCCCCATAAAGCTTTAACAACTACTACCCCCAGAGGAAATCCTTATGAACCATTGAATTCTGTAGCAATAGCTTATGCGGCTGGTGCAGAGTTTATTGCTAGGTGGAGTGTAGCCCATCCTATCCAATTGAAGAACTCCTTGAAGAAAATGTTCTCTAAGGAGGTTTTCGGTTTCCTCGAAGTCGTTTCCCCCTGTCCAGAAATATTTGGCAGATTAAATAGATTAAGAGATCCTGTGGACTTGTTAAGAACTATTAAGGAGATCTGTGTTATCAAAAACAACATTAACCCTATGGATGCAACTATTGATTGGCCTAATAAGATAGTTTGCGGAGACTTTAAGGTTCCAGGTGAGCCTGCTTGAGACACGAGATCATAATAGTTGGCAGGGGAGGACAGGGGATACTCTTCATGGGATATATTCTAGGTCTCGCTGCATCCAAGTTCATGGGTTACAGCGTAGTATCTTATCAAAGCTATAGTGCTGAAACGAGAGGTGGGAGAACCAGATGTGAACTGATAATCTCAGATGAGGAGGACATTATAGATGATATATGTGTTAGTGAGGCAGAGTATGCGATAATAATGTATGATGGCGGACTTGAGAAAATAAGAGGTTATACAAAAGTATTTTATAATTCAGGTTTAGTCGCCGTCTCGGCACTCCCTGAAGAGTGTGAGAAAATAGGTGTACCTGCAACGAGAATAGCTTTAGAGGAGTTTGGGTCAACTATTCCAGCTAACATGGTGATGTTGGGAGCGTTTGCTTTAACTAGGATAGTAACCCTAGAATCTCTCGCAGGGGCTGTGAGAGAGGTTTCTAGAAGCGAGTGGGCTGACATGAACATTAAGGCTTTGAACATAGGATTCAAATTCATGAAAAGTCGTGTAGTGTGAGCCTTTTCCTACGTCTAGCTTGGGCTTCTTCTGACGTACCTTTAACTATTACCTCGTAAAGTACTGCCCGTTTTCCAGGTCTAGGTCTTAAGAGTCTTCCAAGCCTCTGAACGAACTGTCTCCTAGACCCTGTTCCGGCAACTATTATCCCAACATTGACATCGGGAATATCTATTCCCTCGTCTCCAACAGTTGTCACTACTAAGATTTTCGAACGACCCTGTTTGAAACCTCTTAGAATATTGTTTCTAATATTCGTGGGGGTTTCACCCGTTAAAACAGGTGCTCCTAGAACTTTTCCTATCTCCTCTGCTTGATCTACGTATTGGGTGAATACGATGATCTTTCCTCCTCTACTAATCTCTGATTCAACTACTTTTTTAACAGCTGTAATCTTTCCTCTCGCCTTTGAAACAAGCTGCCGAATATTGCTGTGAACTCTTAACGCCTCAACTGCCTTAAAATCGCCTTTCTTTGCGTTTGACAATAGTTCATGAAACCTTAATCCTCTGGACAACGACCTGTACTTCTCTATTAGCCTTCTATACTTCCTCTTCTCCTCTTCGTCCAGCTCAACATATATTTGTCTTATAATGTATGGTGCCAAGTAGCCTCTGTTCGAGAGGTCTGAAGGGGGTCTATAGTAGACTATTCCGCCCATTAAGGGAAATAATTCTTCATGTCTCCCATCCTCTCTTTCAGGGGTCGCCGATAACCCCATTCTATGATATGCAAACATGTTTATGGCTATGTGCTTGAACTTATCCGCTGGCAAATGGTGGCATTCATCGATTATTATGAAGGAGAAGAAGGGAGCTAGTTTCTTAACGTGCCTATAGGATGTTTGATATGTTGTAACCGTTATGGATGCCAAGTTCTTCTCTTCTCCATAGTACAAGCCTATGAACTCTGAGGGGATGTTTGTGAACTTCTGTAGCATGTCCTTCCATTGGAACATTTGTTCTTTAGTGTAGGTTACTATTAGTGTTCTCTCCGAGATCATGGCTAGGGCCGCCAAGGCTATTATAGTTTTACCTGAGCCTGTCGGTAACGCTATTATTCCCCTCATATCATTTTCCATCCAAGCTCGAAGTGCCTCCTCCTGGTAATCCCTTAGCTCGGCCGTGAATTCGGGTTTTATGGGGAGAGCTGTTCTCTCTTTCAAGCTTGTTTTATCGTTAACATTAAACCCTAAATCCAACAATTTCTTCTTCAACTCGAAGAAATAGCAGGGTATTATGGTGAACGTCCTAGTATTGCTATCATAGCGAACATACTTCTTGATATCACTCAAATAGTCTCCTAGAAAGAACCTAGGTTTCATCACAGTTTCTGTCCCGGACCACTTTAATATAACCTCCCTACGTTCCCCTATGTTTTTCTCCAGATACCTTATCTCAGTGCTTGAGAGATTTACTCCAACGTCTCTCAATAATGATAAGACATCTTCCAAGCCATACTTGTTCTTCTTTATTTTTAACATGTTAAGCTCAAATTCCGAAAAGCCTTTCTCTCTACCCAAATAATCTGCTATTTCGAGTATTTTCATGAAGTCTTCTCTATCCATCCACTTCTTTACATGGAATCTTATCCTCATATCCACCACTCCAATGAACGTTATGTCTCAAACATGTTATATCCTATTATCTTGGGCTTCCAGTCCTCGAGTTCTGGAAATACTTCTTTCAGACTACGCACAATATTTATTGTTCCAGTAATCATATTATCTATATTCTCTTGGGGGATATCCATTATTATATCAATATATTCTTTTTCTACATGTAATAGTTTTATTCTTTGAGAAAAATTCTTCTCTATCCACTCAACTACTCTTCTCCAATCTCCTACATTCTTATCTACGAGCATATGTAGGCCACTTACTAAAATGTTCTCCGGGCTCATTTCGATCATTGTTAGCATTAATGCTATATAGGGTCTCCTACTAAAAACCAGTTCAACTACATTGCACCCCATTTCAATAGCTTCCTCGAATACCCACATAACTAGGTACCTGTCAACGTATTTCTCTATGGCATCCAGTAGCTGGCTTAGTGATATCATCATTTCCGTTTACCTCTACCCATTCATTTTGTGTATTTTTGTGCTAGAGTGTATCGTGGGTAGAGGTTTTACCCTCTGTGCGGGGTTCATGTGCTTCACTCCGACTTCATAGGGTTTCGGGGTGAACGGCAGTGCACCCCTCATCTGAAGGTACTTCTTTTCAAGGTTGATCACGGCTATTACATCTCTCCCCATAGATAGACTACAATTGGGACATGTAAGCCTCCGAGCATAGCCCGTCATAGGCTTAAGTTTAGAGTTGCAAACTGGGCATATAGAGGATGTATTTCTAGGATCAACTAGAACGTAGGGAACATCATATTCCACACACTTATCAATGATGATACCTAGTAGTCCTCTAAACCCAGCTTGGTAAATTCTATGCTTTAACATCTTATTGTTTACTCTTGAAATCATGTTGACTGGTGTTTTCTTTGGTAGATTCTCTAATACAACGATTGCTCTTAATTCTCTAGCTGTTTTCACTATGAGATTAGCTAGTTGGTATCGAATATTCTTCTTACGCTCTCTTTCCCTAAGAACTCTAACTAACTTCTTAAACAGCTTAGGTATTTTATGTTGATATTTCTCTTGAACCCTCTTTCTATGATTATGATAGCTTACTATTATTTTCTTGAAGTTAGTTTTAACCATATAAACCTCATTACCTAGTTTGAACGTAACATTATCCTCATTAATATCTACTGGGATAACGGCTTTGAGTTCATAAGGTTTGTACCATTCCTTCTTAAACGTTAAGACTAACTCAACTTCATTACCATTTATCTTTAGTTTTGACGCACTAGATAGCTTCCATTCAGACTTATTCATGTACTTCCAAAACAGCTTATGAGGTCTTATACCTAACGTTATCCATCCTTTATGGGTAGCGATTTTAACCTCTGTATATCCGTGAAGCTTCCAAAGGTGATCATCAAGCCATAGTGTTACTCTCTTTATCTCCGGTTTATCCGTGTATGTTAATCCCTTTTTCTTAAGTTTAAGGAAGCTCTTAACTCTAGTAGAAGCATCTTGAGAAACTGTGTAAGCGTAATGGCTAGGTAACTCTGGGTACATGCTTCTAAGCTTTCTATACATTTTAGCTTTTAGCTTAGTGAAGGACTTAATGCTGTTTTCTAATGCATAGTTTAACGTAAACTCTAGCATAGACTTATACATAGAGAGAAGTTCCTTTAATACTGCTAGATTCCTCTTAGAGACTACACATTCTACTCTAACAGTTCTAGTTAGCTTCATATTTCATCACTAAGTCATAAAGTTTATCAACAAGCTCATCCCAAGTCCTAGCTTTTAACCTAGCTTTAATCTCTAGTAGCTTCCAAAACCTATCTTCATGAAGACTAATCTGCTTCCAACCCTTAGCAGGAATACCAACCACCATACAGAAATAGGGTAAATAGGGCATATAAAGATTACTTCTATTAATATGAAACAAAAAGATATAGAAAGAAATAAAACGCTATATTTTATGGTTTCTGCCCCGGGGACACATATATAATATTTCACATATAAACTGGAAGTGTGGAGTAGTTTTCTAGTGGGGAGTTATAATGCTTGTGGTTGTTCCGAAGGGGAGGCAGATATTGGAGAGAGAGGAACTAAAATACTTGATAAAGCTGGGGGAATACAATAATTATTTGAAGAACGTGGGTGTTTCTTTTAAAGTTGACTTTCGTAAGCGTGTAAGCATTGAGAACTGTGGGAAAGTTGTTGAATATAGTGGTCTAATATGGATTGCCGAGGATGGAAGTATCGTGGAAAATGTTTCATCTGAGCTTTGCGAAGAGCTAAGGCCTCCACCAAAGTGGCCATTCGAGAATGCAAGAATCATAATTAATGATGGAGACTTTTTAATAGATTACAGGGAATTGGTCAGGATAAGAAGGTTTCTTGGCGACTTAGAATATAAGCTACTGGACGAAAGCATTTTAGATAAGGCCATAAGTATTCTGCGCGAGAACGTGAAGTGGTTGAAGGAGAAGGTTCAGAAGCTTCTCGGCATTGATATGGAGTGGATTCCGCTTAAAAGATATGGAATATTGGAGAAGATCTCGGAGAGACTAGGACTTAGCTTAGAGGACGCTGAAGACCTCATTAAAATAATGGCTGAGAAGGGGGTAGTGGAGATTAGAATTGGAGAGTCAGGGGAAATATGGGTTAAATCGTCTTCACTATTCGGAGGGAACTAGTTGTGGAAGACGAGGTAATTGTGGTCTTCATTACTGCATCTAGCTTCGAAGAAGCGAGGAACATAGCATCAACCCTTGTTGAGTCCAGGATTGCAGCATGCGCCAGTATATTGAAGGGGGTATCATCGTTATATTGGTGGAAGGGAGGAGTGGAGTTTTCTGAGGAAACCTTGATAATAGTTAAGACCAGAAGCAGTTTATTAAAGGAACTGGTTGAGAAAGTAAGATCCTCCCACTCCTACGAGGTTCCCGAAATCATCGCTGTGAGAGTTGTAGGAGGTCTCGAAGAGTACTTGGAATGGGTTAAACGCGAAACCAGAACTCAATGATTTAGGCATAGAAGCTCAGAGTCCGCTAGAAGAACATGAACATAGAACTCAGTATACGTTTCCACATGTAGAAATAAAGTTTTATTAGGATTAAGATGTGTATGATTATAAAAGTTGATTATTATAAAAGTTAAAGCGGGGGAAGCATTGGCAGAGAGACGCATAGTTATCGATGAGAAATTAATAGAGCACTTATCGTGGTTGTCTAGAATACGGCTTGAAAAAGAGGAGATCCGGAATATTCTACCACAATTAACGAGAATACTAGAATTCTTCCATCAAATGGATGAAGCGGGGGTTGAAAATACTCCTCCGCTGTTCACAGTCGTCGAGTACACTGAGACCACTAGAGCAGATGAGCCTTCAACAGGCTTAAGTCAGGAGGAAGCTCTTAGAAATGCACCGAAGAGAGAGGGGGCATTCATTAAGGCTCCCAGAATAGTGTAGGTGCAGGAGACTATGAGGCCTAGATACTTATCTGCTCATGAGGTTTCAGAGGCTTTAAGGGAGGGTAATCTCTCTCCTGAAGACTACGTGTACTCTATTTACGAGAATATTAGGAGACTTAACAACAAGTTAAATGCCTACATAAGTCTGCGTCCAGTCGAAGTAGTGTTGGAAGAAGTGAAAAAATCTATTAAAATTGGCGGGAAGCTCAGCGGCGCCCTTGTTGCAGTGAAGGATAATATCTCAACTAAAGGTATTAGAACTACTTGTGCATCTAGAATGCTTGAAAACTATGTGCCCCCCTACGACGCTACTGTTGTAGAGTTATTGAAAAGGGAGGGAGCTGTAATAATAGGTAAGACAAATATGGACGAATTTGCAATGGGCTCGACCACGGAGACCAGCTACTTCGGGCCGTCGAGAAACCCTTGGAATCTCTCCAAGGTTCCAGGGGGTTCGAGCGGTGGGAGTGCTGTAGCTATATCGGCATACCTAGCAACAGTTTCCCTGGGATCTGATACCGGGGGATCTATTAGGTGTCCTGCAGCCTACACTGGAATATATGGATTAAAGCCTACATATGGTCTTGTAAGCCGTTACGGGTTGGTAGCTTATGCAAATAGCTTAGAACAAATAGGACCCATGGCAAGGAATACTATGGATCTAGCTCTCCTCCTATCGGTTATCGCCTCATATGATTCGAGAGATGCTACCACAATACCTGGCAAGAGACCAGATTACTACCGTACTTTAGGGAGCTTTAAGATGGATAACTTGAGGATAGGTGTTGTGAGGGAAATGTTCGGTGAGGGCGTTGATAAAAGAGTTGCCAAGACAGTTCTTAGAGTAGTTGATAAATTAGGATTTGAAGTGGAAGAAGTTAGTCTTCCATCACTAAAATACGCCCTGCCAGCATACTATGTGATAGCTATGAGCGAGGCGAGCTCTAATCTAGCTAGATTTGATGGAGTAAGATACGGCTTTAGAGCTAAAATTGAAGGGGACTGGAACACCGTCTACTCTATGACTAGGGCTAGGGGATTTGGCTGGGAGGTTAAGAGGAGAATATTACTAGGCACGTTTGCTCTCTCAGCAGGCTACTATGAGCAATATTATCTCAAAGCTTTGAAGATAAGGAGGCTCATCGTTGAAGATTTCAATAGAGCATTTAAAGACCATGGAGTATTGGTCGGGCCCACAATGCCTATTCCAGCATTTGATATCGGCGAGAAAATAAAGGATCCTCTAACACTTTACATGGTAGATGTGGAAACAGTACCAGCAAATCTAGCTGGAATACCAGCTCTCTCTGTTCCGGCGGGATTTGTCGATAGTCTTCCGATAGGATTACAGATCATGGGGCCTATACTCTCAGAGCCTCTTCTACTCAATGTCTCTGCGATCATCGAGGAGACGACTGGATTGAGAAATTTGTTGCCACCGGGTGCTTGAAGATGAACTGTGATGTGAAAATAGGTTTGGAGATACATGTTCAGCTAACTGAGTTAAAAACCAAGTTATTCTGCTCATGCCCATCAAATTATAGAGGTAAAACCCCTAACTCCGTAGTCTGCCCCGTTTGTCTGGGTTTACCGGGGGCTCTTCCGGTGGTTAACGATAGGGCTATAGATTTCGCGGTCATGATAGCTTTAGCGCTGAAATCTAAAATTAATAGGGAAATAGTGTTCTACAGGAAGCACTATTTCTATCCTGATATGAGCAAGAATTTCCAGATAACACAGTTTGAGGGTGGGGGAGGAGCCCCTATAGCTGTTGGAGGAGAACTATTGTTTGACTGGGAGGGATCTAGTTATAGAGTTCGTATTAGACGTATTAGTTTAGAGGAGGATCCTGCAAAACTAACTTATCCAACAGGTTCTATTATAACGAGCCCATATACTCTCGTGGACTACAATAGGTCAGGTATAGCTTTAGCTGAAATAGTAACAGAACCAGACATTAGGAGTCCTAGGATGGCAAGGGTTTTCCTCGCAAAGCTTAGATCCATAATAGAGCACTTAGGTGTTGCCGACTTAAGTCTGGAAGGGTCTATGAGAGTAGACGCTAATGTTTCTATAAAGGGTCATCCTAGGATCGAGGTTAAGAACATAGGGTCGATAAAGGAGGTTGAGAGAGCTTTAGCTTACGAGATTGTTAGACAGAAGGAGGCTTTGAAAAAGGGCTTGCATGTTAAAATGGAAACAAGGCATTGGGATTCAACTAGAGGTGTAACAGTCCCACTTAGAGTGAAGGAGGAGGAGCAAGATTACAGATATTTCCCGGAACCAGACCTCCCGCCCGTAATCATAACGGACGATAGAATTACTAGACTAAAAACGTTAATGCCGGAATTGCCCGAGGAGAGAGCAAAGAGGTTCGTTAGAGAATATGGTGTTCCGGACACCGAGGCTATTGTAATAGTCAGTAGTAAGCCTCTGGCAGACTTCTTCGAGGAAGCTGTAAAATACTACCGTAACCCTAAGAGAATAGCAAACATGTTGGTGAACGATGTTTTGAGATGGCTTAATGAAAGAGATATTGAGATCGAGGAGTCTAAAATGAAGCCTCAGCACTTAGCAGAACTACTTGAACTAGTAGACGAGAAGACTATAAGCATTAAGATAGCTAAGAGAATACTTCCTAAAGTAATAATGGAGGGGATAAGTCCAAGAGAGATTGTTAGACGTGAGAAAGTAACTGTTTTAAGCGAGGAAGACTATATTGCCGAGATTGTTGAAGAAGTATTTAAGCAGAATCCGAAAGCTGTTTCGGACGCGTTAAGAGAAGAGAAAGCAATACACTTCCTAGTGGGGCAGGTTATGAGAGTTACTAGGGGTCGAGCCGATCCAAATTTAACTATAGAAATTATAAAAAAGAGACTTCAATCCCTTAAGGGAGGAGTTAGATAATGAGGTATGATAGGAGAATGTTTAGGGGGCGTTTCTTTGCCTATAGGAGGAGGGTCACTAGGATTCTTATAGCAACAAATATTCTAGTATATGTGCTAGTGTCTCTTGCAGGGGCCCTCTTATTGGCTCTAAGAGGAGACTACGTTAAGGCTGTTTTCGCATTGCTAGTACCCGACTTCACGGGGGCTATATGGGAGGTACATAGGATTGTACCAATAGTTCTCCAAGGATATGAAGTAATGTACTTGAATAGGTGGTGGGAGCTTTTAACCTCAATGTTTGTACATGCGAATCTTCTCCACATACTGTTCAACATGCTTGCTCTGAAAAGTATAGGTGAGGTAACGGAGGTTACTATGGGAACAAAGAGAATGCTAATAGCCTACTTTCTAGGGGGACTTGTAGGAGGCGTTTTAACTATTACAATTGCACCTTTCATGTATACCGTCGGAGCTTCGGGTGCAATATTCTCAATAATAGGATTGCTTGCAATGTTCGAGTATAAGAGATTTGGCTCCATGAGAAGTATTAATTGGGCTATAATGATATTCATTATAAGCAGCTTTGGCTTTGGCGGAGAGGTTGTAAACGTTCTAGCTCACATAGGAGGTCTTGCAACGGGCCTAGCTCTAGGCTTTATCTGGGCCATATCTATTCCAAGAATAAGGTTCGAATACTCACACACCTACTATCCCTACACATAAAACACTATTAGTTACCCGCGTTAGAATAGCTAAAACCACCCTTAATAATCAATGTTTTAATGGTCAGCGCGTGGGTTTGTCTTCACGTCTCAGCACTTAAAACCTTCTTCATCCCATTGATTGTATTATTGATGGAACAATTTATTTCTATCTAATTCGGAACCCTATGAGGATTGAAGTGAGTAGATGCGCTATTTTAGTGTTCACTATTTAAGCGGAAGCTTAAACTTATAATCATAGAATCCATTGGATTGCTTAGGATTGGTGGGATTAATGGGTTGCTCGGAGTGGAAATATCTAATAGTTTCTTGTCCTCACTGCGGAGGGCTCCAAGTTGCTAGAGCTGGAGCTAAAAGTAAGACTTGTCCTTACTGTGGTAGGAGATTTAGTTTACTTAAGGCCAAGGTTTACGGGAAAGCGAGAAATGGGAGGGAAGCTGTGGAGATTGTTAAGATATTGAAGTATAAGAAAGAGGGAGGGTTGAGAAAATATATTCCAAGTGACGACTATGGAGATAGCTTAATGTAACGGATCGTTTCATGTTACTTATCTAAAATTTTCATCATATAGTGTGTGCCCGATGCTCTGAAATAACCTTGTCTCCTATAGTAACTTCTTACACCTATACCGGATATAACTAGTATTTTCCTACAGTCGTAGTTCTCTACAGCTAGTTCCTCGGCTTTCCTAAGAAGCCTTGTTCCCCATCCAATGTGTTGTAACCCATCTACAGACTTCTCTCCAATAGGTATTTGAGGACCGTAAACGTGTAGTTCTCTTATTATTGCTGTATGTTCATCCACCTCCGGTCTATGCGATTTATTTGAGGGAATTCTGAGTCTAACGAAACCTACTATAAGATCGTTTTCTGGGTCCTCGGCGGATATGAACACTTCAGTACCCATGCTTGCCTCATACTCCAAAATGTCTACTCTAACTCTACTGAGATTTACTTTCATGAGCCTCTTCCACGCAGCTAGTCCTGCCTCCCTCCACCTTATTTCTCTTATTGTAATTCCCTTCTCTAAGGCTCTCTTCTCAACGAGCACTCTCAGATCACCCCTCCTAGGCCCAGCTATTATAAGCGGTGCCGGGACATCTCTTTGAACTCTCATAACTCTCACGTATTTCGGTATGTACCTGAAGGCCTCCGAAATCATTTCCACAGCTTCCAGATCGGTTAGTGCCTCGTATTCTCCCCTCTTCCACATATCATATAGTCCAGTATCTTTCATTACCAGTGTTGGATAGATTTTCAACATGTCAGGTCTGAAATCAGGGTTCTCAAATATTTCTCTCATCATCTCCAAGTCCCTATCAGGATCGCTACCAGGTAATCCAGGCATTACGTGATATGCTACCTTAAAGCCTGAATCCTTTAATATCCTAGTTGCCTTAATGGTGTCTTCGACTTTATGCCCTCTCCTAATATTCTCCAACACGTCGTCATATATTGATTGGACTCCTAGCTCCACTCTCGTTGCTCCTAGGCGGAGCATTCTATCAACCTGTTTCTCAAATGCCCAGTCAGGTCTTGTCTCAATAGTTAATCCAATGCATCGAACATCTGCTACCTCGTTTTCTGCCTGGGCATCCTCCAAGCTAATCCAGCTATTACTGGTCTTCAGTGGGAACTTGTTTAAAGCATCTAAACATTTAGCTATAAACCATTCCTGATAGTCTATAGGTGTTGAAGGAAATGTTCCTCCCATGACTATGAGTTCTACTTTGCTCGGCTTAAATCCTAAAAACACGTACTGCTTCAGCCTCTCATATACTTGGAGGGATGGTTCGAATTTACATCTAACGGCCCTCATTAAAGCCGGCTCCTTCCCAATATAGCTCTGCGGAGTTCCATGCTCTGGGCCTCCTGGACAGTATAGACATTTCCCATGTGGACATGGATGCGGATGTGTCATTACTGCTACCACTGTAACTCCCGATAGAATTCTCACAAGCTTTCTCTTCATCTCTTCTCAGCCAGAGCGAAGTAGTTGTCGTAGAGTATTCTCGAAGTTATTTTTAGTCCCCCAATCTGTCTAATACTGTAACCAGCCTTCTCAATAATATCTCTAAGACTTCTAAGCGTATATAAATGATAGTATCTTGCATAGACTCGTCCCTTGCTCCTCCAGGATACGTGTACATCACATACGTTGTCCACTCTTCCGAGAATCTTCTTGAGAATGTTTATTGTAATCGCTTTTAAGAACCTAAATTGAGGTGCAGCCCAGACCACTATGAGAACTAGCCCCCTACTTTTAAGAGATCTGCCTAGCTCTCTTAGAGTTGTTATAGCGTTTTCTACGGGGAGATGATGTAGGCTAGCTATTATTATAGCTGCGTTTAGAGAATTCTCTCTTAATGGAGGGTGTTCCATGTCAGCTTGAATAACATTTACTCTAGTGTAGACTCCCCTCCTAATACTTCTCCTACGGGTTGCACTTAGCATTCTAGTTGATAAATCAATACACACTACTTCGCATCCTTTTTCAGCAATAAATGTAGCATTAATGCCGTGGCCGCAGCCGAGGTCACAGATTAAACGCTGCTCCTCTAAGGGGATTTTCGAAATTATCTTGAATGGTCTCCTCCTGCTCCTAGCATACCCTGGTACTATAGCATCATAGGTTTCCATCAGACTCTTCTTCAGCTCAATAATGTTCTTCAATGGGGGTCATCCAAATAAGAGATTTGCAAAAACCTTTTTTAAACCTTTGATTAAAATTTTATATAATCCCTGCGAGGAGAGGCTTATGAGAACGATTTCGTCTAAATCAGAATTACTGAAGTTTAGAATAATGGTTATAGAAAAATTAAGGCTTCTGAAAAAACTCTACTCCTATAGAGAACTTTCGGCTATTACAGGTGTGCCAGAAACCGTGTTATGTCGATATGTGAAGGGTTCCATTATTCCGAGCCTTGACCAAGCTGAGAAAATATGGGAGAAACTTAATAATACCGTTGATATACCACTGTTGATAAAAGATAGGATAGAAATTACTGCTAACGGGGTCATTAACATCACTGATATACTCTCCGACCCATACATGCTTCAACTAATATCTCACCATGCATACCAGGCTTTCGCAGGCAAGAGGGTTACGAAAATTCTTACACCGGAGATAAATGCTATTCCTCTTGCCACAACAATAGGTTTAACACTTCAAGTCCCAATAATCATAGCGAAGAAGAGCATGGAGGCGGGTACAGAGGACTACTACGAGGATTCCTTCATTAGGAGCCCTAACACTGTGATTACACTCTACGTTCCCAGAAAGCATTTGAAGAAGAAGGATGAGGTACTCATAGTAGACGATATTATTAGAACCGGGAAAACTGTTAGATGTTTGATAAACATTGTTAGGAAGGCTAGGGCTTCCATCAGCGGCATAATGACCCTCGTAACCATAGGGGATGACTGGAAAGAGAAAATAGACTTACCTGTCGAATCAATACTGCAAATATCTACTGCTAAAAGAATAATGTGAGTGAATAATTGACGCTCAGTAAAGATTGTAGGAGACTAAGGGCTCATCGTCAAAAGCTTATATTACCCTTCTAACAATACTGCAATAGCCAGTAGAGTATTAGCGCAGGTTGAAGTGGTTATGGGGGAATGGATGGAAGCAAGAGCTTCAAGATATTATAGGAGATTATTCTCATCTTCTATAAGATTTCCAGCAACACTATACTTGCTGGTCATCATAACACTCTTAGCTGTATCCTGCTTAGATTTAAGGTTGACATTAAACTACATTCTATCAATACTTGCCCCATTAACCCTCTTCACGTTTCCAGCAGTGCTTGCTTTGAATGCCACGTACGTGTTGAAGGGGAATAAGGTTAGGAGGATATGTACTCTAATAGGCTTAATATTTTTCACATCCTCCATAGCAGACATGGTATTAACAGTATTCAGAACCCTAGGTTTCACGTCTGGGAAGTATGGTTTAGGCTATGGCGTCTCAACGGTCGTCTTAATGCTACTTTTCTGTACTCTACTTGAATGGAACTTCGTTAAGTCAATGACATTAGCTATGACCCCCGTAATCCTTAGCGCCATATATTTCTACTTCGCCATGAACTATAGTATAAAGACAATAGTGCTTTTCCTATTTTCATCCACTTTACTCGGAATTGCAACTTATTTTTTCTCACTATGGCTTAATAGAGGTACGAGTATTTCAGATGTGAAACCGCTAGAATTGTTTAAAGGCTTTGCATATAATTGGCTAACCAACGACCCATCTGTTTTCGAGGAAATCTTGCATAGGATTGGGACACGCGTGGATGGATGGATTAAAGCCGTTCGAGTAGTAGATGAGAGGGACAATACGGTCTCATGCATTATCCAGACAAGCTTCCACACGGGTCCATTCAGGAACATCGGGGGCTCGATGTTGCCGAAAGTATTGGTAGAGAGAGTTGAGAGGGAATTGAAGTGCATAGCTGTGCTAGTTCATGGTCCCGGAGGACATGAGAGAGACCCTGTTTCAAGGAGGGAGGTGGAGAGGATAGTTGAAAAAACTATAAAGACTTTAAGCGACTCCCCGACGCTTTTAAAGGTGTCATACTTTAAACACTGCTCGAAGCAGGATTATGAGATACTTCAAATATTAACAGATAAAGTTCCCATAATTACAATAAGTATAAAGAATGGAATAGATGACCTACCGTACGAATTAAACCATAGGCTTCTGGAAGTTGCGAGGAAGAAGGGGTATCAGGACATCATGGTAATAGAGGCACATAATAGAAAGCCACACGCATTCAACTATACTCAAGGCGATATAGACACGCTTACAGAGATAATAGGAAAAGCGCTAGATGGGAGAAGAGAGAAACTAGCAGAGTGGGTGGAGGTGGGCGTAGCTAGGAGTAGAAGGCTTGCGAAGAATGACGATATATGTGAGAATGGAGTGACAGTTATTTTGATGAGAGTGGGAGAGGAATTGTTGTCTATTATAGTGGTAGACGGGAATAATATGAAGCCCGGTCTAAGAGAGAAAATAATCGGCCTTCTCAGAAAACTAGGTGTAAAACACGTTGAAGTCCTGACAACGGATAACCATGCTAAGACAGCTGTGAAGCCGGGTGAAAAATCTTACCTGGCAGTAGGAGACGTGACCTCAGAAGAGGATATATTGAATGAAGTTGAAAGCCTGTTTAGAGAAGCCTATTCTAATATGAGTAAGTGCAGGCCCCTCTACATTATGGGTGAGGTAAAGGGGGTACAGGTAATTGGTTCGAGGGGGTTAGAGATCCTTATGGAAGCGTTGGAGGAAGCCGGCAGGAAAACCTCCAAGGTTCTTCCAATACTGGCCAGTATACCGATAATCGTTGGAATAGTCCTCGGAGTTATTTGAAAAACATTATCGCTACATTTTTAACCCCGAAAATGGTTAATCTGGTTACTCGAACAAAATATTTAGGGAGAGGCGTATGAAAGAAAACGCTCCTGCTAAAAAAGGACTGAGAGAAACTATTGCTGAAATGAACGCTATGATAGCGGACAAGATGAGTAAAATAAGATTTAAAATACCTGTCATGAGCGGTAAGGGGGGTGTAGGTAAGAGTTTTATTACAGTTAATGTAGCAGTAGGCCTCGCCTCGAAAGGTAAAAGGGTGGCTATTTTCGATGCAGATTTCCATGGTCCTAGTGTAGCCAAGATGTTAAACTTAGTGGATGAAATACCTGCTATTAGCTCTAAAGGAATAATTCCCGTAGAGGGACCTATGGGAGTTAAGGTCATTTCCCTAGACATGTTACTAGAAGAAAAGGATGCCCCAACAATTTGGCGTGGCCCCTTGAAAACTAATGTTATAAGACAATTACTAGCTGAAGTGGAATGGGGTGAGCTAGACTACCTTCTAATAGATTTGCCTCCTGGAACAGGCGATGAACCTCTAAGTATAGCTCAGCTTATTCCCTCTCTAACGGGAATTATAATGGTCACCATTCCAAGCGGAGTATCTGAGCACGTTGTTAAGAAGGCTATAGTATTTGCTGAGAAACTCAAGGTACCAATAATTGGCATTGTAGAGAACATGAGCTACTTTAAGTGTCCCAACTGTGGCGAAGTCTATTATCTGCTTGGAAAGGGAGCGGGAGAAAGACTTACTAAAAAATATGGACTTAGACTCCTCGGTAAAATCCCTCTCGACCCATATGCATCATTATCTTGCGATGAAGGTACTCCCATAGTGTTGAAGGAGAACTGTGATACTTCAAGAATAATACTTGAAGTAGTGGACAAGCTAATTAATGTAGTTGAGCAGGCAGGTAGTGATCGACGAGTCTAAACGCAGAGTGGACACTACTACAGTAGCTATTGGCTAGGAATTCTAGTGAAAATTTATTAGTTGCTTAAATAAAATATGAATGAAATAGTCTGATTTGTACTGAAACGTGATGAACGGACCACGGTCTGACTAGAAGGGATGAAGACAGAACTAAGAATACTATTCGAATACCACTTTAAGACCCACTCCACCGGGAGTATATTTATCTTTTAATACTTCTTTGAATACTCTCTTATGGTTACTGCAGTGGAGTGGTATTACTCTCTCAACTCTATTTGAAATATTTCTTAGAATTAATCTAACATTATGAGAAGCTTCATTCTTTAGGTGGAAGCCTCCCATTATTGCGTGGAGAATCTCCTTATTACTGGAGCTCCACTTTATTATGTTCATGAGGCCTGCATGGCCGCAACCTATTATAAGCACTTTTTTACCACTTACGAGCTCTATTTTCAGAGCGTGCTCTCTAGAGGAAGCTATTGTTCCAGTCGAGTATATTCCGGGGATTACCGTCGTTTTATTCTTACATACAACAACATTTAAGTTCCTATGTTTCTTAGCTACCTCTCTCAAAGCTCTTTTGTCATCGGGTGAGTAAGCCTTTAATTTATCTTCTCCACCTAAACTAATTCTCTCCTTAAATCCTCCAGCATGATCCCTGTGCCAGTGACTTATGAAGAATGTTCTTATCTTCCCTATATTATACCCCATTTTCATAGCATTATAAACTACCTTACTCCAACTTATACCTGTATCAAAAAGTATTTCCTTAATCTTTTTCTGGTAGTGAGCACGTATTAGTATCGAGAGAGCGTATTCTGTAATGAATGCATTGCTGAGAGAATCTCTATCCATTAAAACTATCACTTCTACTCGGCTAGGTCTCTTCAATCAAATCCCTCTAGGCTAAGCTACAACTTAACTATCTGTAGGGAATATTTTTCTTTATTTTCTACAAAACTATTTCGCTGAATAGGAATAACTGCTATGAATTGACAAGGTCTGCATGTAAATTAGGCATTTTAATAGTTTTTGTAATGTTATGGATGCGGGTAGTGTGTGGGATTTAAACAGATTTTATAAGAAAGGTAATAATTATTAAATGTTGTTGTTATTGATTTTTTAAAGGAACTATTAATTTATCTGTGTGAAAGAAATATAAAGGGTTAAAAGTATAATTATCCCACAGTATTAACCATTCTTTTACAAGGTGGTGTAGTGGCTTGAAGTTAACTGAAATTGTTCGAGTAGATAATAAAGGCAGAATCACGATTCCCATGGTTGTGAGAGAAGCCCTCGGAATAGTTGAGGGAATGCACATAATATTAATAGCTGACAGCGAGAAGAGGGAAATACTGCTATCCCCATTACTACCACCCAAGGCTGCACTAGTTGAAATATCGTTGAAACTGCATGATATTCCAGGAGCTCTTGCAACAGTAACAGGAGAACTAGCTGAGTTAAATGTGGACTTAATAGCCTCCCACTGTACGACTATCAAGAGAGGCGAGCTAGCTGAATGCACGTTAGTGGCCGATATTTCAAAGCTAGCTATTCCAATCGACAAGTTAAGGGAGAAACTGGCAATACTTCCAGTAGTAAAGTATGTATCAATAACGCATCTACGTAGAATAGCCTAGAATAATTCGAGAAATAAATAAAATAAATAACTATAGTTAATAAGGTAAAGGCTTATGGTCGTTAAAATATGTAGTGGAGTGTATTTAGTTGCTGCGCCATTTTTGACTAGCGAACTCGACGCCTATTCTTACGCCGTAATATTCAATGATGAAGCTATTCTAATAGATTCTGGTTCAGGAATGAATCCTATAGGTGTTCTGAGAAACATTTTAGAACTAGGAATTTCTGTGAGGAATCTAAGATACATAGTAAACACTCATGCCCACGCAGATCATGCAGGAGGAGACTACTTTTTCTACAACAACCTTAATTCAACAATAGTAGCGATGGAACCTGATGCAATGGCCATTAGACACGGCAATGAGGATTATACAGCATCTAAGATGCTAGGAGTACCCTTCAAGCCTTGTCCTGTCGGAATTTCGCTCGAGAAAGAATATTATGAGCTCCGAGTTGGAAGTGGAATTGTCGAACTATACCGTACTCCAGGCCATACTGCAGGCTCGATGAGCATACTAGTTGAAGTAGCTGGTGGCAGAGTTTTATTTGGCGGGGATTGTGATGGAGTCTTGTGTTCTAAGTGGAACTCTGATGAGAAGGATTGGAGGAGAAGTATTGAGAAAATACTTAGCATGGAATTCGATATACTATGTATGGGGCACTGGTATAAAGTGAATAGGGGAAGAGAGATACTGGAGAAGTTGTTGGAGAAGGAGCCTATGTGGATTGATTGATACCAGCCTACAATTTGATATGGATGTAGGGAAAATATTTTCTGATGAGAGAGAAGGCGTTAATAGGTATGCCAGGACTATTGCTGAATGTCAGATTCAAGGCACCTCTTTTCCATAGAAAACTTATGTAAGATAACACCAGTCTTCTCTTCAACTCCATTTCTGCCGCAGCACTGAACTCTTCTAACATGAACTTCCTGATCTCGTAAGGTGATTTAATTTTAGTGCTAAGCTTATCCTTTAGTTTAGAAATATAGGTGCAGGCAGTTGATATAGCATAACTAGTCTTACATCCCAGAACCTTTATTCTAGTATCGTAAACATACTCCACCTTGGATGGAATATATGGGAATGCTCGGCAAACAAGAGGTTTATAATAGTTTTGAAGCAAGCACTTGCTGTCTGACGATAGAAAGGGGCATTTACCATCTTCGAGGTTCAAGTGATACGTTAAAACAATGTTATAGTTATGTCTAGCATCGTGAATATAATAGTCGTAGCTGAATGAGACCTCTATCCCTAAGCGCTTACTCAGATTCTCTAAAATGATTTTCTCATGCGGTAGAAGCGATATAGGGCTCATCTTGCAACATTTCCCACACTTCAAGCACTTGAACCTAAGCAATACTGGCCGCCTCTACAACAGGTTTTCAATTACGTAATACCACAACTAAGTGAGTTAAACCTTAATTTATATTTAATTAATAGTTTAAGTTAGGTGTTAAGATGATAGTTAAAATAGGGTGCTGCGGATTCCCCAAGTCGAGGAAGAAGTACTATGAGGTTTTTAATGTGGTTGAAGTTCAAAGAACTTTTTATAAGATACCATTGGACACGACATTAGCTACTTGGAGGAAGAGTGCCCCCCCAGAATTTGAGTTTACGGTTAAAGCATGGCAAGCCATAACGCACCCTCCCACTAGCCCCACGTGGAGAAAAGCAAGATTGAATATTTCGAGAGATCAATACGATAAGTACGGTTTTCTAAGACCAACCAGAGAAAACTTTGATGCATGGAATAAAACTGTTAAAGCGGCAATTATACTTAAATCAAAGATCATAGTGGTCCAAACGCCATCTAGCTTTAAGTGCCGCGAGGAAAATATTGAAAACATGAGAAGATTCTTCCAGGCAATAGATAGAAGAGGGCTTCTAGTAGCATGGGAACCTAGAGGGGACTGGCTAAATAACAGCAAGTTACTGAAGAGTATTCTTGAGGAACTGGACTTAATTCACGTTGTCGACTTATTGAAAAGAAAGCCTCTTTCAACATGGCCCATATGTTATATTAGACTTCACGGTCTAAACGGGGAAATAAACTATAAGTATAAGTATAGTGACAGAGATCTTGAGAGACTTAAGGAGGAGGTGTTACTATTGGAAGCAAATGGATGTAGCGAAGTCTATGTTATGTTTAACAATGTTTATATGTGGGATGACGCACTCAGATTTAAACACATTATTGCCGGTGAAGGAGTAGACGTACTATAATATTTAAGGGCCTCTATTTGAGCCAGCCCTTCCCTCTCATCTAGGTCATTGTATGCCTTCCTAGGGCGAGTTGACCTCTGCTCCATGCCTCACCACGACTACAAGTTGCTCCACGTGAGGTTCATGCGGAAACCTAAAGACATAACTCGCTGAGAAATGCGAGCAAAAGACCCCGTACAGACATATGAAACCGTTTCTGGAACTTAATTCAACTTCGACAACCAGGTTCTGGAAGAACGTCATTAACTTATATAAAGCTTAGAAAAAGAGCATAAGGGGGGCATAGTTTGAGTGTGTTAAGAGAGATTTTAGTGCCGATTCTACCAGTACTCTTAATAATGTTATATGCATGGGTGGGTATGCTTCTCGTCGCATTGGCGTCGAGTATAATCTTTGAAACCATACCTAACGTAGTGAGTAAAAGTCCTCCCATGGTTAAAGCAATTCTTGAGATAGGTTTATCTGGTGTATTAGCCCTCATATGGCTATTGTCCTGGCATGTGTTAACGTTAGCCTACAGGAATGCACGTTTAAAAGGTTAAGGAAGTGTTGAATTTATGATACTTCCCATCCTAATAATATTAGTAGCATGTCTATCCGTGTTGGCTCCGATTCTTCAATCATACTACTACGTTGTGGGATATAGGAGGGGATCCTTAAGAAATGATAATACTTTCCACGAAGACTCCTCAAGGAAGGTTTCAATACATATACCGGTTAAGAACGAGCCTAAGGATATTGTTCGGAGGGCCTTATTGTCAATTAGAGGATCTAATTACAATGGGGAAATGGAGGTGTTGGTGATTTCGGATGATGATCCAGCTACGTGTAGGGAGCTCAAGGAGTTTTCGAAAGATGTCCTCGAGGAGATTAATGGCTCTCTGATTTGTAGGGGGAGACCTTATGGTAGGAAGGCTGGGGCATTAAACTGCGCATTGAGGAAGACTAAGGGAGACTACGTGATCGTATTGGATGCAGACGCCAGGGTGTCTGAGAACTTCATAAATACGATTATTTCTTTTTCAAACAAAACAGGGCATCCCCACATCTCTCTGTGGAAGGCGTATAATGCAGAGGAATCGTTGATATCGGAGGCATTAGCTATTGCAGAAGAATTTGCGAACGCCTCTATAATACTGGGGAGAGAAATGGTTATGGGAAGAGTCTCGCTAGTTGGGTCAGGTTGTTGCATTGAAAAGAGATTATTAGAGCGAGTTGGAGGATGGGATGAAAGTGTACTGTTAGAGGATGTGGAATTGGGGTTAAGACTAGAGTCTCTCGGGAGACCCGTTAAAACGTGCCCACACAATCTTCTAGTCGAAATGCCTGCAACATATAGTGCATTTAAAGCCCAGCAGTGTAGGTGGGCTTACGGTGCAGTCGAACTATTAAAAAGAATTCTACTCGGCAAATACAGTCTCTCTCTTAGATCAAGAATTGAGTGGACCATCTACTTATCTCAATACTTTTCTTCCCTGTTCTCCTTCATATTATTGCCACTAGCTACTATTGCGATGCTTATAGGAGGAGTAATGGAGGATTTATCCATGCAAACTGCGATCATGCTGATGTTGGCCCCCTCAATTCTATACGCTATCTTATTTGTAAACCATGCTGTACGCTATTGCGGAAAGAGACTGCTTAGAGCTCTCAGAATAATTGGGAGGCTTTCATGCGTAACTCTCTCAATGAGTCCAAGTATAACCTACTCAGTCATCAAATCCTTTCTATCATTGCCCTTTGAATGGAGGATCACACCTAAGGGGCCGAGAAAGCCTAAGATGAGTGGACTTCAAATACTAGAATTGTTCATATTAGCAGTTCTACTAGTCCTCCTCTCCCTCTCAATAACCTTAGGCAAAATCGTGTATGCTCTATGGTTTGCATTAAATATTCCAGCATACAGCTACGTTGTAATTAATAGTTTAACGGAAAAAATTTAAGCTAAAGCTTTTGGAAGCGGTAATTCGAGGGAGGAAACGTTAATATTTTAACTCGGGTATTAACCAACTGGTTCAAGCGTTTTAGAGGCGAGTAGACGTGGCGGGGCATCTATTTTACGATGTGGTTGTAGCTGGAGCTGGAGTAGCAGGTTGCTATGTTGCTCGTAGGCTTGCAGAGAGCGGTCTGAGAGTTGCCTTAGTAGAGAGGAAAGAGAAGTCTAGGATAGGTGAGAAGGTATGCGGAGACGCCATTAGTAAGAGCTATTTCGTGGAGTTAGGTCTTGAGCTTCCTGGAAGCAGGGAGATTGAGGGGATAATTAGGAGAATGGAAATATATTCTCCAAGCGAGAAGTACGTTTTAGTTCTTCAGGGAGAGGGATACGAGCTAAATAGGAAGGCCTTCGGTCAAAGACTTTTAAGGGAAGCATTAAATGCGGGAGTAGAACTCTATCACTTTCACCACGTTTTAAGCCCTATCATATCCGAAGGCTTTGTGAAGGGTATTGTAGTGAGAGATCTAAGAGATAATGTGATTAAGAGGATTAGCGCTAATGTAACAGTCGATGCTACGGGCATTGCTTCTGCTATAAGGAGGAAGCTTCCAAGCAGCTGGCCTGTCTCAGAGAAGCTTTCACTTGAAGATGCTTCGATAGCGTACAGGGAGATAAGGGTTGATGTTCAAGTAGACAACCCCACGAGTATTAAAATATTTTTGAATCAAGAAGCTAGTCCAGGAGGCTACTGGTGGTTCTTCCCTAAGGGAGAAAATAAAGCTAACATAGGGTTGGGTGTTCAAGGCGTTCCAAATCATCCTAATCCTAGGAACCTGTTCTACAAGCATATTGCTATTCGAGCAGAGCTTGCTTCATCGAAGGTTGTCGAGGCAGGTGGAGGAATAGTTCCCACAAGAAGGTCTTTGAAAACATTTGTTGCAAACGGCTTTGTAACTATTGGGGACGCAGCTCTAACGGCTAACCCTGTTCACGGAGGAGGTATGGGAGCCGCCCTCAAATCCGCTTATGCTGCTTACATGGCTATAACAGAGGCCTTCGAAATGGGAGACTACAGTATTAATGGTTTGTGGAAGACTAATGTGATTTACAATAAGCTATATGGTGCAAAGCAAGCCTCTCTAGATTTAATGAGGATGTTCATGCAAAGGCTCTCAAATGATGACTTAGAGTTCGTTATGAGGGAGAGGATAGTTACTGG
Organism: Thermoproteota archaeon; assembly: GCA_029258925.1. GTDB lineage: Archaea > Thermoproteota > Thermoprotei_A > EX4484-217-1 > JAPDJV01 > JAPDJV01. The sequence goes on along the minus strand of JAPDJV010000013.1, from coordinate 22,514 downwards.
GGAAGAACTTTCTGCAACTAGCTCGGAGGGACTATTGAAGTATAGTATTGTGGAGAAAGGCATTAAGTTGTTTAAGCTAATTAGAAAGCCTAGTCTCCTATCGAAGCTAAGGCTTCTAGCAAAGTACATGAGTGAGGTAAAAGCTCTCTACGACAACTATCCCAAGAGGCCTGAGGGCTTTGAGAAATGGTCTAATGATGTGGAAAGAGCTTTCAGCGAATTTGCCAGTATATTATGAGTGGTGTTTGATATTGGTTATGTATTGGTCTAAGTGTGATTACTGCGGTGTGATAGGGACGCCTGTTAAAACTTGTGTTCTCCACGTAAACCATAATGTTTGTCCTCTTTGTTGCATTATTTGTCCAGAGAGGGGGCATTGTTCTAAGCCTGCCTGGTATCCTCAGGTTAAGGCTCCTAGGAGGCCTGTGAAGAAAGTTGAGGAGGAGAAGATTAAGGCTGTGATGAAAGATTTATTGGAGAGGTTTGGATAGCTTCCTAGCACAGCGAATATTGTAGCTGACCATTAGAACCACTAGTAACACTATCAAAATTATTCCTATAATGCCCACTAGGTACTTTGTCAAGTCTTAGCCCTCGGCGCAACCCAGTAAATTAAGACTCCTCCTCCTGGGATATCAAATGTGAGCTTCATGGGGAAATTTTCTCCGAACTCTATGTAAACTGTTTCGCAGGCTTGCATAGCCTTTAAGGAGACCTCTAGCAGATCGAGTCCATAAGTTGCTGTAGCCTCCGCAGACGCCTCATACGATATTAAAGGCTTATCAATTCGCATAATGTTCTTGTAGTTCTTTTGATGACCCTCAGCTATAGCCTCTAGTCTATCGCTGTAGGCTTTCATATCTATTTCGTCAGAGACTATTTTAGCGTCTTTTAGCATGTTTTTAAAGTCCTCTGTAAGCATCCTAATCTTAACAGGGAGGGCAATCTTTGGCTCGCCAAGCTTCTCTACAACACCCTCTCTTAGCTGAAGATAAAACCTTCTACTAACCCCTGTTCTCTTATCTCTAAATACTAGAACAAGCCTTCTCCTCTCCTCGTCCAATAAAAACTCTAATATGTCGTTCCTAGTTCCTCTCCTCACAATCTTCGTCAACTCGTCTGCTCTAACTATAAAAGTCTTCTCCGAGTCACACTCATAGGAGTCGAAGGCCAAGTTTGGTAATCTCAAAATAATCATCGTTGTTTTATCGGGGCTCAACATTTTAACTTCCATTCCCTCAGGCCTCACAGTGAAGGGTATCATATCAGTGACCTTTGCCAGCGTCTGTGCAATGTACTTGAACTTCGACGCGAAAGGATATGCTGCCTTAAACAATGCTCAACACCCTAATACTCATCTAAGTAAAGACTTAAATCCCCACTTAAATACTTAGGGTTCTAATTAAAATATTTTGGGAAGTCTCTATCAACGGCAAGCCTGGCAGTAGAGGAAGAGTTATTATTTTAGGAGGGGATCCTTCTTGTTGAGGTGTAAACTGTGGGCTTTAAGAGAGTTCAAGTGAAGGTTACTTTGGGGGAATACAAAGTAGTTAAATTGAGTATAGATGATTCGATCAAGTTAATTAATAGTCTTAAGGGCGTGTTAGGCTATAGGGCAAACGACTTAGAGGAAGCTGAGAGAATTATAAATAACTATGACGTTTTCATCCAAGTTTTAGAGAGAAAGTTTAGAAATTACATACTTATTCCTCACAAAATAGAGGACACTATTAGAGGGAGAATAGTTGTGGATAAGATATCTTTTAAAACGGAAAATGACGAAATTAAAGCCATAATAATATTCGATAAGAGATTTGACATCAAATTCTTGGAGGAAGCTCTAAAGAATATTGGGTACGAAATTGAAGTAGTTAGAGAAGAATGAAGCCAGTATTAGGAAACCTCCGTGTGGTTATGGTGGAATGTATTCTCTATATGGAAATAATGGTAGTTTTCAGCAATAATCCTTAATAATTCATCACAGCTTCTTAAAGCTTCAATTTTATGAAGGTCGCCTAACTAATATCCGAAACTATGGAAATTTGTGTTACTAGAACATTCTCTATTCAGAAAGCAAGTGAGCCATAATCCAACATATTTTGTTAACGCTAAGATTTTCCTCTAGTTCTTCTACGCTTCTTTCTAGTGATTTTAACGCGCTTTGTGCTCAAAATAGATTTAATGGCCTCAGGTTCAACCTCTCCTCTGAGTATTTTCTCCCACAACTCGCTTATTTTAGCAAAGACTTCAAGCTCCTGTAGTGAAAACTCTTTTCCAACCGCTTCGAAATCTTCTTCAACTTCTACGGTTTCTTCCTTCTTGCTCTCTTCGTCCAATAAATTCTCCGCCACGTATACCACCATATCTAGCTGTAGGGTTCTATTGAATTTGCAACATATAAAATGTTATCCGTTAATAAAATTCGTGATTAACTAAGTAACTTACGATAATCTTCAACAACTGTGTATTTCTCAGTATGCCGGCTACAAGGCTTAATATTGGCATTTGTTATCCTAAGCGATACTTGAATTTTAAATCTTTCCAAAACACCATAGTCTTTAGTTACATGATGTTTTTAAGAATGTGAAGCCTACATTTTATGTACTTAGTCCACTTCAACTATCATAGGTTCCGGACTTATGCTATCCTTTAAAACTATGTGTTTGGGTGGCAGGTAGTATATTGCTTGCCTAACGCTTTCAAGTCTACCGGCCTGCTGGAATCCTGCTATGGTTTTTGCGGTATAATCTAAGTTTTGTGGTTCCATTACTCTTAGACTAATCTTTATAGCTGCATTAGCTATTATGCTTTCATCGATGTCCCTTGGCTGCTGCGTTATTACAATAAATCCTACACCGTACTTTCTGCTCTCCATTATCAGTCTTGCCACTAGTGACGGCTCAGCTCCCCTTCTACATACTCTGTGTGCTTCATCTATTACAATATAGTTCACGATTTTCTCCGAATGTCCTCTGGTCATTATGTAGTGGAATATTTTTCTCAGTAGAGTTTCGGTTATGACGGCTTTAATGCTGTCTCCTGGAACCCCTGCTAAAGCTATTGTCGTGGGCCTCCTCATTATTTCCCCGACCGAGAGAGTAGTCTTCTTGAAGATATTTGAGGATAATACTCTAAGGTAGGGTGCTATTGCCTCTATTCTAGACTTATCCCTCCAGCTTCCTGCCTCTTCAACTATCCTATCTAGCACCATTAGGGCTGTCGAAAAAGTTGGAGCAGGATTACTCCACGTCGACACCTCGTCTAATACTATGCCGTTATAGGCGTATGCCTCCTCCAATACTTCCTCTAATGTCGCTTTCTGTAGTGGTCCTAGCTTGAAAACTCTTGCAATACTATCAGCCACCTGTACTATTCTGTCTCTAGGCGACGCACCGTCTAGTTCCAGTGGATTAATGCACTCCTTGTCGGCGTAGATAATTTCACCTCCCACCTCCTTAATAAGGTCCACGTACTCGTTATGTAGATCTATGACAACAAATGGTATTCCCTCATTGATGTACAGGTTTTTCACTATTCTCATTGCGAGCTTGGACTTGCCTGCTCCGCTTCCACCGAATAACACTATATGGGGGTTTAGTTGGGAGTGTACGTTTAGATAATAGTATCCTCTACTTCTCGACCAATGCCAACACTTACCTCTACTACTATACCTTATTATATTTGGCATCCAAGTTATTGTGGGAACACCGTATTTCAACACTGCTCTCACTCTCCCAAGTCTTATTCCCTCCACTCTCTTCCCAACATCTCCTCTGCCCTCCACTATTAGGGAGACTGTTATTGGTAGGAGAATCCACGACATCCATGCAAGTACTGAGATACCTGCTCTCTTAGAACGTGCTAACATGCTTAAAGCCGAAGACACTATTACCCCCACTACGTAAAGAACATTGGTAAGCTTCAAGTAAATTACTAGAAGTATTGTGATGAAAACACCTGTGCTCCAATAAGTTATCTTATTGCGTCTCCCAATATTATAGTCTACACTTCCTAGATTGCTGAGAACTTCATCGCTTACTCCTCCATAAACGAGCCTCATTAAGAATAATGATATGGGAATGGATATTGCTACGGAGAGGGTGATTATCGAGGGGTCTAAGAAGACCTTTGTAGCGGTACTATTAACGAAATCCACCAGATTCTCCGAAAGTCCTCTCATCCCCGGCACGAAGTACAGCATTACTATGAGAGGTCGCGCGGTTACTTGGAGGAGCATCGATGTTATTGCTGATGATATTAGGATTATCATCGAAAGAATTATGGACTTTGTGAAAATGACTATTATTAACATTAGAATGGGTAGAGTTACTCCAATAGACCCTCTTAAGAGAACGGTGTTTGGCTGAAGCTGTGTTTGAAGTAGGATAGCTAGAACTGTAATGGTTTCGGAGAGGATCGCTCTGATCCATAGCCTCAAATTCTATATCCCCACCACGATAAAATAATTTTAAGAAGAGCATATAAATAATGTTATCCGCGCATAGGAGTTGCTCTCTCCATGGGGAAAGCATTCGACATCCTACATCCTAAGCTGAGGGAAGCGATACGTAGAGAAGGATATGTAGAGCCAACTCCAGTCCAGGAAAGGGCAATACGTATTGTGCTGAGTGGAGAACATACGATAATATGTGCTCCTACAGGGGTTGGGAAAACAGAGGCTGCTCTCTTCCCAGTTTACAGCATGTTTTTGTCAAAACCTGAATCTACAGGAATACAAATACTCTACATAACTCCTCTGAGAGCTTTAAATAGGGATATTTATAGGAGGATGAAGAGGATAGCCGAGAAAGTGGGCATTAGCGTTGCCATTAGACACGGTGACACCCCCCAGTCTCAAAGAAGGAAGATAGCTGCTAATCCACCTAACATGCTTATAACTACACCCGAAACCCTACAATTCCTGCTAGTAGCTAGGAGCACTAGAAGGCATTTGAGGAAAGTCAGGTGGATCATAGTAGATGAGCTACACGAACTTCTCTACGATAAGAGAGGGGTTCAACTATCCCTAGCGCTCGAAAGATTGTCCAATATTGTATCGAGGAGAGTTCAGAGAATCGGCTTGTCTGCAACCATAGGTAACATTGAGCACGCTAAGGGAATGCTAGGTGGGGGTTGGAGGAGGGTTGTTGAAGTCAATGTAGACTATTTGAAACCTATTGAAATAATCGTGGAGTCTCCCAGGTTCTCGGAAGCAGACATCGATGGGCAAGAAGAACTGGGAATTTCACCGAGCATAATGGTTAGATTGAAGAGAATTCTGGACTTGATGGAGAAACATGCCAGCATTCTAATATTCACGAATACTAGGGATATGGCCGAGCTCTTAGCTTCAAGAATAAATGCTTATTCGGAGAACACTGTGAGCGTTCACCATGGAAGCCTTTCAAGAGAGATTAGAATAAGGGTTGAAGAAGAATTTAAGAACGGGAAGATTAAGGCAATAATCTGCACTTCGTCGCTTGAACTGGGAATTGACATAGGTAGTGTTGATCTAGTGATTCAGTACATGTCGCCAAGACAAGCTGTGAAGCTTCTTCAGAGAGTTGGCAGATCAGGTCATAGACTGGGAGATACTTCTAGGGGGATTATTATAGCTAGTGACAACGTGGATGATATGATGGAGTCTCTGGTATTGGCACGTAGGGCAGTTAGTGGGGAATTGGAGGAGGAGAAACCTCATTTCAAGGCGCTTGATGTTCTAGCGCATCAAATAGCTGGAATGGTTTTAGAGGCTAATGGTAGGATTAGCGTTGAAGAAGCCTACAGGACTGTTATTAGATCATATTTTTACAGAGATCTTAGTTTAGAGGAGTTCATGGATGTTGTTAGACAGCTAGATTCACAGGGTCTAGTTCGATACAGGGATGGAATGCTGAGAATGGGATGGGGCATATGGAAATACTATTATACTACTTCTATGATCCCCGACACAAGACATTATCTCGTTAAAGATGTGATCTCTAACACTACTATAGGTGTTCTAGATGAGTTGTTTGTTGCATTAAATGGGAGAGAAGGATTCAAGTTTATTTTAGGTGGGAGTGTTTGGAGGATTGTAGGTATTTATGAGGATGTGGTGAAAGTTGAGCCGAGTCCAGAAGTTCTCGGAGCTATTCCAGCATGGGAGGGGGAGCTCATTCCAGTTCATTTCAAGGTTGCACGAGAAGTCGGAGCTCTGAGAAGATTGTTGATGAAGAGAGACACGGGTAGAAGGATTCTCCGAAAATACCCGGCGACCGAAGATGTTGTCAGTAAGCTACTGGAATTCGTTGAAGAAGCCATTAAGAGAGGAGAATTCGTTCCGGACGATAAACATTTGGTGATAGAGAATCTTGGTAGAACAATCATAATTCACGCACCCCTAGGTACTAGGGGGAATAGAGCTCTTGAAATATACCTTGTCCACACTCTTTCAAGAAACCTGAAATTCTCTATCGCGTCTAAGAGCGACCCGTATAGAATTATGATCATTACACCTAAACCTATACCTTCAAGTCTAATAAGAGAACTCCTCTCCCCTCATCGTCTTGAGGATATCGAGGGAGAGATTGTAGAGGCTGTGAAAAACACTAATCTATTTAAGTGGAGGCTTTTCCACGTAGCCAAGAGATTTGGCGTAATATCGAGAGATGCTAGTCTTAGAAGTGTTGGGAGGATTCTCGAAACTTTAAAAGATACAGTTATAGGTGTGGAGGCTTTAAGAGAAATACTTACAGACTACTTGAGTCTCGAACCTATTAGAATACTCCTGGAGGATTTGAAGAAGAATAGAGTGAAGATGGTTGTTGAGGATAAGCTGGGAGGAAGGCCTTCTATTTTAGGGGAGGAGGCATTGCTTAGCTTGAACGTTTATGATGCTATCTCTCCTCCAATGCCTCCCAATATGATAATAGATTTGATGAAGAAGAGAATCTTAAACAAGAGAGTGAAGCTCGTGTGCCTCATGTGTGGTAAGTGGAGTACTATTGAGAGAGTGAAGGATATACCTGATAGAGTTACTTGTCCCAAGTGTGGTTCCAGGTTTATTGGAGTGTTGAGACCTGATGACAATTATTCTGAAATGATTGTCAGGAGATTCCATAGATTTAGGAGGCTTAGAGGTGAAGAGTTAAGGAGGTTTAACATGCTTAGGAAAATAGGAGACCTGGTACTAGTATACGGTAAGCCGGCCATAATAGCTTTATCCGCTTACGGTATTGGTCCCTCAACTGCAGCGAGAGTCGTGGGAAAACTTTTGGAGGGTGAAGAAGAGTTTTATAAGGCTATATTTCTTGCGGAAAGGAACTATGTTAGAACTAGGGTTTACTGGGATCGCTAGACAATATAACCGTCTTGATTTTGGCTACGATATCCTTTCTCCTAGGCTTAGATATCCTTCTCCAAGCCCATTGATCATTTAAGAATAGTGCTGCAGCCAAGTGTTCGACAACGACCTCTGAAACAGGGCACATGTAAATGCATACTAGACACCTCTGGCACTGCTCAGCATCTATAATTGGGCGGTCTTCGACCTTAACGGCATTGCTCGGACACCATATTTCACATGAGAGACACTTACTGCACATTAAGCCCCTGTAGATTAATTTGAGTGCGGTGATTATGCTTTCAACAGCATCTGAGGCATTACTTGCATGTGAGACCACTTCTCCACTTGCATATATTGTCGTCTCGGCCTCGTGGTTTGAATCGTGAAATACAAGCTTATCTGAATTTTCGCGGACTATTTCACCAATAATGCTCTTCTGGTCTCTTACAACGCTGAGATCTATTGGAGACGATAGCTTTACGTGGATTTCGACTTCTCCTCCTCTTTCATATTTAATTGCATCGATTACTGCAGGGATAAGCCATCGCCTATACGTTTCGCTCCACTCAGGAAGCCTTATACCTGCTCTCCTAGCTAGATTTCTTTTCGGCGAAGCGTTGACAAGCCATCTCCACAATCCGTATTTCGCCCAATCCGCTGGAACACCGATTCTCTTAGCCCATTTAAGTAGAAAGTTCTCCCACCTCCCCCATATCTCCGGGTGAACTCTTTTCACGTCTTCGAATTCTGCAAGCCTGCTTGCAGGACACATGAAGCATCCTATTCTCTCGAAGCCTCTATAGTAGAGAGCGTTTGCTTCGAGACCATACTTGTATATGTAGAGCCATATTGCTAGTTGGGGCCATTCCTGGATTGGTGATATAGAGAGTAGGACGGGCACGTACTGGTTTCTCCAGACTCTCGGACTTCTAGCTCTATCTAAGGATTCAAATGCTCTCTGTCCGACAACATTTAAGGCTCCTTCAGGCCACTTCCTCGAGACAACCTTGGAGAGAGGTACTAGCTTACATGTTTTACAACACCACCTATAGTCTCTTGCAGGAGGCCCATACATTTCGACATTTCTCCAAAAAGAGTCCCCGGCATCGGCTACAGTCAGCTTTAAGCAGTATTTCTCGGCAGTTCTGTGAACGTTCTCTATAGTCTCGGGAAGCTCTATGCCAGTATCGTTGAACAATAATTCCGGTTCACCTATGGTGTTGAATGATAGGTGAAGGGATACCAAGCTATCTTTCCCGCCTGAAAAAGACACTATTACTTTTTTCCTCACTTTAGAGTCCATGACGTAAAGAAACTTTCTTGCTCTCGACTCTAAGTAATATATCATGTACTCGTTTGCTCTGTAGACGTCTGAAAACGATGCTTTAGACTCGGAGGTCTCCCAGACACCTCTTTTAAAAGTCTTAAATATTCTTGTCCTTCCGTCTCCCAGACGCTTCGCTAAGCCTATGGGATCTCCATTACGATCTACTACTATTACCTCTCTGAAGCTGTCAAGCGAAACAGCGTCTAAGTAATCCCCCTGCCTAGGTCTTCGTATATCGTCGAATACTAGGTAATCCACCGCGTTATATTCGAGTAGTTTAACAGATGCATAGTAGTAGGGCCTGAACCTCCATCTAAATCTAATAGGATCGAAGTATAGTAGTCCAGCAACGTTTCCATCTACTACGACTTCTTTTGCATCATCTAGGTGGGTGCTCTTGTTTAAGAGTACAAACTTCCCCTCTTCGAATAATGCTTTAGGTGCCTTAGTGCTCTGAAGCTCCCATTCAACGGCTTCTCTGAGAACTTCTAGGTCGTGTTGGAATGCTGGTTTTGCGTCACATGGCTCGGCTATTTTAAGCTTAAATCCCTCTCCCCCACACTTATCACATTTCTCTCTTAGTATAGGTAGATTACAGTAGGGGCACCACCATAAATTTACTATCGTTGGCCAAAATTTCCGCCTAACCATTATACTCCTCCTTTCTCGTATGCTCTCCTCTTCTCATCATAACTGGCCCTAGAACCTATTAGCCTAGCTGGAACACCTACAACCACACTGTTCTCGGGGACATCTCTTGTTACAACTGATCCAGCTCCTACAACACTGTTTCTCCCAACTCTTACTCCGGCTATCAAAACTGATCCAGCTCCAATGACACTGTTCTCCTCGATAACTACTCCCTCAAGTCTCCTACTGGGAGGGTACTTGTCGTTGGTTATTGTAACGTAGGGTCCCAAGAACACGTTGTCTCCTATTACTGTTTTCGGCGGTATGTAGACGCCTGTTTGAATACTTACATTAGAACCTACTTCAACATACCCGTCTATGACAGCTAATGTTCCAATTTTAGTTCCACTGCCTATCTTGGATTCCTCCCTTATTAAAACAGAATGCCCTGTCTCAACGTTGTCTCCTAGAACAACATCTTCGTAAATTATAGTATTGCTTCGAATAATGCACTTCTCCCCAATAACTGCCCCCCTACTTATCGAATCCAGTTTCTCTATAAATGACTCCCCTACTTCTCCAAGAGAATCTAGTATGCTCCTCCTCCTAGGGTATCCTATGACTACATTTAACCCTATTATTGTGCCACCACCTATCTTAGTAGGTCCTAGGATCACTGCATTACCTTCTATGAAGGATGTAGAGGCTATTCTGCTTTTCCTCGAAACATACATCTCCTTCACCTATAACAGGAAAAATAGTATTTCGTAGTCACTTTAATATATTTGGTTAAAATGATTATGGTAGCGGGTGCAGGTTGGAGTGCGATTTAAGGGAAGAGGCCTCATAACACTCCAAGACTATAGTAGTGGGGAAATAGAGTTCATCCTGAGAACTGCCATGAACTTTAAGGAGAGATATTATGCTGGAGAGAGGATAATACCTGTTCTTGAAGGCAGAAGCGTTTGCTTAATATTCCAGAAACCTAGTACGAGGACTAGAGTATCTTTTGAGGTAGCTGTGGCACAGCTTGGAGGACACCCAATATCCCTGAACTGGTTTGAGTTGCAGCTGGGAAGGGGCGAGACTATAGCTGATACTGCTAGAGTTCTATCTAAATACGTGGACTGTATTGGGGCTAGAGTTTACAGGCATGAAGACATAGTCACGCTAGCCGAGTACTCCAGCGTCCCCGTCGTAAACTTGTTGTCTGACAAGTTTCATCCATGTCAAGCTCTGGCAGACCTAATGACAATTCTAGAGTGGAAGGGGAGAATTAGGGGGGTGAACGTTGCTTGGGTGGGGGATGGAAATAACGTGGCTCACTCTCTTATGGTGGCCTGCTCTAAGATGGGGGCTAATATTAGGGTTGCAACGCCGAGAGGCTATGAGCCGGATAGGGAGGTCCTCGAAATATGTGAGGAAGACTGTAGGAGGAGTGGGGGAAGCATTATGTTGACAAATAATCCCATTGAGGCGGTCAGAGGGGCTGATGTAGTCTATACCGACGTATGGGTCTCGATGGGGCAGGAGGAGGAAGCTGAGAAGAGGATGAGGGATTTCAGAGGATTTCAAGTAAATAGAGAGCTTCTTGAATACGCGTCTGAAAACGTCATGTTTATGCATTGCTTGCCGGCTCATAGGGGAGTGGAGGTAACAGATGATGTAATTGATGGGTCATGGAGTGCAGTGTGGGATCAAGCTGAAAACAGGTTGCATACAGAGAAAGCAGTGCTCTCCCTAATCTTGTAAACCAAGTAGTGTTGGAATCGAGCTAAGCTGGTAACAGTGTGTAATTGTAGAAGAACCTTCGCATTTACGGGTTAAGTAATCTTTAAACAGTTGTATCAGGCGATGTATATATAGTTCAATCTCCTGAATCAAATATTTAAATATTATTAGAGAAATGCTTCCATACACTTTAATCAATTTATTTAAAAAGATCTTGAGTATTACCTAGGAGAGAGAGATAAATACGGTTTGCGCCATAATCATCCCATAGCGCGACCGGGTGATGGGCTAGATGCCTGTAATCTACGCCTGTAAGCACTGCGGATTCATATTGTACAGATTTGAGAAAGTAGGTCAAGATTACTACGGTATTCCAACTCCCTCTGAAATCATCAACTGGTATGGAGGGGTTTGTCCCCGATGTAACTCGAGGCTTTCTCCTCCAAATCTTGAAGATGTGAAGATTACTCCTATAGTGAGAACTAGGAAGAAGGCTTTGATAAAGGTTAGAGCATAGTTCTTTAATCTAACGCCTTCAGTGACAAAAATCCCTCATAACTATTTCTTTAATTCCGCATGTAACTAGAAGCGCACATCTTGCATTTTCCAACAATTAAATATACCCCTTATATTCATAGTCTAGTTCTAGAAGTAAGCTTCTTTGAGAGGAGGGATTAGTTATATGAGTAGGAGTACGAAAACGCTGTTGGTATGTATTTTGTTGTTAACTGTAATGTTCATTCAATTACCATTGATCAAAGCGGATGAGACAGTAAATGCTGTAATGGGTGTTCTGAGTATAGAGACTGGTAAGCCTGAGGGGAGCGTAGGGGATTTAGTGATCGTTTTCGGTACTGTAACACCGGAGCTACCAGTAAATGCATCGTATGTAGTGTTCAATGCAACAACCATTCCAGGATACTATAGGATTGCTGGGGGAGACATTGATGCATTCTTTGTGACTAGTGGAGGCAGGCTGTTCTATAATTCATCGGATGGAGAATGGTCTATTTCAGGCGTGGAACTACCGCACATGCAACACGACTATTATAATGTTACCGTTGCTTTAGGAACGCTTTACCCCAATGGTTCTTTTGTGGAGTTGGAGAGAGTCTACATAGTGGATCCAGCAAAGCTTTTTCTAGTTAAACCTATGATTGTAGAGGATTACGTGGCAACCACGTGGAACATTAGTGGAGAAGCTCTCTCAGAGAACACTGAAGAATTGCTTTACGGTGTGCCAGGGCTTGTGAGGATAAGGATTGGTGGATGGGGGTTCAGAGCCGAAGAAGTGAAGTTTACTTTAATTGGCCCCGATGGATTAGAGGTTTATTTGGCTAGTTCTATTCCAAATGAGAGTGGAGACATTTACTTCGATGTTCTCCTCCCACCAGACTTGCCGAGGCTTCCCGAGGGCTATGCTATAGCCATAGTTGGACCAACTGAAGGCAATGAGGCATTGTCAAATAAGACTCTCATAGTTCCCTACCCAGAGCTAGTATCATTTAAGCCATCTGAAGGCTATCCGGGGAAAACCATTGTAAACGTTGTAGCCAAATATTTTGCACCTGAAGTATTAAAGCTGAAACTCGTGGGAGAATTCTCCACATATTCCATAGACGTTGAAGTCAATGGAACGAGCTACGTCAACACAACATTCACATTGCCACATAATATTACTAGAGGATACTATGATCTAAACATAAGTGGTACGTTACCGGATAATATGCTATTCGAGGAAGACATCATAGAGATCTTACCATTGGTCACATCATTTACGCCTTCTCAGGGATACGTGGGGGACAAGCCTGTAATAGTTGGATACGGATTTAAGCCGTTAGAGGAAGTTGAAGTAATATTCTTTAATGAAACTTATGGCAAATACGTAATAGGCACTGTGACAGCGGATTCCTCGGGCGTCATAAATGGAAGCGGGACTATGGAGATACCGGAGATACCGGGATGCACATATGTCGTTAAACTAGGTTACGATAGTGGGTCAACTCTAACAGAATTCACGTTTGAGGTATTGCCTCAGATAGCGTCTGTTACGCCTGAAAGCGGTGTAGCAGGTTCTCTCCAGGACATTACCATAGTTTTTAACGGTCTGTTGCCTGGAGATAGTGTCAGAGTGAGCTTCGTATTCAATGATACTCCCAGCTACGTATTAGGGTGTCTAGCCTCAGCTATAGCTGATGAAACAGGTGTTGCAGTAGCAGTTTTAAGCAGTGTTCCTGCTAAGGCAGGTGGAGTATACTACGTCAAGGGGACTGTTAACGAATTATATGAAGTAGAGTACTTTAAGGGCTTTGAGAGAGTGTACTTCACTATCGAAGCAAATATAACTAGTGTTGAACCCGTCTTCGCTGTTCCGGGTACAATAGTTAGCCTCACTGCCGTAGGCCTCTACCCCAACCAGATGAATTACCATGTGTGGTTAATTGGAGAACAGAGAATCCACGAAGTGCCATATGTGAGTAAGCCTCCTATAGGTGCAGATGGAAACTTAACATTGGAATTCATAGTACCTAACATTCCGTGGGGAGATTACGTTGTTGCGATAAGCCTCGACAAATACAATGAAACTCCTTACGGTTACGCCGAGTATGCTGACTATTTAACGGTAATTCCTATCACTACCTCACTAGTAGACCTTGTTACGTTCACTAACGACACGTTTCCAGGTGATCCAGTTAACATAACAGTTGTGGGTTTAAGTAGCGAGGCCGGAATGGTTCTATTTGTGGCAGACGGTACTACTGTTACTGCTGAAATACTTTGGCAAGAATACTATCCGGATAATGCTACTCTTAAGTTGACCATAATGACTCCTAATGTTGTGAGCGGTAATTATAGTGTAGCTATCGTGGAGAACGAAACGGATCTCGTTTACATTGCCGGAGGCTTAAGAGTATTAATGCCAATAGTGGCTTACGAGTCGGCTACAACAGTGTTGCCAGGAGACTTAATCAATCTAACCATAGTGGGGGCTGTTCCAAGTATCGAATCTGTGGAATTCTGGTGTAATGGAACTCTTGCAGCGTCAACTTCTCTACTGAGCGAAGTACACTATGGGCCTTCTGGCGGATACTTGAATGCCTCCTTAAGGATTCCAGCTATACCTGCTGGAGTATACCAGTTGGTTCTAGTTGAGAGAGACCTAGGTGAAGTGGGATACTTGTGGATGAGTGTTGAGGGAAATATATGGAATTTAACTGTGCGCGAGGCTTTTGTCGAATATGTTTCCAGAACAGAGCTGTATCCGGGATACACTGTTATGCTGGGTATTAAAGGAGTGGCTTCGAACATTATTGAAGCTAAAGTGGTCTCGCCTAGTGGAGACGAGTACTTTGTTGAAGTGGGTAACGTAGTGTTCTATAGTAAGGGTGTAAACATGTATGCTAATGTAACTCTGATAATTCCATCAGTATCTGAAGACATCTATTGCTTCGAACTAGTCTTTGAGGGTGTTGGAGAGGTTGCCCCACTATTGTTCGAGAACGGCTCCACGGTTTATGTACATGTCTACACGCCGTGGGTGTTAACACCTTCACCTGTAGGCTCGACTACTCCTGAATCGACGTTAAGTATTCAAATATTTGGTGTAAACGATACGATAACCTCTATTCTCCTAGTAGACCCCGATACTGGCGAGCTTATTCCAGTTGACATTACTGGACAAGTAAAGGGTGTGATGTCTTCCGGAGACGTCTACGTTAATGCTTCCTTCATCGCACCAGTCGTGGCGAAAAAGGACTATACTGTTATAATAGTTGAAGAAAAGTTTGGTGAAATAGGGCCTATAAGAAGCAGTAAAGGAGGGTCTCCATGGATATTCACACTGATCCCCAAAATGAGAGTAGCCGTCTACGTATATAGGGGTGGAATGTGGATTCTCACAGACACAATTAGTGTTGGAGACTTGGTGAAGGTTGAGGGAGTGGGCTTCGGTCCTAGAACAGAACTTGTGGACGTAGTATTGAAGAGAGTTAGTCCCATGCCCATAGTGATGGAGCCGTCTCAAGACATATCTATGAATGTTTATGCTAATGGAGAGGCGGAAGTATTGTTCACTGTTCCATCGCTACCCGCTGGAACATACTATATATCCGTGTTCGTTGAGGATCCAATGAACCTAACAATACCTGTACCCGTGAAAATAGTTCCGAGAATAGAAGCGGAGCCCTTAGCTGTCCAAGTAGGTAGCATGTTAACTGTTAAGGGCTACGGTTTCCTGGAAAACGAGGATGTTTTGATAATGTTCTATGATAGAGTGATAGCAGAGACCACGGCAAATGACAACGGCGAGTTTACGGTGTCATTCAGAGTTCCCTCGGCTGTGTATGAAGATGGCTTCATATGGAACATAGTATTAGGATACTATACTATATCAGCATATCAGGATGCGCTGGATGCTTATGGTATAAGCCAAGCGGAGTCTATGGAAGTGTTCATATATCCGTACGATTATGAAGGGTTGAGCATAGAGCTTGAAGGAGGCCTTCTCTACTATGGAAACAATACTTCTGCATACCACTTGACTATAATAACTAAGTTTAACGGTGAACCAGTTGATGTTGACGTATCTGCATTCAACATCCTACTAAAAGTTGTGGGTTCAGAGGGATCAGTATTCACATCGTACTTGGATTCCTCAGAGTTCCCCGTGGTTCCACTAATAGCTAATGACACTGTGGTTAAGGGCGTGTATGAGGTTTGGATAGATTTAACGTCTGATAATTTCCAGTCAACGGTAGTAGGTGGCCCTGGAACATATACTCTTATAGTCATGTTCGATGGCCCAGTCTACGTGACTCCTAGCACTATAGTCGATCAGAAGGCTGTAAGAGCGTTGACTTTCACTATAAATCCTGTAGTGAACACTATTATCGAAGATCTTTCCCAAATAAAGAATGAAACATTTAGAATCGAAGATGTAATATTGCAGCTGAGATCGCTGAACGCGACTATAATAGAATTAATTAATGGACCTGATGGAGTGAAGGCGAAAATAGATACAGCGCTAGGTATAGTAGAGGTAGATTTGGACGAACTGAATGCAACGATTGTGAGGATAGGTAACTCCAATAAAGTTGAAATATTGACTGAAATAGGCAGCATTGAGGGTATAATAACGGAGATTAAGAATAATGTTGCAACGATTCAGACAGATGTAGGAACCATAACTGTTAAAGTTGACCAAATAATAGAGGGGCAGGGAGGATTGGCGACTTATATTGGTATGATCGCAGTGTTAGTGATACTGGGACTCGCGTTAACAGTTTATCTAGTATTCACGTTGAGGAAGTAGAATCTACCTTCTTTCTTTTTCAAAATATAGCGTTTTTTATATTTGATCTATTACTCGGGGATAGGGGTGGATTTAGTATCTTTCATTCAGGACTTAACAGTGAGAGTTGTGATGGTAGCATGGGCTCTTTTCTTGTTATCATGGTCTATTGGATGGGTGCTGAGAGGCAGTCCTATTCCATTCTATAGAGTAAAGAGGCTGGGTCAAGACCTCATAGAGGATGCTGTTATAGGGGCTTTCTGGCTTGCCCTCGGGTCAACGGTCTTCGCTTTAATATCTTATATAGTGTCAAATGTTTCCCTTCCAATGCCCCCACCCCCCTCAATTTAGAATTATAGGTGGAGGGAGGAATCTTGGACAACATTCTCTTGCTGGCTTTTTCCTTATCTGTCCTGACATATTATCTTGGCACGCTAATTTACGCGCTCCCCATTCCATGGTGGGGTTTGAAGAGGTGGGCTCCCACATTAATATACGATGGAGCTGCTTCAGCTCTACTAATATTCTCTGCAGGAGTAATAGTTTCTTCAACAGAGTACATTGCTGGCCTCCTTGGAGCAAGCTGGGGGAACTTCTATTCTTGGAGCGCGCAGAGGATATCTTACGTTGCCATGTTCACAGCGGGTATTGGCCTGCTTAAAACATGGTTTTCCTCAAATATTGTCGGCGGGAATGTTTTCGGAGCATTCGTGAATCCATTAATTACAGCTCTGACGTATGTTATGATAGCTTTAGAGACAATAACTATAATAGGCTTAATAGTTCAAACTTATTTTACTAAAATGATTTTCCTAGGAATTTTATTATTTTCCATACCTTTTAGAATTGCAAGGAGTATTGGAGCTGGATTGTTGAGTTTTGCAATAGTATTTTATGTGGGCCTTCCTCTTCTGCCTCTATTTACATCTTACTTCTCTCTTACCACTATTGATGGAAGCAGTTTTCTTGTTGGGAAAAGCTTAGATGAACTAGGCGTTGCATATTGTAAGCTTTCTTTCATAGATGCTAACGGAAATAGGATTCCATGGGTTCACGCAGTTTTCAAAGATAAGAGCGGTATAGTTTATGCTAGGTATTCTTCAATTAGCGATGGCACGATAGATGCAGGTAGGCCTGATAAGGGGCTTCCATTAAACATTAACATGACTGTGGTAGTATATCTCTCGGGAAAGTCTTATAGTGTGATCCCTAAGGAATTCAATGTAAAGAGGAATGGGCTTTTTGATCCAGTAACCGACCCATCCTACGACTACTATTGTACTTTATATGTGCCAGAGGTTTCATGGAGTTTCGCTCCATGTCTATATGCCTCTATTAGGGGTGAGGGCGAGGTAGTTGATGGCAAATATTTGGAAGATCAGGGGCTAATAGAGCTAACTGTAGTAGCTAGAAGAGAGATTAGCTTGGAGATGGTGTTCCCAAGTTCCATGACGATGGAGGAATCCTTCCTAGACGACATCAAGGTTTCCCCAGTAATACATGAGGACCACTATAATGGCAATACTGTATCACATACTGCCGTAATAAACGTTTACCCCGGAACACATCTATTTAAAGCCTTTTTCACGGGATCGCCCAAACCACCTAATAAAGGAGTTTTCGGAGAAAAGTACTATGTCAGAGACTTCATCGAAGGGAGCGGTGGGATAGAAGGTATTCTGAGAGATGCTGCAAAGCTAATAGCAAGTTTGCTCGTAGAGTGGGTGATACTCCCAACCACATATCTTACAGTACTCTTAAGCATATCCTATTCTCTGTCGAGAGTTATCGGTGGGAGAGGTTTCAGAATCCCTGTTAAAACCCCTTGACATAGGGTGTTGAAGTTGTCTATTACTCCAAGAACTATGTTAATCATAGTAAGCCTATTCACAGTATTGTATGTTGCGTCGACCGGATTTCGAATAGATGTATATCAAATCATACTCCTTCTAATGATTCTATGTACCGGAGTCTTGTCGACAATAATTGTTGAGAGGATGGCTAGAGGTGTGGAGAACTAGAATTGTGCAAATACTAACTCTTACTTTAAGCGCTATATTCACGGTTTCCGCGATCCTATTCCTACTAGGCCTAAGAGATTTTTGGATGCTGATGGGTGCAACAAGCATCGCCTGGATTATAGTAGTGTTTGGACTAGGCTTAAGGTCTTCTTCAACAATAAGGCTAAATAGGATTCTATCTGCCAGCAACATGGACGGGTTGAAGTTTTTCTCTAAAGACGGAGTACTATTATTCGAATTAAAGGACGGCTTCAGAGGAATAGGGTTTCTTAAAGTTTCGAGTATAGAGGAGTTCGTGGACGTCTATAATGATACGATGCTTGCGAGTTTGGCTAGAAGCTTTGCGATATCAATTTCCTCCATAAGCTGCGATGCAATACTGATAGTTAGGAAGAAGAATATTCCTAGAGCAAGGTATCTGTCGGATATTGAAAGAAAAATCGGAGTGCTAGAGATAATGTTAGCATCTGATCCAACAGACTTGAAGGCGAAGAGAAGGCTGTCGGATTTAATGAAGATCAGGGAGAGGATATTGAGGGGAGAGAATCCTATTGAAGTGTCATATTATGTGTGTTTAGTGGATAGAGACGTTGATGTAAATAGGCTTACTCAAAGAATTAACGACAGCTTAAAGATGTTGAAGGGATCGCTAGAAGCGACAATGGGCCTCAAACTTTCAAAGCCTTCTCTAAGTGAGATATCTGAAATCATGTTGTTGGGGATATTAGGGGAAGAGTCGGCAAAGGGGTTGAAGGCATTAACGTTGGATTTAGCACATCTAGCCCCATACCCGGACTTCATCTCCAAGAGCATTGAAACTCAGGGGGTTTTAATAGGTTTTAGCAGAGACACTGGTTCTCCAGTAATGATCAATCCCGAGAGCCTCCTAAGACACGTATTAGTCGTTGGGCCGACGGGTACGGGTAAAACCACTTTCATCTACACGTTATCGCTTAGAATAGTTGAAAGCCTTCAGATTCCAGTGCTAGTATTCGACTATAAGGGAGACTATAGGGTTATTTTAGGCGAACTGGACGAGAGAATTAAAGTTGTGAAATTATACCATGAGCCCCCCTTTGTATTCAGTTTGGGCAGGGGGAACATTGAAGTCAAGTCTAAGAGAATATCTGAGGCGCTATCTACAATACTGAGGCTAAACACGGGCGAAGCGAAGATTCTCGAAGACATAATCTCAAGAACCTTGCTCTCTAAAAGGGAGGTCAGCATAGATGATTTAATAGAGTATTCAGCAAAATACTCTAAGGAGACTTCCATCAAATTGAGATCGTTGAGAAAGAGCAGATATTATAAACTAGAATTACCTCCGGGGAAGGTGATAATATATGATTTCTCCGGCCTCTCTATAGAGGAGAAGATAGCTTTTACAACACTACTATTAGAGGAAGTTCTATGTAGGTACGGCTTTGAACCTTCAACCACTCTTAAAGCTATAATATGTGTGGACGAGTCGTGGATCTTGTTGAGGGATACTAGTGCTGGTAAGCTTTTATTGAGGCTAGTGAAGCAGGGAAGAGGTCTAGGTATATCTATCGTACTTGCAACACAGGATATAGAGGACTTAACTCCTGAAATAGTTAACAATGCTGGTACGGTTGTTGCATTTCCCTCCAGATCCCAGGATTACGTGGATAATCTTGGCAGAATATTTCCATTGAGAGAGTCGACCAAGACTAGGATTAGATGGTTAAGGCCTGGAGAAGCATTAATCGTAACCCCTGGAAACCCCGTTCCTCAAGCAGTTAGAATAATGTCTGTCAAAAGCAAATCTTAAAGACTAGTCTATAAGTAATAATATTCATGCCGGCTGAGAAAACCCGCGTCACGGGGATCTATGAGGGCCTGGCGGCTCCAACCCCTAGGCGTCAAGCCCCCCATACACAATCAATTCTTCTCTATGATGAGTGGCGGGCTTATATGACATGAAGATGAAGAGTGCGGTCGTAGCTGAGAAAAATGTTTAGTGGAATATAATCCCCCACTTATAGTATGCTATTTCCTACATTTCACGTCATCACCCACCAGTACCATCTTAGGTCAGCATAGATGCTTTGTGAAGTATTTCCAGCTTATGGAGATTTGGATAGTAACAATTGTTGAGATTGCGGAGCTAAAATAATCTATCCCACAACAGTTCTTGAAGTAGTAGAAGAGAGTTTTTCGATAAGGATTTACAGTTTTAGGGTTTCCTCTATTAGCCTAATATAGACGTTTAAACCGTAGAGTTCTTTAACCTTCAATCCTGCATCTAATAGGATGCTTCTGGGAGTGGGCTTCACTCTCCTGAAATTAGGATCTCTGACCGTGGGTGAGGGATTAAACTGCTGTATCACGTATATTATCTTATACTCCCCGAACTCCTCCTTCAACCATCTACCAACATCTAGAATATCTTCCAAGCTAAGGAGGCCAGGTACAAACGTTGTCCTAGCCTCTACTTCCAGACCATTTCTACACGAATAGTTTAATGTTAAAATAATTCTCTTCCAAACATCTCTAACTGATTCCCTCGGGATTCCCGCAACAATGCTGAGATTCTCCTGTCTATATGGAGATGACTTTAAATCTATTGCAACATGGTCGAGAAGTCCTTTAGCTATGAGATCCTTGATCACCTTTGGATTCGACCCATTAGTATCCACACTACACTTTAATCCTACATCCTTAGCTATGCTAAATATTTTCGAGAGAAGTGCTGGATGGAGCGTTGGTTCTCCTCCAGTGATGTGGATGTAGTCGACTATTTTAGAAGCTTCTTCCAGCTCTCTCCTCAATTCTTCAATGCTTACCTCAATAACCGTTCTGCCCTCAACCACGTGGGTATTCTGGCACCAAGGACACTTGAAGTTGCATCCTGGAAGCCATATAACGTAACATGGATGTCCTATCATGTCTACTAGAGACACTTCTCTTATGCCTGCAACAGTAATATGGTTTGTGCACATTTCTAGAACAATCCTCCCATTCCATAATGAATTCTCGTCTCAAACTCTGCTTTTTTACCGGGATTCCACCTGTAGAGAGGTCTATAGTACCCCACTATCCTACTCCATATCTCAACCTTATTCGAACCACAATAAGGACACGAAGAGTGTACTCCAATAGAAGACCTACTACACTTTAAGCATACCGTTAGTGTTGGAGTTATGCTGAAGTATACTATCTTGTTTTCCGTAATTTTCCTAACAAATCTCATTAGGGCCGTTGGTTCTACTGGTTCCCCTAGGAAAATGTGCATCATGACTCCTCCATTGAAAAGCGGCTGGATCTCGGCTTCGAGTCGAATTCTCTCGCTTAGAGGAATATCAGCGTAATATGGGACTATGCTGTTACTATAGAATGGCACCCCCTTCTGTAGGGGGATGAAGAATTCTCCACTCCTAATCTTCTCCCGAAACATCCTGTAGTCTAGGAGGGCTAGCCTATACGATGCTCCTTCTCCCGGAACCTCCTCAATATTCCATGGAATAGAGTCTTCCGCTTCGAACTCCTTAATTCTCCCATGCAGGTGCTCGAGTAGTTTGCGAAGGACTCTGAAGGCTTCTGCAACGTTTTTCCTAGAATAACTTGTCCAGAGATCGGGATTTCTAGTATAGTTCGCCAGGAACTCTGGTATACCTATTAAGCCTATGGTTGAAAAGTGGTAATGGAATGATCCAAGATATGTTCTCGTAACTGGTAGGTCAAATGGTTTTTCAGCAATTATTTTTTCAAGTCTCATCCTTTTAACGCTTAGAACTCTCCTACTGACATCAACCAACTCATCAAGCATATCAAATAACTTCCCCTCTTCTCCCGCGGAGATGAAGCCTATTCTAGGCAAATTTATAGTTACAACTCCTATGCTACCTGTTTCATCAGGAATGGTCCACGTACCCCCAACACTCTTAAGTCTTAAAGCCTCTTCTTTCACCCCTCTAATAGCTCTCTTAAACTCCTCTTCCTTAAGACCCCCGATTTTTAAAGCCTCTTCACGGAGCTTGAGGAGCTCCCCCCTATCGATTGTAAGTCTGCAGCACATAGCGTACGTTGTTCTTGGATCGAATGCTCCGCTCTGGGCGTTTAGGAAGTAGAAGCTTCCCTTGGTTGCAGTCAGCTTGAATATCTCGTAGGTTAGGTCACCCCACCTCCTCCCACTCCAATCAAACCTATCAGTAATCATAACAGTAG
>JAPDJV010000032.1 GCA_029258925.1 Thermoproteota archaeon | reverse complement strand
TACCGTGTACATGGAGCTCAGAATTCTCCCTGTTCCGTAAAGCGGATCTGAGACCTTCGCTCGTGCCAGAGTCTTAAATAGTTTCTCCTCTTCTAATGTTTTAAACAAACTAGGAGCCTCCGTATCGTTTTGCACTATATCTCATCAAATTCTATTTTAATATGAGTTGAATTTAACGCTCTAAGAGTAACTATGTATGTTCCTGGGTCAAGAAGTTCTTTTTCGGTAATAAATGTTATCTTATACGTTATACTGTTTACTCTAATTTCTTCAACTATTAGATGAGGATCTCTAATATTGGGGGGTGTTCCAGGAAATGTTATGGAGTTTCCTTTGATCTCTAACCATGATCCCCCAGGAATGCTGATAACCACTTCTACAACACTATTGTTATTGGAGTACGCTGCCTCGATACCACCATGTAATAATAATATGCACTCACTAATAGTGTTCGAACGAGTTTCATTAAGAAGGCTAGATATTTCCATAAATGCGAAAGAATATAATGCTATGGAGATTGCTAGAACTGATGCTAGTAAAATTACTGATGTTATTGCCTGATATGATGCTTTCAACATATCACCTTGAACCATAGTTTTAATCCCTTAACGTCTTCAATAACTACGCTAACATTTTGAGGAGAATCTAGATAGGGTACTATTACCGTGAAGCCGTACACGCTATCGTAATAGTAAACGGTGGGTATGACAGTGTTAGAGGAGGATTCTTTTACACTTACCTTAGTGAAGTGAACTGAAGCAATGTAGTCGTTAAATATCTTCGTACCATTCACTCTAATTACCAGAGCACCGTAAGCTGTCCCCGTGCTATTAGAACGTGCTTCAACTTCAAGTATTATAGAATACTTCAACCAACTATGGTTTACACTGAAAACGTTTGCCACCATCCTAGTATTTGACCCTAGGTTGACAGTACTTGAAAAATTGCATTCTACAACAATGCCCCCAGCATCTACTCCACATATAAACGGATTATTAGAGCAGTTTTTCAAGTAGTTTATAACGCTGTCTTCGAAATAACTGTAGTTGCCCGTTGAGTATGAGTAGTTTGATGCATATATTACTGCTTGCTCTAATAATAAAATACTTGTAAGTTCCCCTAAATCCCCCTTACTAACTGTTATCCGACTAGTGGGTATAATGAGATAAGTTGAAGAGTAAAATAGTATTGCCAGCGAAACGAGTATTGAGGATAATATTATAATTTGTCCCTTCAAACCAATTCACCTTCTAACGGCTATTGTTACATTAAGAGGATCAAACGAACCTTTGATGCCGGGATAAATACTCCATAAAGTTATGTTTTCTTCAACAACACTATCGCCAACCTCCACTATAATGCTTCTATTTGCAATGGATACTACTTTAAGATTCCAGGAAGTGTTTCCTAGGACTAGTTCCGCAACACTTTCAACTTTACTTGGATTTCCTGTTTGAATCAAGTCTTCGATGTACCCCTCGTACATTAACACTTTCATGAATATTGATGCCTCAATTCTTTTATCCCTGCTACTCTTCTGAGAATACAGGGCTCCTCCAATAATGCTTGCAGTTACAAGTATTATGAGTATTGATCCCAGTAAAGCTTCAAATGTTCTGGCCTGGGCCCTCCTCAAATACATAATAAATCACCATAAGAATACTACTAGTATCATGCTTTTTCCTACGGGAACCACTAGGCGATCAGCATATGGTTTTCGAGGCGTTTTCCCTTCAACTACTTCAAGCTCAAGACTATTGTTTATCTTACATAATATGTAGGAGTTTGCTGAGGCATTGGATAATAAATTCGTAATCTCCGCATGGTTTAGCCTGCTAGTAGTGTAGAGTATTTTCTTTAAGTTAACTGCCTTCTCCATTAAAGCATTATATTTAGTGGTATTGGCAATTATCCTGCTCTGAAATTCTAGAACTCCCCCTAAACATAGTATTGAAATTGCTATTATCGTAGCAAATCCGATTACATTGTCTAGGAGAGTGTCCAATTATACCCCTTAATAATACGTTGCTTTTAAAAAAGCCCTTATGAGAGAAGGGGAGTAAACTTTATTCGGCCTCCCCCGATTTCCACCAAAACCATCCTCGTTTTCATTACAGTGAATTCCACGAACTCCAGTCCTTCCGGAACATGCGTTATCCTATAACAGGGACCGCAGGAAACTTTTATGGCCGTGGTATTCAGATATACTATGCTCACTGGTAGAGACGTCTTAATGATGATAATGTTACTTGAGTTGGGTTTAATTGAAACACTGTAGTATGCTAAATCATATAACGCGTTGACGAATTCTAGGACTGATTTCTCTTCTAAGTAATATGTCTCTAACGCAACTAGCTTATTATAGTTGTTTGCAGCCGTGAAGCCCATTAGTAGGAGGGAAACTGCTATTGAAATAGATAAAAGGACACTTGTAACCACGGAATCCAAAGCTATCCCCCAACTAAAGTAATCGAGTATATTACCACTTCCACTACTACAATAGAGCCCCTCTGAACATAGGATTCTATTAAAACAGTGTTATTTACATATACTGTTACCTTAGTAGAGTTTACGAGCATTCTCTTAGTCTCCCAAAGATCCCGCTCGACAAGTATTTCGTCAACCCACCTAGTACACTCCAATTTGAATGCTGGGAGAACTATTGTTATGGTTTTCTCCCTGCTACCTATACTATTTAAAGACGACCTTATAGACATCGACGGATATATGACGTTATATGGGGGAGGACAATGTAATTTAGGCTCGTCACCTAGCATATTTGAGACGTTGAGAGCTAAATGTTTTGGCGATGAACTCAATATAGTTAATGGAAGAAATATGTTGATTGTATCTTCCCCCATCACCACACTCATATTTACCGCTAGCTTCTCTAAGTGCAGGCCCGTCACATCTATAGGTGGGTTAAGCACTATCCCTCCGGTGTTAAGCGCTGTCGATGATGCTTCCCGTATTTTCAGTAAATTACGCTCACTTTCTTGTGAGAGACTATTAAATATCGGCGTACTTGTGGCAATTATTGTTAACGATATCATTGTGAATGCCACTGTGATTAGAAGCTTGTTTAAAGCTATTTGTATCCCCATATCACATTTACACCTCTTCCAGCAAGTTCAAGGACAAAAATATTTCAGCCAGGTCGCCTAGTAGGACCACTTTATTTGGAGTATCTTGAGGAATGACCTTTAATATTGTAGTATGCTCCACAAGTTCTATTGGAATACTGATTTCGAAGAAGCCCGTGCTATTACTAGTTGCTTCAATCCACGTCGAACCGTTGATCTCAAGGACTTTAATTGTTGCATTGGGTATTGGATTAAATGTTTCAAACTCTAATAGTCTACCCTTAATAATTACCAGTTCCCCTGCTCTACTATACGAATGTATCAGTGTAACTGCATGGACTACGACTATGTCCAGTCTACATTGAACACCTATCAAGCCAGCTGGATTATAGTTCAAGTAAATCTCTAGAGAGCTTGGCAGAGACTTGAGGTCCTTTTTATAGAGTACAATGGCGGACATCCCCTCATCGTCTACTAGGTAAGTTTCTAGCATGTACGGAATCCAGAAGGATAGCATTCCACCTCTACCCGTAATAGGGGTTCCAGTGTTGTTGAATAATGCCTGCAATTCGATGATCACATGATCCTCATAGTAGTGCGTTATTGAGTATATCTTGGGAACATCTAGTTCCACAACAATACTGATATTCCTAGAGACCTCAATAGTTGAAGCGGTCAGCTTAAGTTCAACAAGTCCTGTGTAATTTGAGAAAACTATGGTTGCATTAAATATTACTTCCCCGTCACTATTTGGCTCTAAGACTGTATCCATGGGATAAATGCACTTAACAGACTTCTTCGGAACAATGTCTGATACCCCTATTTCGACATCCGGATAGCTGGATCCGGAGACTAGCATGTTCACTTTCAACCATAACCCTAAAACAGCTTTTTCTAGAGGCAGAAATAATTGAGAAGGCTTGTTTCTCATAGTTAACATAGTTATGTTCTCAACGATTATCACATGTGTTGGAGTCACGTTTATAGTTAAAGGCACAGAGTCGTAGGTTATGTTATTTAGTGGGACAACCTTCAGCTTATATACTCCTGTTGATGCATTGACTAGTGCATTGAAGGAAACCTCTACTGTACTAGATTCGTCGGGTGAGAGACTAACATTACTGTTAATTATTGAAACATTTAAACCGAAATCTTTAGGATCAATTTGGACATCGTCCCTAGCGAGAATGTAGCTTAACGAAAGGTCTCCATCATACACTGTATTGTGTATTGTGAAAGCTAGGTTTTTGCTGGAATTCTTTGGGACTTCCGTATATAGTGTTGTGGGCGTTATTGTTATTTGAGGTACTTTATCGTATATAACGTAAAATCTTGTATCTGAATTCAGGGGGAGCTGCTTTATTCTATTATATGATCCATCACTCCACATTCTAAACGATGCAACATATCCATCATCCAGTACTATGTATTTTGGAGGGATAACAGCATAATTGCTCTCCCACAAGTAGTATGCCCTAATGCTTATTGAAGAGTTTTTCAGAGGACAAATAATCCATTGATATATTGAAGTCGATGAAGCATAATTCGTACCATAATCAACTTTCTCCCTAATCAACTGAACAGAGCGTTCCGGGGGGGATATTGGCGTTCCATCTCTCAAATTAAAGTATAATATTAGCCTCCATAGACATGTATCCGTATTAAATTCTATGGTTAACCTAAGTACTTCACCGCTTCCAACATTCAATAAGATAGTATTAGTATAATAATATCTTATTGAACTAGATGTTCTAACAGTCCACCTGTAAAACGAGAAGTTCACTCCGAAATCGTCGGTGAAAGTATTGTTCACAGTTAAATAATATGTACCAGGGGAAAGCCTTATTGTTGTAGGTGCTTCAATGATTGTAGTGCTTCCTCTAAAATCTCTAATGCTGACCTTGACGCCAATAGGGTAGCAGTCTGGAGCAAAATATCTATTATTCCCAGTACTGTAAGATTTTGTAGCGAAAGTTAACTGGGCTTGAGCTCTAGTAGCATATAATGTGATCGAAAATATTGAAGTAACCATAGTGCCTATTAATAGCAGTATAGCAATTTTCTTCTCTAACATTTCTGCTCCGATTCTATAAAGAGCTTAAAAAACGCATTGAAGTAACACTACTTCATGTAATAGGATATACTGAATTGCCTTCCTTCACCAATGCACCCTTCCTAATAAGGCTTAGAATAATCTCCTGTATCTTTCCTCTCCTTAATCCTGTTTCGTGTTCGATCACCGGTATGATGTCGTTCTTGGACAGTGGACCATACTCAATCAGGGTTCTCCTAATAATATCAAGAACCGTTTTCTCTATTCTCGATAACCTAATATGGTGTCTCTTCACATCTCTACCAGTGATTTCGAGGAGACATGAATGTAGCTTCGACCTAAACTGGAAGACGTTGTCTCTTACCCTCCTAATATATACTTTGAGGAATCTCCTTGCTCTCTCGGTGTAAATTCTCCTCCTCTTATCTAGAACGACGACAGGTCTCCTCCTAGAAGCCATATACATGGCCGTGTTTAAAATAGGTTCGACTTCTTCGAGGAAAGCTGGTACGTAGACAATCAAATTATCGTAGTTGAGTAGTGCAGTTTCCACACCCATACCTGTAATAATGTGGATTTTCTCTAGTATGTCGTCAGTCAAGAAGTTAAGCGGAATTACTCTTAGCCTGCCACAGGGATCCCAAATAATTGTTCTTCTATTCAATACAGCTTTTGCAACTATGAACACCGTCACCTGCTTAACCCATTCAATTTCTACACATGCTATTATTGGTGTTGAAGTAAAGGCTCCGAAAACTTTTCTAACATCACTTATCCAATCATACTCCATCCTATACCTCCGCTAACGTGATGCATGGTTCACCTATGATAAACATTCCTCAAATCAAGTCCACACAACTTATTAGTGTTTTCACCCGCTATTTTATATGATGATTAGGTCTCAGCCCGCTGAGATGGAGATGATGATCTAAAGTGGTTATGAATAAGCCTTTTCAATATGCTGGGCTTCCACTTCATGATCACTCTACAAATATTGCGGGCTTGAATGGTAATGCTTGTTTAGCCTTGTTCATTGGATCGTATTCAGCTTTTTCAGCACGGAACACAAGGATTTCACTTACATTATAGTATTTCTTGATGGCATCTATGTTTCTCATAAGCATCTCTTCTTCATCTATAGCGTTCTCAGCAAGATACTCTCTAATGTGTTCTGGAAGGCTCATTATTATAGAAGACATCCTCTTAGTTGCATTAACTGCTTCTTCTCCATACTTTCTAATGTCTGGTATCGACATTACAGCTCTTAAAGCATCGCTTGGACCTCCTCCATTTACTATAACCTCCGCTACCTTCTTGAACGCCCTAACCTTCCATTCAGGAGCTAGGTAGAATACTATCTTCTTAGGAGCTCTCCCAGTGACCTGGAGGATTTCTTTTATGTCGGAAAGTATCCTCCTATAATATTCCTCAGTAGCTTCGACATCTAATCTAACGAGTTCCTCCCTAGGCTCAGGCCACTTCTCCAGCGATACGAAGGTTTTATAGCCCATCATGCTCCAAACTTCTTCAGCGTAATGTGGTGCAAATGGTGCAATAAGCTTCACCCACGTCTCAAAGAACTCTCTAACAACCCTCCTATTGACACATCCCTCTACTCTACTCAAATACCACTCCAAGTCCTGCGGTATTATATAGAGAACTATGTTCAACGCGTCCCTTATCCTCAAATTCTCCATGCTCTCGGTAACAGACTTGACCCTAGACTGCAACACGCTTAATAGCCACTCGTCCATGAAGTCAGGCTCTCTGCTGGCGTGTCCGGACTCTCCTTCCAAAACAATACTGGTTAAAAAGCCGTGTATTTTCCTCAATTTCTCTGTAATTCCCATCACAATGCTTGAGCTGAAGTCTGCGTCCTGGCCTATCTCAGCCGAAGACAGCAGCGAGAGCCTCACAATATCGGGGCTATACTCCTCTATTACTTCGAGAAGGGGTACAACGTTTCTAAGAGACTTGGACATCTTCTTCCCTTCGTAGAGGACGAAGCCGTTTACAACTATTTGCTTTGGCCAGTATTCTCTAGGAAATACTGCAACGTGGTTGAACACGTAGAACGTTAAGTGGTTTGGAATAAGATCTTTGCCACTATGTCTACTGTCAACAGGATACCAGTATTCAAATTCTCTCCTGAAGATTCTAAGTGCCTCAACCGGGATACCAGTATTTCTGGAGATCTCTTCAGCTTTCCCTATCCCGAGGAATATGTAGTCGAAGACTTCTTTACTTAGTTGTTCAGGTTTCACGTTGAATGCTTTAAGCAAGTAGTTTATAGTATAGAAAGCCATGTATATGGTTGAGTCGCTGAGAGACTCTATGATCCATCCTTTAGTCCACGGTAAAGGTGTTCCAAGACCCCTCTGCCTAGCACAAGCCCTCCTACTAAGCCATTCCACAACTTGTTGGAACTCTCTCTTCAATTCGCCTGGTATTATTTTCAGAGTTTTAATATATTCTCTAACGGCACTCTTCCACGTCTCGTCGCCGTAATTCAGAAACCACTGGTTTTCCAGTATTTTAACAACTATTTCGGCACCGCACCTACAGTAGACTGGTCCATTCGTGATCTCATACATTATTAGAGCTTTACCTGTGCTAAGAAGGTCGGATTTTACGAGTTCCCTAGCTTCTCTCACCGGTAAACCCGAATATCTACCACAATTCTCCTTCATAACACCTTTACTATATTCGAGCAAGTAGAGTTCTCTCGTAGCATCATCGAGTTTTTTATCTACCTGAGAAGTCACTCCGTATTTTAACACTACATCTTCCGCAGGTATATTCGAGAATCCTTTGACGCTTATTATTGATATGGGTTTAAGGCTCTCGCAGTCTACCCCGATTTTAGCTAAAAGCTCCTTATTCTCTGAAATAAGTTCTCTAAGAGCTACGTAGTCGTATGGAGCATGCCCAGGCACGCTCATGACTACTCCAGAACCACTATTTGGATCAACGAATTCTGCTGGAAGAACGGGAATAACCTCGCCGGACATAGGATTTCTAACCTTCACTCCTATGAGGTCTCTTCCCAGAACTTTTCCAATAATTTCCACGTTCATTCCCTGGAAACCCAGCTTCCATGCAGCCTTTGGGCTTAAAATACACTTTAAGTCTCCAATTCCAGCTTTAACGTATTCTGCTTCCGGTTTAATCCAAATATTCGTGACGCCGAATATCGTCTCAGGTCTCAACGTAGCACAAGGATACTTGAATCCGTCTTCGCCTTCGAACAGTATTAACGTGAACTCCCCTATCTCAGGCTCTACATCACCCTTGGTATCGTGCATTCCAACAGGATTATTGTCTACTGGACACCAACCCACCGGGTGTGTACCAATAGTGATATACCCCTTCTTTCTCAAAACCTCGAATTGCCATTGAACAAACTTACTGAAAAGCGGGTCTATGCTCGTAAACTCCCTTCTCCAATCAATGCTAAATCCAGCTCTAATCATACCTCTCTTCATGTTTTCATGGAAATACCTTGCCATTCCGAGAGGCGTTTTGAGCTTCTCTAAATCCCCCTCTGGGATATGGTAAAGGTTTACAAACAGGTCTATTAACTCCTCATCCCCCTTCTTCACTTGGTCCGACATAGCTATTATCGGCGTACCAGTGTAGTGGAATCCCATGGGGAAGAGAACGTTAAAGCCCTTCATCCTCATAAACCTAGCATACACATCTGCAATAGTATAGGTTCTCCCATGTCCTAAGTGGAGTGGAGAGTTTGGATATGGAAAAGCAGCTGTTATGAAGAACTTCTTTTTCTCAACATCTGGACTAGCTTCAAATATCTTCTCCTCATACCACTTCCTTTGCCACTTATAGGATATTTCTACAAGGAACTTCGTGAACTCGTGGCGAGACGTTGCAGACACCCATTTCACCACTGAAATTTTTATACTAGATACTAGAATAGGCTAAAAGATTAACATCCTATTAAGAATTACTTACTTCATTCTCCACTTCATGAGCTTACTCTCCTTTTTAACAAGCTTCTTAAACAGCTTATAATGGGTCTTACACAAGTAGACTGCTCCATGTGAAGGTGTTAACTTTAACCCCTTTTCTTCTAGAATTTTTGCTTCAGGCAGGCTAATAGATCTAATAGCACTCTCGCTGCAATTATCAACACTGCACAATTCTCCCTTCTTAACCCTCCCCATGTATTAATACACCTTTAACAAAAGATTTTTCACTACGAAATCTCACAGCATGCACTATAAATCTTGTGTGCACACTATTAAATTTTATTAAGTTGAATGCGGATTAAACCTTCAAGGTAAAATGGAGATGAGATGATGTAGAGTGACGATTAGAGTAGGAGAAATGATGGAGCAGGAGGAGACATACGTTCCTGACACTAGTGTCATAATAGAGGGAGCAGTTTCGAAGATGATGGAGAGAGGGGAAATAAGGGGTAGAATAGTTATTCCGAGAGCCGTACTAGCGGAGCTGGAGAGCCAGGCAAACAGGGGCATGGCGATAGGTTTCGCTGGATTAGAGGAGGTTAAGAGGATAAAGGAGCTTGCAGAAAAATATGAAGTACACTACGAAGTCTTAGGCCGGCTCCCAAGAGATAGGGAAATAGCGATGGCCAAGAGGGGAGCAATAGATGCAATAATAAGGGAGCTTGCATGGGAGCTTGGAGCAGTACTCGTCACTAGTGATAGGGTTCAAGCCAAGGTTGCTGAGGCTATGGGCGTGAGAATACTTTTCATAGAGCCTAGACGAGTGGAAAGGATTTCGATAGAGAAATATTTCGATAAGGACACTATGAGCGTGCACCTTAAGGAGGGTTGTCCGCCGAAGGCTAAAAAGGGTTTGCCGGGAAGGTGGTACTTCAGCACTATAGACGACCACATATTGACTTCAGAGGAGCTTGAGCAAATGGCAAACGAGCTTATAGAAGCTGCAAAGATGAGAAGAGATAGTTTCATAGAAATAGACAGGAGAGGCTCTACAATAATCCAGTTAGCAGGGTTCAGAATAGTGATAACAAGACCCCCTCTATCGGACGGTATAGAGATAACAGCTGTAAAACCTGTGGTGAGACTCGAATTAGAAGACTATAACTTGCCTAAAAAGCTTGTGGACAGGATTAGAGAGAGAGCTGAGGGAATACTCATCGCCGGAGCACCCGGTATGGGGAAAACGACGTTTGCTCAAGCACTAGCGGAATTCTATTCTAGAGAGGGAAGAATTGTCAAAACAATAGAGTCGCCTAGAGACATGCAGCTACCCGCCGAAATAACACAATACTCCAAGACATACGCTACGAGCGAGGAACTACACGACATACTGTTGTTAAGCAGACCCGACTACACAGTGTTTGATGAAATGAGAGATAGCAGAGACTTCGCGCTTTACACGGATCTGAGGCTTGCAGGTATAGGTATGATAGGTGTAGTCCACGCGACTTCTCCTATAGATGCAATTCAAAGATTTATAGGTAGAGTAGAGCTGGGGATCATTCCCAGCATAATAGATACTGTCATCTTCATAGATAAAGGAGAGGTTGCAAAAGTTTACGAGATAAGAATGACGGTAAAGTTACCTACAGGTCTAAGGGAGGCAGACCTAGCTAGACCAGTAATAGAAGTAAGGAACTTCCTGACCGGAGAACTAGAATACGAAATCTACACATTTGGAGAACAAACAGTCGTAATACCCGTGAGGAAGGTTAAGGGTATTAGTATTGAAGCAAAGGTGATTAGAGAATTGGAGAAACTGTGGCCTGGAGCCAAAGTGGAGATAAAGGATGGAATAGTGAACGTTATTGTTCCGAGATCGCAAAAGAAGAATATTGGTAGAAAAATAAGGCGTGTGAGAAAACTTGAAGACAGGTATGGTATAAGTATAAAGATAAGCTTAGAGACGTAGATGAATAATTGAACTTAGGCAAATTAAACCATCAGCTCTGACACGGATCACGCTTTAACTCTAGTAAGAAATCTGTCGAGAGGAATATCTCTTCTAGCAATTTTATCAAGATCTGTAATATCCAGTCCCTTCTCCTCCACTACCTGTAGACTAATCTTGTAGTTACCTCCCTTTGTGGGAACAAGGTCGCTAACTGGTATAAACCTCCATCCGGTTCCATCAATGAAGTTTATTCCTATAAACGCCAGAGCTCCAGCTCTCTCGGCGAAAGCCTTAAGCCTATCGACCTGCTCTCTTCTAACATAAATGGTCCTCCGTTTCTCGGAGGTCTTAGCCTCTATAACTATAATAGTCCCTTTCTTCAAGGCCACTATATCGGGATATATTACTCTCCTAGTCTTGGAGCCGCTCGCAGGACTTCTAATACATGCAAATCCGAGTTTCCAAAGAGACAATACTAAGTTTCTCTCCCTCTGAAAACCCAGCTTCTTAAACTTACCCTTATCCAAACCCTTAAACCCCATTTAAACCAGTTCACACATATATAGAGTTTTCAGGGTAAATTATATTAAAGTTTCATGTAGTAGAAAACGTGTTGCTTTATGAAGCTGAAGATAATTGTTAGAGCTAAGAGAGACTCAGATGCTGTTAAAGCTACTATTAGAACATTTTACCCAGACTGGAACATTAGCGTATCAACAGTTAAAGGCATTAGAGATCCTTGGAAAGCATTAGAGAAAATAAGCGAGCTAATAGATCCACTAGCCTACAACATAGTATTAGTAGGTCTTCAAGAGTCTTCGTGGAGAGAAGTGGAGGAAAAGCTTCCTCCAAACGCTGTAGTACACATTGTTAAGAGAAGTAAGGTTAGAAATGCTAGAATAGAAATGATATACCACGAAATTGAGAGAGCTAAAGCAGTTTTCAGAAACCACGTAGAGTGGAATAATACGTATATTCTCTACCCTAGAATAAAGCCGTTGATCCGCGAAGCATACAATCCCGCATTCGACGTGTACCTTGCGTACGGTGAAGGATTCCATGAGGCGCTGGGGAGTCTCACGGACAAACACGTTCCCTTACCACTACTCGTATATAAGGGTCTTGGGGCATCGAACTACTTGTTCTATGGACCAATAATGGTGGGTGAACTACATATTCCAGATACTGGTAAACCTTGGTTAAGAGTGGTCAAAGAAGTTGCTGAAGAATACGATGTCGATCTTAAAAGCATTCTAAGAGAAAACGCGGATGTTATTAGAGTATACGAGAACATAGCTGTCGAAAACATGAAGAATGTTAGCGGGGAATATGATAGGATATTCGTTCCATGGAGCGGCGGAAAAGACAGCACTGCAGCAGTGATATTGTCGAAGAAAGCTTTTGGAGGAAAAAAGATGAAGGCAGTATTTGTGGACACAGGCGTTGACTTCCCATTCAATATCGAATACGTGGAGAAAACGTCTAAAATCCTTGGAGTAGATGTCGTGGTAACATATAGTGGAGTTAGAGAGGGATTAAGAGAGCACGGCTTGCCAACGCATGATAATAGGTGGTGTACTAAGTACAAGATCAAAGCACTATATAATTGCATTAGAGATGAGTGCAGTAGGGGGGATAGAGTTCTAATTGTTGTTGGAGATAGAGATGCTGAGAGCCTTTTAAGGGGTAAAAGACCTTTTACTAGATCCCACGAGGAATTTCATCAAATCGCACCGTTGAAGATGTGGAGCGGACTACAAGTTCAACTATATTTAACAGCAAACAATATCCCATCAAATCCCTTGTACGAGGAGGGATTTTATAGAATAGGATGCTATATCTGTCCAGCGTTGAGAAGCTGGGAAGTAATGATCATGACTGATAACAGTAGGGTTTGGAACAAAATAAGGGGGCTTCCATGCTTGAGAGAGTTCTTGGATTACAGGCTAAGAAGTACAGGGGAGTTCGATGTTGAAGATCCTCCTTCTCAGTGATCCTTTATATAGCTCGAAGTGATCTAATTTTAAACTTCTAGCCTCCAATACACCTATCATCATGCTAGGTATCAACGATCCTCCTCCCCCACCCCAAACTCCAGTTAAGGAGCCAGGATTTAATAGAAGTATGCTTTTCCCATTGATAACGCGTGCTTCCACGAACGGGCTGTGAGTGTGACCGTTAACTAATACATCAACATCCAGTCTACTCGCAAGCACCCCCAGCCTCTTCTTATCCCCCCTAGGATACACTTGGTGTCCATGAATCACACCTATCTTACAATCCCCCAACTCTACAATACAGAATTGAGGAAGGGGTAGATAATCCATGTTCCCCTCAACAATACAGTGTTTTCTAGCTTTAATAGAGTTCACCCATTCCAATACCTCCCCCGACTCAAGATCCCCTGTGAAGAAAATTGCATCATAGGGCTCATTTTCCTCTATTACTTTTAGAAACTGTGGAGGTACTCTCCTAGCTCTAGTAGGAATGTGTGTATCGCCCATGAACAACAAGGCGTACACTTTCTCTCCCAACCCCCAAGATGATTTCTCAACAACAAGATTTAAAGATTATATGTTTTAGAAATGAAAGCCTAGGTGCCAGTATAAGTATGATGAGCGGTGGAATAATATCAGCGGTTTTTGCATCACTATGCTGGGCTACTGCTCCAGCTCTCATAAGCACATCGTTTAGGGAAACTAGGAGTGTGAGAAAGGTCATTACAATAAGAACTATCTCGGCAACGATATTCTTAGGAGTAGTGGTTTTGCTAGCAGGCGGAACATTCAATGTTTCACTCTACGACTATCTTTTAATAATGTTGGCAGCCATAATAGGTCCGGGCCTCGGAGACTACCTGTATTTCTATACAATTAGGAGCATTGGGTCCTCGAAGGCCACTCCAATCGCATACACATATATTATAGTGGCACAACTTCTTGCAAAACTCTTCTTAGGAGAACATGTTGACTTGTGGTTGGCAGTTGGAGGTTTTGTTAGCGTTGCTGGAATCTACATTGGACTATGGAGTGATTCAAGTAACTCGGAAAATCTATCACTAAGCCTAATACTTGTATTAGCATCGATCCCCTTTTTATGGGCTACTTCCTCCATTATTCTAGGCTATCTCGTAGGCTATCTTAACTTAATACTTGTAGCATTTATTAGAACAATGTTTTTATCAATAGTATTCTCCGCTATAGTTACATTTGAGGGAAGCCTGTTTGAGGGGGTAAGCAGTAAACTATTGTTAAATGCGGGTCTGGCAGGGTTTATTGGAATAGGGATGGGAACACTGTTTTTCCTTAAAGCAATACAAGTCATAGGAGTCGCGGAGACCGTAATAGTGAGCGCAATAACTCCTCTAGTCAACCAAGTTCTCTCCAAGACAATAGCCTACGAAAAGATAACCGTAAAAACACTTGCAAGTTCAATTTTAGTTTTCGCCAGTATATTCATTGCAGTATTCTTCTAACTAACGTATTACGCTAGGCGTCT
Source organism: Thermoproteota archaeon (assembly GCA_029258925.1). Classification (GTDB taxonomy): domain Archaea; phylum Thermoproteota; class Thermoprotei_A; order EX4484-217-1; family JAPDJV01; genus JAPDJV01. The sequence continues at coordinate 32,958 of JAPDJV010000032.1, read as the reverse complement.
TTCTCTCCTCGAAAACCCTTAAACAGATAACCGTTCCTGAAGGATGAAGCAGTAGTGCCTTACCCTTGGCTACAAAAATCACATCGAACTTTCCCAATATTGCACCCAAGACTTCTTCAAACCTTTCTTTCTCAACAACAACGTCTATTAGATTTGGGGCTGCCATGCCAACATCGACTACGCTTATTTTAACCATAAGCTTTACCCTACTATATTCTAGCGTAAAAAGATATAAGGTTACCTAAGAAAATTTGGAGGCAACTACGTTAACGACTAGACCTATCAGCATAGTGTTTAGTGTATTCTTTGGGCTTAAGTGATAATACTATGAAGTCGAAGGCCTTTTCGGGGTCAGCTTTATCCCCGCAAGTATATACGTCAACTGTAGCGTAATTGTATTCTATCCAAGTATGTATCGCTATGTGGCTTTCAATAACTAATGCTATAATACTCACACCACCCTTGTCTCCTCCAAAACTCCAGGACTTGATGTCCCAGACTTGAAAACTCCCTAGTTCAGCAGACTTTTTTACAACCTCCACTAGGAAACGTTCATCGCTTATTAGCTCCCTCGGGCAATCATAGAGATTGCCGTAAACATGTCTCCCTATTATCCTACCCTCTCCTCCAGTATGCCTCCTCATCTCTAAGATTCCACCAGGATACTTGATTTGCGTGCTCTATTAACAGCGTTGGGATAAAAGCTTTTCTTTAATTGGTTAAGCAAGGTGTTAAAAACTTTTTGCAGATAAAGTTTTAAAAGGAAGCCTTTACATAGATTTTTAATAGTCCTTTAAAATATAGAATAATTTATGGAGAGCTGATCGGAGACGATTTTTATGTCAATGTTATCGAAGAGTGAGGTACTGTCGATAATAATGGACGGAGGCCTCTTAGAAGACTTTCTCAACTGGCTCACAGAGAGGGGAGTTGATTTAAATGAGCCAAGGAAGCTCAACGAATTGGAAGAGAAGTATTTCATAGAGTATGCTAGAGAGAGGAAGTTAATAGACGAGGACTTCGTCGAATTGTTGAAGGGAGAAGACAATGTTGAAGATGTTTTCGAGCCAGCGGAGTTAAGGCCTAGAACTCGTCCTAAAAAATATTAGAGTTCAGGGAGATCAAAATAAACTTTTTCTAAAACCAATATAAGAGTTAAAGTGTTCTCAATCACCACTCTACTACTCCTAGAGTATCCGGCATTCTCCCTTCTCTCACCAGCTTCTCGTAGATCCTCCAAATCCTCTTTACAGTAACATGTCTCACATCAAATCCCTTCGACTCCAAGATCTCCAACACTATGTCTGGGAAGTCCTGAGGGTGAATGGCGTAAAATCTCATCGCAGCCTCCTTAACTGCTTCAAGTATGTCTCTAGAGGAGGGATAAGGCTTCTTCATAATGATCCCAACACAACGCTTTTTAGAGTCACCGTTTAATATGAATTCTACACTTAATATAATGTAAGCTGTACGGTCCATTAAAAGCTCACGGTGATATGTGATGACTTGTATAGGATCAATAAGTCCCATTAAAGCGGATTATATTAAAGGAGATCTTCTATTATACACCTCAGGCCCCATGAAGCTAGGGGGCCATGGAAACCCGAAGTCCCAGAAAGTAGTCTTGGAGATGCCTGAGATATACGGAGAGAGCATTAAGTGTGCAATTCTCGATATCAGTACCACGAGCAGAGAGAAGGCTGAACATGTAAGATGGAAGCTATGGTTTAATGGATTCTCGATTACTAGAGAATTCAGACCTCAGTTCATATGGTGTCACGAGGAGAAATATTATTCTAGACTCCTATATGATGTAACTCCAATAATGAGGATAAGTAGAGGCAGTCATACACTAGTAGTGTTGTATGAGGGGTCAGAGGAGCTGATAATTGACAATGCTTCACTCATAGCCGTCTACGAAGATCCTGCAAGCGAGTTATCGTACGCTTATCACGCTGGAATCCTCCTACTCGATCCGGGATCCGAGAGGGAAATTGAAATAAATTTACCCAGAAAAGTCAGCGACGTCGGAGAACTACATGTGTTAAGTTTCATTCCTTCGAGATCGGCGAAGGTAAGCCTAAGTATGAACAACAGACTTTTAACGACAGTTGAAGGAGATGTGGGCTTGCATGAAATGAAGTTCGATGATGTACTCATCGAAGATGAGAGGGCAATTATAAAAATCAAGCACCATGAAGCTGAACACCCCTATTATCCCAAACACTTGAAGATAATGAGCATTATCCTATCATCGATGAAGATAATGACACCTAAGATAACGGTTACCAAGTACGAATATCTTGACGAGGAAAACGCGTACGAGGTGTTCATATCCAATGTTGGAGAGGTTCCTCCAGATAAAATAATAGTTCTAGCTGTAGAGTCAGGAGTCCCATTTTATAGGAAGGTACTGAATAGCGTGGATCCAAAAGAGGAGGTCAGCGTAAAAATCCCGCTTAGAAATAAAGATAGGAGAAAGCTGTCTCTGAGAATAGTATGGGTGAGGATGGGGAGAAGATGGATGGAAACATTCAACTTAAATCCACCATCTTAACCTAATTGCATTCAAAGATTGTTATAAACAGTCAGCAATCAAATTATGCCCAAAAGGAAGGATACTGGCCCGAAAAATAGAGAAAACTTCAACATGCTTCTGGCCGTTGGGGAAAAAGACCTAGCGTCTCTTAGGACGCCTGTAATCGAGAAAACTATGGGTATGTCAACTCCTATAAGAGCAGTTAACAAATACTTAATATCATATAATCCTGTAATGTAGGGTATGGGAGAGATTAGTACTACGAAGAACATTATAATAGACGCTATTATTGCCGCCTTCTCTTCTCCTAAGATTATGGCAAGAGTCTTAACCCCCCTAATACGGTCTCCCTCAACATCTTCGATTCCCTTAATAATTTCTCTCCCGAGAATTATCATGAAAGCGTAGAAGCCTGGTAGGAGGGAGGGGGCGGCATACGTAAGTTCGCCAACTCTCTGAGCATATGCAAGCCCACCGAATAATATACTGCTGAAGCTAGAGAAGGCTATGACCATGTTTCCGGGAAAGCCCAGGCTCTTAATACGCTTCGAATAATAGTACATTAATAGCGAATTTAATATCGCTAAAATAAGGCATATTGGACCTAAAGGAATAGAGGAAAGAATGCCCACTATGAAGAAAATCATTGAAAGATTATAGGCGAACTTGGGGGTGAAGAGGCCTGAAGGAAGAGGCCTGTAGGGCTTATTTACTTTATCAATATCTATGTCGAAGTAATCGTTGATAACATAACCCCCAGCCGAAACCATTGCAACTGTTAGAAGAGACAAATATAGGTGTTGAGATAATATAATAGCTCTAGCCGAAACAACGTATCCTGTGAAACAGGCTATGCACGCTATTATAACATTATGTAATCTAATGAGCATTAAAAATCCCTTAAATTTCTCCATCATACCACCTATACTCTCGAACCCGATCATTTAACAGTTACACCAACAGCTTTCCTCAATTCTTCAACCAATATAATCACTGCTCCAAACAACGTTATTGCCATGAAATCTGTGATGCTCAGATAAACAGTCTCGAAGAACCATGGAGCCACATATATTGCCATCAATTGGAGAAGCCAACTAATAAAGATGGATAAAAGCAGGTATTTATTCGATAGCACGCCAACTTTTAGGAGAGATAAGCTCTCGCTCTTACAATTCAACGAGTGGAGTAATTGGAAGAATACTAGGAAGGAGAACGCGACCGTAGATGCATAGAATACTCCTTTCACCTCAAACATTCTATAAAGTAATATTGCAAGCAGTCCTCCTATGAGGCCTGTCAGTGCTAAGTGCGCCATAGTTCTTCTAGTTAAAATTCTTTCACCAGGCTTCCTAGGAGGCCTCTCCATGATCCCCGGCTCCGGGGGCTCTACTCCTAAGCCTGCTGCGGGAAGAGAGTCTGTGACGAGGTTCATCCACAATATTTGAATGGGTTTCAATATTAGGCCTAAACCTATTATCTGGGCTAAGAATATGCTTAAAACTTCAGCTATGTTACATGAAAGAAGATATCTTATAGGTTTCCTAATGTTGTCATAGATAACCCTACCTTCCTCGATGGCATTTACAATAGTCACAAAGTTGTCGTCCGCAAGTATCATGTCAGCTGCCTCCCTAGCAACGTCGGTCCCCCTCTCCCCCATGGCAACTCCTATATCAGCTAGCTTCAGTGCTGGAGCGTCGTTCACTCCGTCCCCCGTCATAGCCACTATATGTCCCCTGCTCTTATAGGCTTTAACTATTCTACTCTTATGTTCAGGTGAGACTCTCGCGAAAATAACTATGTCCTCAATTAAATCATTAAGTTCTTCATCACTCAATGAATCCAAGTCTCTGCCCGTCAATACAATGCCCTTATCGACTTCCAGCCCTATCTCCCTCCCCACGGCGATAGCTGTTTTAACATGGTCTCCAGTAACCATTACAACTTTTACTCCAGCTCTCCTAGCTTTTTCAACAGCCTCTCTAACACCCCTCCTAGGCGGATCCATCATGCCAACTATTCCCAAGAATATGAGGTTGGATTCAATATCTTCATCGTCGCTATCATCAAATATCTTATATGCGAAAGCTAGTACCCTCAGAGCTCTCTCAGCTAGTTCCTCCACGTTTCTCAAAATAATGCTCTTTTTCTCATAGTCCAGTTCCAATACGTTGTCACCTTCTTGTATTTTATCACATAACTCTAGGACTATTTCGGGTGCACCCTTCATGAAAACTATTTTCCTCCCATCGTACTTGTGCACTGTTGTCATCCTCTTTCTCTTACTGCTAAAGGGTATCTCCTTCAATCTCACATACTTCTTCCTCTCCTCCTCAACGTCCATGCCAGCCTTTAATCCGAGCACTAGAAGAGATGCTTCAAGAGGGTCTCCAACAACACTTGCATTACTCCCTTCAACCCTAACATTAGCATTATTACATAATATTGCCCCTAATAGTAGGAGTCTTAAGCAGCTATTGTCTCCTACGGTTAAATCTCCTCCTTCACCCACAAGTCTGCCTTCGATACTAAAGCCTTCACCAGTTACGTTGATTACCTCCCCACTACCCAACAATATTTTTCTAACAGTCATCTCGTTTTTCGTTATGGTGCCTGTTTTATCAGTACATATCACTGTTGCCGCTCCTAACGTCTCTACAGCTGAGAGTCTTCTCACAATAGCGTTTCTCTTGGCAAGTCTCCAAACTCCCAATGCTAGTATAACTGTGACTATTGCTGGAAGCCCTTCTGGTATTGCTGCTACTGCTAATGCTATGCTAGTTATAAGCAGATCTATAACAGTTCCTTCTCTCATAAGGAGGCCTGTTACGAATATTACTCCTGTTATTAAGAGTATTATCATGCCTATTTGTCTTCCGAGAATCTCCAACTGTTTTTGGAGAGGAGTTCTCTCGATCTCCGCCTCACTTATCTCCCTAGCTATCCTACCCATCTCGGTATTCATTCCAGTATTCGTGACAACAGCTTTACCTCTACCCCTAGTAACATAAGTCCCCATAAACACCATGTTGACTCTTTCCGCTAAAGGAGTGTTTTCGGGAAGCACTATGTTGGCGTTTTTTAAAACAGGAAAGCTTTCGCCAGTCAACATAGATTCGTCAACATATAGATCAACTGTTTCCACGAGCCTAGCATCTGCTGGAACTCTGTCGCCCTCTTCAAGCATGACTATGTCTCCTGGAACAACCAGTCTAGCTGGAATAACTTGAACAACTCCTTCGCGGATCACCTTTGCTTTAGGACTGGCGAGCTTTTTGAGAGCTTCAATAGACTTCTCAGCTCGATACTCTTGTACGAAGCCCAGTACAGCCATTAAGAAAACTATTGCGAGAATAGATAGCGCATCTTTCTCCTCTCCTAAAACGAAGGAAATAATAGTTGAAATTATCAATATTATTACGAGGAAATTTGCAAACTGATCCAAGAGAATTCTCAGCGGAGTCCTCTTCTTCTTCACGACTATCTCATTATAACCATATTTCTCTAGTCTAGCCAGTGCCTCTAAATTGCTTAAGCCTTCATCAATGGATACACCTAGCTCCACTACGACTTCACTAATGCTCTTAGAGTGCCAGCCCTCGTTCGCCATGATGATTTTACCGTCGTTTATGTAGTGCGAGAGACCTTTAAAGTTTACTTCGATGAGTATAAATATGTGGGGAGCAATGCAGGAGCTTTCAGGGAGATCTAAGGGGAGAAGCAGTGAGAGAATAGCTGAGGAATTGCTGAGGAAACTAGGGTATACTGTCATCGAGAAACATAAGAGGATAATTATAAGGGGAGTAGAGGTTGGGGAAGTAGACTTAGTTGCCAGAGATCCTGAGGGAGAGACTTACGCTGTCGAAGTCAAAGCTGGAAGATTAGATGTGGGAGGCATTAGGCAGAGTTATACTAATGCAATGCTACTAGGACTTAAACCACTAGTAGTCTGCAAAGCTTTTGCCGACGATGCTGCAAGAGAGTTAGCGAGGGAACTTAACGTTAAAGTTATTGAAGCAAGCGACTACTACCTAGTGTCAGCGGAGGAACTGGAGGTAATTGTGGGGAACACTGTTAGGAGAGTAATGGATGAATACATGAGTCTGATGCTTACACCAACATCTAAGCTGGGAGTGGAGGAGCTGAGGATATTCGAAGCAGTGGCCAAGTCTAGCTCGCCGGCCGAAGCAGCGAGAACTCTTAACATGAGTATTGAGGAATTATTATCAAGAATAAAGAGCTTAGTTGATAAAGGAGCTATTCCAAAATACTGCAGAAGATATCGGGAATTGAAAAAGTATGCTCTAATAGTGACGTTTAAGAAGGGTATCGTTGAAACCATCAGTGAAATACTGGAAGAGCAAAAAAGAATACTGTCTTTAATAGAGAAAATTCTAGGACAACAATATTAACGTAATTCACATAACCTACTTTATTCGAAGAATCATTAAAAAGGAGACCCTTCTGGAGTCCACTACAATAATTCATCGAGGATTCCAGTAGGTGAGTTATGGGAATATTTATAACGCTAATTTCAAGTTGAATGTCTAGCAAATGCTCAAAACAGATAAATAAACTTTGAATTTGAGAAATATTTTTCTGTGGAAAAAACGTTATATACTACAGATTAATCGTAATAAAAATGACTATTTAATACCATGGTACATCTAATACGTGAGGCAACTGGTTTTGGCATCAATCGATCCGGAGATATTGAGGTTGCTGGTAGAGGATGAGGTTGCTGGGAAAGTATTCGATGTCATAGCTAGTAAGGGGGAAGTAGAGCCCATAGTAAAGCTTGATGCAGGAATAATATATATGGATTTTTCAAACATAGATAATTGGGTCAGAGTAATAGAGGAGCTTCTAAGAGACGGCTTGATAGATAGGAGGATAATGGGTAGAATAATCAGGTGTCCAAGCTGTAGAAGCACGCACGTCAAAACACTATATAAATGCGTTTACTGCAACAGCTTTAATGTAGTCAAAACGGACATAATAAACCACACGATATGTGGTTATACTAGCACAAGGCTTCGATTCGAGAAATATGGGGAACTTGTTTGCCCCAACTGCAATATGCGCCTTAGAACACCGGGAATAGACTATATCATCATTGGAACAGTTTTTGAGTGCTTAGATTGCAAGAGGAGAATGGATAGACCAAATATAGAGCATGAGTGTATTGACTGTGGAACAAACTTCACCTATAAAGAGGCTATATACGATCCCATATACGCCTACGCGCTTTCGGAGCTGGGGAGACAGATAGTCTCCAAAGGCTTGGTTATGAGACTTCCAATAGTGAGAACCCTGAGAGAGATGGGTTATGCTGTAGAGGAGGACTCCCATGTAGTGGGTATGTCAGGTATAAAACATAGATTCGACATAGTTGCTAAGAGAGATGGAGAGGTTATTGCTATAGATGTTCTAGCACAGGAGGAAAACGTCTTACCGGAACTTCTATCGATGATGTCAAAGGTCATGGATGCCAGAGTCGATGAGTATATTATCGTAATGAGGAGGGCGCCTGTAGAGGCCCGAAGAATATCTGAAGCACATCAGGTCAAGCTTTTAGAAGCTGAAACTGCCTCGGAAATCTCTTTAAAATTAAGAGAATTCCTCACTCCAGTAGAGGAAGTAGAGGAGAAGGGTGTTATTTAGAACATGGGCATGACGGTTACAACGAGACCTATATTATTGAAGAAGAGTATGTTAATTATAATTAGTATCAGCATGTGGGTAACTCCATAAACCACTTTGCCCCCTAGAACCTTTCCAATAATTATTCCGGAGAACAATGATATCAATATCCCAGTATAATACAGCAGTGCCGCCACAATATCCGGGGGGAGAAATCCCTTGAGAAAAATTGCCGTAGGGCCTTGAGCACTCTCATATATCGTTAAAGTCAAGTAAACGAGTATTGCAGACGTTGCTAGAAAAACGAGGATAGACATGTATGCTATCCAAACATAGACCTTCAGGTTTCTAGATCTCTCCTCCTCGAACATCTGGAGCATTAGAGCGAATCTAGATGCCTCTCTGAGAACCATAGAAGCCCTACCTCCGCTCACATACGCTTCTGCAACCATTGAAAAGAGCCTCTTAGTATTCTTGCTCTGGTCTTTAATCTCGCTTTCAATAGCCTCCTCTAAATCTATTCCAACATTTACTTTCATCACTATTCTTTTAATGATCTTCGTAAGGGGGCCATAGTCTCTATGGGAAACATCATCTAGTGCATTTAATAAAGTTAAACCCGTCCTCACGGATTCGGATAAGTCAAGTAGGAATCTAGCCATGTTATATTCGACCATCTTCTTACGTCTTACATCCAAGTAGACTAGAATACTTATTGGTGTAACTAGGATTATGATAGAGAGAGCTAAAGTATTTATGAAGTCAATACTGTAGACGAAGGGAACAACGCCTCCTATGAGAACGTACTTCGTATCTATTCCTACCAAGAACATCTTAATGAATAGTATGGAGAATAGCGTTATAATTGTAATGGGTATGATCCATTTATATCTGAGAAACCTACTCTTTTCCGCACTCATTGAATCACCCTATTATCTTAGACATTATCGAGTCTACTAGAAGAAACAGTATGAGGCCAATGAGCGGGACTCCTCCGAATATCACTAGGAATATTAGTGATAAGGGGTCCACGGGGAAGCCTCCTATAGAAGATATTATCGACATCACGATTATGAACGTTAGAGGGAAGACTATGAGGCCTGAAACAAATACTTCCATAACCATCCCCATGCTGTTAAGAGCCTCCCTCATAGCTGCCTCTCTCTCCATCATCAAGTATTCAAGTTCCCTCTTCAAGTACGTTCCAATATCTCCACCTGTCTGAGTTAGATTAGCTAGACTGTAGAGGATTATTGAGAATTGTGGTACAGGAGTGGAGGAACTAGCCTCCCTTAAAGCAGTAACTATGTCCTTGCCCACAAAGTAAGTCTCTCTATAAACTTTCTTGAATTCCTCTTTGAACCCTATTAAATCAGATTTCTCGTAGCACTTAGCTATAATTGTCTCAGTACTATAGCCTGCAGTCGCGAGAATGTTTAGATAGGAAACAGTATAGGGTAGTAGAACCTTAAGCTTCTCCCTCCTAAGCCTAGCTTTCAGAACAGGATAATACATTAAGAGTCCGTATGATACAAATGATCCGGCTAAGCCCAAGGCTAGAGAAGCTATTATGGAAAACGCGTAGTTTCTAATTATGACAAGATGTATGGGTAGAGATACTATTGTCAATATGATGAAGGAGATTACTGGAAGGAATATTAGGGATGGAACATAGAGCCTATAGGATACTCCTAGACCGGAAGACTCAATATACTTCTTCAACCATAGATGTCTTCTAGAAAATTCTTCGAAAAACTTTGTTTTACTTAGAAACCTGTATAGCACTTTACCGAGACCATTAAACACTCTCACCCACCTCTGAAACAGCCATTTCGTAAACTCTATCGGGGTTAGCATGGAACTTCCTTGTTATGTCGGCTACATACTGGAATTTTCTAAGCTTAGACTTAGCCATCCAATTCAATACAACAGATCTCCTTTTCCAATCCTCTAAAATTTCCTCAAGAGGCCTATTAATCTTCTTAGATATTTCCTCCAATAATATGCTCCTACCGCTATAATTCCACGAATCCTTAACGGGATCCCATTTGAAAACCTCGTTGATTATTATTTCATCGTTTCTCGGATCGTAGCCCGCTATCTCGGTTACAGACACAAGCCTCCTAGCAGGCCCCTTCTCCCTCCTAACCCTACTCATGAGCAACACTAGTTTGGCTAATGGAATCATGTTTCTAGGAATGTTCATAGGCTTCCCCTCAAGTCTAGCTATAACCCCTTCAATGCTTTCTCCGTGAATAGTACAATTACTAGTAATAACGCATCTACTCGTAACAGCAAAATTACCATGAGGCGCTACCTCGAAATCATAGACATCGACGTCGTCGGTGAATCTGTCTATAGATAACACTTTACCGTATAGTATGTTACATGTCGATTTAACCTTTAACCCACGCTCCAATGGCCTTTTAGCTACTACAATATTGGCCGCTGGATCTACTATATTCATTCCCTCAGTTAGATCACTATCTAAGAATTTCAATGCGTAGATTACTGACCCACCTTCAAATCCCCCTCCATTATTAATTTCATGTATTGAGACGTCCATTCCAAGACTCTTAGCTAACAAAACTATGCTCTCGGCGAGATCTCTATTTATAGCTATAATATTGCAAGCGTTTTCATCCCCATGAACAACACTTCTATTGCCGTCCCAGTAACCTTCAAGTATTCCCTCTCTAAACTCTCTTGGCGCCTTCAAGGCTATATTTAGTGGTATAGTTCTATTTTCGCTTTCAATTTTACCATCCACCAACTCGCAGAGCAGTATCGCGAACATTTCATTATCTATTACTATGTGGGGCGCCGTTGATTTACTGTAACATCTCATACTTACTGCTTCATCATCAAATCCGATAGATTTAATCACGCTGATAACTTTATCACGTAGCTTCTTACTCAAGTGAAATACTACTCTCCTTGGTAAACGATTTTCCCCATAGCAGTCGACGCTACCACTAGCTAGGAATAAGCCTATAATGTAGCCAAGCCCCCGCGATAAGGGTATAATTGCTGGTATTGTCTGTCCAGCTCCTGCACCATATTTTAATCGCAGTTTTCTCCTGAACTCCTTTATATTAACATGGCCATCATATAGTTTTTCGACTACCAAGTAGTACTTAAGTGGAATAGCCGGGCCGTTTCGGTAGTCATGAGGACAGTACTCCGATGCATCTAGTATCTCATATTCATTCTCGGAAGCATTCTTGAAGAATTTCTCCACACCAACAACGTTTATCTCATATTCATTCTTGTTGTTTGCGAAGAACTCTATTAAGTCTAGTTCCTCTACTTCTTCAGGAACGGGTATCTTCTTCAGTATCGGTATGTAGTCGCCTATGCTAACATCTTTTGCTAACTTCCTAGTGAAGCCTCCTCTCGAAGCTACGATGACGGGATGGTTTTCATGAACAGTTAATTCAATGTCTCCATCAAGCTTAAATTTAATAAACCTATTACTCTCCCTCATCTTAATAAATCCGGTTATAGGATACCACGAAGCCCTCTGTTTCTCCACATCGTAAGCTAACACCTTAACGTCCTTTATCTTACCATCAATTAAGTTATCGATAACATCACCGATTCTATATAGACCTATTTTCCCATCAACTATTGCTGGTATTCTTTCATAACCTGGCAGACACATACCACCGTGGCCTACAGCCATTGCTTGGAAGAACGTGTACGCTTCTTCGCCTCTAATTTCTCCAACAATTATGTATTCGGGTCTCTGCCTTAAAGCACTCTTCAATAAGTCGAACAATGTCACATCCTGGACTCCCGGCTCAAAGCTGGGCCTAGTAATCATTGGAACCCAGTTTTCATGGGGTAACCGGAGCTCTGGGGTATCCTCTATTGTAACTATCTTAACTTCTGGACGTATAAGCATTGAGACGGCGTTTAACAGCGTAGTGTTGTGTACTATTATCCCTCCTCCAGCAATAAAGTTCTGATATAATGGTATTTCAAAGTCATAAACGTGACAACTGCTCTTATTTTCTACCTCCTCAATACTTGTAACCTCAGAGAATATTATGTCAGGTTCGACAAGTTTCCATAAATCTTCTAGCTCTACTCCTCCACCATCACATTCGCTTAGAATGTTCTTTATTATAAGTCCGCTCCCTGACAGCTCACCATACTTCTTAAACCGTATTTTCGGTACAACACCGTGCTCTGCTCCATAATATTTCTCCATAGACGGCTTTATTATCCTCTCGTTCTTATTTTCTTGAGTGAGACCTATCTCGCTAACAAACATCTTAGCATAGTGTGGTGATAAACTTAGTCTATAATGCTTACCATTCTTAACTGAGACCTGGGGGTGTATACCGAATACTGCTAGAGCATATATTAATTGATATGCAAGCCTCCTGCTGGTAGTAGATACATCAATACTGCCTCCACTACTTACAATACCATTGGCACTAAAGTAGCCTCTGTGTAAATTGGCTTTCCACTCCTTCGGCATTACGAAGAATATGGACGGTAGAGCCTTCTCCTCAGCAACCTTTCCAACATCAAGACCAATTATAACCCATTTAATAACGGATTTCACATTCACTACTGGAACTTCGTTATCGCGTTTAACTACATCGTAGGGTATTCCTAGTTTCTCGCATATACCAATAATATCACTTATTACATTCCAGTCTGCTCCTACGATCTCGATGTTGTCCCCGTCGAAATGTCCCTCAGCCATGTAGTAGCCTATTAACCTCGCAAAGTCGACGTCATTTACTATCTCCTCTAAATCGTACATTGGAGAGGTGCTTTTTTCACCTCTTATCATTATATTCTTAGGCTTAATACCCGTTAGCTTGATGAGGTCGTACAGCGTTCTTAGCTTAATAACCTCAACCCTATTACTCCTTGTTTTAAGTATTTCCCGCAGTCCTCCTGCTCCACTATTTTTAGTAGCCTCATCTACTATTCTCTTTACGTCACTAGTCACGGCAACGTATATCCTATCTCCAACATCATTCCTAATAAGCTCCTCAACTATTTCGCAGAGTGTCACCCTTCTCTCCTGCAAGTTTAGTTTACCGATTGACGGCAAATAGTCTACGCCGACTCTGATTTCTTTAGGTGTTTTCACCGTAATGTTTCCTGTCTCACCGTCTAATACTATTAGCGAGTGGTCCCCTGTAACCTTGACGCATCTACCGAGTCTCGTTTTTATTAAATATAGCTTCCCAGGTGCTCTATGTCTAATCAGTAAGCCCACTGGCGTACTATCTAGCTTACAATCCTCAAAATTAAGTGAGTAAGTGTAAGCGTTTAATGGCTCAACTACATCAAACTCTTTAATCCTCTTAACATCATGTGCAAACAATCTCCACAATTCATCAAATGTTAGTACTCTTGGAATACCATTAACCGTAACTAACGTATATTCGTCTCCGCTCACGGATTTACCGCTTGCCATGGGACCAGCTATGAGCATACCTATTATAGCATCTATTACAACCCACAAGTAGCCTGCGATTCTTGGGGAAATCGTGTTGAAGTTTATGAGGTCGACTATAGTATATGGTTCCTCACTATACTTTCTAATAGTGAAAGTTGCACCTCTCCTAGACACCTCTTTTAAAGTTAGGTGTGCTCTGAAGCCTTCTGGTAGAAGTGGGCCTTCGACTATGGGCCTGGCATAAGTTATGCTCTGACCTGCTTTAAAAGCTAGTCTCCTAATGAACCTCTCTAGTTTCTCCCATTCAGGGAATATCACGTTTGTTGGAACCCACTCGTAGACACGGTGATAGACGTATATCGGAATATTAACACCATCACAATTATGCAATACTATGCCGCTAGAAGAAGTGAAGTATGGTTTTGGATCCAGTTTTAAATCGTAAACGTATCCGGAGTATTGAACATCTCTAATTCTCTTCACAGTCGCAGAAGCCACTCTAGTGGACTTCCCCCCATTGCATACAATCCTTAGAAGACGGTCTCCTCTTCGAATATCCTGTGCTCTCCTAACTTCTATCCCCCTGGAAGTTAATAGTGGAAGCGGATGGCCAGGTGTTACTGATATAGAGTGCCCTTCATTGTCTTCTATTTCAATAAGTGAATGCTCCCAGCACTCCCTCCTCGAGACAGCGATAACCTTAGATTTGCCCGGTATTAGTTTGGAAGCGTCTAGGGAAAGAACTTCTGCTAGGCTATTTCTTCTGGGCATGATCTTAGGGAACGAGGTGTCGTCGAATATTTTCTTAATTGGTACTTTGACGGGGTCGTCAGTTAACACTATTTCTTCGAAGCCGGGGAGACATACTATATCCTCTACATAAGGATCTCTATATATCGGATCTATTCTCTCATAGCCTATGAAGTCCCTTACGATATAGTAGACTATCTTACCCATAGAGGCGGGGTGAACAGGTATCCCGTACTCCCTCACAATCCTCCTGATCTCCGATTCAACAATTCTCCTAGCGGAGTCCACATCTCTTATAGATGCAGCTTCAAGACTTGCCTCCTCCAGAATTATCTCCTTTATATCGTTAAGGATGTCAACTTCCCTGCCAGATAAGAATGGTTCTATTATCTGATACCTTGTTACCCCTCTCTCCTCGTCGTAGTATATGGCCACGTGGGCGTATGGTGGGTTAACGCTGTAGAAATCCTTAAGAACGTAGTGGTTCAGTACTGGAATAATCGGCGCTGCCGTTTTTTCTTCCAATTTCTATACACCAGAGAATATATTAAAAGAAAGTTCGTTTTAATATTTATAATTTCGGTCCTCATACTCTACGCGTGGCTTCTACGACTAGTCCGCTCGGAGTCATGCTATATGTTGCCAACATGTCTCTTTTAGGCAAATGTCTCGATCTTTTCAGAAATATGTATCTAAAAAGCATTCCCTCCCTTATATCCATTTCGAGGCTGAACACTATTTCTGCCATCCTCTCTAAGAACAATAGAAGACTTCTTTCGACTATACTTGGAGAAATAGTTATCTGGATTATTGACTTATTTTCAAAAGCCTTCATAGAAAGGCTTCGAATGTCCTCTAGACTAAGTGAGAGAGGAGATCCAGCCAAGTCTAAACCGACAGTCCACCCCTCCTCGATCATTTTCATAGCGGCAACTATGGCTTCTTCAGAGGAATGACGTTCCTCGATAATCCATCTCCCAGCTCCCTCAAATACATCAATATTTATTTTAACTCTTCTAAGAGTCTCTCTTATAGAGTCGGGGGGACCGAACAAGGTGATTAAAGCTATTTTCTCCCCCTTAGAACAGCTACTAGCTAAGGATGCGTACATGAAGTGCTCAGGATAGCATGAAGGACTTCCCTCCCAAACAATAATCCCCCTCGACAGAATAGGACCGACCTGCTCTTGAAGAACAGGTATCCCTATGAGAAAGAATTCCGGCATACCATGCCACCCACAGGCTATATAGGAGCCCTCTCTCTTTCCTGCTCAACTCTCTTAAACATCTTGCATGGACTGGACTCGCCTCTAACAGATAACCCGTATAGAAGACAGTAGCCTTCTCTGAAGTAATAGCAGTCCGCTTCTCTCCAAGCCTCCTCACTTACCTCAGTCCCCTTCTTCCTACGACCTCTGAGCCGGGTTCTCCTACCCAGAGTTTTTATACTAGAAGTAATCCTCCCGTAAGCTCTTCTAAACACTTCAGTTACTCTACTAGGCATTCTCGAAAACCCCTCGATATAGATATACTGTGTTCTCTGCCCATACTGCCACTCTAATAAGTGACCGAGCGTTCCTATGAAGATAGTGTATTCTATCATTATAAGCATTTTGCGTATTGCCTAAGAGAGTTTATTAAAAAATTAAATATTAGCTTAGCTCGATACATAGCAAGAGTAGTCGGAGGTTGTGATAGTTTGGAGGAGCTTATAGAGAAGTTGAGGGAACTTAGAGAGAAAGCTTACATGGGTGGAGGGCCGAAGAAAATAGAGGTACAGCACGCTAAGGGGAAGCTAACTGTTAGAGAGAGACTTGAATTACTGGTGGATCCGGAGACCTTCGTTGAAATGGGGAGCTTTGTTTTACCTAGAGCCACGGATTTCGGAATGGATAAGATGAGGTTTTACGGTGACGGAGTTATAACAGGCTACGGTAAAATAGATGGGAGACTAGTGTTCATTTACGCGCAGGACTTCACAGTTATTGGTGGAAGTCTTGGAGAAATGCACGCTCTCAAAATAGTTAGAACCATAGAGTCTGCACTGAAAGTGGGGGTTCCAGTCATAGGATTATATGATTCTGGTGGAGCTAGAATACAGGAGGGTGTTGCTTCTCTTGAAGGATTCGGTAAAGTCTTCGCAGCTAATGTAAAGGCCTCGGGCGTTATTCCCCAAATAGCTGTTATATTGGGGCCATGTGCCGGTGGCGCAACATATAGTCCTGCACTAATGGATTTCGTCATAATGGTTAAGGAAACATCCTACATGTTCGTCACAGGGCCAAGAGTTGTTAAAGCAACTACGGGCGAGGACGTAACATTCGAAGAGCTCGGGGGAGCAGAAGTACATGCTACTAAAAGCGGTGTAGCCCATTTCATAGCTGAAAACGAGGAGGAGGCCTTCGTAATTTTAAAAAAGCTTCTAAGCTATCTTCCCCCAAACAATATGAGTGAGCCTCCAATAGTTGAGACAGAAGATCCAGCTGAAAGAGAAGTACCTGAGTTAGAGAAAATTGTCCCAGTTGACCCGATGTCGGCATATGATGTGAGAGAAGTAATATGCAAGATCCTGGATGACGAGGAATTCCTTGAGGTCCACGAAAACTTTGCACCAAACATTGTCGTAGGCTTCGGGAGGCTAGGGGGGAGAACAGTTGGAGTAGTTGCAAATCAGCCAGCACACCTAGCTGGATCAATAGATATAGACGCATCGGATAAAGCCTCTAGATTCGTAAGATTCCTGGACGCATTCAACATACCAATAATCACCTTAGTCGACGTACCGGGCTTCCTTCCGGGAGTAGACCAAGAGCATGGCGGGATAATTAGGCATGGAGCAAAACTACTGTATGCGTATCAGGAGGCCACAGTTCCTAAAATAACATTCGTATTGAGGAAGGCTTATGGAGGAGCTTACATCGCCATGGGAAGTAAGAGTCTTGGAGCAGACTTCGTATATGCTTGGCCAACAGCGGAAATAGCTGTCATGGGACCTGAAGGCGCTGTCAGAATATTGTATAAGAGAGAAATTGCGAAAACAAAGAACCCCGAGGAGTTTGTTAAGGCCGTTACAGAGGAGTATAGGAGAATGTTTGCTAACCCGTATAAAGCAGCCGAGCTAGGAGTAATAGATGACGTAATAGAACCTAGGTATACTAGGATAATAGCTATAAAAGCCCTTGAAGCCCTTGAGGGTAAGAGGGAGGAAACTCCGCTGAAGAAACACGGAAACATACCACTATAATAATCAACAATTACTGTCTTTCTTTAGAAATGACTATCATTAGATCGCCTTTCCTCACCACAGACCCAGGGGAAACTAGGACCTCTGTAACAACTCCAGTGTAGGGAGAAGTTAATTGGTTTAACATTTTCATAGACTCCAGTACTAGTAGCACATCACCTTTGTTAACATTTTTGCCCTTCTCCACGAGTACTTCGACAACTCTCCCACTTATAGGTGCCCTAAACTCGCCTCTCTTCCGCGTCCTCGAAGCGAAGTGTGCCACCTTTTTAAAAAGTCTGCTCTTAACCGAAGAGGCTGTTGAAACGCTCCTCCTAATCTTCTCGACAATTTTGACCGTGATTGGAACGCTGTTAATTAGAAGCTTTTTATTTACAATATCTATTTTATATTTTCTTCCATCGAGGTCAACTATTATCCTACTACCCTTCTCTATTTTCTTTACTCTAGCAGTTACTTCTTTGCCAGCTATCTTAAGCTTATAGACGTCTCTACACACTTTCTTGAGCACTTCGATGTCATAACAATGGTCACCTAGACTGACAGTAATACTCTTCTCCACACCTGGCTTCAAGGGCTTTCTCACCTTACCCTTTTCAACCATTTCATTAGATACCATGGGCTAAACCCTGAGGGAACTTTCTTTAATGTTTTTCTCCCACTACTCTTCTCTGCAGCTATCGGCATCGGCGTTATAGGAAGCTTCGTCTCGGTTACAGCTATGGCTATAGCAGCAGCAATATTCAATGCTTCCTCCTCTATGCTCTCTTTGAATAGAGGCATCTTTCTAATTAGGTACTCTGTTGTAATGTTCCCGCTTATGAAGTCTGGGTCCTCAACTATTTTTAGGTATAATGGTATTGTAGTTTTGATCTCGGATATGACGTATTCTTTTAGAGATCTCTTTAACCTAGATATTACCTCACTCCTGTCCCTTCCCCAGACGATGAGCTTAGCTATTAGGGGATTGTATAGGTCGGATACTTCGAATCCCTCATATACTCCACTGTCAACTCTAACTCCAGGGCCTCCTGGCTCTCTGTAGTCGGTTATTTTCCCTGGGCTTGGAGCAAAGTCTTGGAGGGGGTCTTCAGCATTTATTCTAACCTCCATAGCCCACCCCCTTAGAGAGACGTCTCTTTGATCTATATCCAACGGCTTGTCTCCAGCTATTTGTATCTGCATCTTCACTAAATCCAGTCCCGTAACCATCTCCGTAACGCCATGCTCTACTTGGAGTCTGGTGTTCATCTCTATGAAGAAGAATTCTCCATCATTATATAGGAATTCCACAGTCCCCACATTAGTGTACCCGGTCCTCTCAGCAAATCTTACTGCAAGCTCACCTATCCTACTGCGTGTCTCCTCGTCTACTACTACAGACGGGGATTCCTCAATGAGTTTCTGATATCTTCTCTGAATAGAACACTCTCTTTCACCTAGGTGGATAATATTACCATAGTTGTCTGCCACTATTTGGAACTCTATGTGTCTCGAATTCGGCAAATATTTTTCAATATATATTTTGCCTACTCCGAAGCCTCTCTTAGCCTCCTCCCTAGCAATATTGAATACTCTGGTTAGCTCCTCATCGTTCCACACAATCCTCATGCCCAGACCTCCGCCTCCAAGAGCTGCCTTGATTATCACCGGATACCCCACTTTCTCCGAAACCTTAATTGCAGCCTTAAGACTCCTCAAAGCTCCATGAGACCCAGGAATTATTTTCAAGCCAGCTTTTTCAGCTACTTTTCGAGCGAAAACCTTGTCTCCAGCAAGCTTAATGTTCTCCGCTCTTGGACCGATGAATGTGAATCCTTCCTTCTCCACAAGCTCGGCAAACTTAGGGTTTTGAGATAGAAAACCATATCCAGGGTGAATAGCATCTACTTGAGCCCTTTCGGCAATCCTGAGAATTTCCTTAACGTCTAAATAAGCTGTTTTGGGGTTAGAGTCGAGGGGATAAGCTTCATCAGCTAATAATACGTGAAGGGAGTTAGAATCAATTTCAGAATATATGGCAACTGTTTTAATACCGAGTTCACGACAAGCCCTAATGATTCTAACAGCTATCTCACCACGATTAGCTATCAGAATCTTATTAAACATTATATTCTCCTCCACTCTACACCTCAAATCTAGTAGTACCCTTATATTACACCTCTTAAAGATTATCCCCGAGAAACATCGTAATATATTTTACCTTAAAGGGAATTGATTTCACTGTTGAATAACCAAGTGGTGTTACAGTATGAATCCCTCGATAATGATTCTAAATGTTTTGAAAAAGATACTTTCAAGCAAGACTATCCAGCTTAGTTTAGAAGAAGAAAATATCATTAGAAACTCTCTTATGCAGAGAGGCGGCGTCTCTGTTGAAGAACTCTTCGAGTTGAAAAATAAGACAGCAGTATTAAATAATAAAGACGACATTTGGAACGTGGAGTACATAGCTTCAAAGCTTAAAGCATTCAATATTGGGGTAGTCAAGTACTTCGACGAAATCGCTTCAACACAGGGCATTTCAATGAAGTTAGCCTCGGAGAAGCAATCCGGCTACTCCCTAGTTATAGCAGGTAGACAATTTAGGGGAAGGGGGAGATACGGTAGACTATGGTTCTCAGACTATGGAGGACTATGGTTCTCGATAGGTTTCTCGAAGCCAAATAAAACGGGGTTACGTCCAGCTCTCAGCCTAGCTACAGGGTTAGGAGTAGTTAAGGGAATAGAAGCAACCCTACTATTAAGATTGGGATTGAAGTGGCCAAACGATATTGTCTGGAATAGGAGGAAAGTTGGAGGAATTCTCATAGAAAGCCTAGTCTCTGAGGAGAGCACGGTGTTTACTGTAGGAATAGGTTTAAACGTTAATAATCCTATAGAAAAACTCCCTCAAAATGTAGGCAAAATAGCTACAAGCATTTCTAGAATAGTAGGTCACCAAATACCGAGAGTCCCACTATTACTAAATATAGTCTCAAATACCATTATCAGTATTGAAAAATATTTCACCAGTCCAGGGAGGATAGTAGAGGAGTGGAAGGAGTACGACGTATTATATGGTAGACAAGTATCAGTTGAGCTATATCCTGGGAAAATAGTTAAAGGTGTTGAAAAAGGTGTTTCTAGAGGAGGGGAATTGTTGTTAGAAGACAATACTGGAAAAATTGTGAGAGTTGCCATGGGGGAGATTGTAGGCTTCTACGGAACTTAACATGTCCTTAACTGCTTTAAGATCTCTAACTATTATACCAGATGATCGGCAACGAAGTTTGAACTCCGGCTTACGAATAAGTCTGAAGAATCTGACTTTAAATTATAATATTTAAGATAGTACGATCTTCCTAATCTCCTTCGAAAGATTGAAACAACCTTCTCCATGTTCTATGAGGTTTTTTTCAATAAGATTTCTTATAACCTTCAGGGGATCATCTACTCCAAACAGCTTGAGCTCTTTTTCTGCTATTATCTCCCCGACGGAAATATTCTTAATGAAGTATTCTAGAACCCTTCTTTCTTCATCGCTTAGAGAATATTGTGATAAAATCTTCCGTATATCACTTCTCACCGCTTGACCACTCTCTCATCAAGACCGTCGAAGTATTCCTTAATGAGCATTGCTATGGCTCTCCTAATTGCTTCACTCCTAGATGAGAAGAGTCCTGCTCTAATAAGTTTGTCAACTTCTTCTATCATCTCCCTAGGAACTTTAACGGAGATTACTACAACCCTACCCATGCTCTGAACCTCTCATATCTATAGTGAAAGCTATTAATGGTACTCCTTAACTGCTTAATAGCGTGATCATACTCTATGTTGGATTAGGTTAAAAGGGTATCCCCATTTCAGCTTATTGAAATTTCTTCATATATACTAATAGTACCATGTATCATAGTAGTTGTGTTCTTTAAGCTTCCTAGCCTCAAGGTTTCTGTAAGCGTAACATATGTTTCGCAGAGGACACTTAGAAGATCTTAAATTGAGCTCTACGACGTCTCTTACAGCATCACATTCAGGACTCTCTCTCCTACACCACGTGGCTCCAATGAGCCATAGGAGGTCATCGAGTATTAGTGGGGAGATGTTTGAGAGCTTTGATAATATTTTGAATGCCCTCCTCACGTAAATCCTGATCACTACGTCGTCCTCGTAGGAGACAGGCTTCCATTCGACAAGTTTTTCTTTCAGCTCATCGGAGACAACAACTATTCCAAGTCTGAGAGCTATTCTAGTCAGCCTGTTGTCCACAGGTACTTCAGCATTTTCGTAGTCTACCGGAGTAAAAAGGCCTCTTCTCTCCAAGAATTTTATTAGGAGGAAGGCCTTCTTCTCAACCGGGTCCTGGTAGGCTCTAAAATCCTTAAGTAAATCAACTATCCCAGGTTTCAAACCCTTAATCCTGTTCCCCGACAACTCGAGTATCTTAGACACTTCTCCACCATATAATTTAAGTACTTTTACCCCTAGGTCTCTGAGCAGTAAGGTTCTTAATTCGACGTCTCTCACCGTCACCTCTCTGCCCCTAGGATCCCTTACCGTCAACCAGTTCCTAACTTCGTCAATACCTATTTCCGAGAGTCTTCTAGGTGAAAAGAATTCGGGATTGCTGTAGTACTTCAACATGCCAAGCCTATAAAGGAGATATGCTCCCCTATAGGTTGCTCCATCTATTATGGACTTGAATTCTATTTGAGGAGTACTTGTCCTATGGTCCATCGCAACCATGACTAGGAAATATCTTAAAACATTCTCTCTTGGATCACCTTTAGGCGGATATAGTCTCGGATCTGTGAATTCGTCGGGCTTAAAACTTATTCTACTGAACTCCTCCGAGGCCAACGATATATTATTTAAGTCTAATCTGATCATTTTGAGACGCCAATGTTTTCGTATTGATATGATCCATCATATAGTTTATGCGGTTTTCTTTCAAGTCTAATTAAGACTAGTTGACCTATCCTAGCGTTCTCCTCCAACCTCAATCCCATGGGATTCAACACTATGAGTAAACCTATCCCCCTACCCACATAGCCAGGATCCCACAATGCACTCCTCAAATCAGCGCCTAATCTAAGCAGTGAAGACCTTGGCAAAACTATTCCTGCACAGTCTCCCGGGATTCTAATAACCTCATTATATACTACTTGATAGCATCCGGGCTTGAGATCCCAGACACCGTTTCTCATAGGAACGCTACTTGTTTTAGGCAGAGTTCTGGATTTAAACGATAGCCTGCCTGAGCCCTCAAAAACTCTTACATCCCCTACAGTCAAGTCTATGCCTGCAGGTTGCAATTGTTCTGCTTCGCCTAATAGACAAGTTACGTACTTTACTGCATCTACTCCAATAACTATCATAACATTACACCCTCCGTGTGGAAGCACGAAGCCCTTCCCTACTACGCAACCTTGTACTCGGAATCCAGCATTTTCTCTCTTATCTTCCCCACTATTATTCCGGTTAAACTGGTTTTATTGGACTTCAACACTTCCCCAGAATACGTGTCCACCATAGCGTAGATAGCTGTTGATCCTTGATTGCACAATGCTTTAACATAAAGCCTTGTTGCATCATCCCCTACTTTCACAACTTTAACTATGTCCACTTCGTCTTCCCCGAAGTGTTTTTGAAGAATCTTGTTGAGCCTTTCCTTAACTAAGATGTGCTTAGCCATCAATATTTCCCCAGTATCTTTATCTACGTGAACATCTAGTCTCCAAAGTCCAGAGTCCACTGACACCAACCACCCATAGTCAACCAGCTTTGCCTCACCGACCCTAACCTTTTTGAAACCGTATTTCTCAGCTATTCTCCTAGCCTTCTCAACAGCTACTTCTGCTTTAACCATGTAGTCTAATTGCTCTATTTTCCTCCCACTGAGATCTACGAGGAAAGTGTACTGGTATAGGTCGTCGACCGCTGAAACAATGTAGCCACCCTTGTCTGGAGCATATTTCGCTTCAATACACTTCTTTCCAGTCTTGCTCGCCACAATTATTTTAGCTCCTGAAGCCGTTAATTTCAAGTCTGATAGAGTTGTATTCG
Organism: Thermoproteota archaeon; assembly: GCA_029258925.1. GTDB lineage: Archaea > Thermoproteota > Thermoprotei_A > EX4484-217-1 > JAPDJV01 > JAPDJV01. The sequence continues at coordinate 9,310 of JAPDJV010000032.1, read as the reverse complement.
ACGACTCTAAATCATATGATACCGTTGCCTCGGCATCCCCGCCAGTATACTTCATGACAATAAACCTCCCCTGAATTATCTCCCAGCTAGAAAGAGTTCCAAGAGATATCGAGTAGAGGCCTCTAACTGTTTCCCTAACTTTCTCGTCTATTGCATCAATACTCGGATAACTCTTCCTCCTAGAAACCTTCCCGGTCCTAGCGTCTACATGTAGTGCTATGAGTTCGTCTAGGGTCTTGTAGAAGAATATGTATTCATCCTCGATCCTGTATTTCCCAATAATCTGGCTGCCTGGAGGAATGTTTCTTTCAGCTATTCTAACCGCTTCATCCTCCTTGACTTCTACTCTAATGTGAAGTAATTTCCCAGAATACTTTCCAATGATTGCCCTAACAATGTACCTGTTTGTCTCCATGACTACTCTAAGCTTGCTTCCAAGGTCTTCAACTTTCTCTCTCCTACTCTCAATCCCCATTAGTTCATCTATTATCCTGTCAATACTCCTCTCAACACCCTTATCTTCTTCAGGACCCAGTTTCGATATGTAGTGCTCAACTATTCTAACCGCTTCATCAACGCTTATCTCAGGGATGTCAACTATGGAGTTCCCAGTCCACTCCTCTACTCTGAAAACACCTTCCTTATCCCCTATCCTAAACGATATCGTCCAGTCCAGTGAGACATACACTCCTGCATTCCTAGGGTGGCCATAGTTGCTCGTCACCACAACAGCCTTCCCTATGAACTCCCTCTGCTCTCCCGGGAAAACTAGTCTACCTGGATTTTTTGCAACCCATTCCTCCCCGTAGTGCATTTTCACTAGGAATATTGCTTCCTCTGCAAGTAGCTTTGGGTCTCCGTATCTAGGTTTGAGGCCGGGAGGCCTCATTACGGGTTCAACTCTCAATCTGACGACGCTTATTTTAGCTTCCTCCGGATCAACTTCTAGACTTCTAAGTTTTTCAGTGAAATCCTTTATAACATCTCTAATGCTCTTCTTAGCGTATAGGAGTGCGTCGAGCATAGTCTCCTTTGCCGGGAGCTCTTGAATCATTTTTTCCACAATGCTGTTCATCTTACCCCCTCACTATGTAACCAAGCTTCTTCTCGGGGTATTCTGTTGGAGAGATCTTTGAAAGCCAGCTAGCCACTCTCTGTCTTAGCTCAACTGCAATATCCATGACCAATGCAAGCTCTCTCTTATCGTACTCTCCATGGGGGAATAGGAGTTTTATGAGGCCTGAAGCTGTTCTCAAAATTGCTTTCTCGTCTCTTATAGTGGGTTCCCCGGTCAACTCCACTTCGCTTCCAATAATCCTCTGGTAGTCAATGTTCCTCAAATTATGCAGTATTTCCGCAAAGTAGTCTGAAACAAAACCGTAGCCCTTGGACAAGTGTACTTCACTCAACAGGATCTTGGGTAGCTCCCATCCAGGTAGTAGTCCATGTATTCTGTCAACGAAGGCCGAGTCCGATATTTGTTTCGGGAAGAGCTTAGTATAGGATTCTTGGTCTTCAACCTCCTCTAAATCAATGTTTCCCAGAAACACTAAGCTACAAGTGCTTTGAGCCTGCTTCGGTCCTCTCTCAAACATCCCGCTCTCCATGTAATCCTTGAGTTTCCCAACGGTTTCAGCAGGGTTAGAGAACTCTATCCTACTTACTTCGTCGAATATCACGGCATCCTTTACAGCTATCAGGCCGTAGGTTTTACTTGCAATATTGTAGAACAACATTGCTGGAGATATCCTACCCCCGCTAATAATCCTAATGTAGTAGGAAGTGTTTCTGTATAGGAAAGTCTTCCCCGTCGCCCTAGGCCCTAGTTCAACCATGTTAACGTTCGCACTTATGAGCGGGATTAACCTGGATATTGTTAGAAGTTTCTGTCTCCCACTATATACCTCAGGATTTAAGCCAATAGTGTTCATCAACACGTCGATCCATTCCTCTAAGCTGAACAACCTTCTGCCTTCAAAGAACGCGTTTAAATCTATTTTAGAGACTTGGAATGGAGTGAAATCGACCAGTATTATGGGGGTCCTCTTATCTTCCTTGAGAGAAGGCTCGTATTGGAGTTTTGCCACACCCCACATTCCCGTGGTTAAGAGGTTTTCATGCTTCTTCAATAAGGGTGGGGTTATGGCTGCATCAACTATTCCTAGACTAGGTATGACGACTTTGTGTATTCCACGCTTAATATCTATCTCAACTTTTATCTCATCAATTATTGTCAGCTTCCCCGTTGTCATTAAATTGTGAAGATGCCTATTCTTCTCGCTGGGATCAGGATAGTATTGTCTGACAAATTCCAGTAGCTTTTTAAACCCGGCTTCATTGTAGTCTAATCCACAGAACTTGGAGACAAGGTACTCCGATATGAATCTAGGAAGCCTTGAAACTTCTTGGTAAGACGAGAGCCTCTTGTTCACGATTAGACCGGGGAAAGCTTTTAGAAGCTTCTTACTTAAGTCGCTAACCTCGCTAGACAATTGAGACGACACAGTGCACCACCATTCAGTGTAATCTCATACGAACAGCTTAAGAGACTTTAGACTCTTCATAATTTCGAATCCAGATAACTGAGTCCTCTAAGACTCTAGATACATCCAATTCGGCTCTCGAGACTAATACTCAGTTTTATGTTAGAGGAACTTCCAGACGCGGAAATTTTATGTAAAATTTTAAATTCCATTTTAGGCGGGGGGGCAAAGTTTATATTTTCTAGGGGGGAGGGGGTAACGGATAATTAATGATTAAGTGAGGGGTTAGCTATGGACATGGTACAGAGTATTGGGAGGAGGAAGGTAGGTTTAGGGGGAAGAGTTGTAGGTAGACATGTCTATGGGAATCTATACGAGTGCAACACAGGTGTATTGAAGAACATCGATACTCTAATGGACATCACCCTCAATGCTGCAATAATAGGGAACATGACGGTGCTAGACTGCAAGGCATGGAAGATTGGTGAAGGAGTAAGTGTTATAGCAATAATACTTGAAAGCCATATTGCAATCCATACATGGCCTGAATACTCCTTTGCAACTGTCGACGTTTACTCGTGCGGTGCTCACACCGATCCTGAAGCAGCATTCAACTACATAGTCAAGAGTTTGGGTGCTCGCCGCGTCGTGAAGGGCTCTGCCAACAGATCCTATGCTGTTTAGGTGTTCGGGGGGACGGATGCACCGTCTGCCCCGCGGCTAACGGAAAAAATGTTAGCGACAGCCATACCTAGTCTACTCTATATTTGATTCTCCGCTCATTAACCGCTTGACTTTAGATAGATACCTGGATACCTTGACCTCTCTCCCCGAAATTTCGATAAGTTTACCCTTATACACGACAAAATGTCTTATATTCAACTTGTTTAGCCCAAGCATTTTAGCACAGTCTTCTACAAGCATGTGAAGTTGAACACAGTGGGGAGAACCATCAACTGTTAGAACAGCTATTTCCTCCAAGCGAACTCTAGCCATAATGCTCAGGAGCTTGAAACCAACCATATTATAGTGCTCCTCCTCCATGCACACTGATAGTGGAACTCTGTTTTCTGAAAGTTGTTCCAAAATATCGGCATGTTCGTCTGCTATGCAAGAGCCGTAAAGAAGCAATCTACCAATATCTCTAATTCTCCTAGAGCAAACGTTGGTTGAAATGAGTTTCCTGGGCTCCGAGAACACGGCAATCATCCCACTAATTTACTTAGGGACCATATTAATATTTTGATACGGTTCACAAATGTTTTTCAGAGGGATGTAGGCGTTGAACTACGATGTGCTAATAGTTGGGGGCGGACCTTCAGGCCTGATGCTGGCTTCAAGGCTTTCAAAGAAGCTTTCGGTTCTAGTGATTGAGGAACATGAGAGCGTCGGGGTTCCGCAGCACTGTGCTGGCTTAATAAGTATTGAAGCCTTAAGAAGCATTGGGTCTCCGGCCTTCAGGAGCCTTGTGAACAAGTTTAGAACCATGGAACTCTATTCTCCATCACTTAAAAAAATAGTTTTAACAGGATCTCCCCTAGCATGCCTAGTAGATAGAGTGCTGTTGGAAGAGTACCTATATGGGGAGGTCTGCGGGAGAGCAAGAGTGCTCCTCGGCACTAGGGTTATAGCTGTTTCGAAGGGGAGAGCGCTGCTGGATAGTGGAGAAGTTGTTAGAGGAAAATACTTGGTGATCGCCGAGGGGGCTTCTAGATTTATCACAAGCAGGATTCTTGGGAAGAAGCCTCCTGGAATAGTTGGACTACAATATGACTTGGAATGTGCAGATTCCAGAGCAGAGGATCCTGTAAGAGTATTCTTTTCATCAAAGTATTCTCCAAAATTCTTTTCATGGATGATTCCAGTAGGAGACGGGGTCATCAGGGTGGGGACAGCTGGGCCAGTAAACTCCATGAACACTAGGAGGCTTAGGGGATTCGTGAAGTTCCTTGAGAGAAAGGGGTTCGTTAGAAACTGTAGGGTTAAGAGGTTTTTTGGAGGACTAATAGTCTCAGAATACCCTACAGCAGGCACATACGGGGACAACATTATTGTAATAGGGGATGCAGCTGGGCAAACAAAGCCTTTGACGGGGGGTGGACTCTACACTATCAGCATTCTCACCAGGATTCTTGCTGAAGCATTTAACTCCGAGAACCCTGTGGAAGAATACAGGGTTAAGTCTAGGAGAATCATTTCAAGACTAATCTTCCAGAAGATCATGGCAGATCTCCTACACAATATCCCCGATGAAGCCAAAGACGAGATATGGGAGCACGCAATCGAATTAGATGTGGGCGGAAAGCTTTCAAGCATTGGAGTAGAATATGACCGCCACGAAGAAAATATCGTCCGCTTCGCTTCAAAGCACTTCGTTGAAACTCTCTCCATGATGAGAACGTTTCCTAGGGCATTAAGTGGAGGAGTTGTACGGGGAATAATACTAGCGATGAAAGCACTGCTTCGAGAATAGAGGATATGAATATTAAGACTATACCCACAACACTGTATTCAACAACATTCAGACCTTTAACGTTAAACAATTTCGCCAACACAAACATTATTACTGATGTAGAGACCATAGAGTACCCCAGTATACCTGCTAGTTCCACTGGTATTACAAGTATAAGGGTGTTTAACTGGAGTCTTGAAATAGGAGCGGAAAGCACTCCATCCATGAAGAAGCTATAGGATGGGACGAACGGTATTATACTCATTACAACCCTTGAAATACTGCTCGAAATACCTAGAGCAATAGCGTATATTAGCGCAGTCATCTCGTGGCCGGAATACAGTTCGAAAAATATCATCCTATATATTTCAAGGATGGGCGACGACTTTAGAGACCTATATGCATCGACGTAGACCTCATGGTATATGGATGGATTTAGAGAGCCCACTAGAAGACCTATCATGAAGCTCCCATAGTACAGTACGAATATGAATATAAATATTAGGAATCCAAGTCTCCTACCAGCTGTACTCCCAGTCCTCAACTACAACGCCCAATTATAGTAGTTTGGAAGTGGATAATAATTGTTGTGTGAGATATGCGGTGAGGAGGAAGCATCAAATACCTGCAGGCTGTGCGGTAGAAGAGTTTGCGGGAAGCACTACAATTTCAATCAAAATATTTGTAGAATATGTGAAGAAGCATTGTGTAGTGTATGTGGGAGAAATCTGTCTATAGGCTACTGTAAGATCTGTGGTAGAATAATCTGTGAAGACTGCTCTGTGGAGCTGTCTATTGTAGAATACGTATGTATAGATTGTTATAGGAAAACTATTGGTTCTCTCTGAGTTCTCTAGCTATCTTCTTCAGCTTCTCAACGTTCCACTCGTGCTTAGACCTCCTCCTCTTATCAACACGTATACCTAGCTTCTTAGCATCAGCAATAGTTAACCCTGCTTCCCTCAACTCAGGTATACTAAACCCCCTCCCCTCTCTCAACTTTACAGTAGAATATTTTCTGCGTAGAAGTCTAGGAATCTTAACAACTGCTTTTTCACCGGCCAATTCGGTCACCAAGGCATATTAATGTCAACGTAATAATAAATCTTCTTCAACATGACGATTAGTTACTCTCTTGGAATCTCAAGTCTGAAATCTTCTTTAACTATGTTGAAAACTATACTCGTGTTCGTTCTCTCTATATTGGGATTCTTAAGGATCTTCTTTATGAACTTGTTCAACTCGTTCACATTCCTAAACTTAGCTATAACAGCTACATCGTAGTCTCCAGTTATATCGTATACTGCGCAAACATTGCTTTCGGTCGCGAGCTCCCTCTCCACATCCACAATGTGTTTCCCATCTACTCTCATTAGTATTAGTGCTGTAACGTCGTATCCTATCATCCTATGGTTAACTAGAGTCGTAAAACCCTTAATAACACCCATACTTATCAACCTCTGTATTCTGCTGTGGACTGTGCTAACAGATATCCTAAGTTTTCTCGAAAGCTCTCTGAAACTAGTCCTAGAGTTCTCTATTAGAGCTGAAAGTATCTCCACATCGTACTTATCTAGATCTCTCTTAACCATATGGTCTCACCAATATTCTCAGTTTTAAAAAGGTTTAAAAATCACACGTTACCATTATTCTATCCCAGAGGGTGAATGCTTGGATTGGGTAGGATTAGGAGACTTGTACTAGATGTTCTTAAGCCATTAAAGGAGCCAAGTGTTATAGAGATCGCCAGGTATCTTGGAGACCTGCCTGGAATAGAAGGGGTAAATGTTATAGTGAGCGAGGTGGACGTGGAAACTATGAGTCTAATAATAACTATAGAGGGCTCAGACATAAATTACGATAAAATAGAGGAGACCTTAGAGGAGATAGGAGCAGTAATACATAGCGTCGACCAAGTTGTTGTTGGGGAGAGAATTATTGAGCCAGCTACAGTGACCATGCCTAAAGGGTAAGCATTAGCAAGCTGAATATTATTCAATACTTTAAAGACGTTGATGTTAATGGTTGCTCCAAAGTGTTATAAGTGCGGTGGAGTAGGCCAGGTATACCAGGCTCATACAGGTAGGGTTTTATGTAAGAAGTGTTTTGAAGAAGATATTGTAGAGAGAGTTAGAGAACAGATTAAGAAGTACAATATGATAGAAAGCGGAGATCTCGTTTTAATGGGGATTTCGGGGGGTAAGGACAGCTTCGTGCTTCTAGACGTTTTATCGAAACTCCACAATCCATCGAATCTCATAGCTCTAACAATAGTGGAGGGCGTGACGGGGTATAATAGGAGAATTGAGATTGAGAGAACTGAAGAACACTGCATGGAGAGAGGTGTCAAATATATTACAACCTCTTTCAAAGAGGAAATCGGTTACAGTCTGGAAGAACTTGTTTCACAGGCGTCGAGAAAGGGTGTAAAGGAGTCTCCATGTACTTTCTGCGGAGTATTGAGGAGGAGAATACTGAACACTATGGCTAGGAGAGTAGGGGCTAATAAAACTGCTACAGCCCACAACTTAGACGATGAGTCGCAGACTCTACTAGTCAACGTTCTGAGAGGAGACTACAATAGGTTCTTTAGAATACATCCCATGAGCCCCAGACTACACGAAATGCTCGTTCGGAGAATCAGGCCTCTTAGGAAAATATATGAGTGGGAGACAGCTCTATATGCGTACTTCAATGGATTCGGGTTCCAGGCATACGAGTGTCCATACATTACTTTAAGACCTACTCTCAGAGCTAAGCTGAGGAGATTTCTCTACGCCTACGAGGAGAAGAAGCCGGGCTCTCTTATGAGGATGATGGATGTTTACGATAGCCTATTAGATAAGAAGAGGCCTTGGGGAGACCTCGGAGAGTTGCCAACATGTATTAAATGTGGTGAACCGACTAGTTATGGGAGGGATATCTGTAAGGTATGTGAGATAATAGAAAAAATTACTGGAGTTTAATTTAGCAAACCCTGCTCCCAGGTCTAGGTTCACCTTCGACGACGACAAGCCAAATCCTCTCGCCCTTATCGCAGCCAGCAGCCAGAATCATCCCCTCACTAACATACCCCCTAATCCTCTTAGGCTTCAAGTTAGCAACAACTACGACGTTTTTCCCTACAATATCTTCGGGGCCATAGAATTCGCCTATTCCTGCAATAATCTGTCTCTCACCTAGCTCGCCTAAATCCACCAGGAGCTTGATAAGCCTCGTACCCCTTATTCTCTCAGCAGATACTATCCTGCCAACTCGCAAATCTATCTTGGCGAAGTCTTCTATGCCAATAGTTTCTCCAGCCAAGCCCGACACCGTGTTCTAGGAGTGTTTTTATATGGAAAACAGCTCTTAAATCTATAAGCTTATTGTTTAAGTGGGATGGGAGATGCGCAGAGCCATTGATATAGCATATAGAGATGTGCTCCACATAATAGATGAGAAGTCTTCTCTACTAGCAACAGTATTCCTCATATCAACCGGAATATGTAGGTTCGCCGTAGTAGATGAGAATTTAAAGGTTAAAGGATTTGTATCGGCCTACGACGTATACGGCCATCTTTTGAGAAACTCTAAGAAGCCTCTGAAAGACTTGTTGGAACATAGGGTTTCATCGATCGAAGTCGAATGTCCCACAATGCACTATACTTCAAGTATAAGTGAAGTTCTCGAAAACATGGTTGATGGAGGAATCGGGTATGTTGTACTTGTAGACGGGGAGAAAACAATTAAGGGAATTGTAACGGAGGGGCGTATAATAAGCTACATGGAGGTAACTAAGTACGGTGTGAAACTGAAAGATATCATGAGTACGCCCCTAATTAAGATAAGCGTAAATGACGAAGTGTTAGAAGCCATCTCACTCATGGTTTCTAGGAGAATAAAGAGGTTGCCGGTTTTCATAGGAAGAACTGTTTACAGTACTCTGAGATGCGATGAAGTAGCAAAGATACTCTGCGATAAGAGGAGAATGGAGGAAGTTTTCTTCCTCGGAAAAAGCATGGAGGAAGTGTTCAGCGATATGAGTGTTCTCAGCGTGGTTTCGAAGAAGCATTGCTTTATAATAGATGAAAATTCAGATGTGGGAAGCATAATAGGATTCCTTAAAACAGGTCTCGTAGATAACGTCCTAGTTTCATCGGAGAAGGGCATTGAAGGCATTGTGACCATGAGAGACGTCGTAGTTAAAATGGCTAGAATACTAGGCGTAAAAGAGTTCACTAAACACCTAATAATATAGTTAAATAGGGACCCGCTCATTGAAGCTCGTACTAGCATCGACGTCTCAAGGTAGAAGAGCTCTACTAGAAAGACTTGGATTAAAATTTGACATAATACCTCCAATACTGAGAGAAGAAGCATTGGAAGGTGGGAG
>JAPDJV010000021.1 GCA_029258925.1 Thermoproteota archaeon | reverse complement strand
ATCTTATCCTTTGACAACTTAATTGCTACACTCTTTAGTAGCGAGTTCTCGTAAACCTTCATCACCTGCCTCACGTATTGAGCTACAGGAATTCGGGGGAACACATATATTCTCTTAGATATCAGAACTCTAGTCTCAGTACTCCAATCCCACGACTGATCCTCTGAGCCCGTTGACAAACTCGATGTTTTCTCAACAGTAAGCTCTTCTCCTTCAGAAGCCAAGTCTAGTAAGTGCACTCCACCTCTGATCTCTCCTTCATCGTCTAAAACTAGCGCCACCTCCTCTCCCGCCATCAACAATGTTTTAACAGTAACGTTAAGCGGTGTTCTATGCCATATTCCCACCATACTAGATCTAGTAAAATCTCCCACTCTCTTTTTAGGCATTTTCGGAGTCAAGTATCTCACTATATCACAGGCTCTCACGATCCCACGGTATTCACCATTGTCTACAACTGGAATATCCCAGACCTCCTCCTCGACCATGGCCTTCACAGCATCTAGAATGCTCTGTGACGAAGAGAGAACCGGGTAGTCCCTTGATATTAGCAACAATATCTGGCTCTCCTCAGGTCTTCTGAGAATTTCCTTTAACTCGATGACTCCGAGAAACTTCTTGGTGCCCTTCTTCGTTAAACACGCTATTCTACTCCTATGAGCCTTCATCGAGAGCAACATTTGGATTCTTCTGGCTCCAGGTACTTCAAATGATTCCCTTATACTTATTATTCTGCCAACTTTTATCATATTTATATGCACTTCTCCACAGTTTTATTACTAGACAATGGACTCTGTTACAGAATTATTCGTAGAAAAATAGTGTTTACAAGGATAAAAATCTTTAGTCTCCCCACTAATAAAACATTTAACTCTCTGTGCAGGAACAAGGCTTCTTTCCGCATCGCGGACATACCCCACTACCCCACTTATCACTCAACGCCTTCTCCACATCAACTTCCAGCAGGTTTGCAAGGGACATTAGCCACGCGTAGACGTCAGCTATCTCCGACCTAATTGTATATGCATCGTTCCTCCTAATGGCCTCGGAAAGCTCTCCCAGCTCCTCGATGAACCATAGATATGTTTTGAAAACTCCCCTCCTTCTATCTTTCTCGTAATAGAGTTCCCTCATTAATTCTTGGAACTCTTTTATATTCATGCAACTCGGCCTCCATGGTGGTTAAACATATATCTATGTTGCCTACAAGACTATTTGAGGGATTAGCCTTGTCGAGTAAGAAGAAAAAGAAGAAAAAGAGAGAAGCTGGTGGGCCTATGACCGCAGCAGGTCTCATCAGATTCTACGAGGAGGCTGATATAGGCGTCAAGTTGAAGCCCCATGTGGTTATAGTGCTTACAGTGATCATGATAGTCACAGTGGTTATCCTGAGAGTTCTCTTCCCCTAAGCACGAATAACGTTTTCACGATTCGATTCTTTCAACAACGACCCTCTCAGGCCTTCTATGCACTATACCACTGTTACCACATGGATCTTCCAGTATGAACGTGAACTCTAGCTCCCCCCTAATAGCCCTACGAATATTGTCTACTGCCCTCTTATACTCTGGAGAATCCTTGTCTTCGCAGTAGGATTCTGCAACATCTAGGGTCTTGTAGAGTACTCCTTCGATAGTTGTTATGTAGGGTTGGGCTGCTGGACCTGGAGATATTTCTATACCTAACTCGGGGATTCTTATGGAGGCTGTCTTAGATCTTATTACTAGTGCATTTAAATCCTCTACCTCGCTTACTTTTACAGTAAATCTTGTGGGCTCATGCTCCTCTAAAGATAAGATATCTGAAAACTTATAATTGCAGCCAGGGCATTTACCTGTTGTAATCAGTACTCTGCCGAAGAATGGTATCTCGTATATGAACTCCGTGATAACAAGAGTTTTCTTCAAACATGATGGGCAAACAGCTATATAAGATTCTAGGCTTTCAACAACTCTCTTCACACTACTCCCTCCTTCAACATCTAGCATCCTCCAATTTTCTCCTTATATTATCCCACAACTCGTCAACTTCTTCCTGAATCCTTCTAACATCCTCCTCTCTAAGATGTTTAAATCTCCCTTGTAACTTCAAGTATTCTATTACAGGTATGCGGTTCTCCTTTTTCAGGAGAGGCATACATATCGGCGACAACTTGAACACGCCCTGCTCAACTTCGTAAAGCGGCCATAATCCTGTTCTAACAGCAAGCCTACCTATATGAATGGTTTTATTTGGTGGAAACCTCCATCCGACTGGGCATGGTGCTAAGAGGTGAATGTACTTGAATCCCTTATACTTTGATGCTTTCCTAAGTTTCTCAGCGAAGTCCATGATATATCCTATTGATGCTGTTGCAACATATGGTACTTTATGGGCTACCACTATTGATGGCATGTCCTTCTTCCATCTCTTTTTACCCGTCCAAGTTGTCGTCGTCCACGCTCCGAAAGGTGTTGCTCCACTTCTCTGTATTCCAGTGTTCATGTATGCCTCGTTATCATAGCAAACATATATTATATTGTCTCCCCTCTCAGCAGCCCCGCTTATAGCTTGAACACCTATATCCACCGTCCCTCCATCCCCAGCCCACACCACCACATTTATGTCGCTTTTACCCTGCGCCTCGAAGCCTGCAGCTATTCCAGCCGCTGTTGAAGCTGCAGCTGCGAATGCTATATTGAGAAGTGGAAGTTTTATTGACGATTTCGGATATACTCCCTGAATGATCGACGAACAAGATGCTGGGATAACTAAGACTGTTTTTGGCCCTAGAACTTTTCCGAGCATTCTCAACCCTAGTGATGCTGGGCAACCTGGACACGAAGGGTTTCCTGGGAGAACATATTCTTCTTTATCTAAATCCATTACTCTTAAAGGCATTATTCTAACACCTCTCTTTTCAGATCGAACCATAATGTCTTGATGCCTTTTTCTCCCGATTCCATAGCTCTAACTGTTTCCTCAACTATCCTCTCCACCTCCCTCACACCTATGTCTCGACCTCCTAGTCCTGCAATATAGTCATGTATTAGGGGGCCTCCATTAGATCCATAAATCGACGATGCAACATCTGCTCCTATAATCCCTCCTCCTCCAAAAGAGTATGATCTATCTATAATTACCACCGATTTTACAGATGAAACTCTTTCTCTAACAATGCTTGATGGAAATGGACGTATGTATCGTAGCCTTAAAACTCCTACATTGAATCCCTTCTCCCTTAATACATCAACTGCCTCCTTGCAAGTTCCAGCTGTTGCCCCCGCCACTATTATTAGGATCTTCGCGTCGCTACACTTGTACTCGTCAACTAAGTCTCCATGCCATCTCCCCGTAATATTCTTGTACTCTTTTGCAACTTCAACTATTAGCCTCCTAGCGTTTTCCATTCCCTTCTCAATTAGATATCTGAACTCCATGTAATATTCAGGGGTTACTATTCCACCATGTGTAATAGGGTTCTCGGGATTTAACGTAAATGGTTTGGGAGGTCTTGGAGGAAGAAATTCATCGATCAAGTCTTGACCCGGTATTTCAACAGGCTCGAGTGTATGGCTTAAAATGAATGCATCTAATCCCACTATTGACGGTAGTAGAACATCTTCGTGCTCCGATATCCTATACGACATTATTATAGAGTCTAGAACTTCCTGGTTATTTTCGGCTAGTGTTATAAGCCAGCCGGTGTCCCGTTGATCCATTAAGTCAGTGTGTTCGTTCCATATGCTCCATGGAGGTGCGAGAGCTCTCATTACGACAGCCATAACTATTGGAAGCCTTGCGGCCGAGGCCCACCAAACCATTTCATGCATATATAGCAGGCCTTGGCTGGACGTAGCTGTAAATGCCCTGACTCCCGTAGCAGAAGCACCTATTGTGGCAGCCATTGCCGAGTGCTCGCTTTCAACCATAAGATACTTTGCATCCATCTCTCCATTCTCAACGAACTCCGCTATTTTCTCGACTATTGTCGTCTGAGGTGTTATCGGGTATGCCGCGATCACTTTCACTCTTGAAAGCTTCACTCCCCATGCAACGGCGTAGTTACCAGTTAATATTTTAATGGTACTCATAGCCTTACTCCTCCACCATGATTATTGCTTTAACGGGGCAAACATCGGAGCATATGCCACATCCCTTACAATAGTTGTAGTCAATAATGATTTTCCTCTCCTCATCCACTCTCACTATGGCTGATTCAGGGCAGTGGAGCCAGCATTGAAGACAATAAGTGCACTTATCGTGTTGAACCACCGGCTTTACAATTCTCCAAGTACCCGTTGATCCCATGGAGCCTTCAGAAGGCTTCATTATCGGAGTTATGGGAATTTTATGCATTTAATCACCTTCAATCACGGTTTCATTAAATGCTCTCGTAGCTGCCTGAGCATTTAATTCACCCATTTTACCACTCCATTCCTCCATACATGCACTAATTAGGGATTTTATAGGCATTATTCCAGTAGCTTTCAATAACGCGCCTAACATCGCGGTGTTGACAATGGGCCATCCAGCCATAACGAGGCCTATACTTAGAGCAACACTTGTCGCATCAACCCTAGCCCTCTTATAATGTTTGGACTTAGGCAGAACCTCTGATATTCTCCTCTTGGCGTTAGCTATAATCCAACCCCCGGGTACGAGACCCTTAGTTACATCCACTAAAGTTAGCAGTCTTTCATCTAGTACGACCACTATGCTTGGACTCCTTATCTCACAGTGAATTCTTATAGGTTTATCACTTATCCTGGCAAAAGCAGCGACTGGTGCCCCTCTCCTCTCAGCACCGAAAAATGGGAATCCTTGACCCCATAATCCACTTATCCATGCAGCTTTCACAAGCATGTTTGCCGCTGTAACAGCCCCTTGACCCCCTCTACCATGAAATCGTATTTCCAATAACATATGTAAGCTCCCATCAAAAATTCTTCAAGATAATAGCTTGAAACATGGCCGTATATATGTTTCCCTTCGCTTCAAAGGAGCACGTTTAAGAAGGACAAAATCCTTCCGAGGATACTGGTAAACATAAGAACATGAGGGTAATGTATAGTGACGTTTTCGATAGAAGCTTTCATCCCCCGGACAGCAACTTTTTCTGAAAAATGGAGTGGTGTTTTTAGAGGATAAAGTTATATAACATAGTTTTTATCAATATTATCTAGAATAATACTCGGTGATTAGAAGATATGAGCCTCAAAATACCTGGCCCAGACGATTTAAGAAAACTGAGGCTAAAAGCAGGTCTAACCCAGAAAGAACTTGCTTTGAGAGCCGGTGTTAGTCAATCACTAATAGCCAGAATAGAGAAGGGAGATGTAAACCCTAGACTCTCAACACTAGTCAGAATATTAAAAGTGTTAGAGGATACATTGTCGAAGGGGGAAGAAGCAAGAATGGCCATGAAGAGTCCTGTAATAGTAGTGAACGAGAATGATAGTGTCATATATGCAGTAGAATTGATGGAGAGAAACGGTATTTCACAAATACCAGTATTAGACTCCAAGGGTAGAGTCATAGGCACAGTATTTGAAAGCACCTTGCTTAAGGCCATTTCAGCGGAAAATCCACAAGCATTTCTAGGGAAAAAAGTAAGAGATATCATGGATCCACCCCTACCAATGGTTGCACCAAATACTAGAATAGAAACCGTAATTAGCCTTCTAATGGATTACCCAGCAGTACTTGTAACATCTAGAGGACACGTCATTGGAATAATAACTAAAATAGACATCATAAAATACAGGCTTACGAAGTGATCCAGATGCTCCACTGGAAAAGGAGGGGTGCAATATTATGAATAAAATTTATGTGGTTTTTACAGAAACCCCCACACCCCACCTGTTCAACTGGAACTAGTATTTGTTTAAATATATTAAGTAAGGTTTGGCTAAACTACTGTGCATGATTATCAATAAACCAATGGAATCATATTTATTGTAAATAAAGTATAGCAATTAAGAATTCATAGATTGTCTAGAAAGATCGTATATTCTTCCATTGGAAGATAAGGGGTGAGAGGGCATCTTACTTCTCCACGGTACACCCCTCCTATTCCACTGCAACTTTTGGAGAGATATCTTTCGGCATCAGGATAGAGTAATAATGGGGTGCATCGGGAGGTTTTTTCTACACCCCTCCTTTTCCAGTGGAGTACCTGGAATCGGTCTCTACATTATTAATGATTTAGGGAGAATTAGTTAACTTGTACACAGATATTCTCCCTAACAATTTCGTCTCTCAATTTCTCCAAGAAACTAAGGGTTCTTTCAACGGATTGTATGATCCTATTCCTCCAATATTTCTTTAACTTAATTTCTCTCATAATAGCTTTAGCCCTACCCGATTTAATTATGTTCTCGGGAATGGTTTTACCAAGATATATTGACCTAAGTACACCCTTATCATCATATCTTAAGTAATAGTATGGGCCATAAACACTATTACCTCTTTTAATGAACTTGGGTTCAACATATCCCTTGATGCAGGGCAATGACTTCAATTCTTTAACAAGTAATCCTATTTCATTATCCAAGTGGTCAACTATGGCTTTCAATTCATCAACAACATTATGGACTCTATCAAAAACTTCCAATAAAGCCACCAAAAAACGGTAGCACTCTGACAGCTTAAAAGAGTATTCACCTATAACTGGGAGAATATTAGTGGTAGCGGGGGGCGGATTTGAACCGCCGACCTCGGGGTCCCTCCGAGGAGCACCCTCTTATGAGCTTCGCGGACGGGCTGCGCCACCATTATAAGTGTTACCCGTATGGGTTTTTAAATTTTTATCTAGTTTAAACATGATTCGATGACTACGTCAGATAATATCTTTAACCCTTTATTCTTACCGTGGACGTCAACCCTCATTGTTGAGGTAGTATTATCTTTTAATGCTGATTCTAGATTCATGGGTATGAAATATTTTAGATGTTTTCTGCACTGATCACATTGCCAATTTACAGAGTGATCAGTTTCATAATTACGGTTTTTCAGAAGATGCTTGGTTTGGGGTAGGGTGGCGCAGCCCATCTCCCGCGGGCTAACCTGGCTGCCCTACCCCGCTGTTTCACCCCGCTATTCTACTATTTTGTTTCTCACGTTTTTAAGCTTTTATGTGCCATGGAATGGCGTATAGATTCTTGTTGGAGGCTTTCTTTTTTCTCTTCCTATTCTTGTTGGAGGCTTCATTAAGTGCCTATATGCCCTTAGCCTAGGATAATATGTTCCCGTTTCAAGGTCTCTCTTCTTCACTATTATTATTTTACTTGCTTTACATGTTCTGAAACCACATTTCGGACACCTATAACCCTTATTTCTCCCCATGGACTTCATGGTTTTCCCACATTTCGGGCATTTAGGATTTCTTTTTTCTACGAGTTCTGCAAGCTTTATTATGTGCAGTCTCTCCAAGTTTATGGTCATATCATGCTTACTACTTGCTGGCCTCACTCCTCCAGAGGCTTCGATTACGTCGCCTGGGATTAGTTTGCTCGCTATATGCTGTAGGCCTGTTGGCTCGTATGCTGCAACATCTATTGTACCAGTTTCATCACCTATTCTGAACACTACATGTCCCCCCTTAATCCACATTGGTTTAGATACAACCTTTCCTCTTACAATAACGGATTGGTATACTCTTATGGATGATATTGCTGGGACTCTCTGTAGGTGCATGTCTGTTCCCTGATTGCTTCTAAATATGGTCCACCTCTCAATGGGTTCTCCGATTTTCACCATTTTCATTGCCTTGATCAATATTCCAGGATCCTCTCCTCTAATACCATATAGTACCGGGTCTACTCCTCTAGGTGTTATTAGAACTCTCTTCTCCTCCCAGTCAACGTTTAGGAAAGTATGCGGCCTGGTTTCCTCATCCATCTTGAAAACGCTTTCATCCTCAACAAGCCTTGTTTTACCCCAGTTCTCTCTGCATCGATATGCCAGGAGTTCGTAAGTGTAGTCGCAGTCGTCTAGTGGGACACCTATAGCTGCAACCGCTCCCACAAGTCCTCTTAACCCAGGTTCATAACATTCGAATTTCACTCCATTTCTCCCCACAACTTTCTTCACCAAATCAAGCGTTATAACGTCTCTAATAGCCTTGACCCCAAACCACCTTAAACTGCGGCTTACATTATTTGAAGTATAGAAGGCGACGCATGGATTTCTCTTAGGATGCATGAATTCCTCCACATATCCGCCTACAGTATCCAGGACTCTTTCAACCACCTGGCTCACGCTATCTTCTTCTACGAGAACTCTCAGAGCTACAGCACCATTACCTCTAGTCTTCCAGGGGATGTTGGGGTTAAGTCTTATAAGATTAGGGTAGTCTTTGAAAGAGAATCTCCCGTCCAAGGATTCCACTAGGATGCTTGCAAGGTGAGTTGTACACCCGCCTAAGGGAGAATCAATATCATCAATACCTATATGAAGTACTACTTTGTTCTGCAGATTTCTTCCCATTCCTTGATCACTGTGGAGATTTACCCTCTACAACTATTAACGTGATTGTAGATCTTATCTTGGGGATTCTTCTAATCTTCTTGCTCACAATGTCTTTCAGAGCCTCCATGTCGGGGGCCTCTATTTTCGCAACAACATCGTAAACGCCGTAGACTATGTATGCTTCGACAACGCCCTCCGCGCGTCCAAGTTCCTCGAAGACGTCTTCCTCGCAGCCGACCTCAGTGTTTATTAAAACAAGTGCAGTAGCCATAATAGTACACCAATACTAATAATAAGCATCCCTCAGATAAGAGTTTCGGGAGGCAGCATGAGAATACTGATATTACACTTAAACCAGTGCGATCCGAAAAAGTGCACTGCATTAAAACTTGGGAGACACGGGCTTGCTAGAATAATATCAAGTATTAGGAGTATACCTAGGGGGATAATAGTGTTAAACCCTTACTCTCCTAAAGCATTATCGAGGGAGGACAGGGATTTAATTTGTAGGAGGGGGATTCTTGCAGTAGATTGTTCTTGGAAGAAAGCTGAGGAAATATTTCTTAGATTGAGGAGAATAGGTAGAGGAAGAGCATTACCATACTTGATTGCAGCAAACCCCGTGAACTATGGTAAGCCCACGAAGTTGAGCACTGCAGAAGCAATAGCAGCAGCTCTCTACATATCTGGATTCAAGGAGGAAGCCATTAAAGTTCTGTCAGTATTTAAGTGGGGCCCAGTTTTCATAGAGTTAAACAAGAGTCTACTGGAATCTTATGCTAAAGCGGAGAGTAGTAGCGGAGTAGTGAAAATACAACTTGAGAAGGTGTTAGAACTAGAAACAACATAGTTCAAGTCGACAAATTCGGGTAGCCGGGCTGTAACCCACTTTCTGTTCTGCGGCATTAGGCTATGCGGGCTACCCGCGCCGTCGCGTGGGCCTCATCGGCGCTTCTTGCCCTTGCACCCTACGGGTCGGCCGTTTCAGCGCTTCCACCGCTATCTCGGCGGGTTACTGATTGCCCGTTGCCGGGCAACCCTCACCGCCTCATTCTCATCCAGCGGTGGCCGTATCGTTTCTGTGCCGGAGCCACGGGTTTCCCCGTGCGCCTCGCGGCGCCGTAGTCCCACGGGGTGAGTGGAGTTTCCTCAGGGCCCATTGGCCCCGTAGGCCGCCACCCGGCTACCCACTAATATATTGTCCTCGATTTATAATAGTGTTACTCTTGCAAGTAGGCTTCAAATACTTTCTCCAAGCTTAGAATGTTCTTGGGGACGACGGCTCTAACCGTTTTCAAGGGGTCGACTACCTGGCTTATCTTGAAGTCTACTGTAAGGCTTGCAATCATATATGCATCATGTTTTGGAACACCTAAACCCTTGCTCAATATTTTCACAATACTTTTAACAGCCTCGTAAACTGCTTTGTCAATGGTCTCAGCGCTTACGACAAGCATCCAACTATCTCTCTTCTCGACAATAGGCCAAGCAAAGGAGATTTCTTTAATAACGTCCACAATAGTCTCCACTTCACCTGAGACCTCTGCTCCAGCTACACAGACCTCTCCATCGCCCATGCACGCATGGAGATCTCCAATAGCTAAGAGACCTCCAGCAACATTGACTGGAAGATAAACCCTAGATCCAATAGTTATATCGCTAGTATCCATGTTCCCTCCATGTGGACCCGGGCTCCCCGTGGGAATGCTCTCCTTAGCAGGAGCAACGCCTATAACACCGATCATGGGCTTCAAAGGAATTCTCAAACCTCCGGGGAAAACAACGCTATCCCACTTGACATCAAGTATTCTAGTTACGAAATTGTCGAGCATATCGGGTACAGCGCCAACCCCTGGCCCAGCCACAATCACAGCCTTATCCTCAACTCTAATATCCCTTACATCGACTACTAGAGTATCCCCCGGTTCAGCTTCATTAATGTAGACGGGGCCAGTAGCAGGGTTTACTCTGCTAAAGTCTATCTCAGACAGTATATCAGACTCGCTTCTAATCTGTCCGCCTAATGCATCTATTGTTTCAAATAGAATGGTGCTTCCCGCATCGACGTGTACAACAGGTTTGTGATCAGGAGAAAAACTATAAATGACTTTTTCCTGGCTAACCCTTATCACAGCCATCGACCAATATTTTACGCACAGTACACTAAAATAAGCTTATTTGTGGACACAGACTAAAGAATTTTAAACTACTCAAGTAAGTAATAGTTAAAAATAGGAAGAGCATACAATCATTGTGCTAAGTGGGCCGGTAGCTCAGCCTGGAAGAGCGCTCGGCTTGCACCCGAGAGGTCCCGGGTTCAAATCCCGGCCGGTCCACCAATCCATTAGCCATATTTTTATGTAGAGGCACTTATCTCCTCTTCTACTATATTTAAAGTCTGTGAATGTTTAAACAGCGACACCGTGTTTTTCGTACAACAAAATCCTAAAATACATACCCTGTGCCTAAGGGAAATATGGACACATAAAGTGTTCCATGTAGGTGATAATGTTGGGGGAAAAAGTAACTATAAGTGTAATAAAAGCTGATATAGGGTCTCTTGCAGGCCACCACGTAACGCATCCAGATACTCTCGCGGCAGCGGCGAAAGTTTTGTCTGAAGCAAAGAGGAAGGGCATATTAATCGACTTCTATGTGACTCATGCAGGCGACGACTTGGAGCTTATAATGACTCATAGAAGAGGAGTTGATGACCCTGAAATCCATGGGACTGCTTGGAACGCGTTCAAGGAGGCCACTAAGGTTGCAAAAGAGCTTGGACTTTACGCGTCAGGGCAGGATCTGCTTTCAGAAGCGTTCTCGGGGAACGTGAGAGGTATGGGTCCAGGAGTAGCGGAAATGGAGATTGAGGAGAGACCTAGCGAGCCCATAGTTGTATTCATGGCTGACAAAACCGAGCCCGGAGCATTCAACTTACCATTATTCAAAATATTCGCCGACCCATTTAATACAGCAGGCCTCATAATAGACCCTAGGATGCACGAGGGCTTCAAATTCCAAGTACTAGACGTCTACGAGGGAAAGAGTGTGACACTGAGTTGCCCAGAAGAAATGTATG
Organism: Thermoproteota archaeon; assembly: GCA_029258925.1. Lineage (GTDB taxonomy): Archaea > Thermoproteota > Thermoprotei_A > EX4484-217-1 > JAPDJV01 > JAPDJV01. Next base: position 42,499 of record JAPDJV010000021.1, on the reverse strand, counting down.
ATCTGCTAGCATTAATTGGGACGACAGGCAGATATGTCATTAAACGCGTTTTCAGGAAGAGCGATGAGCTTCAAGCAGCTGTTGTAAGCACTGAAAGACTCAACTTGATAGCTGGCAAGTATGTTGGCAAAGACGACCCGGTTGCAATTCTAAGAGCCCAACACGGACTTCCAGCATTAGGTGAAATACTTGAAGCATTCGCGTTTCCACACATGGTGGCCGGATGGATGAGGGGAAGCCATTATGGTCCACTAATGCCCGTTCCAGAAAAATACTCTAAATGCACCAGGTTTGATGGTCCACCAAGAATAGTTGGATTAGGCTTCCAAGTTAAAAATGGTAGACTCGTAGGTCCAGCAGACCTCTTCGACGATGTGGCATTCGATGAAACCAGGAGACTGGCACAGATAGTAGCAGAATACATTAGAAGACATGGACCCTTCATGCCGCATCGACTAGGACCAGAGGAAATGGAGTACACTACACTTCCCCAAGTACTAGAGAAACTGAGAGATAGATTTGTTGAAGTTAAAGTTGCAACCAAGGCTATAATAAGAAGGAGTGAAATGCTATCAGGAGAAGAACGCGTCGACTAATCTAACCAAACACTTCCATTTTTAAATATAGCATTCAAGCGTTCGACGCAAACGCGGTCTGAATCCTGAAGTCGGTAACGTCTTAGCCAGAACATGTGTGCTAACTAAATTTTTATTTTACGCATGTCAACCAACAATGTAATATGCAGCCCCTTAACCCATCGAAGTACAAAACACCTATGTTAAAAATAGAGTTCAAACAAATCGTATAATAATGTTGAGAAACGTGAAGTAAAAATCCTGATACTAACTTCATACATTAAATCCACAAGACGTCGATTGAAAAATGCTAATAACCACCAGTATCATCACGTATTTATCTCTGCAAGAAACTATAATTAAACTTAGGCGTCTAAGTTCGATAAGTGGGCCCGTAGCCCAGCCTGGATAGGGCACCGGCCTCCGGAGCCGGAGATCCCGGGTTCAAATCCCGGCGGGCCCGCCACTTAATGTTTTCCACGTATTTTCCCATTTTTAGGAGATACTCTTCTTTTCATGATCTTCTTACATAGTAGCCTTTCTGGGTATAATTACATGAGTCAGCGGCTTGTAGTTCTAACTATAACTATGTGATTATAAATAATTGTGTTCAATGCCTAATATTTAGGCCCAACTGTAGACTATGCAGTATAATATGGTTATTCAATAGTGGTTAGTATTTGTCATAAACCTCTATGTGCTCATGCTCTATGACTACCAGTAGTCTAGGCTTGGGTTCTAGCTGGCGGACTATAAACGCTATTCTCTTAGCTAGCCTCGGTGTTTCATCCCTTGAGAACTGATAGGAAATATAGATTACTCCGTTTCTCGCTAGAGATAATAGGCTTGGTGTTGTGAAGTCGGAGTCTCTTGTCAATATTGTTCTCTCAAGCTCGTTTGCTGTATCAACTAATTCCTTGTCACTAATGCCCCGAATACCTAGATCTTGTAAACGAACAACATCTACACTGTATTGCTTCAGGAAAGTCGCTAGTCTTCTAGGTATGTTTTCATCAGCTAGGAGCCTCAGCAACCACTACAACCCTCTTTAACGCCTTAGACGCGAACTTTAAAGCCTCATACACTGCTTCTAAAGGTATCTCAAACTCCTCAGCAACCTCCTCGGGTTTCCAGCCAGCAGCAAGCATCTCTAGAACATCATCAACCGTTATCCTCGTACCCTTAACGGTAGGCCTACCGCCACGTCTTCCAGGAACAATCTCGAGCCATTTATAGCCAGGCAATACAACCATTTCAACCACCGCCAAGTAGTGTTATCGGATGCTATCCTTTTATTCATTTGGTTTAAGGACGGGTTCGACCATCTTTTAACACTAGTATTATTTCCTACGAATTATTACCTAAGGCTCCAAACCTCCTTTCTTGCTTAGTACTTCTGAAAAAGCCTGCCTAAACGGCTCACTCCTTGGGCATAATCTATCTTGCACCTCCTAGTGCTAGCTCCATCTACACCTCTTTACGCCAGGATTCTTTAAGGATTCTACAACTTCCATAGCTATATATTCAGAACGACTCTAGAAACATAATACCTCCAAGAAAGAAACTATGATATGTACCTGGTTAGCTGTCCCAACTATCTAGATAATGGATATGAAATCCTTACCTAATTGTCCCAGATCCTCATTAGTGTTTGGGACAAAGATATTTAAGTGCCAGCCTCCGGAGCCGGTGGTCCCGGGTTCAAATCCCGGCGGGCCCGCCAAATCTTTGCTATTTCTTAGAGTTCATCTACGTGGGGCATTCCAGTATTCTCATCTGAATCTAAAAAGATGCATGCGAGATGGGCTATATTGTTCGTCGATAAGGTATGATATTATGTGCTAACTACAGGAGAATTAGGAAGGAGATTTTAGATGAGGGCTAATGACCCTAGGTTAAGGGATAGGATTCTAGCCAAGTATGGTGGTCGTGAGAGGAAGCGTGTAGAGGTGGGGTTGAAGAGGCTAACCACGTTGCTAGCAGAGGTTACTAGGGAATATAACCACACTTAAGAGCTATTACTATAGTAGTGGTGTTAAGAAGAGATAATATAAGTAAGTATGTCTACTACATGAAACTCCTATAAAGCTCTTGAAAAGCTGTCTGCTAAGCCTATTACCTTAATAGTCTTAATAAGCAATAAGGGATAAAGGGTTGAAATAGTCTTCTTCTCATAGTTGTGCTTCATCCTTTTAATCCAGCAATTATGTAATTAATTTCCAAAACTTTAGTCTCTTATTCTTAACCATCATGCTTAATCTAATGCTCATACGAAGTGTAAGCATTATTAGGTGCATTTACCCTAATCTTGCATGGGGTGGTTATGACTAATCTTAAAATTGTTGCACACAGACTAGGAATTAGTGTTGAAGAGGCTGAGAGAAGAGCCCTTTATGCTCTTATACGTGAAGAGCTACGTCGTGTTAGAGCGGAGAAAGCCGTGATTCTGGCACGTTATGGTGTAAGAGGGTTTAATGAATTGTGGCGTAAGGTGGAGGAGGGAGCTATAGACGATACTATTGCTCACGACGACATTGTTAGGCTTGACTACCTGGAACATAGGGAGAAGGAGCTGGAGAAGCTTCTAAGGGAGCTAGAGGAGAGATGAGCAGTACCTGCAGGGATGTCGATAGACTATATCACAGACTTGCATGTATAGCTGAGAAAGAATTTCCAGATATAGTAGAGCAAGCCGAGATTAGAAGGGATAGGCTCCGCCTATACATCATAGATGATAGTTTTATTGACGTATGGTTTAGCAGGAGGATCCCGTGTAAGTATGCTTTTCACTGGGAGCGACGCCATCTAGACAATACTGTCTATCGATGGGATAACGCCTCTCACAAGAGACTAGAAAGGTTAGAGACCTTTCCCAACCACTTTCATGAAGGAAGCCAATATAACATACGTCTCTTCAAACCCAGAGAAACCATGGAGAACACGTTGAGAACTATACTCGAATACGTTAGACAGCTAATCAAAAGTCTTTAAATAATTAATTTCTTTAACACATTTAATCAAGTCTACGAAAAGTATTATACTTATACTATCGCTATACTTATCCATCTAAGTCCCTAAGCTAGCTGTTCCATATACTAGAAAATGGGTATGAATTCCTATCGTAAATGTCCCAGATTGTCATCAACTTCTGGGACAGAAGTATTTAAGAACCGGCCTCCGGAGCCGGTGGTCCCGGGTTCAAATCCCGGCGGGCCCGCCACACTTATAAACCAGCACCATCAGCTCAAGGATAATTCTTATGAGTTTTTCCCTACGTTTCAGTTTCTTGGAGCAGACTGAAATATCAGCCGTGATAATCTTGGCTGAACGTGTTCAGTGGTGGGAGAAGGTTGATGTCTCTAAGCTTAGTGAGGATGTTAGGTACAGGATTCTGAAGTATATTGTCGAAAAATATGGCCGTAAGAAGGTTCTTGAGGAGGTAGGAATCGGCCGTATTACCCTATGGCGATTGGTAGAGAGAAATCTTCGATTAAGCTAGAGTACGTTAAGTCTCTGCTAAAGCTATTGACTCGTGAAGAGTTCAAGAAATTCGTTGATGCTAGAGATAGACTTAAAGCATTTGGTATTCTAAGAGATGATGGTACGATCGACTACGGCCTAGGGCTAGAGGTACTAGCTATAGCCAAGAACGATGGGCACCTCAAGAACGCGATACTGAGGTTTGTGGTCCAGGTGTTCCCGGGAAGATCTAGAGAAGATGTCTGGGGGTCAGGAACTGGAAGGATCATTGAATCGCTAAGAACGATCTCTAGTTACATTAGAGAAATATTTCTATAATCTATTTCACTTTATAAACTATACTAGAGGAGTTTCGGAATTCGACACGGGCTTCTTATCCGTTACTTGCGGACATTACGAATTACAATGAGTAGTAGTGGACTACTAGAGTCCGTGTGTGAAAATCAATAAACAGTATGCTCAGTGAAGACAGTTTGGAGACAATACTGCAAAACTGAAAAAGCTGTGAGTCTATGTATTACAATCTTAGAAGCATATAATTTAATCGTAACCAGAACCATCATTAAAGGTTGAAGGCAAAAATCTACCCCGTGAACACGAGGCCAAGGAACCTCTACAGCCTTGGCCTCAGTAGCTTTCCATGAGGACTAGGTGATATATGTGGTCTTAACTCGAGGAGAAATGCTCTCGTGGAGCTGGAAAAATCTAAAGGTACTGTAGGAGTGGAACATTTTGAGCTCACTTAAACCGTTAGGTATTCTCCTATTAATTCTTGCACTAGGAGCGTTTTTGAGAATATATGGTTTAGGTGCAGAAAGTTTTTGGTTCGACGAGATAATGAGCATTTACTTCGCTAAGGGGGACATAGATTCTATAATTAATCCTCCAAGCTACGAAGTTCACATCCCCCCTCTATATTATATTCTTCTACATTTCTGGATTCAGTTCTTCGGAACAAGTGAATTTGCTGCAAGACTCTTATCTGCAATCTTTGGTATATTCTCCATACCTGTCCTCTATAAATTGGGGAAAACTTTGTTTGATTACGGAAGCGGCTTATATGGTGCTCTAATACTTGCAATCTCCATGTTTCACATCAAGTTTTGCCAAGAGGCAAGAATGTACAGCCTCCTAACATTCACAACTTTAATTTCCATGCTTCTTTTCGTAAAATCGTTGAAGGAAGATAAACTAAAGTTTTGGATCGGTTACGTGATTGGAAGTGTCCTCATGTTATACTCCCATCTTTATGGATTTTTCATTCTTCTCTTTCAAAACATATTCTTCATACTATATTGGAAGAGGAAGATTGTTAGGGCATATTTTCTAGCCCAGCTAGCCATTTTCCTACTATTCCTTCCATGGCTTTCCAAGATTCTGAAAGCGGCCCATAATATCTTAGGGCCTAATTCTCCAATAGCTTGGATTCCAAGACCTAGCCTGATCTCTCTTGGAATGATGTTCTTCGAGTTCAGCAATAGTTCGATGATATCTCTCATACTCTTCGGGAGCCTCTCGATCATAGGGATTATGAAAGGATTTGGGAAAAGACTTGTGGAAGGGTTGCCACATTATTCTCTTGAGAATTTAAAGAAGGTTACAGCCAGCCCTCTTACAGGAAACTCCTTTGGAATAGTTTTCTGTATTCTCTGGATAAGTATTCCTACGGCCCTTTCAGTTATGGCCTCTTTAGCTTTAAGACCCATATATCTACCTAAATATCTCATAATAGTTTCCCCAGCATTCTATCTATTAGTTGCAAAGGGCCTAACTAGTCTAGGGAGGAGTAGGGTTCAGGATATACTGCTCTTGATAATACTCTTTGACAGCTTGTTTGCGGTGACCGTCCATCATTACGGTGTCATTGAAAATGAGCAGTGGCGGGAGGCGGCAAGGTACATAGAAGAAAATGCCGGGCAGAGAGATCTCATTATAGTTAATCCGTCGTGGGCAACAATTTCATTTAACTACTACTTCAAGGGTTCAAACGAAGTTAAGGGGTTATCGTCAAGTGCTTCCCTAAAGGAGATCGTCTATAATAATCAAAGTCGTAACGTATGGTTAATATTATTAACACATGGAACTTCGGTCTCTGAAGAACCTATTAGGAGGGAGCTTGAAAAAACACATATGTTAGCACTGGAGAAAGAATACTATGGAATCAAAATTTACTATTATTTACCAAAGGTTTAGATAGATGATAAACTTCCACCTATATTTTCATGGAATGCCCGTAAAATAGAGCTTTTAAGGACTTGAGAAGACACTGATCTTCTGGACATTAGAAAGTAAAGCTTAAAATCGCTATTACACGAGTTGTAGATGTGATTGTTAATGCGATTAATATACCTGGTTCTTGACGGGGCAGCGGATAGAATTATAGACTCGCCTACGGCCTACGAGGTGGCCGATAAGCCTAACCTTGACAGTATTGCTAGGATGGGGAAAGCGGGGCTTGTCTACACTATTGGTAGGGGGATAGCGCCTGAAAGTGATGCAGCAGTCCTCTCTATACTGGGATATGATCCCCATAAGTATTATACTGGTAGGGGACCTCTCGAAGCTCTAGGAGTAGGAATCACAATAAGAGAGGGTTATGAGGTGGCATTTAGAGCAAACTTCGCTACAGTTCTGGGAGACGGTGTAACGCTCGTTGATAGGAGAGTTGGCAGAAACCTTTCGACAGTAGAGGCAACAATTCTGGCCGAGGCAGTAGACGGGCTGGATCTGGGAGTATTTGAAGGCTATAGCATGGTCAAGGCTACTGTGGGTCATAGAGCTGTCGTCGTCATCGGTAGTAGAAGGTTCAAGCTCTCAGATAATGTATCGAATACTGATCCAGCCTACATTAAGAGGGGGAGGATTTCTGTTGCTGTACACGACTTTAAACCAGAGGTTGTCGAATGCACTCCTCTGGATGGTTCGTCTGAAGCCTATAGAACGGCTAGACTTGTAAATGTTTTCACTAGGAAAAGTTTTGAGATCCTCGATAAGCATCCAGTGAATATTGAGAGGACTAGAAAAGGGCTTCTTAAAGCGAACATAGTATTGCTTAGAGATTCAGGGGGAAGGCTACCAACAGTTAAACCCATAAGAGAAGTCTATGGAATGCCTTTGGCTGCAGTTGCTGAAATGCCTGTTGAGAAAGGTATTGCCAGACTTCTGAAGATGAGAGTAATGGAGGTTCCTCCTCCAACATCAGATAAGAGAAGCGATTACCAGATTAGACTTGAGGCGGCTCTCAAAGCCCTCAGAGAAGATGGGTCAGTATATGTCCACCTCAAAGGCCCCGACGAGCCTGCACATGATGGAGACTTTGAGAGGAAGGTTAAGGCTATCGAAGACATTGACAAGTACTTTATCGGCCCCCTGCTAGACAATATAAGCATAGAGAACACTGCAATAATAGTAACATCGGATCATGCAACACCCCCCAAAGTCAAGTCTCACACTGATGATCCGGTGCCTCTAGTTGTGGCTGCTGGATGGATAGAGTGTGACGGAATACGCAGGTTTTCTGAGAAGGAGTGTGCGAAAGGCTCTCTCGGTATCATCGAGCACGGATGGCAGATACTTCCAACAATTATTAGAATTCTCAAGAGATAGTGTTGGAATTGGGTTTTTGATGAAGAAGAGTTTTGTCAATCTCTTCCAGCTATTTTCCTAGTTCAACATAGTAGTATTCACCTATTCTCTTCTGGTATCTGTCGAGATAGCTTCCCTCCTTATTTATTCTAGGTCTACCAGATCTAACGTCGCGTCTGAACGTTATTTGCAGGTCTGCGAGAAAAATGTTCATACCATTTTTCAATTCTAGGGGGCTAGTTGCATGTCCCCTTACTCCCGGGTCTCCTCTAAAAACCATTAGGCTATCGGATATGAAGTCCACTATTATGACGTCGTGTTCTACTACTAGTGCAGCAGCTTTTCTAGTTTCCATAACTCTTCTAATGGATGTGGCTACTGCAAGCCTCTCCTCAACATCTAGGTATGCGCTTGGCTCATCTAGCAAGTATAGGTCTGCCTGTGTAGCCAGACACTCAGCTATTGCAATTTTCTGAAGTTCTCCCCCGCTTAAATCCCCTATCCTCCTATCCAATAATCTGTCTAATCTAAGTTTTACAACTATTTCCTGGAAGAACCACGACGAAGTTGAAATGGCATCTTTAGAGGCACGCATTAAGACGTCTCTTACTGTAAGATCCTCACTATACTTCGACGACACGTATTGCGGCTTATAACTTATTTTAATGGTCTTCTCAGAGACTTCTCCGCTGTCAGGGGATATTTCCCCTGAAAGCATTCTCACGAAAGTAGTCTTGCCTATTCCATTGGGTCCTACTACTCCAATAACTTCACCCTCATGTATGCAACCTTCACTTACGGTTAAGTGGAACTCGCCTAGCTTTTTCTCAAGGTTACTCCACTCTAATAATGGTTGCTCGACTGTCCGAGGAGTGGATGGGGGTTTAAGGCGAAACCTTATTGGCTCACTCCTAATTCTCATGTTTAAATCTGGGAGAAAGCCTTCTAGGAAATGGTTTATTCCTGTTCCCGTTCCATAGGGATTTGAGACTATACCATAGACTCCGGGCTCCCCGAATATGATACATATGTGGTCGCTGATGTAGTCGAGTACTGCTAGGTCGTGTTCAACGACTATGCACATTCTATTATCGCCTACGGTGTACCTTCTTATGGCTTTTGCAATCCTCACCCTCTCGTAGGCGTCCAGATAGCTTGAAGGTTCATCGAATAGGTAGAGGTCGGCATCCTTGCAGAGTACGGTTGCTATTATAAATCTCTGGAGTTCGCCTCCGCTCAACATCTTAATGTCTCTATCCCATATTTTCACTAATCCTAGGTCTTCTTTTAGGCAGTCTACAAGACCTCTTTCATCAGCTTTCTCAATAAGGCTGGAGACGGTTCCCTTAACGTATCTCGGTATTAAATCAACGTATTGGATCTTATGTACTACTCTAAGTTTTCCCTCAGAAAGCTTCTTGAAGTATGTTTGGAGCTCCGAGCCTCTGAAAAACCTTATTATTTCATCCCAGGAAGCCTCGCGGCTTAAGTCCCCTAGGTTAGGCTTAAGCTTACCCGATAATATTTTCAGTGAAGTAGTCTTCCCTGTCCCATTTTTACCTATAACACCAGTTACTAAGCGTGGTTTAGGTATTGGTAGACCATATAGTCTAAACGCGTTAACCCCATATCTGTGAACACATTCGCCCTCGAGTTCTGCAGGTAAGTTCACTATGGTTATTGCTTTAAACGGGCACTTCTTGACACATATGCCACATCCAATACATAGGTTTTCGTGGATGACAGGCCTCTTCATGTTCTCCTTGAACTCGATAGCCTTAACGCCTGTTCTAACGAGAGGACAAAACCTTAGACACTCTAAGCCGCATTTTGAAGGCTTACATAATTCTTTGTCTAACACAGCGATTCTCGGCATGACTCAACCCTCAAACTTATTAAACACCCAATACTTATATTTTAGAGGATGATGAATGGCGACGGCATTGAAGAACCACTAATGATATGTATTTTAAGTTTCTGACAAATTAACAATTAATTTTACTTAAGAATTACTTTAAAAAGTTATGTAAAACTTAGCTAACTACTCACCACTTTCAGACTCCTCACTGAATGTTTCAAGAAAGATCTCATAGTATTCCTGAAGTATCTCTCTTTCCTCCTCTTTTTTCAATTTTAACGGTCTGCTGACTTCTTCTGAAACCTTTCCCGTTCTCACTCTTTTAGCTTCTTCAACATGTTTTGAGAGCGTGTATTCTTCGAGTATTTTGGGTTCCTCCTCTACATATCTGCAAACTCTACACATTAACACTTTCCTACCGTCTATTATCGTGGGAACCATTAGGTTGCCGCATTTAGGGCAGAATTTCATTTTATTTTACCTCCAAATATTAAGTGGAGGATGGAGAGTAGGCCTTGATACGGGCCTACCACTCCTCCTCCCACTCCTCTTCCTCCTCCCAGAGCTCTTCTTCCTCTTCCTCCCACCACTCCTCCTCTTCGATTAGCCTCATATTTCCGATCACCCATGTCTTCCAATAATGGTTTCTGGAGGTTAATATGTATATAAAACTTGCCTACATGGCTGAAAGAGTTTAAGTATATGTGTACCTACAGCTGCTTTAGATTATATGCATTAGTGCTGCTCGCATTATTGCGGCTTTTACAGCTCTCTCCTCTAGTTCTCCGCTAAGTGATTCCAATGTTTTCCTGTCGAGGTTAAGTTGAGATATTATTTTCTGGAGTGCTGGTCTATTAGAGTAGAAGTCCAGTAATCTAATATTTTTCATATTCTTGATCTCAGAATTCAAGAACTGTAACAGCATACTGCAATCTGCTTTCTCGGATAAACATATTATCCACACTACTCCAGCCTCACTTATACCTGCTACTCTTATTGCATCTTTTATTTGCCTTACTCCAGATATTCTAAGCAATATTTCCATGTATAGTTTGTCGGCTATATTAGATTTCCTATAAAATGCCTCAATACTATGATATAATATGGCAAGGACGTGCTTAGGATTTATTACACAATCGTCCCTAATTGCCTGCATTAAGATACCAGTTTTACTGCTCCTCCTGTTCACATCGTTCACTAATCGGAGGACTTCTTGGAAAACTTGTGCCTCTATTCGAGCTAAAACAACGCTATACTGAGTGGTGGAGGTCTTTAATTTATAGCATTTCACGGTCATTACTGATCAGCCTATACACCATTTCCTTGGACACCTCTATTTTCTCTGTTATCTTACGCGCTACGTTCTCTAATTCCCGCATACCCTCGGGTTTCTTCAGTATTAGCTGGAGAGTTTCTCTTACTTCCCACGGGAAGACTATCCAAGAACTGGTTACATACGAATAATAGTCTGGGGAGAAAATGGACCAGGGCTTTAACGCAATGCTGGCGGTCTTAATCTTTTTTGGACCATAAAGTCTTATTGCATCGACTGCAACAGACATGCTCTTACCTGTATCAACTACGTCGTCGACAACGAGGACATTTTTGTCTCTAACATTTACGACCAGAGGCTGGGTTATGACCGGTTTTTCTCTGGTCTCACCTATACCCTTATAGAACTTTATTTCCAGTGTTGCAAGGGTTTTAACATCCAGTAAATCTATTACTATTCTGGCTGGAACCCAGCCTCCTCTCATCACTCCGACTACGACGTCGGGTATGTAGTTTTCATCCAACATTTTCTCAGCTAACTTTATTGAATGTCTGTATATGTCGTTCCAGGAGAGGACTTCAATATCCATGTTCATCCCCCGTGGCTTACAGGTATTATTATCAACTCCTTGTGGTCGTCCACTCTAGTATTGTAACCGCTCTTAACTCTTATATCAACGCCATCCAACATCACTATGTAGCCTGGTTCCATTACCCCACTGCTGTTTAAAGGAAGTTTTCCTCCAAGAAGCATATTAATTTTAACTAAAATTTCTCTAACTGTAGTATCGGAGCTGACCTCTGTTTCAACAATTTTTGTACCAATCGTGCTACTTAATGGAGGCATGAACTTCACAGTTAGCCTCCTACTCATATTGCCTCATCCTCGTGGAAATAATATATTGCCTCATCATATCTCCTATATTCGTCTAAAAAACCTCCACTTATTTTAACTACTTTCTTCTTGAAGACGAGTTCTACTAATATTTTGTTTGCCTCCTTCAAGTTTTCCGTGAAAAGTATTTTTAAGGGGACTCTCAAGTTTATAGGCCTTGCAGGTATTATATGTCTTGTAGATTTAGGTGGAAACACCTTGCCCTTACTAACACTTGCTATTACATCCGTTTTAGAGAGCTTAGGTGGTATTATTATAACAGATATTTGTTCTTCTCCTACAATATTTGAAATATTATTTCCTGACTCGTAGAATACTTCTATTCCAAGGCTTCTGGCATATGTTTCTATTCTTCTAACAACTTCACACGCTTCATGAGGGTCCCCGTATCTCAAATAGTGAACAATACCCTCGACTAGTATGGTAATCTTATGGCGCCCTCCAGCCCCACCTAATTTCTTGATGTATTTAATCAAGTTCTCCCTCTTTACAGGATTGTAGCTTCTGATTACTCTAATCCATCGCCCAATTCTTATGCTCTCGGAGCTATAGTCTATGAGAGCACACGGAGCTAAGTATGCGTCGATTCTATTAAGAGCTGCTAACCTGTGCATTCCGTCGAGAACTATCTGCGTATTTTCATCGACAATCAAAGGGTCTCTTACGAATCCTTTGCTTAAAATATCCCTAGCTATTTCTTCGACCAAGGAATCTATGGTCTCCTCGTGTGGGCGCAGTTCACTTAATGGCATGAGCTTTAGTTTAATAGTGATCCCGTTTGCTCTATCAAATATTATTGGCGAGTCGTCTACTATGGATATTGAAGTCTCCAACTACTCCACCTTCAAGCTCTTCAATAGAATTAAGAAGCTATAATATTTCCGGACTCCATGCAGGAGAACTAGGTTACATAGAGTGCCGGAGTATTCTCCTAATTTTTAGCTGGAAGCCTCCACTCTCTTCATTATTTTAACTAAGTGGGCTATGTACCCTGCTATTTGATTTCTCAGCTTCTTAGATTTAATATCGGCTATTTCCATTAGCACTCTCTTATTCTCTTCAAAGCTGTCTGTGAACTTGTCCGGGTACTCTTCCAGTAGTCTTCTAGCAGTTCTCTTTACAAGAGCGCTCCTAACCTTACCCAATGCCGGATCCCCACACTATCTTCTACTAAGTTCCAGATATTCTACTTTAATCCTGTTTTTAAGCGTTGTCTTGAGCGGAATTAGGGAAAATTATATATAGAAGCACTAGTACCAAAAACCACGAATATCAGGAATACCGGTTTACATGTGGTGATAACTTATGGCAATGCCTACGCCCTCTCAGCCTACGTCCTCTCAAGGTGCATCCCTAGGAATACCAGTCCTAATATTGAAGGAAGGAACTCAGAGAACCGTTGGGAGAGATGCCCTCAGAATAAACATAATGGCAGTCAGAGCAATATCGGAGACTCTTAGAACAACTCTTGGTCCCCGCGGAATGGATAAGATGTTAGTCGACACCTTAGGGGACGTGACTATAACTAACGATGGAGCTACGATACTGGATAAAATAGATGTCCAACACCCATCAGCTAAAATGCTTGTTCAAATAGCAAAGGCCCAAGACGATGAAGTAGGTGATGGAACAAAGACCTGCGTTATTCTAGCTGGAGAACTACTTAAGGAAGCAGAGGAACTATTGAGTAAGAATATTCACCCAACAATAATAGTAACTGGATACAAGAAGGCCCTGGCAGAGGCTATTAAATACATATACGAGATGGCAACACCGATCGACATAGATGATGAAGAGATCTTGAAGAACATTGCTAAAACAGCGCTCACCAGCAAGGCTGTACATGGAGCTAGGGAGCATCTAGCTGAGATAGCAGTTAAAGCCGCGAAGCAGATAGTAGAGGAAAGAGACGGGAAGAAGTACGTGGACATAGACAATATCCAGGTAATAAAGAAGCACGGTGCGAGCATACTGGACACAAAACTAGTCTACGGGGTAATATTGGACAAGGAAGTTCTCCACCCCGCGATGCCTAAGAGAGTTGAAAATGCAAAAATAGCATTACTAGACGCTCCACTTGAAATAGAGAAAACAGAAATAGACGCTGAAATAAGGCTAACTGATCCAAGCCAGATAAGGGCTTTCCTAGAAGAAGAGGAGAAAATATTGAAGGAGATGGTTGAGAAGATTTCTTCTGTTGGTGCCAATGTTGTTATTTGCCAGAAGGGTATTGATGATGTTGCACAGCACTTCCTAGCGAAGAAAGGAATTCTAACTGTTAGGAGAGTTAAGAGAAGCGACATGGAGAAACTTGCCAGGGCAACAGGTGGGAGAATAGTGAGTGACATTGACGACCTATCACCAGAGGATCTGGGCGAAGCGGAGTTAGTTGAGGAGAGGAAGATCGGAGACGAGAAGCTGGTCTTCGTAGAGGGATGCAAGAATCCTAGAAGTGTAAGCATACTTGTGAGAGCAGGTCTAGAGAGGATGGTAGACGAAGCGGAGAGAGCTTTAAGAGATGCACTAAGTGCTGTGGCAGATGTGATCATGGATGGTAACATAATTGCTGGTGGAGGAGCAGTTGAAGTAGAATTAGCCAAGAGGTTAAGAGAATATGCTCCTAGAGTAGGAGGAAAGGAGCAGTTAGCAATAGAGGCTTTCGCAAACGCCCTAGAAGCTATTCCTAGGACTCTAGCTGAAAACGCAGGTCTAGATCCCATAGACATATTAGTAGAGCTTAGAGCAATACATGAGAAGGAGGATTCCAAGTACTATGGAATAAATGTGTTTACCGGGAAAGCCGAGGACGTGATGAAACTAGGCGTCATAGAGCCGGCCAGCGTTAAGTCCAATGCCATAAAAGCTGCTACCGAAGCAGCATGCCTAATCCTGAGAATAGACGACATAATAGCAGCTTCAAGACTCGAGAAGGAAGAGGAAGAGAAGGAGAAAGAGAAGAAGTTTGGAGAGGAAGAAGAGGAGTAATAGAACAAGTTGGACGTTTGTTTAAGTAAGGTAATGCAGTCAATCTGTGTACGTACCCAAAACATATTTATTTTTGATTTCACAGGGATTCTACAGATGATATATTGTCCCCCAAAGTCATAGTTGTAACGGGAACTCCGGGCACTGGGAAGACTAGTATAGGGAGATTGTTGTCTGAGAAAATTAGGGGACACTACATTAACCTAAGTGACCTAGTATTGACAGAAAAAATGTATGTTGGATACGATGAAGATAGAGAATCCTATATAATAGATGAGAAGATTGTTGTGAGAAAGATTAGAGAGCTTTACAGTACTATTAAGGAGGATTTTCTTATAATTGACACACACTATCCCGAAGTGGTTCCAGGGGATATTGTATATGCATATATAGTTCTTAGGATAAAGCCCTCTGAACTTAAGAAGAGACTTGTCAATAGAGGCTGGAAAACTATGAAAGTAGTGGAGAACGTTGAGGCTGAACTATTAGGTTCATGTTCTATTAGCGTTAGAAGCGTTGGATCTAAGGCAATTATAGTGGAAGTAGATGTATCTAATGGGGATCCTGAGAAAGTGGTGGAGAAGATTCTAGATAGTATTAAAGAAGGGAAATCTAATGATTACATCGATTGGACTATTAGGCTGCAAGGAGAAGAATTAGAGGAGATTATTAAGTGGATTACTGCTAAACGAAGCATGTTTCGACGAGAATAGGAACACTGAGTTCTGGCAGTAGGAGGAAAGCTTTACCCTTATCGAGCCTTGAAAGTTCATCGTAATATTCCCTAGTGAAGTCATATATGTTATTTAAAGTCTTCTTGTCCATGCCGCTCATGATCGTATGAAGTATTCTAGTGCTAGTATTCTCCATGACCACGTGTGGTATTGCGGATGGAGACTGGGAGACTATTACGAATCCTAGACCGTACTTCCTGACCTCAGGCAATAGTCGGGAGGCGAGGGATTGAGGATTACTGAAAATATTGTGGGCTTCATCTATAACTATTATACGCTTTAAAGAGCTGGGACCCTTAGATACGTGGTAGTCTATGATTGTTTTTAAAAGGAAATATGCAAATATCCTCCTAAGTCTACTCCTCCTAATATGCCCCAGCTCCACGATGTTCACAACTCCATTATTCAAAATATTAGCCACGTTATTCTCTGAGAAAAGCCTCCCAGCATCGCCACCCTTAAGAATGTAAAGCTTTCTCAGTAAAGCTAACTTAGCTTCCTTACCTGCAAGAGAATAGTCTAGCGGCCAGTTTTCAACAGCCTCTATTAAATCACTAAACGCCCCTATATTATGACCACACTCATAGAGGATTTTCTCTAGATAATAGGATTGGGGAGGTGTTAAGTCTAGGACTTCTTCTAAAACATCAACAATGTAATCTACGGAGAACGTATTGTCAAACGGATTAACCATTATTCCATTAACTCTTCCACCGGGTCTCCATTTCTTCACTCTAATGGTTTGTGGTAGTGCACTTAAGGACGATATGATTTCATAGTACTCATTGTGCCAATCAAACACTATGACCCCTAATCTTAGTCTAGCTACTTGACATGAAATTATTGTAGCGGTCGTCGTCTTTCCATAGCCTGTTGCACCAAATATAGCTATGTGTCTTTCAAGGTGGTTCATGTTTAATCCAACAATAGGCCTATTGGGGATATTTAAGGCTAGACCTAGCGGTATTAATGGTTTCCTTACTATAGGTAATTCATCAACTAGAACTATCTGAGACGGAATATATCTAACAATGGCATTTATAAAGTCTGTTATATTGGAGAGTTTGAATTCTCCTACAAGAGCAGTCTTTAATGTACGAAAAAAGCCTGTAGTAATACTCCTAGAGCTTCCATTAAACCTTCTAATACTCCAGTTTCTACATAATACTCTGAACATAGAAGTTATCGTGTTATCAACATCTTGTACATTTGCCTCTCCTACATCTACATTTAAAAGAAGCTTTAGGTGTTCACCTTGCTTTCTAGCAATTTTAAGGGAGAACTGTAAGTCTCGTTCCACGAGGCTTATTAGAAAACTAACTAGCTCCTGACCATACAATTGACCCCCCTTAACTGGAAGTAGCTCGTATTCTAAGGTACCATGTGTCTTACTCAATTTTTCCTCACGGTTAATAGTAGAGGTTCTTTTGTTGAAATATAGAATCTTAAGGAATATTAGAGTGGATAACAATAAAATCAATGTAATGATGTAGTGCACGTTGTTTACAATAATCTCAACTACATCATGGGGGTCTAAAGCTATGGACGTGTACAATAAGAGTACTCCGAGGCCTACGAGTAGGACAGCGATTCTGGCACTTCCTCCCAGCCACACCACGATAACCCGAATAATTAGAGGTGAATAAAAAGAGCATTCAGTCCACAAATTACTACTCATTAATTATATCTCGATCTAGCTATCTTGACATATATTTCCTCCATCGGCTCAATAGCGTGCCTCTCCATCAATTCCTCACTACATAGTACGTTAACCTGTAGCCCACCAATTGAGACTTGGAAACCTGCATTTCTCCCCTTTCTAAGAGCGAAAATTATTCCTCTACCGACAAAATCTCTTCCGTAGACGTAATCGGGTTTCTCGCTCGAGAAAACAACTTCCACAAGGTCTCCTTCATCAAATACTTTAAGCTTTTCGTGAACATCTAGTTTTATTGTTATCTCCCTGTCCTCGGATACTATTGTTGCAATACTTAT
This sequence comes from Thermoproteota archaeon, assembly GCA_029258925.1. Classification (GTDB taxonomy): domain Archaea; phylum Thermoproteota; class Thermoprotei_A; order EX4484-217-1; family JAPDJV01; genus JAPDJV01. The sequence goes on along the minus strand of JAPDJV010000021.1, from coordinate 25,120 downwards.
CTGAGGTATATCACTACTTGTAATCTCAGTAACGGTTCCCCTGAAAGCTAGGGTTTTCACAGATACCACCAGCAATGTTTCTGATGACCGCAACTCCCTTATATATCCTTACTTTACTAAGGCTTATAGAGGAGAAGTGAATATGAGTCTATCTGCTCAGAGAAAGCTACTATTAGAACTCTCGTCTCTCCTAGATAAACGGGTTCTCGTTAGAACAACGTATGGTAAAGTTTTTGAGGGAACACTCACGGGGTTCGATCATCCGGCCCTGAACATAAGCTTAGTAGATGTTAGGACAGAAGGCAACGAGAAATACTATAAAGTGATTATTAGCGGGAGTGTTGTAGCTGAAATACTGGCGCTCCAGGAGCCTCTGTTTAAGCTTAAAGAATTTGCAGAAATACTCGAAAAGTACTTCCCCAATTTGGTCAAAGTGTATGAGGATGCAGGGGTAATAATGGTTTCCGATAGAATAAAGATAACTGAGGAAGGGGTTGAGGGTACTGGGCCTATAGCTGAGAGAATAAGGAAGATCTTTGAAGAGTACATTGCAGAGAGGAGGGAAGTGCTAGGAGAGATTAGTAAATGAGGATAGGGAATGTTTCAAATAAGGAATAAGGATGTTGCAGGTAGAATTGGAGAGATACGTACTAGAAGTGGTAGCATTAGGACTCCAGCTCTTCTACCAGTAGTTAACCCCATAAAGCAGGAAGTAGAGGTTGATGTTATCAAGAGTATAGGATTCGAGTCGATAATTACGAATGCCTACATTTTAAAGAAGAGAAGAGAACGTGAGGCTTTGGAGAGAGGGGTTCACAGATTATTAGGATTTCAAGGACCTATAATGACTGATTCAGGAGGTTACCAAATATTAGAGTATGGGAAAATTGATGTCACTCCCAGAGATATTGTGGAATTTCAAGAAAAAATAGGAAGCGATATCGCAGTAATATTGGATCTACCGACTGGTGCCGACTTGTCAAGAGAGGAGGCAGAAAAGAGGGTTGTGGAAACCATTAAGAGTGCTAGAGAGAGCATTAACTATAGGTCAAGGAGCGATATGCTATGGGTTTATCCTGTGCAGGGAGGAGTATTCCTAGACTTAGTCTCCTATAGTTCAAGCATTTTCAGAGAACTAGACTACGATATAGCAGCTATAGGAAGCCCTACGCCGATGATGGAAAGGTACATGTTTCCGGCTCTAGTTGATGTAATAGTCACAGCTAAAAGTGTTCTTCCTCCCTCAACACCCATCCACCTATTTGGAGCGGGACACCCGATGATATTCCCGTTAATAGTGGCCCTAGGCGTGGACACATTTGATTCAGCTGCCTACATACTCTACGCTAGAGACGATAGAATGATATTTGAAGACGGAACCGTGAGGTTGCAGGATATAGAAGAACTAGCTTGCACATGTCCCGTCTGCACAAAGATTACCGCTAAAGAACTTAAATCCATGACTAAATACGAGAGGGAGAAACACATAGCTATTCATAACCTCTACATTTCAATGCGGGAAATCAAGAGGATCAGGGAGGCGATTAGAGGAGGATACTTATGGGAGCTTGTTGAAAGAAGAGCCAGATCACATCCGCGGCTATATTCGGCGCTTGCAAGCCTGTCTAAGTATAGGAGCTTCTTGGCGAAACACGCACCATTCTTAAAAACTAGGATCAGGGGAATATTCCTATTTGACGAGGTCTCTTTGGCGAGACCTGAGGTAGCACTACACGAAGAAAGACTCTTAGAGAACTATACAAAGCCCCAGCATAGCAAGGTACTGGTGCTAGTCGGGATATTAGAGGACAAACCCCTTACTTCCTCCGAAAAATACTTGAAGCTTAGGAATATGGTGACAGCTGTCTTTGGAGGAAACGAGAACCTGGTTCACGTGGCTTTCTACCACCCTTTTTGGGGTATTATTCCAGAGGAGATCTCTGAGTGTTTTCCATTATCCCAGTTCGAAATGTCCGTAGAGGCTTGCAAGAGGAGGGGTATAGTTGAGCATGCTGAGAGAATAATACTTAACTATCTATTGAAAAATAGTTACAACTATACTATCGTAATCGTTAGCGAGGATTTTAGTGAAATATGTGAAAACGTGCTTAAAACTCTGAGAAAGCTTATGGGAGAACGTTGCATTGAGACAGACTGGAACACTCTAGGAAAGGTATTGAGTTTTCTTAAAGAGAAGATCTCTAGATTTAGCGGGCATTGCCGCGATAGCTACATGTAAGGTATTTCGTCTCTTTTCCTCTCTACAGCAGCCCTCTTATAGCGTTCGATTTTTTCCAGCTCCTCCCTTATAATCCTCTCATCTTCGTAGAGCGACTCTACTTCCACGTCTAGCCTATACAATTTATTGATTAATTCGATGGCAATTGCAGCTGCCCGGGGATCCGGTCTGCTTGTTTCAGAATATGGTAGAACTACCAGGGCTGGTACATTATTTAGTTCCGATAAAGCCACGAGCATTGCTAGAGGACCGGCAATATATATGTCCTTCTCCAACCTCTTTGCAGGGATTTCTCTGCTATAGCCTCCTAGAGTAAGCACTCTCAATTCCTCTGGATCCATTTCCCTACTTCTCCTGTCCAAGCCACCTATTAATACAAGCTCTCTTATCCCAGTTTCTCTGACCCACTTTATTAGTGCTGTAGCATAGTGGTATAGCTCACTCCTTTCGGGTATAGCATGGTTAACCAGTATCAGTAGCTTGTCTCCACTTCTATCATGCATGTAAATGGAGTATGGTAGTGAAATGTGATCCCTCTCTACAAGCACTAGATCTATCATACTTTTCGTAACAATGTATCCTATATTATCAGCCTTTAGTCTATCCTTTAAGTGTCTCGTCGCTATGTAACCTGTGTATCCAAATCCCTGAAAACCTGTTATGAGTACTGAGCCCTTAAGATCCTTCTGCTCGACACCATTTTTCAAAACTACCCTTACGTCTTCCATTACTCTCACCTCTTGACGGTATGTCTAGGCCTAACGGCCTCTCCATATTTTGCTGTCTTCATCTCCAAAGAGTTTAATCTAGCTTTTCCAACACCCAGGAGAACGTCGTCCTCATCGACTATCACTACTTCTGAGCCTGCCCTAATCTTTGGATCAACATCTACTACGTGCTTGGCGAACACGTTTCTACCTCTTGCGATGAATTCAGCCACATCTTTCATTACCACTACTCGGAAGAGAGGGGGAGAATAGTTTTCTTTTAATAGCATCCCAGCCATTAAATGTAGACTGAAGTATCCGTCTCTTGGTCTTAACGTGAGGAGGTGAATATTCCCCAAATATATGTGGCGTATTCTAAGAGTTTTCGGCGACCTAAATACCACTATGTTATCGGGTATTAGAATCCTATCTGCTCCACGCCCAAACTGGTATCTTGCAATTCCTCTCAGCTTTTCTAGCTCAAGAACACTTGGCCTTTCGATTCTAGGCCTCGTCGGACTTCACCTCCCTACCATATATAGTAAGATTCCATGGATTTAGGTACACGAGTTTCCTGCATAATTTTAAAGAAGAACTAGATAGCTGTAGTAGTGGATGTTTTAATAGCTAATCTCCCTAGCACTTTCTCTATTGCCGAGAGAAAGTCCGCTCTCGTAACAACCCTCCTATTATTTCTGATAGTGATCATACCTGCCTCCATGCATATTGCTTTTATGTCCGCTCCCGTCGCTCCTCTTGTAGAAATTGCAAGCTCCCTTAAATCAACGTCCTCACTTATTTTCATTTTTCGCGTATGCACCTTAAATATCTCATATCTTCCTTCTTCATTCGGTAGAGGAATTTCTATTATTTTATCGAATCTCCCCGGCCTCAGAATTGCTGGATCAAGTATGTCTATCCTATTAGTTGCCCCTATTATTTTAACTTCCCCGAGGGGGTCAAATCCGTCCATCTCCGCAAGTAATTGCAATAATGTTCTCTGTACCTCTCTTTCACCGCTTGTCCCAACATCCAGTCTTTTAGCTGCTATAGCGTCGAGTTCGTCTATGAAGATGATACTCGGAGCTTTACGCCTAGCATAGTTAAAGACTTCTCTAACAATTCTTGCTCCTTCACCTATGAACTTCTGCACAAACTCGGAACCCACAACTCTGATAAATGTTGCACTGGTTTCGTGGGCTACAGCCTTAGCTAGCAACGTCTTTCCGCACCCAGGTGGACCGTATAAGAGAACAGCTTTAGGAGGTTCTATTCCTATCTCCTCGAATAATTCTGGGTGTTTTAATGGTAACTCTACTGCCTCCCTAACTTCCACAATTTGCTCTTTCAACCCCCCTATATCATTAAAAGTTGTTTGAGGCCTCTCGATAACCTCCATACCTTTAACGAGGGGATCTGTTTTACCCGGCAAAACCTCGACTATGGCGGACCCCCTCTGGTTTAGTGCAACAGAGCTCCCTGGCAAGAGCTTGTCGATGCTTACTCTGCCACTAACCTCGACTATAAGATTGGGTCCAGTGCTACTTTTCACAATAACTCTGCCATCATCCAGTACTTCTAGGACAGTTGCCTCTATTAGTGGAGGTGATAAGAGTTTTTCTATTTCAGACTTGTAGTAACTCAATTCTCTTCTCAACGCCATTTTCTCGGCTTCAAGCTCCTTTACCCTTCTCTCAAGATATCTCAAATATTCTATAATGCCGTTCTCATCGTAATGTCTTCCGTCATCCGATAATGTAGCCATAGATTACTACACCACACGACCTCTATACTATAATGAACGGCTCCCTAATTAACGCTTTGCATGATAATCCATAAGACCGTTCATGGAATCTGCAAAACACTTACAGAGGGATTTGAATACAATACTTATTTAACTGGCCCCACCATTAAACATTAATGGCTAGAGGGAAGTCTAACTTGGACTGTGAAATGTGTGGAAGGGGCATTCGAGGACGGCCTAGGAGGATCATGGTTGAAGGAGTGATCATGACAGTGTGTAGTGAATGTTATGAGAAAACTTTAGGTAGGAAAATTACGGAGAGCAGAGCGTCCAGCATCTCAACAAGTAAACGTCCTCTCCTAGGAGATAGGAAGAAAACTCATAAGAGTAGGAGTCGTAGAATAGAAGTTCTCGAGTACGAAGTTGTACCGGAGTATGCTTCAATCATTAGGAAGGCCAGGGAATCTAAAGGCTGGACTCAAGCAGCTCTAGCTCAAAGAGTACGTGAAAGCGGAAATACAATCAGACGTATCGAAGCCGGAAGACTTGTACCCTCAATAGATCTCGCTAGAAAGCTGGAGAAGGTACTTAAGGTAAGACTCCTACAGCCTGTTATAGAGGAATCGTCTCAAGAAATATGTTCGAAAAGTAGCCTGACACTAACATTAGGTGATGTGGTGGAGATCAGGCGGAGGAAAGATGGAAAATAATGTGAAAAAAGCCATAGTGGTATCAATTAGGAGTCCAGGCCCCCGCTTAGATGAAACAATAGAGTTAGCTAAGACTGCAGGATATAATGTATTACATGTCTTTAGGCAGAAAAGAAGTAGACCTCACTCGAAATTCTATATTGGTCCAGGAAAGCTCAACGAGATTAAAAGCTATTTACTACGTGATGGCCTAGGCTCGAACGATGTTTGCATAATACTAGATGGTAGCATAAAACCTTCACAGGCATACAACATAATGAAGATATTGAACACTAAAGTTATTGATAGAACGCAATTGATACTGGAAATATTTGCTAAGCATGCTGGCTCGACTGAAGCTAAGCTTCAAATAGAGCTTGCCAAGCTAAGACACATGCTTCCATTCATAAAGGAATGGATTAGAATCTCGAGGAGAGAGGAGCTCCCCGGATTTCTAGGTGGTGGGGTCTACGAGATAGATGCTTATTACAAGTATGTTAAGAAGAGAATTTCTAAGATTAGGAGGAAACTCGAAGAGCTTAGGAAGAGGAGGAGAATGCTGATCGTTTCTAGGAAGGAGAAGAAGATACCCCACGTAACCATAACTGGATATACTTCAGCTGGTAAAACGGAGCTATTCAATGCATTAACCAATGAGAGCAAGAAGGTAAGCGGCCTTCTTTTCACAACTCTATCTCCGAAATCTAAGGCAGTGGTATTTGGAGGCAGGAAGATAATATTCACCGATACTGTGGGCTTCATAAATGATGTTCCAGTAGAGATAATAGAGGCCTTCTACTCTACTCTCGAGGAGATTATTGAGAGCGACATGATCCTACTTGTAGTAGACGTTTCAGATGATGAAAAAACTATTAAGAGGAAAGTGGATGGCTGTATAGATGCATTGAGGAAAATAGAGGCTACGAGTATTCCAATACTGTTAACGCTTAACAAGATAGACTTAGTCTCTAAACAAGAACTATCGAGGAAAACGAGGATTGCCCACAGCTTGCTGGCATCAGCTCTTAATTCGTTGAAGGGGATAGTAGCGGTATCCGCTAAGGAGAGAATTAATATATATCTTCTTCTAGAAAAAGTCTATAGAATACTTTTCCCGCATGTGATAAGACTTAGAGCTAAAATACCTTGCCAGAGTCTGTACATGCTCAAAAGCCCAATACGCCTCTTAGGTGGAAGAGGAGAACATGTCATATGCGAATTCGATGTACCCCAAGGTGAAGTGCGGGATATAGTGTCGCTAATTAAGTGGGCTAATGGAGAATTAATAGAAATATCAAGAATAGGCTAGAGGCTTCCCAATGGGACCCAAGATATACATATTGAGATATGGCCACAGGCCTCAAAGAGATAAGAGAATAACTTCCCATGTAGCTCTAGTAGCTAGATCCTTCGGGGCTCATGGATTTATCTTAGCCGATGTTAAAGATGACAGCATTGAGAGAACAATTAAGAAAGTTTCATCGAGGTGGGGGGGCAGTATAGACTTTATTCAAGGCGTATCCTCCTACAGCTTTGTTAAGGAGTGGAAGAGGCGTGGAGGAGAAATAATACATTTAACAATGTACGGGCTACACATAGACTACGTCATCGACTTAATACGGAGATCCCAGAAGGACAAGCTAGTAATTGTTGGCGCCGAAAAAGTACCACGGTTCTTCTATAGAATTGCAGACTTCAACGTTGCAGTAGGCCACCAGCCCCACTCTGAAGTAGCTGCCTTAGCAGTCTTCCTGGATAAATATTTCATGGGCAGGGAGTTATATTTATCACCTTCCAATCCCACAATTAGGATAGCTCCTTCAGTCAAAGGTAAAAGAGTGATTATATATGGAGACTAAAGAAGATCCCATAGTAAGAATAGTGAGACTGATGCTCGGAGAAGTAGCTGCAAAAATCTTTGAACACCTATATAAAAATACTAGTGAAATTAGAGATGATGAAATAGCTGAAGCTCTCGATTTTAAATTGAATAGTGTTAGAAGAAACCTGTACCTACTCTCTGAACACGGACTCGTAACGTATAGGAGAGTTAGGAGTAAGGAAACTGGATGGTACATGTATTACTGGAAGATTAATAGGGAGAGCGTTCAATCGATAATCAATGCGAGGAAGCACATGGTTTTAAAGAAGCTTAAAGAAAGATTAGCATACGAGGAAAATAATGCTTTCTACATATGTCCTCTTGATGGATCAAGGTACACGTTTGACGAAGCGTTGGAAAACGAGTTCAAGTGCTCAAGGTGTGGTGCAGGCCTAGTATACTACGATAACGCCGATATAGTGAATTATTTGAAGGAAAGAATTAGAAAACTAGAGAAATCATTAAAGCAGAAGAGCAGTTAATTTAAAGGTGTTTAATAGTAATGGGTAGCTCTAGGCCAACAGTTTTAGACATATTTTGTGGTGCAGGGGGGTTTGCTAGAGGTTTTTTAGAAGAAGGATTCAACATAGTTTTGGGCATAGACAGCTTTAAGCCAGCCGCCATGACTTATAAAGCAAATTTTCCGTCTGCAATAGTTGTAGCCGACGATGTGAAAGTGGTCGACTATAGTATGTTGCAAGATTTGATTGATACCGGCAGCATCGATATTGTAATTGGTAGTCCTCCATGTGAGCCCTTCACGTCAGCTAATCCAAGGCGTCTAAGGGATCCATTAGACCGCTTGTACTCCGATCCCCGGGGAAGACTTGTCCTACATTTCATAAGGATTCTAGCGGAAATCCAGCCGAAAATATTCATCATGGAAAACGTTCCACACATAATGGAGGGGGAATTAAGGAAAGCGTTGAAAGCAGAGTTTAAGAGAGCGGGATATAGGAAAGTGTATTTTAATATGCTGAGAGCAGAGGACTACAATACTCCGAGCCATAGACTCCGAGTCTTCATATCTAATGTAAGAATAAATCCTAAGCCTTCTAGGAGGAGGATAACCGTCAAAGAGGCTTTAAAGGATTTACCGCCACCGGATACAAATAGCATTCCAAATCATAGAGTTGCAACGGTCTCGAGGAGGATGTTGAAGAGGATTGTTAGACTGAAGTGGGGTGAAGCTGCTGTGAGGTTTAGAGGGGACATGGGGAGAACCCTACTTAACTACATCAAGTTGGATCCCAATAGAATTGCTCCAACAGTAATGGGATCCAGAAGATTTGTACATCCCTACGAACACAGACTTCTCACAGTGAGAGAACAGGCTAGGCTCATGGGTTTCCCGGATACACACTTGTTTTACGGGGGTATTGAATCCCAATACGATCAAGTTGGGGAAGCAGTGCCAGTACCTTTAGCGAGAGCAATAGCCGGGTTTTTAAGGAAACACTTCTTCTAGTAGGAGGTGGGATCGAAATTGAGTTTCAAAGTGATAGTAGTGTTACATAATGTCCATAGTGTTCTGAGAGTAATGGATATGGCGAGGCTAGTTTACGGCATCCCGCTTGCAGAAATGTTCATAATATCGAAGGCCTCTGGAGCAGCAGCCCAGACGGGTATCCCAGAGGTACATAAACTTGCTTATAGACTTGGAAAACCACTATTATGTGTTCCAGACTTGGAAGACGCGGTTTCTCTGATGAACCCCAGCGAAATATTACTTGTTGATCCTAGTGGGGAAAGAGAGTTAGATAGAATTTTAAATAATATAGTTCACAAGCTCTCAGAGAGCAATGAGACTGTGATGATAGTATTCTCGGGCAGCGACACATACTTTACAAAACAAGAGAAAGCTTTGGGTAAAATAGTGTACTTCAATAACCTAGACCGACCGCTTGGATGCATAGCAGAGGCTGCAATATTCTTGCATGAACTCTTAAAAAAGCTTAAGAAAGTCCATGCTGACCACCCTAATTAAATCTCAATATAGGAAAATTAATCCCTCAAATATCTCGTCACATTAATATGATCTCATAGTTAAACGTAACTCATAATAGAAATTTTAAAGTAGCAGATAGTTTAAACCTATATTGGACTCTTAGCGTAGAATTATGTAAGGGCCCGTAGCTCAGTATGGTTAGAGCGCCGCCCTGACGCGGCGGAGTTGAATCATTCTTCTGTAAAAAGCATTGGCGTGAAGGTGAAGAAGGTCTTCGAGAACGTTTTTGTAAAAAGAGAGGTCGAGGGCTTCAGGGCTTGGCTTTCCTCTAAGGGGAGGAGTAAGAAGACTGTTAAGGAGAGGTGCCGCTGCCTAAGAAACTTTCTCCTGTCTGGAACCCCCCTCACCGCCCGCGGCCTAACAGCTTTCTTCAGCAGGCTGCGTCCAGGCGAAGCAGAACACTACGCTAAGGCATTAAGGCTATACTTGAAGTATAAGGGGAGGAGGGACTTGATAGAATACGTTCCCTCCGTAAGCGTTAAGGTAGAAGGCGGCGCAAGGGAAGCCCCCAGATACGAGGATGTGAGGAAGGTGGCTGAATACATTGAGACTAGGGAAGCCCTCTACTTGTACGCTATGCTTGCCGAGTCAGGGCTCAGACCAGGGCTAGGATACCAGCTAACAAGGAACGATGTTATCCTCGGGCACAGAGTCGTTAAGAGACCTCTGGCTACGAGAACAAAGCGCTTCTGGTTCACATTCTACTACGTAGACCTAGACGAGGAACTAAGCAAGTACGTTAGAGGCTTAAGCAGTGCACGCCTATTCCCGAAGAAACCCAGAAACCTAAGGCTCGAAATATACAAGGCGATGGACAGGGCACTGGGCTACAGGTTCACGCTCTACGACCTACGGCACTTCTGGATAAGCTACATGAACTACAAGGGAGTAAACCCGTTGATCGTCGAGGTTCTCGCAGGACACAAACCACCATTCTTCCGTGTAACAACAGACTTCTACCTAGCAGCATGGATCAAAGAGTGGAGAGAAGAATACGACAAAGCAGAACTTAAAATACTGCATTGAATACCACGCCGCCTAGGAACGAGCCTTTGCAACTAGAAAAAGAAAGAAGAATGTACTCCAGTCTTACTCTGGAGACGATAGCACGAGGCAAGTTAAATACAGTAGAAACGCCAACATTATCGACGTCACAGCGGATTCAGCTATAGCCATCAGCCTATCACGCTCGTAGTCAAGACACTGATTGCTAATACAGTAAGCCGAGACAATCTTTCTCGCAAGAAAGACCAGCTTACCCCAGAAAGCAGTAATTATAGCTAAGAGCAGCCAAAACCTAGCCAACATCTTCCCACAAAGATCGAAAACATGGTAAGCAACCTTATAATCATTTCTACAAAACAACCGAAAAAACCAGCCCTTACCCTACAATAAGAACAATAGAACACGACATAGAAGGTTAACACCGAAGTAAAATCACAACACGTCTTAAACTTTAATTTAATTAATTTATACTTTAATTTTCTATAGAATATTCTAGTGATGGTGAAGGCTTATCATGGTTCAGTTGATATGGGTTTCTGGAACGGTGTTAGGTAGAATTATTGGAGTGCTGCATATATGGTTCTACCTAACACCTCGACATCGTCTTTAGGGAAACAGTTGATATATTATCGCTGTTGTGCTTGGAGCAGTTGATGTTTTCTGGCTTCCTGGGCTGGGTGTTAGGTAGAGTGAAGGAGCGGAGTCAACCTAACACTCGTAAAACCATTGTTTAACAGAACTCTGGTTGATTGAATTGAACTAGAAAACGTGAAACCTTGTTAGGTAGAATTGATGGTGCAGTTCTACCTAACACCGATGAACGCGGGAATAAAACGGGTTTTCTCCCCTTATTGCACTGTTATCCCGTTTTCGATCGCATGGTATGCTTCTATCTCGCTTCTCAGTAATGGTTCTCCCTGCAGCCCGCCTAGTTCCCTCAGGAGTTCTTGGAGTATGTAGACTAGTAGTGCCAGTGGCCCGAACAGTCTTTTCCCCTTCAGCGATGCCAGTAGACTGCTGTAGCGGGCCTTAAAGTATCTCGCTATGAATGCCAGGGCTTCGCTGGCCTTCGTGAACGCCAGTATCCCCGCCTTCCTCAGCATTTCCCTGGCCCCGCAGGTGAACTTGGGTGCTATGAAGATTATTGCCCTATTGCAGAACGGGAACCTGTTTATCTCCTTCTTGATGCGCCTGAACTTCGCTGGCAGCTGCGCTGGATATATTGGGCAGCTCGTCTGCCCTGACATGTAGAACGTCCAGGCGGCCGCGTTCTTCGGGGACGCGGGTGTCTCGAGCAGTATTGTGCTCACCCTCTTATCATTGGACTCGTTGAAGCGGATCGGCGTCCTCCTCATGCGGTAATACATTTCCGACACCCGCCTGATGCGCCTGGCCGCCTTGAGGAACGGCATTTTAACGGCGTTCAGCGTATTGTATACTCTCTCCAGAGCTGCAGTCCTATCATAGCTTCCCTTACCTCCTCCACGACGTAAACCATTTGGTCTACGGCTACGTCGGGGGGCACCACAACCATTAGGGCGAAAGAAGAGGTCCTCCTTGAAGACGTCGATGATTCCACCGCATTTCGGGCACACCTTGGCTCTTGCATCTGCTTCCCCGAACTCGTTGCGGATGTGGACTACTTTCACGTCTGGCTTAACTCTTTCCCCGCAGCTGGGACACCTGACCGTAACCCCACCCTTAGTCTTCAAGGCCAACTTCTCTGACCCCCACTTCTATATTTTTAAAGCGTTTCCTCACCTTCTCCCTCGGCGACCTATCTCCGCGGCAGCCTTCTGCTCGAACCATTTTATGTAGCGTCTTAGGGGACTCGGTGTTCCTCCTGATTATGGCCTTCACTCCAGGTCCTCCGTAAACTCCGTGAACGCGTTTCTCTCTATTATCTTCAACCTGTTGAACTCCTTGGCCCGCCTAGACATGCTCTTCAACACCCTCGCCAACTTGTCCGCCTCCTCGGGAGTCAAGTATACTGTTACGCCCCCCTCCTTGATGTAGCAGTGCACCCCAATATGCATGGAGACCAGGCTCCCCTCGCCTTCTTCGGGGGCCGCTACAAGCGGCACTAATTTCAGGAGCACGCCGTAGCTTAGATCCCCCGAGAAATCCAAGATCTTCTCATACCTTTTCATCACTCTTCCACCTGCCCGCTGTAATCTTCAAGGAGGTAAACCAATCAAGGAGGTAAACGCTTCTGAAAAAATCGTAGAGTGCTTCAATCTCTTCCTCAACGAGGGCCATCACATCTTCTTCATCATCGATCTTAAGAATTACATGGCATTCGCCCTCACTGTACCTGAACTCCAGCTGAACACGTCCAAATCTAGATATGCGGGGCTTCAACATGCAGCCTATTAAAAACATGGCTCTTCCACCTGGACAGGGGCCTTCAGGCCGCAATCTTTTTCACCTTCTCCTGTTGTTCTGGACTTTGCTCGGGCACAGGATGTTGTAGGGGCAGCGCAGGCACTCCCAGTCCCATGCTGGCCCTTTTCGATCGAGGAACCCCTTGATCAGCGATTTCAGCTCGAGGTCTCCTAGGGGCCCCGTGACATGGTACTCGGTGACCCTGTCGGGGGTTATGTATAGGAGTACTCCTTTCTCGGCCGAAAGCATGTTCATGTATATTCTGAGCTGGAGCTCGTGGTGTTTATGCGGTATGCCGTAGTCTCCTTTGGCCGTCTTCACCTCCACTACTATGCGCTCGCCGCTGATCGTCTCCACCAACATGTCCGCCCTACCCTTAATAGTGTAGATCAGCGTCAAACCCCTGTGCTCCACGCTCACCTTCTTCTCTGCTTCAACCTCGAAGAGAACCCTCTTGGCCCCGTGGATGAGCCCAGGCTTCTCCAGGACCCTCTGCAGCCCTAGGTGGACTAGTTTCCCCAGGATCAAGTAGCCCTGGAACTGCTGTGCCACGGCGATGTCGGGATACTTTTTAGCATAGAACCATTTCAGCGGGCAGACGACTAGGGATGAAACGTGTACCTCTCCGTCCCCCGCGCTCCTGAATCTATGGAAGTCTCTGACGTTCATCTCGTAGAGGACTTCCTGGATCACCTCGGCGCCACCCCAGCGTATTTCTCTAGGACCAGTTTCCTCGAGGCTGGGTCCGCGAGCTCCTGGGGCCATACCCCTAGTTCCTCGAGGAGCCTGTGCGTCACCTTGAAGACCACCTTGCTTCTACCAATATACCATCGCTCCAAGAGGCCTGCCAGCGCCAGTTCCCTCAGGTTCCTGTCCAGGGTCCTGTCGTTGACGTAGGGGAGCTTGAATTCCTTGAGGCCCCTCCTATAATACCACGACTTTATCTTGCTGTACGTGAAACACTGCTTCCCCTGGTCGAGGCAGTACACTAACACTATTTCCGCCACGCTCCTAACGCTCCTCTTCACGCCCTCCTCCCTCCCAGGTACCCCCTGCTCTTCAAGAGGGCGATCATGCCGCGTATTGTGTACACGTTCATGCTGCACCATTCCGCCACCTGCCTCGGCATTCTCCCATCAGTGGCGAGCAGCAACGCGATGGCCCACTTCCCCCTCTCGGTCCGCGAGGTTAGGACTGGGTCTTTCTCGACGACGCTCCTCATCGCCCGCTCCGCTTCAACGAGGATCTCCTCTGGCGCTCTTGGCCTGAAGTCTTTCTCAAGCGTTTTAACGCACTTCTTCCTCAACCCTAGGACGTACTCCACGTACTACCTGCTGGCCTCGATCCCCTTTTCTCGGAGCTTTCTCAAAGCCTTCCTAAGCCTCCCCCTCCGCCTCACGTACCTCCTCGTCACCGAGGAGATTATGGGTCGGTGACGGCTTCTCCGAACAGTATTCCTCCAGTCTTCACGCCGCCACGGCGGGGGCGGGAGGTAGCTGTAGATTACGTCGACGACTTCACCCGTAGCAGCATCCACGATTATCCCCCTCTCATGGTCCCAGACAAGGTTCATGCTATCCTCCTCGGGTCGCATCCAGCCTCCATGGCCCTCTTGGCGAACATGAGGTACCATTTGATGCTCCTCCTTATCACCTCGCTGACGTTCTCCCCCAGCTGCCTCGAGACATCGTATAATTCCTCGAATAGGCTGACTGGACACTTGAAGGTCACCATGTACATGTCTCCGTTAACCTTCGTTGGCACCGTTCCCACCCTTCTCCTCTAATTCGAGAACGAGCATTACGAGGTCCAGCCTGGAGTAGAGCATTGAGAGAACTGCGCAGGCCCTCGCCACGAGCCTCCTGAGGCTCCTGATCTCCGTTGCACCCGTGACCCTAGGCGCCTTACCAAGGTAGATCGACTTAGGGGTCCTGGACTTGCTCTTAAGATAGTAGTAGAAGTATTTTCGGCCAGAACTGTTCGTCACCCACGTGTAGCACAGGGTGTACCCCTGATATCTTGCCTGAAGAACCTCCAGTCTACCTGCAACCCTGTTCAACTCCTTCATCAAGCTGCGGATCCTCCACTTGAGGTCTTCGATGTTAGGTAGAACTGCATCATCGATTCTACCTAACAGGCAAGTGGAAGCCATGCCTCCGCACCCTTCTACGGGTCGTAGAAGCCTATGGCCCTCCTGATCTCCCGTAGCTTCTCCAACAGTTTCAGCGGGAAGCTTCCTTCCTCGATCCTCCTCTCGTACTTCTCGAGCTCCTTCTCCAGCTCGGCCAACCCCTTCAGGACCTGGCTTCTCACCTCGATGAACTCGTCCCGCAGCTTCCTGAGCTCCTGCACCCTCTTCTCGTAGGCCTTTATCTCGGCCTCAACACTTTCCTTGTCGGCCTCTATCCTCTCCTTCTCCAAGAGCGCCTCTACCTCGGCGGCCAGCTTCACGTAGACTTCCCTATAGTCCTCCCCGTCGTCGAGAACGGCCTTCAACCCCAGCCTCCTATTGCTGTAGTCGCCGTAGCTCTTAAGCCTCTCAACGTAGACCTCGACCACCCTCACTCCTCGCCCACCTCTGGACACATGTAGACGACGTTGTTGTACGGTAAGATGAGGAAGCCCCTAGAGGGATCCTTCAGCACTGGCTGCTTCTTCTCCCTCCAAGCAGTGAGCGCGATCCTGAGGAACTCTTCCAGGCAGCGGACCTCGACGCGGCCCCAGGAATCATCGAACCACGTGTAGTCAACCGTAACAATCAAAGGCTTGAGAACACTCATAACAGCCCTAACATCGGCCATGCCGTCACCCACCTTCCTCAACCGTGAAGAAGTCTGCAATGTCAACGCTGAACTTCCTCACACCAGCCTCCAACAACGCCTCCCTAAGCACCATCCTAAGCCCCTCGGCAACGCTGGACACGTCCCCAGCGAAGCCTGGAACAGACACCCTGAGAACAATGAAAGCACGGTCCACGGTGTCTCACCCTGAGGCAGCAACCTCCTCGATTTTCTCAAGAATCCACATCCTGGCCAGCTGGGTACTCCTCAAACCCCTCTTGGCGGCCAGCTCTGCCAGCTCCCTCATCTTATCGGGAGAGAGCTCGATTTTCAATTGTTTAGGGACTTTTACCTTGAGTTTGGAGGTAGACATTTTTCCACCTCACTCTCTACTAAGTGTAGAGTAGTAATATAAATGTTTCTACTCTTCACTAAGTAGAGAGTTAAGACTACAATTATTATTAAGTGAAGAGTAGTAATTTCTAGAATTCATGGAGTTTAATGAAAATGCCAAAGCGGAAACTCAATGGACCTCTAAAACTCTTAGTGTATTTATTGGGAAAGAAAACTGAAGTTACTGTAATGAAAATCCACGATGAAACAGGCATTCACTACAAGACAATATATACGGCAATAGATGTTCTAAAGAGGGCTGGTTTTATTGTTGAGAATTATGATCCTGGTCCCCCGCTGAGGAGGTTGATCAAGCTCACGGAGAAGGGCAGGAAGGCTGCGGAAGCAGCGAAAACAATACTCGAGCTAGCAGGGGAGATGTGAAAGCAGAGAAAGAGAATTTATTTTACTCTCCACGCTTTCTCAATGATTATCCATCCGTTTCTTGCCTTTATGACTCGCATCCTATGCCGAGAGCTACCTCTGGCTAGCCAAGGTCCCTCTAGTTTTCTAGCGAAGAGGCTGGCGACCCTGAACAGTATCTTCGTGTTAGGCGGGAGGCTCAGTTCCTTCAACTCTTTCCTCTCGTTCAAGTTCACCTAGCACCTCGAGCACTAGATCTGGGTCTAGGCCTAAGTTTAAGATTATATCGCCTGTCAAGCAACCAGGATGCCCCTTAATATATTCAAAGATCTTCTTCTTGGCCTCCTCCTTAGGTATTTTATGAAGCTCTATTTCCTCCTCGGCTACAGGCTTTACAGCCTCCTTCAACTCCTTCAAATCCTCCTTAATTTCTTTAAGTTCCTTCGAGATCTCCCTTAACAAATCCCAGATCCTCTCTATAGCAGGACTTGGCAGAGTCTCTTTTATTATTCGTGATAGTGTGGAGAGAGTATAGGGGAACGTGGAAAGGTAATAATATACTTCGGAGGAAGGTGAAAAACCGTATGCTGTCATGAAGCTGGTGGGCTTACTTGTAGTGAACTCTCGCTTTTCAGCTTCGTAGTGCACTTTTGTAAATTTTCCCTTTTCATTCTTTACTACTGGTGCCACTTTCGCCCTCACCTCCTTCAGGTGGGAGTATTAGGCTGATTACGTTCTGTGACTTCACTAGAACATTAGGCTTCCCAGTTACTGGATCCTTATCGTCAAGGATGTAAACCTCGGCTATCACAGGTCTTATCCTCAGTATCATCCCATTCTCAAGCTCGTACTCGGACCACTCCTCTTTCATCACCTTAAAGCTCACTTGCTCAGCTTTAACCTCCCTGTCACCTAGTCTCAGAGTAAGTCTCCTTCCCATGAACTTCCACCTATTTAAGAACATGATACACGATGCTGAGAAAGATAAATGACTTTGACATTTTACAGTATTCCTCGAAGCCTTTTAATGTATTACAAAGTATATAAAATTACCCTGTAATCATGCTTGAATACTCTTATCATAATGAATATATCATTCTCATCCATAGGTATTACCTCAGTACGAGATCATGTACCATTTTATATAACTGTTTAAACCCCGAACAGCTCATCTAGTGCCTTCCATCTATGCTCCTTTATCATTACTAGTACGTTTCTCATGAGCTGCTTCGGATCTGCTCCCTCCTCTGCTCTCGCAAGAACCCACTCCAACACTACCTCGACCTTCCTCCAGCCAGGATCCTCCACGACAACCCTGCCCACTACACCACCCGTGGAGAAACAAGCGGACTCCCACAGCTTAAAAACATTATCTTACCTCAGCTGCACGGACCCAGAGAGACTGCTGAAAATGCTAGGAGGAGATCGAAAAAGATTTTTAACTACTACCATTACTTCTTAAAAAAGAAAGACTCTAAGGAAGTTTTTTCTCTTTTAAATGCAGCACTATTACTCTCATAGTGAGATGCTTCTATTTCTATACTTGGAATTTCGGTGATCATTCCGCCTGTTACGGCTTTGTGTTTAGTGTATCTCTCTCTAATTTTTATGAGCAACGGTGCTCTGATGAAGCTACTAGAAAGTATCCCCTGTCCTGGGGGGAAGAAGGGTATGGATTCTATGATATTCTCATCTAGCATTCCAATGTAGGGTTTTATAGCATTCAGGTCTGATGGATTATCCAGACGGAGTATTAATCTAGTATTACAGAGTTTAAGAACTCTAGCATCTAAATCCTTAGGGCTCTGCGAGACTAGTACAAGACCAACTCCGAATTTTCTTCCCTCACGCGCTATACGTATTATTATATCTTTTGCTATGGTGCTTTCGTCGCTCGGGGCATATCTATGTGCTTCATCTATTATAGTAATGAACCTGCCTACCCTATTAGACATGCGCTTCCTAAAGAGTTTTCTTAATGTTACTGCTACTAAAATTCTTTGAGCAATTATATTAGGATTATTACTGAGGTTGATTATTGTTATTTGTCTAGACTTTATTAACTTCTCCATTTTTATAGATTCTCTCTCATTATTAGTTATGATACCAAGGGTTTCTAAAGAGTGTATTCTATTAATTACCGAATCTATAGTATCCTTTCTGAATTTTTTATTCCTGCCGACTTCATGTATGCTTTCCTCTAATTTTTCCAAGGTGTACCTCTTTCCTATCAGTCTTCTTAAGGTATAATAAAGTAAGTTTCTTTGTTGGTCTCCTTGCAGGTTTGCTACTTCTATCAAGTCCTCAGCAGTAAGATCACTTATATGGATCTTTATCGGATTTCTCACACCGTATGTGGTATGATATGGCTGAGGAAGACAGTATTCAACAACATTAAATGAAATAGCAGGATTGATACTCTCCTTTAATGAGTTATATTCCCCATGAGGATCTATTATGAGCACGCTAAAATCATGATTATGGAGTTCTTCAGCTAATACTGCTGCGCTATAACTCTTACCCGAATTTGTCGTTCCCACTATGGCCATATGAGCAAATAGACTTATAGGATCTATTGTTATATTCAAGTTTTGATGAGGTAAGATTTTTCCTATATTTAGGCCATCCTCCTTTAAGCCAAAGAACCTAAGGATTCTTTGTGGATCAGAGGTATGTGCCTCTGATCCAGGAAGTGGTACTATCGATGGTGATTCTACTTTATTGTTTCCTAATATTACTCCTAACACTCGGACCTCACATAATCTATAGTGAATATTTGCGCCTCCTGCGATAAGTATTCTTGTATCGCCTCTATAGAGAGCATCTTGAACAAGTCTCTTATCACTATAAAAGGGACTAAATACGTGAGGCTTAATTACCCGTGTTATGAAAATTCTGCCTCTATCGTCTCTTATTTCAACAAACTCTCCTGCCCTTACCTCAGGCCACTCTTCTTCATCATTAGGAGTTAATTGTATAACTACTTTTAAATGAGTAGGGGAGTCCAGCGTAGAAATGACTTCTCCTATTTTCATAAGCGCCCACCTTTAGCTAATGTTGACCTTAAATAATGAAATATTTGAGTTTTTACTGTATTAACCCACTCTCTTGCTGCCCTATCAGCCTGCCATACGACTGTTGGTAAGTATATGGTTTCACGAGAAGGTGAGTATTGGTGTCCTAAGGGTGCAGATGCAATTTTACTTATGATGTAGCACACTTTATTTCTAGCATCCAATACCCCCCTTGCATCTTCCGCATCTATGTCATATCTTGCTGGACGGGATAAAGATGAAAAAGAATGTAATCTTCCAGGAGGCTTAGAGTAAAAATAATAAAAACTCATATCATCTAAGGACTTAATGTACCAATTCATATTAACATCTGCCTCTTCTAGTACCCTTTTTGCTGTTTTTTCATCCTTTTTATCTTTTAGGTAACGTTTTCTTAGAGGTACCTTTATTGCAAAAGATGCTTCTCCACTGTCTAAAATCTTAGCCATCGTTTCCTGGTCATTAGGGAATATTCTGCGAATCATATTCATATTTACGTTTGAACCCATAATTTCGAAAAGAATAGCTTGAGCCATTAGTGCCATATAGTCGTACCAGTACGCTTCTTTGACTACACCAACGTATAATTTTCCTGTTTCCCTAACATATTTTCTTATCTCACGTGCCTTCAGAAAGGATCGCTTAAGATAGGGCCTTCTATGCTCGTAATAGAAATCCATAAAATGGATATCAGGAGGTATGATTCGGCCATCGCAAAATAATATGTCTATATTTTCAGATGTAAGCAGGTTTAAATTAAAGTTGAATAACAATTCGCTAGATTGTATAGTTAAAAGTTTTCTTTTTTCATTTTCGTCTAAGCTTGGATACCTACCACTAAGCTCCTCGATATAGGATGAGCCCGCTGAAAGTGGAAACTTCGGCTCCTTATATTCCTTGTAGTACTCCAGCTCCTTTTCAAAACTACTGTCATAGGCAACCACTATTCCAGCAACAGTAATAAAACTTAAGTCTATGGTTAGGGGAAAATTCCCGAGATACCAAAGAAAGGTAGCATGATCTACAGATGCGTCAGAACCAGCTATTACAACTTCGGATCTCTTAAAGGGATCTCCAATATCATTTATACGTATTATATCTCCTAATATGTACTTGAAATCCCTTATATGACTTATTACATCTTTTTGATGCCTTATTTTATTAAGTTCCTTCTCCCTTTCTTCACTTTTGCTCTTCGAAATGCTTTTTTCTAGATATTCCAGGTAACTTATAGTACTTTCTAATATTTCATAGGGACTTAGATCATGAAACGCCTTCTTGACCTTTATTATAGTATCATGGTATTTCTCCGCGATCTCTCTAAGGCTTCGTCCTATTTCCTCGATTTTTGTCAGAGGCATGCTAAGCTCTCTAGTATTCTCTCCAGTAAGGAATCTGTCTAAAGTTGCTTTATCCAAATATTCATAGTATATTTTGTTTCCATATCTTTTCTCGATGAGAAGACCTTTCTCAGAAACTTTACGTAAAAGTCTTCTTGTATGTCTTATAGAATAACCTAGTCTATCAGCTATCTCTTCTATTGTCAAGGGCCTGCCTGCCTCTTTAAAGATTTTCCTTATTCTTATTTCTGACAACTTTGTCATACACCAGACTTAATTTAGAAAAGATGCTTTTTATAAATATTTCCCGTTTTCTATCGAGTATTCGATTTTTTTAAAATATAATAATTAACCATAGACAATATGGAGAATACGTTTACTGCCATCAATGTTTTTGTGTCATACCTAAGCCCTTTTCTAGCCTGCAATTCTACGAAACGCTCTTTAAAAGGATCCCAAACAAAAACTGCCCCATCCATCTTAGCCCAATATATCCATGCAGAGGTGTCGAAACTCCTAATGTAGTAATAAACTTTCCTAAACGCATTTAATGCTAGTCCAAAGACGTGAAGATCTCCGATGTTACTTAAGCTCTCTAATATTTCCTTTACAAGCTTAGAACTTTTCATCATACATAATGACCCTACACCCCATAAGTTGGATCGGATTCCATGTGACCTATATAAATCATAAGATTCTAACCATTGTGTAGGATCATTATAACCTTGTAATACGGGCACTATTTTATCTCTTATACCCATACTCTCAGCTTCGCAAAAGACTTTTACCCCCAGTTCCACTGTCTTCTTTAATCCTTTATGAATACTTAAGCCCCTTGGAACTAAAATATCTAGAGGAAGATCTAAAGTAGCTATGTAATCTGGAGAGAGCTGTCTTGAAAACTCTAGATATTGCCTAGGAGTATATGGATAATCATAACCTTTAAACTTCGTGTAAAACTGTTGAGCCCCACTATCGATGAAAAGTTTATCAGCAAAACCAGGTCTAGAAACTTTCTTAAACTCCAACCTTCCATTTTTCCAATAATGCCCAGCGGATAATAAGTAATTAACCTTTAATGGAATATTATCCAGAACCTGGAGAGCAGTATATGCACCAGCAAAGTATACCTCGATAATAGGTGGATCTATTAAAGACTCCAAAATTTTTTTGCCCTTCTCGGTTATAAACCATAGTTTTCTTGGTCGTCCCTTCTTTCGTCTAGGCTTCTCTATTTTGAAATCCACCAATTTGTCCTTTTTTAATAAGGGGAGCACAACAGTCAAAAGGTAGGAGGAATTTTTCTTTTGCATAAGTCTAGCTATATCAGCTGCAGAAACCCCTTCTCTAATCTCTGATAGGACCTTTAACAGTTTCAACCTCTCTTTGCATTTAGCGCATAATAACCTCATTTTTATCGAGTACTCGATATCTTTTATAAATATAAAAATGTTATCCCTGATAGTATAGTTTATACAAGGTTACCCTGTTTTTATTATCATTTTTCGGCTAGGCTTTTTTGGCGTGTTTCAGGAGTTTCATCGATGAGTGTTAGGTGGAACCATATATGCAGCACTCGAACAACTCCACCTAACAATCACGTATCATGGTTTTCCACCTGCGAGAGCTGGGTTTCAGGCTGGGAAACTTCTTGGAAAACTCTTTGAACGCGTACTCCAAATGCGTGTTAGGAAGACGTAAAGTAGATAAAAATGGGTTTTCTTCCTAACACAAAATATCCAATCTCTGATTAAAAATATGTTTGTGGAGTTCTGTGGTTCTCCTATTTTTCCCAGAGTGTTCTTCCCTTTGTGTCTACTAGTTTCTCTGCTTGACCGTGTTTTATGCATATGTTTAGCTTGCTGTACCCGTTTTCGCCTTTGAAGACTCTCTTGATGTATGGTTCTCCCTTCCTTATTTTCGCCTGGCAGACGCTGCACGTGTACTCTTTTCTCGCGACATGATAGATGTCCGTGTACATTCCATGGTTGTATCCTCTCCCCCTAACGGCGATCATTCCCCTCACTTCTTGGCGAACAATAGGAGTATTATGATGCTCAATGCTGCAATTATCAGCACCAGGCTTGCGTTGTCGAGGAATATCGAGGGGAGGTCGAGGGAGGTTGTGGCCTGGCTAGTCGTGGTGCTTGTCGGAGTGCTCGTCGAAGTTGTGGTTACGGGAGTCGTGGACGAGGTTGGTGTCGAGAAGTCAGCCAACAATGTGACCAGGCATATTCCCTCAGGCTTTGCACGATCTGGAGGGTCAGTGTAGTACCCCATGTGGTCGACAAGATAATCATAAGTCCATTCACTTGGCTCTGTAAGATTCCAGTCCTCATTGTACAACATTTCGAAGCCGTTGCAAATGATGAATCCCTTCAGGCCTTCCGCCTGAGAGAAGTCTGCGGGCTTATTGTTGTAATGCCAAGTCTTCACGCTTTCATTAAAAACATAATCCTCCGCCCATGTTTTGAATGGGGCATTTGTTTGACATATTACGGCTAGGTAAAGTAATGTTACTGCACTATATCCCCAGCCCTCTGACGGATTAGCTACTGAGTATTGCCAATGATCCCCGAGAAAATTGTCGTCCACAATACTCTTTAATTCGTTAACTAGCGTATCATTGTATCCAGTCGGATATTCCCCATACACATCGTAGTACAACGCTATAACCGAAAGCCAGCTTGCAGCCGTGTTTGATACCTGATCGCTCTTGTAGTCGTTGTTACTGTTCCACCGCTCTAACGTAGCGTTCATGAAAAAGTCTATCATATTCTTAATTGTTTCATTCAGTGGATCTATCATTCCAGCCTTGCATGCTACAAGTAGCACTTTAGCATTTATGTATGAGTACATCCACTCAGTCTCCACGTCATAAACTGAACCAGGGGCACCATCTGTGTATACGTCGTATTCGTCGACGTAATTGGCCCACTTGATGAAATAGAACAACATCATCTCTATGTACGAGTTATTATGCGTCTTCTTCCACATGTAGATAAAGCAAGCAGCCATGTGGGCATGATAGTGGGTCCACATTATTTTGTCTCCATCAATGTCTGGCCTATCCCTTTTCGTGCCGTACGTGTCATCCTTGTAAATTGTTTCCAGCGAAGTGATGGCCGCCTGGGCGGCTCTATCGGTTAGCGGCCTTATCTGCGCGCTGGCGCTCACCCTTGGAGTGAAGAATGCTATTAGCAATACTATGATTAATGCTGTTGCCACCCATGCTACTTTATTCCTCACCTTCTCCACCTATCTTTTAGAAGCGACGAGGATTGCTCCCAGCGCTCCAGCAGTGAATGCTAATAGAACGATCAGTGTTGCCTCGTCAAGCATCGCCGCGGGTGATGGTGATGCATATTTTACTCCAATGGCCTCGAGGACCCTCTTCAACTGTTCGACGTGGACCGCGACGTTATGGTTTGCAAGAGCTTCCTGGGAGGTTAGAGCATAGCTTACGACTCCTATTACGGCACCTGAACTGTCGACTATTGGCCCTCCAGAATTACCTTTATCTATCTCTGCATCAGTGACTATGGTGTCTTCTCTCTCGTCCGAGACTATGCCCTTCGTTATCTTGGGTTCCATCGAGTACAGTGAGCCGTATTCCACGTACTGCTGCCACGGGTAACCTATGGCATAGCATTCCTGGCCCTCGACGACGTTCGATGCCAGCTTTAGAGGCTTCAATTCCAGTCCTGGAACGCTTAGGACCGCTAGGTCGGGTCTGGATGAGCCCTCGGGATCCCCTAGGTAAACGACTGTGGCCCTGTAGTCTCCGACTCCTGGAACTATGACCAGAACATCTACGTCCTCCAGGACAGTGTCGTTCACTACGTGGGCAGCGGTTACAATGTAGTTGCTTGACACCATGAAGCCCGAGCCGTACGCTATAATGTTGCCGTCCGTAGAGTTGGCTTCTGCAACTACGACAACGCTTCCAGCAGCCTTAACGTAGCCTTGTTCCTGGAAACCCACGTATCCGAGGAGGAATGCCAGGATCACTATGCCAGCTAGAAGTATCAGTACGAGCTTCACTTTAACCCCCTTGAACTAAAAGCGAAAAATAGAAGTGGGCTTCAAGAAGCTCTCTTCCTGTACATCCACAGCGCGAGCAGGGCCAGTATGCTCGAGGCGATTACAAGCGTTATCGCCATTTCTGGCGCGCCGAGGACGTATCCCCTGTACACGTCTCCCATCATTTGAAGCACAAGGGCGGAGGACATGAGCATTAGGGCCGCTAAGCTCTTTCTCCCCGCGCTGGCGTTAACCGCGATGAAGATCAGTGCCGCCAGGAATACGCCTAGGACTATGGCCTCCACGCTTCGACCCTCGAGAAAAACTACTTCCTGTCTATCTTGGGCCCTTTAGGGGGATTCCTTGTTAGTTTAACCTTGATCTTCGAGCCTGGTTTCCCGAGATGAATATCTCTCGTGATTTTTCTCAGATACTTGCTTCCCGCCCTCGTCTTCCAAGGCCTCCTGTATTCTATCGTGACCCAGAGCTCGCCCGCCTGCTTGAACACT
>JAPDJV010000036.1 GCA_029258925.1 Thermoproteota archaeon | reverse complement strand
AGCTCGTGTAGCTTCTCCGCGTCGTACTCGTCGGCCTCCTCTGGAAACTTGACGTCGTAGGCGAGCAACGTTATCCTCTGGTTCCTCGGATCAGCTGTTACAACACCCTGCAGTCTGACCAGTGTTGACGGCATGAAGCTCATGGGGTGATGACCCACTACGTAAACATCATAAGCCTTGTATTCAAAGCCCTTCTCATCAACTATTTTCTCCTCCCTCTCCTCCAGCGCCATCACGGGGGGTCTAACCCGCAGCTTGTAGATTATCTTGAAGCCTTCCTCCACGACGTTGAAGTCTTCCTTTCCAGGCAGCAGCCCTCTTAAGTAATGTCTCAACACCCTCCTCTTCTTATCCTCGGAGACACCCACCAGTTTGAGGAGGAAGGGATCCATGTCTCTTATTAGAAACCTGGTCTCCATGGGAACGGCCTTCACGATTTCGGGAACGACATATGCTACGGAATTCGATGCGATAACGGCGTTCACGGCGACAATGGAGCCGAAGAGGTTGGGGTCCTCGATTTCGGCGATGTGGTTAAGCTCTCTTACCTCCACCTCCTCCGTCGCCAAGCGCTGTAGCGCGCCGTTAACATACGTCTCAGTGATTTTCGCAATGCTTTCAACATCTTTCGGGCTGAGGCCGTGTTCGGCCACGAAACCCGACTTGTAGAGTAAGAGCTCTATGTCCCCTGCCTTGACGGTCCCGTAAACCTTGGCCTCCGCCTCCCCCATTTTCACAACGTAGCCGTTCCCGCCAGCACCTTCAACCTCTATTCTCCTCGCTGCCTCGAGGAGTGTTTTAACCAGTTTTCTCTCACCGTCTCCCGCTAAACGCTCTAGGACAGTGCTTAAATCAGAATATGCTTCAACAAGTCTCACTGCTCCTGCACCTCCTTTACCTCAATGTCGGCCTTTTTTCCGAGCCACAATAAACACCTCCTTATTTCGCGGAGGTGCCGTGGGTCTGTGCCTGGAGGAATACTTAGCTTGATGCCGCTGGTGTCAAATGTTTCATCACCTGAAGCAATGAACTCATAGGTGATATTGTACTTGCGCCGATGAGGTTCCAAGATTTTCCTCCGCAGCCAGACAATGAGGGAATCATTGGACCTCAGTGAACGTGAAAACTTGAAAACCATGGTTTCATGATGCCTGGATTCTTTCTTAGGTAGATCTCTTGCTCGCCTGTAATATGTGGGCGCCGTTATTTTATCAAAGATTACAACCAGTAACTTCTCTTCTAATAGTGTAGTATTCTTCCAACCAAGTCTCTTCAACCTCTCTTTAACCAACTTACGCGTTATTCTAGTTGCTAGTTCAAGCCGCTGCTCAAAATATCCCACCAAATTCTCTTCACTCATCATATCTCCTCGCCTCCATCAGACTCAACGTCAAGAAAATAACCTCTAAGGGTGTAAAGTTGCGCTTGTCTCTGAGCGATTGATAGCGAAAGCCAAAAAGATGCTGCAAGAGTCGCGAAGTACACTTGTATGTTCTCGGTCTTGAAGAGGTGACTGGAACACAGTACTTGGAGAGGAGTTTGCCAATAGCAGACGCCAACGCATGTACACTTTCGTCGTCGATGAAAGTCCTCGCAATCCTCCTAGGCTGAAGGAAGAGGGGCAGTCTTACGCCAAACCTCCTAATTTTCCAAACAATATATTCTCTTAGACAATCCTCCGCAGCAAGAAAAGCAGTGTTTTTATGTCGAGAGCACATCTTCTCTTTTAGTAGTACACCCACATATCTCACCTCCTACCTTTTTATTTTTGAAGCATTCATCACCTCACGACACTGTTATTGCTCGTTTTCAATAGCATTCTCCAGTGGTTCAATCGTAACTAGCACTGTTTCCCCGTGGAGGAGCTCGCCGAGGGGGCGTGGTAGAGTGATCATGTAGTATCGGGCTGAGCGCACGACCTTCCTCACAAGATGAACTGGTCTTAGTAACCTCATATTTTCACCCAGTTTAAACCCAATAATAATATGATTAGAATGATTTATAAGTTCGTATGTCGGATATATCTCATCAAAGAGAGATATATCCGTGCTTCATCGTGGAAGGTGACATATATGGGGGAAGGAACAAGATATATCTTCATGTCTGTCATTGATGAGAAGGAGAAGAAGGTACTTGATGTTCTGGCCGCGTCTGGCCCAATGACGTGCTACAGGTTGAGAATGGAAACAGACATCCCCCATACAACATTGTTCACTAAATTGAAGAAGATGGTGAAGAAGGGGCTTATTGAAGTTGTCGGGGAGGAGGTTTTCAGAACGGGGTTGAAGAAGAAATATTATGATGTCACGGAGAAGGGTTTCAGAAGACTGCTTCACCACGCTTTCTTCGAAGTAATTGATAATATTGGAGGTGGATTAGAGGCTGTAGGAAAAGTGTTCTCCTCGTATAATGTGCTGAAGAGTTTGGGCAGTATTGCGGTGAAGGAGAATAGAAGAAGTTTTCTCCCCGTCTTCGAAGTGTGGGAGGAGTGGGGTCTAAGCAACCTAGAGTATTTGTCCAGAGTGATCACCCTATCTTGTGCAGAGGAAGGAGCGAAATCAATAGAAGAATGTTTCAGAATACTTACTGTGATAATGTTAAACGTGTTGTTTCATGATGAGGTGAAGGCGAAAGAGGTGGAGGCAGGGATTCTCCCCCTCACGGAAATAATTTTCCCTCTTGCTTCCCTTCACGTTGTAGAGCAGTTGAGAAGCGCTCTGGAGAAAGAGTTGAGGAGGCTTCTAGAGGCAAATCCGTGGATGAAGGCGAAGATGCGTGAAATAGTGCTGGATGACGCCAGGCAGTTGGAGAAAACGGCCCGCGTATTGAGGGAGATAGGGGGGCTTATTCCCCTTCTTTAAATTAAAATTGTTTCTCTTCTCTTTTACTAGTAGACACTTCAATGAAGCGTTTACTGGTAGACATGTTTTTCATGGGTGCTGTTGCTCTTGCTTCTCTCCTCCCTAGCTGCTTGGAGATGTGGCGGTAGGGGCAGTTGAGCCTCAGCTTGCAGCAGTGGCATTCAGGTCGTTTCTCGCAGCTGCATTCAACGGCCCACGTGTACGCTGGCCCCTTGAAAATGTATTTTCTCCTGTTCCTCCCAGTCTGCTCGCAGTATCCTAGCTTGCACAGTTCTCTCAGAACTATTGCAGCGGTGTGCGGCCCGTATTCGAGGAGGTCTCTTGCCTTCAGCGATGTAGCAACGTGCCTGGGCTTACCGTTGAACCTTTTTGCGAGCATTGCACGTATTTCGTCAAGTATTTTCTCAGCTAGGCTGTAGGGGAGCGTCAAGCCTTACCACTCTTCCCCCCACGCTTCCTGCCCCAGAACAGCAAAACAGCTATTGGCAAAATCATGATGATTAGCAGCAGCAGGGCAGCTTTCATGTCCCCTAGGCCTCCTCCATTTTTTCATCAAGCATTTTCTCGCCAAATCGTATAGTGTTATCAGGATTATGGCTCCCCCGAACAATACTGCTAGCTGGAACGCTAGGCTCCTCCACCAGGGCTCCTTTAACTGAAATGTCCACTTCTGCCCTGGCCTCCCTGCCTGCGCGCCAGCCCATAGACAGTAGTGGAAGTCGTCTTGCAGGATCTCGTAGGACACTAGAATATTGTTGTCCTGGAACGCCTCCCTAAACGCCTCCATAACCAGCTGCTTCACCTGGGAAGGCTTCCACCCGTGTTCATGGCTGTAAACGTTCAGCTGGAAGTGGACCTTCAGGTGGCTATAGTACTTGTCCCCCACCCTGTGGGTGTCCCACACCTGGACACTCCACCCATGCCTACTGTCCCACCTCCACGAATACCCGTCGCCCGCCAGCTTGTTCTCTATCTTCTCGTGAACCGCCCAGGGCAGCTGGCTGCGGACCTGGTCCTGGGTGTACGCTTTAACCTCAACTATTCCGCTCACCGTCACAGTATATGACTCCTCCACCCAGTAGTCTCCAGGTATCGGAGTGCACTCGGTTGCCGCCGTTAATGCGGGCTGCACCCACAGCACCGAACCCATCAATGCAAGCAGCAATACGAAGTTTAACACCTTCAATATCACCATCAGGTTCTTGCCCCTAAGCTTCTCCCCGACCTCCTTGGGGACGCTGATAACGTAGTTTCCTCCCCACTTCATAACCTTCTTGGGGCTTATCACTATTTGGACAGTATTTGAGCTAGACACTTATTCCATACACCTCCTGGAAAGTTAAAACTGGAGGGGGCGGAGTATTTAAAGGTTCGAGAGAAGGAATAGTATAATTGGGGGAGAGAACGCAGCTTCAGGGCGGAACATAACGTAGCTGCAATACAGTTCACAGCTAAACTCTACATTGCAACGGGTCCACCCTACCCTGGACACATCAGAACGGGCCAAACCATAACAAGACCCAACGGTCCAGAGCGGGGCAGCCTGCCTAGGCCCCCTTATCTTAAATATTTATGGTGAGAGTTGTAAGGTATAGTGGTGTTAAATTGCTTGTGGCCTTCATTGATGAGAGCGGGAAGCCCACGAAGAAAGAGAAAACACCCTTTGTCGTTTCGGCGCTGATAATTGAGGATGATGATATTGTTAGGATCCGCAGGGAGATCCATGACTTGAAAACATGCATCATTTCGAACATTGATCCCCAAGCCGAGATCCATGCAAAAGACATTGTCCATGGGAAGAGATATTATAGAAGTGTTAGGATGGAGGATAGGAAGAGACTTTTTGACGCTTTATGTAACTATATTGCATCACTGAACTGCACAATAATATCTGTCGTAATAGTGAAGAAGTCTGTACTTGAAAGCAGAGAGTCAGATAGGGTTATCAGAGAGGAGATAGAGAAACGAGCGTACTCTCTTCTGCTGGAGAGACTAGTCATTTACCTTAATAAGCGTGGCAAGGGAAATGAGGTGATGCTGCTCGTCATAGATGAGACGGATGTGGGCCACGATAAGTCGATAAAGGAGAAAATATTGGAGGAAATATCGAAAGGCATCTATACAAGTAGGTATCCCTCGTCGAGAAGAGTCTTCAAGATACCATTATTTTATCCATCGATTGAAATGACACCCTTACAGCTTGCAGACATAGTAGCCTACACGATATTCAAGAAATACAGTAAGCCGCGGAGTGCAGTATTCGACTTCAACAACTATTTCAATATAATTAAAGAAAAATTCGATAGATGCGCGTCGGGAAGAATACTTGGGTGCGGACTGAAAGTTTTCACAGTTTAAAAGTGGAAGAAGTGCGGGGCCGTGGCGGGCCACCACCACCCCGCAGGGGGCGAGACACCCCCTGATCTAATATTTTGCGCGCGCACTATTAATATCTTGCTTTTAAAAGGCATGGTTTCTCCGCTTGAGAGAAAAAAGAGAAAAGAGGTTTGATTTAGACTTGTGTTTTCACCACAGTTTTTTCTCCGAGCACTGTTGATGTTAGGTTGTCGTAGAACATGTCTTCGCTGACAAGATTATAGTATTCTTCTTCGAGCTGATTCAAGAACTCACCTATTCCCTCAAGCACCTTCTTCTTGCTTATTTCCTCGCCGCTGTGCCTGCTTAGAGCGCTTATGAGTGCCTTGCACAGCTTTATTTGCCCTATTATCTCGGCCTCGCTTAGTACTCTTAGAAGATCCTTTATCTCGCATGCGTCGAGGTTTCTGCCCTCTATGACCCACCTTATTTTCGTGAACATTTTTATCCCCTTCTATACTATATTATGCGAAAAAGTAGTATAAATATTTATATGCTCCTACACAGTAGTGTAAAGTAGGGTGAAATACGTGAGAAGAGTGAAGATAAGTGTAACAGTAGACGAGGACCTCGTTAAATGGGCTAGGAGGCAGGTTGACGGCAAGAAGTTCAGAAGCCTAAGCCACTTGGTGGAAGTAGCATTGTACGAGTTGAGGGGGAGAATGAAGGGTGGGGAAGCGGCCACGTAGACGGTTGAAAACGTGTTCCAGCCGCAGGCCCAGGCTTAAGGAGAGACTGAAGAGGGCCATAAACGTCCTGTGGATGATTGACCCAGAGCTCAAGGAGAAGGATGTGGGATCATTCTTGCAAGCCATGACGGCACCTGGATTGATGGAGTATATGTGGAGGAGTTGAACACTATTTTCCTAAGCGTCCCATGGTATTCAAGCGTGGAGAAACTACTTAAAATATTGGCCCACGAATACTACCATAAAGTGTATGGGGAGGACGAGGAGGAGAAGGCATACACTTATGCCAGGCAAGTTGTAAAGGAGGCCAGGAGAAGACGGCTCCTATAAGAGTTCAATGTTTTACGGAAAAAAGAAGGTGTTTGATGATGAGTTTGGGGGAAATGCTTGAAGCATTCGCCTGCGGCATACTGGTAGGTGTGGCAGCAGGCGGCCTCCCAGCTCCCCTCAGAATACCTGTAATAGTGTTGTCAGCCATATTCCTCACATGGCTCTGGGCCTCGGAGAAGAGAGGTAGCAGCAGGGAGGCTGCGGTCCAACACGTTGCCTAGGCAACCGTGTTCAACACTGTCTCCACACATCTCTCCATCCACTGCGGCCAGCACGTTTCTCCTAAGCCACTGGGCGTAGACAGGGTAGAACCTGTCCGCTTGAACGATTTTCGCCAGGTAGCTTCGCCTCCCGATCGTGGAGGGGGCGTGGCCAACTATGAACTCCACCACCCCCTCTGGCACCCCGAGGCCCAGCATCGCATTGTACACGAAGTTCCTGTAATGCTTCACGGCCACCCCCGCCGCCCTCACCTTCTCAGCTATAAGATCATAGCTGTCAGGGGGCCTCGTGGACTTCAGCACCGCTCTCCAAACCTCTGCTGGACCGTAGAGGAGCCACTGGACCTTCTCCCCCCGCAAATAGTCGACATGGTACCTGGCCACGCCGCCCAGTTCAACAAGCCTTGAAGAATCCAGGTCCTCCAGGACCTCGAGGAGAGTTGTCAGCCTTGCCCCTGTGGAGACAAGCAGCAGGTACAGGGGGTAGTACCTTGTGTCCCTTAGCCTCCTCCCAGCCTCAACAACCTGCCCGACAGGGGGAACATAGGTGTCGCTCCCGCTCCTAGGCTTCCTCGGCAAGCTCTCCCTGAGCTCGAAGGCAAGCTCCCTCATCCCCAGGCCGCTCGGCACCCTGATGAACGTGATCAAGCGCCTCAGCAACTCATACCACCGCTTACTCCTCCCCGCATAGTCGTGCACCAGGCTAGGGGTGAGATACTTGCCCTCAAGCCTGGAAAGCTTCGACAAGTACTCTCTGAACTGCTTACTCTCCTCGCTGAGGCCCTCGGCAAGCAGCCACTCACGGAACCTCCCCAGCAACCCCTCGTCCACCAGGAGGCCGCCATCAAACCCCTGGCTCCGCGAGGGCTTAGGACCCGATGGCGTAGGCCTGCGTGGGTTCGAATCCCACCCCCCGCACCACTGCAAAAGCTTCTTCATCGCCTCCTCAACGGGTAACCTTAACAACTGTTTACGCTTACTGTTGTGGTATTCTTCGATGACGAGGTAGCGGTAGACGTGTTTACTTGACTTCACCTTACTGAATGTAAAGATACATTGATCACATAGAATGTAGAATAGTAGGTAGGTATCTGATATTTGTAATAACAGCTGATTATCCCACCATATACTTTGAATGTGGAATTACAGCAGAAGGTTTAGGAATTCTCCTCGTAAAAAAGACTACAACAGTTTATACTAACTATTAATCTTGCGTTTAGTAGAAGGTTATTGGAGTCGGATGCCTTCAACCATTTCTTTCTCTTTAATTATCTCTTAGGATATTTCTTGGCATATTAATTACATTTATTGTATTCCTTAGCTTCAACAAGCTCCAAGTATGCCGTTTTGAAGCCTATTGGCGAGATACAGCATATTAACTTAAGACTTCGCAGTATTTTTCGCCTTGTTCTTTGCCCAGTTTATGCAGACATGTTTTAACCATGTAGCTGATGTGAAAGAGAGCTTATGGCGCCGGGGGCGGGATTCGAACCCGCGCGCCCCGTATGGGGCAGTGGGTCTCCTGCCATGTAGCCGGAGCCTGGTCTCGAGCCCACCGCCTTAGTCCACTCGGCCACCCCGGCACCACCTTATGATTAATTTCGCAGACCTATTTTACTTATTCCCTGATTAAGGGGTTTCGTTAAGACATTTAGGGGGTTGTAATAGGCTTGCTGTCTGTGGCTATGAGGTTCCCGTACTTCTCCAAGATTCTCCTAATATTCTTGGGTAGTGTGAACATCCTTACATGTGTTTGCCCATCGTAACTGAATAGGTCTCCCTCAACTCTCTCCTCCAATATCTTGTCTACTTCCATAGCGCTCAGTTTTGAGGGATCTATTTCGTCAGATCCCAATACGAAGCCCCAGCTTCCGTGGAACGATGGTATCACGGTGTAGTACGTTCTAGCAATGTTGAATACGCTACTCATAGTGTTATATATTGTTGCATATATTGTTTCATATAAGTATGGTGTGGTTGCCTGAGTAACGACTACACCTTTCCTCCTAAGTCTTTTCTTAACAAGCTTATAGAACTCGTAGGTGTATAATAGGACAGATGGTCCTCCTTCTAAGGGATCCGTGGCATCTACGATAACGACATCGAACTCCTTGTCAGTATTAGCTAAGTATTCTCTTCCATCCCCTATCACGAGCTCCGCTCTAAGATCCTCGAATGCTCCGCGGCTCCACTCAGGCAAGTACTTCCTACATATGTCAACAACTTCTCCGTCTAAGTCAACCATTACAACACTCTTAACGCTTTTATGTCTTAAGACCTCGCGTAGAGTCGCACCTTCTCCTCCACCTATTATTAGAACATCCTCTGGATTTGGATGGGCTGTCATTGATGGATGTACGAGTGCCTCATGATATAATGCCTCATCATATTCCGAAGACTGTATTTTCCCATCTAAGAAAAGAGCTTTCCCGTAATCATATGTCTCAACAACCTCAACAGCCTGGTACTTCGTTTTCCCGGCAAACAAGATCTTCTTTATCCCGTGTATAACCCCTATTGTGGGTGTATGCCACTCTATAATCCACTTCCACTCCCTCCATCCACTCATTACAGATCACCACGCGGCAAAGTTATCTGTGAAACCACACCTATTAGAAACTGGTGTCAAGTATAAAAGAGTACTTTAGACCCCCATGTTTCGGGGGATTGGATCTAGCTGCATCGGAGAAGAGGCCTAGTGGAGTAGCAGTAGTGGAGCGAAACGTTGCTGTAAAAGCTGGAACATTATTCTCGGACAGTGAAATACTAGAGTTCTTCTCGGAGACTAGTGGAATAGTGCTGGTTGTAGCTATAGATGCTCCTCTAACTCCTGCAAAAAGCGGGGGATTTAGAGAAGTGGAGAAGACGATGTTGAGGAAAGGATTTAGACTTCTGCCTCTCACTATGGCATCCATGAGGAATCTAATGGCGAGAGCGCGCAGAATTGCACGTCAACTTGCTTTAAAGGGAATCTGCGTAATCGAAACTCATCCAACATCTGTTCTAAAACAATTAGGTCTCCGGGGTTTCCAGGAGTTCACTGAATTTGCCAATAAGATGTGTGGAATTAAGGTGCAAGACGATGTTTTAAGCTCATCCAGATCATCAAAGCATGTTCAAGACTCCATAATATGTGCTGTAGTAGCATACATGGCCTACCATGGGAGAGCAAAATATCATTACTCTAATGAGGGAACGATATACCTCATATGAAGAGCTGTAGGTATCCACACATTCTGTGTAAGGCATAACAGGGGCTATACAATAAGAATCTACACTCATGTAAACAGGTTCCCCGCTAACTTCGGGAACCAAGCCTGCCTCATATTACTCCAGTGTTCCCAAATATTTTGGGAACATTAGTTTATAGTAGAGTTTTGATGCTGCGGAAGCTATCAGCTTAGCTATTCTTAAGGGCTCCGGCAGACCTCCTAGAGTTGTAGTGGAGATGCAGGTTTTAACTGCTCTGTCGATGGGATATCCTATTGTCTGCACATAGTACTTTGCGTCTCCCTTTTTCACAAGTACCGGTTCCGTGGCCTCAGAAAGCTTGATAAATGGTCTTAGCCTTACCTCCCAGTCCTCAAAGTGTCTTTTCAGAGCTCTCTCAACACCATTTATTTCAGGCCTCTTCTTCGTAACTATTATGACTGGGACGTCCAGTTCTTCACGTAATTTGAATGGATCGACTACGTTGAAGCCAGCATACGATAGGCTAGATAGCATTATTGCATCAACAGGAGAATGTTTTGAAAAGCTTCTCGTAATTGCCAAGATCTTCTCCGTGGAGTCTAAGCCGTCTACAGTCACCCAAGCATAAGAGACATAGTCTAAGCTAAGTCCCTTGAAGAAAGACCCCACTATGATAGTTTTAAGTCTAAGATTTTTTGCGAAAAAGGGGAAGTACCCGTCCTCGAACCCGGCTATCCTATAAATTGGCAACCCCCGAGAATCGTTCATCTTTTCCAAGAACCTCTAGAATGGTTTTCTTGGAGACGCTGAGCTCGATGATTTTTGTCCTACCGTATCTACCTCTACTTACGAGTCTTGCTGCTAGAAGCCCAAGCATATCCAGTTCGTTCACTAGATCACTAATCCTTCTCTGAGTTAGAGACTCCACTCCAAGTTCCCTACATATGTGAACATATGACGCGTACAGTTCCCCTGTGGTGGTTCTGGTCTTGCCCTTATTGTCTAGGTACACCATGCTCAATAATACTAACTTTGCATGTAAAGGCATCGTCCTCAAAACTTCTACAACTCTGTCCCTCTCTATTTCTGCCCTAGCCTTTTTCACATGTTCCTCAGTTACATTTTCTGCTCCCTCTCTTTCAGCAATCTCTCCCGCCACCCTCAACAAGTCCAGTGCCCTCCTAGCATCGCCATGCTCTTTTGCCGCTAGAGCAGCACATAGAGGTATTACGCCTGGTTCTAGAACTCCCCGCCTAAAAGCCCTCTTAGCCCTCCTCCTCAGTATATCTTCTAACTGTACTGCATTGTATGGGGGGAACACTAGTTCCTCCTCTCCTAGACTACTTTTAATCCTTGGATCCAAGGTCTCCGTTAACTTTAGGTCATTGGTAATTCCAATAAGCGAAGCCTGAGAGTAGAGTAGGTCCTCGTTTACTCTCGAAAGCTTGTACAATATGTCATCGCCATGCCTCTTGACTAGAAAGTCTATTTCGTCTAAGACTATTATCATAACACATTTCCTTGCATCCAAGTTCCTGAGAAACCTCCTATATACTTCTGCTCTAGACAGTCCTGTGAATGGAACTCTCACCCCAATTGACTCGTTTAAGTCAGCTAGAACCCTATAGGGGGTATCGCTTTGCCTACAGTT
This sequence comes from Thermoproteota archaeon, assembly GCA_029258925.1. Classification (GTDB taxonomy): domain Archaea; phylum Thermoproteota; class Thermoprotei_A; order EX4484-217-1; family JAPDJV01; genus JAPDJV01. Next base: position 50,221 of record JAPDJV010000036.1, on the reverse strand, counting down.
GATATAAGCGTATGTGAAGTTCGTTTTAAAACCCAGACTCTTCTCCTCGATTCTCTTTAGAACATATTTTGTCACAGCAGTCTTACCCGTACCTGTTAAACCATATATGAACACATTGCTTGGTCTACTCCCCCTGAGAGCTTGGGCAAGAATGCTTCCAAGCATCTTAATCTGGTTCTCCCTATGAGGGAGCTCGTCCGGAACATAATCTGGTCTAAGAGAGCTTCTATTAGTGAAAATCTTCGAAGATAAAACCCTCCTAAATATCTCGTCTAGAACCTCCATTTTCATGGCACCCTACTATGAATTACTACGTGTAGCTAATCCAGTACTCCACAGTCTACCCTTGATATTTTAGGGGAAACTTGGCTTAAAGTCTTTGTACACATCAATATTTTACTTGGGCCTAATGAAACCCCACCTATTTAGGGCCCTAGCTAGCTCACTATGTGACTTAGCATATTCCACTAATGAGACGCCTTCCTCTATAGCTTCGAAAGCTTGGCGAACAGCGGTTGCCCCAGCCCTCGGGCCATCGGGGTGCCCCAGTACTCCTCCCCCCACCTGAACTATTATATCCTTACCCATCAACTTGACGACCTCCGGGAGTAGTCCTGGATGTAGTCCTCCTGAAGCCGCTGGGAAAACGGGTTTAATATTGTACCAGCACTGTTTCAAGTGTAATCTATCCCCTGGACTTGGGTTAAACTCTTTTTCAACTAGCACTCTCTCCGTGGTAAGAACTTCCTTGACATCGGCTTCCATTTTACCCACTGGAACACCTATGTGAATGTGGTCTACTCCAACTAGCCTCGAAAGCTTTGCTATCACGTACATCGAGACCCCGTGTTTCCGGTTTCTAGTGAAGGCTGCATGAAATGCTCTGTGGGCGTGGATAGCGAGACCTAGGTCTTCTACAATCTTCCTAATAGTTTGGAGAGCGGACCATCCAGCAGCTAATATGTCCACCATTATGAACTCGTTTCCGTAATCTGCAACGAGCTTTACTCTGCGCTTCATTTCCTCAGTCTCGCTTGTCACATTGACGAGATACCCTTTCCTCTCTCCAGTCTCTCTTTCAACTCTATCTATGACCCTCATAACTTTACTAAGTCTTTCTTCAAACTTGTTGAATTTCTGGTCTGTTAAGTTTTCATCATCTTTAAGCAAGTCTACTCCTCCGGTTAGGATCTCGTAGGCTACTTTAGCGTACTCCTCTGCTGTTAGACCAACCTTAGGCTTGATAACTGTAGCAGTTATAGGTCTACCCCACACCTTAAGTTTCTCCCTAACCCCATCGATTCCAAACCTTGGACCCCTATACGACTTAATGTATTCCTTGGGGAAGTAGACTTCTTCGAGTCTCACTCCTCTAATAGCTCTCATTCCAAATATGTTGCCTGCAATAGAGCTTATTAGTTGAGCAATATTTCCCTCCTCGAACAAGTCGAGGGGGTAAGCTATCTTCACTATTTCGCCGCTAATCTCAAACACTTTAGCCATCAGCCTCCTCAAACTTGGCTTCATTGTCGTCAGCGTAGTCCATGTGCCAATACTGCTCTCTGAAGCAACTCTACCTGCCGCCTCCTCTATGGTCAAACCCTCCGATGGGGTTACTTTGAATACCGCTATGAGATCTCTCTCAGAGACCTCATAGCTCAAGTCTACGAAGTCAAGATACCACTCAAATCCCACCATAAAGCAACATCTCCACTAAAATATCTGACTAGCAATGCCTTAAGGATAGCGGAGCAATGTTTCAACTACTAATACTGCTGAAGCTTCTTAGGGCATCCGCGAACTCAAAGCGATGCTTCTTCACTAATGAGTATAACTATTAACTCTTACTTAGCGAAGAGCGGAAATGCTAGTTGTCATTCACCAATTAGAGAGTGCGGGGAATGCAAAATAGTTTCAGTAAAAGCTTAAATCTCTCTCCAACCCAAACATTACTACAGCAACCAGTTGAGTGGGCCGGTAGCTCAGCCTGGAAGAGCGCTCGGTTGGCATCCGAGAGGTCCCGGGTTCAAATCCCGGCCGGTCCACCATACCAATAATATTACTCATTTAATTAAGACAATGTTATGGAATGGCACCGTCTACACTTTCCTCCAACAAGCTCTAATATGAGATTGTGTAGGTCTAGCATTGTTTTCGGTATTTTAGGTGGATAAAATGTTCATGCCCCAGAACGCCTCTTCTTAATTACTCTCCCAAGTCTCCTCATATTCTCACTGTGGTCGTCGTATAGGAACATGTCTATGCCAATAGAGGGTTTCACTGCGTCCAGAAGATTCCTCTCAGGTTTCACGGTCAAATATTTTAGCAGGGGTTTCAGCTTTAAATTTCACAATTAATATTCCTAAACTAAATTATATGGTTCAATGCTTCTGTCCAGCTTCTTCAATGTGTCGGAACCTCTTAGCCCATACCAGGTTAAAGTTTTATTAGGCATTTTACTGGCTAGAAAGTACGCCGTATTTCAAGGCTGTAGATTCTCCCATATTTCTCCTGGAACATTGATAAATCTATTGAACCGTGTATCGACTGTAATGATCCTTGTAAACTCCACTTCTCCACTGACCTACACTCCAATACATCTATTGCTAAAACGTAAATACTGTCATCTTACAACCTTCTACATGGGGTAGGCCTTTTCACCTCCATAACCTCTAAGCAGCAAATGGGAACATTTTCATGAATATTCAAGGGTCTTCCACTTATAAGGGCTAAATAGTGGGCTCCTCGTAAATCAATAACATTACTTTAACCTGCACAATATTCCCAAACTCATATCACTGGAAAGCTGACACTGAAGCTTACAGAATTTGTGGAGCCGCCGGCGGGGTTTGAACCCGCGACCACCGGCTTACAAGGCCGGCGCTCTACCAGGCTGAGCTACGGCGGCTCCGGTACTCTATATTCCAATATTTGGGAGGTGTTTAAATGGTTTTGGTGCCGCCGCGGGGATTCGAACCCCGGACCTCCGGATGTCCCGGCAAGACCCTATGAGTCCGGCGCTCTAACCGGGGGCTGAGCTACGGCGGCTCTCCACAATATGATTTCGCGGAGAAGTATATGAAGTTTAAGGCCCCGGTTCCCAGCTTGGCGGAGCTGCGGAGCCTCGCGGACTCCACGGCTCCGCCAACGGGAGCAGCTTAGCTTCCGGGTTCGATACGAGTCCGGGCGTCTCCTGCTCCCTATGGCCGGGACCGAGGCCACTTTCTTACTGAGGAGATATCTGTTTATATCCTTTTTGTCTTCTGGCCTCGGCCTTCTCCACGTAAATCTTCATAATAGTCATTGTGCCCCCGCACTTAGGGCATACTCCGTTAATCTTTAAAACGTAGTCTCCCTTCACGAAACTCCTCCTCTCCCTATATCCACACGAATCACATTCTCTGAGAGTTATCGTCTCGTATTTTCCTTCTGATGGTTTCTGGAATCTTCTTGCTGCAAGCATTACGATACATAGTGTTGCAATTACTATAAGCATTAGTGTAAATAACATATCGTAATCCATTAGCACCCCCCTATTGAGCTATTCCAACGGTATTTCCTATTCCAGCAACTATCACTATGTCTCCTTCTTTGGTTCGTTCTATTAATGTTCTATCTATAATCTCTAGTACTTTGTCTACTGCATCCGCGATACGCTTTGTCATAGCACTTATGGATTCCTCGACAGATTCCTTGATTACTATGGCATCTAATGGTATATTGTAGTGGGCTGCTATATTCTCTATCTTGAACTTTTCGGGTCCGAGGCCTCCTATGGCCGCACCCACTCCTTCAATAACATCTCCCGTTTCTTCTCCCTCAAGCTTTAGTTTTGCATCCACCATTATTATTCTCTTAATGTTCCCCTCGTATTCTTTAACGAGTTTAGCTACTGCCTCGCCTGGTTTCCCCACATTTGCTCCCGGGCCCTCTGCTTTAACTACTATGAGCTTCCTACCCTTCCTCTCCACTTCAGACATAATAGTGTCTTCGCAGATAATCTTCTTATTACCGTCCTTCGATAGAACTGCAGCTACTAGCGGACCTATGCCGTCTCCTATAGGCTTCCCCTGAGTAAAGGAGTCAATAGCCTTGTAGTAGGCGTGGGATAGCTTGTATATTTGAGGCATTTCAAGTTGCAGTTGTGTAATGAGTATCCAGTTATTTGTTTTCTCACCTAATATCAGGTAGTGTCTCACTGTTCTAAAGATAGCATTTAATGCTATTGCAATCTCCAATATTACTCCCGCATTAGCTACTTCGTGTTTAGATGCTTCTGGGAGAACAGCTTTAATGGCTTTCTTAAATCTATCATCTCTAATATTTAATAGATGTTCTAGTCTTCTCATTAATCCTGTTGGCTCCTCTGAGACCGGGGAGATTATGAAGAACTCTATCATTCTGTTAACCAATTCCTCCGCATTGCTTCCACCCATCTTCTTAATGGTTTCAACACTTTTCACCTTGGCCTCCTTAGCCATAACCTCTATTCTGGAGAGGTATTTCCGTATGTTTTTTACCCATATCATCATCTGTATTTTCTGGTTTAAGCCCGTGAAGAGCAGTATCATGAATACTAGAAATATTATTGAGTTGAGTAACGATAGGAGGTCGTTGTCTGCACCGAAGAGTCCTGCAGGTCCATTCAAGTATAGTACACTACATATCATGGCTTTTATCCTTCCCTCAAACCTAAGTTTCTAGTCTCTAGTAAATCGCTTTCCCCCTTTTATAAACATGTGGTTAGAGCGTAGTGACTACGATTTCCTTAGGTAACACGAGAATTGTGTGTTCTCTCTGCGAAACTAGACCCCCCGAAGCCTCCACGAGCACGGGGTATCCTACAAGCACCTTTTTTGACACGAGTTCTCTTAAAACCTCCCTAATTTTATTAGGTGCTGCCAATTTTAGGAGCCACCTCTCTGAGAACGGTAGGCCATTGAAGTTCTTCTTAACATAGGTAATTATCTTTCTCTCAACAGGACCTTTAGCTTTCTTAGGCTTCGGGAGAGAGTATATGAAGACGTCTTCCCCCCTCTCCTCGACTACTCCTATACCGTTTGTGGCGAAAGGCTCGATGGCGTATGCTTTCCAAGGTTTTAGAGATCCTATTGCTAACAGTGTTTTGAAGTTGGGTATTGAGAGGCCTGCATGCAACATGTACCTGTCGAGAGAGTGCCCGCTAAGATTTTTAATGGGGTTAAAACCGTATTTTCTAATCGTTTTCCCAATGATCTCTCCGATCTTAGAAACACGTATTCCGGGATATATGGCCTCAATAACATTCTCCAGCGCTTCCTCAACGCAGAAAACCAGGTCTTCTCTCTCCCCACTCAAATCTATTGTGAGTGCAGTATCCGCTATATACCCGTCTACGTGAACTCCCACATCTATCTTGACTATAGAGTTTTCAGGTATCGTAGAGGGGTCGTTTATGGGTGAAGTATAGTGCGCGGCAACATTGTTTATTGATATATTCACTGGAAATGCAGGTCTACCTCCTAGCTCAAAGATTTTCCTCTCAGCCTCCTCGCATAATTCTAGTACTCTGACTCCTGGTCTAACCATCCTACTTACATGCGTTAGTACGTTATTAGCTATTCTCCCAGCCCTCAAATATTTCTCTAATACTTCCTCCAATAGCCTCACGCTCCGCGCTTAAGGAGGTTAGTACTACCGCGGTCTTAAAGGTGATGAAGTTTATTAAAGTCTTTCTAACAGAAGTATATTGATTAAATAATTTATAAGAGTTTGAATAAGAGTTTGACTGGATATTTGAGTAATGTTTTGGTGGTGGGATAATGGGATATATTAAGTGGTTGGGGCATGCAGCATTCGAACTAGAGCTCGACGGCAAGATAATATACATAGATCCTTGGATTACTAATCCTCTATCTCCAATACGTGTCGAAGACATCAGAGCAGCTGATATAATCCTAGTAACCCATGACCATAGAGATCACTTGGGGGAGGCGATAGATTTAGCTAGGAAAACCAATGCTGCCTTCATATCAATATACGAGATTTCTCTCAAAGCCTCTCAGGAGGGTGTGAGAAAGGCTATTGGGATGAACATAGGTGGTTCTCTAACAGTTGAAGGAATAACAATAATAATGACACAGGCTCTGCACAGTTGTGAGAGGGGTAATCCCACGGGTTTCATCATTAAAGGATCTGAAGCGAGCATATATCATGCAGGAGACACTGGCTTATTCTATGACATGAAGCTTCTGGGAGAACTCTACTCTCCGGAAATAGCTTTACTCCCTATAGGGGGTTTATTCACCATGGGCCCCCTCGAGGCGGCTAAGGCCGTTGAATTGCTCAAGCCTAGAATAGTAATACCCATGCACTACAATACTTTCAACGCTATAATGGTGGATCCAGGGGAGTTCAAGAAGTATGTTAAGGAATTTCATCCTCAGACAGAAGTTGTCGTATTGAAGCCAGGTGAAAGATTAAATATATAATCAGCGTTGCCGTAGATAAGAGGAAGGATTGAAGTGGGAGCAGGGGAAACAGTGTCACTTGTAGCAGGTACTTTCGATAGATTACACGTGGCTCACATCACACTACTCTACGAAGCATTCAAGCTTGGAACACGCATTCTAATAGGTGTCGTGGAAAACGGATCGCAGATCCTGGAGTACAAGATAGGGAAACCCATAGAACCCTACAGGGTAAGAGTTGGAAGCGTGAGAAGTGTTGCTGAAATACTGAGTAAACTTATGGGAGGAAGAGTGTACGAGATAATACCGATAAAAGGTCCCTATGACATAGTGCTCGATAGAGAGAATATAGACTACATTGTTGTAAGCGAGGAAACATTTCCAAGAGCCTTGAAGATAAATTTATTGAGGGAAAAGGCTGGGATGAATCCCCTTAAAATAGTGGTCATACCAATAATACACTCGGAGGACGGGAGGCCAGTAAGTTCACATAGAATAAGACTAGGAGAGTTAAATAGGTACGGGGACCTAATATTAAACTTCGAGGGAATTAAAGAAGTTCGATGGGATGTGTATGAGTGAGCTGACAGAGAACGAGAGGAAAATACTAGAACTCCTACTAGAATCTAAGAGACCTCTATCAATAGAGGAATTAACGTCTAAAACTGGAATGCCCCACTCAACTATAATGTCTGTAATCGAGAGCCTGAGCGCTAAAGGCATGGTCTCCAAGGAGATAACTAGAAAGTTTCTAGTTAAGCCTACGAGTGAGGGATTAGACTATGCTAGTAGAGGCGTACCTGAGAGGAGAATAGCGCTACAGGTCTTAAAGCATGGTGGGAAGCTTAGGATAAGAGATCTAGGAGATCTTGGCTTCACTGAGAACGAGATAAGTATAGGTGTAGGCTGGATAGTGAAGAAAGGCTGGGGGAGGATAGATAAGGGTTTCATAGTGGTTGAAAGAGAACCTCCAAGGAGCGACGACGAAAGAATGCTGGAAGAACTTACGGGGAGAGGCTTACTTGAATTAACTGAAGACATTCCCCAAGTTATTAGAGAACTTGAGAAAAGAGGTCTTGTAGAAATCTCTATGAGAACATTAGTGAAAGTGTCGGCTTCTTCCTCAGTCAGCAAAGCATTGCTCAAGGCTGTTCCAGTAATATCCAAAATAACACATGACATCATAAAGAGGGGTTTGTGGAGGAAAGCAAGGTTAAAGCCATATAATATAAAGGCTCTCCCACCCACGGTTTATCCCGGGAAAAAACACTTCTACGTAGAGTTCTTGGAGAAAATTAAGAGCATTCTTATTGCAATGGGATTCAGGGAGATTGAGGGACCACTGGTTGAATCAGAGTTTTGGAACTTTGACGTACTATTCCAAGCTCAAGATCACCCTGCAAGGGAAATTCACGACACGTTCTGGATAAAGTATCCCAGGAGGACAACATTAGAGGAGGAAGCCATAGTTGAAAGAGTTAGGAGAATACATGAGAGTGGAGGGGATACTGGCTCTAGGGGGTGGGGTTACAAGTGGAGGCCGGATATTGCTACAAGGCTCATTCTAAGAAGCCAGACAACATGTGTAACTGCAAGATACCTCTCGGAGAATCCTAAGCCGCCCGTCAAAGTATTCACAATAGGCAAGGTATTTCGACCCGATGAAATAGATGCCACTCATCTACCTGAGTTCCAACAGCTGGACGGCATCATTATGGCGGAGAACCTGTCCTTTAAACACTTACTTGGAACCCTAGCCGAATTCTTCAAGCAACTGGGTATAGAGGAGGTAAAGTTTAAGCCAGGATACTTCCCATTCACCGAGCCCTCCGTTGAAGGATACATAAATCATCCTAAAGCAGGCTGGGTTGAGGCTTTCGGAGCAGGGATGTTCAGGCCGGAAGTATTGGCGTCTCTGGGAGTAAAGTATCCTGTTGCAGCATGGGGTATCGGAATAGACAGAGTTGCCATGCTATTTCTTGGAATAGACGATATTAGGAAGCTCTATAGCACAAACATAGACTTTCTTAGGAAAACGCTTGTCAAGTGGTGAGGCGTGGGTGCCGGTAATCAGATTGTGTAGGAAGAGGCTGGAAGAGATTATTGGATTAAAGCTAGCCGATGAGGAATTCGAAGATATTTTCTTCAGAACCAAGTGTGAGGTCAGTCCATTGGATGACGAGTACATTGAAGTGGAGGTAACAAACGATAGACTAGACATGCTTATGAGCGAGGGCATAGCTAGAGTGGTCAGGGGCCTCTTAGGATTAGAACTTGGGATGCCAAAGTACGAAACATACGATTCAGGCCTTAAGCTAGAAGTTCACAGTAGTGTGAGAAAGGTTAGACCTTATATTGCAACAGCGGTTATACGCGGTGTACACATCGACGAGTACATGCTTGAGGAGATAATACAGCTACAGGAGAAGATACATACAACTCTAGGTAGGGGGAGAAAGAAGATCGCAATAGGAATACACAACTACGACGTAATACGTGGCAGGAAATTGATATACAAAGCTATGGGTTTAGATGAGTTCTCGTTTAAACCCCTATATGAAACGAGAGTTATGACTGGTAGGGAGATACTTGTAAAACACGAGAAGGGGAGAGAATATGGTTGGATAATCAGGGCTCACAACATGGCACCAGTAATCGTTGTAGAGGAAACGGGGGACATAATTGCTATGCCCCCGATAATAAATAGTGATTTAACTAGAGTCGAGCCGGGCACCAAAAACCTCTTCATAGATATAACTGGAATTGATGAGGCGGCAGTGTATAGGGCCCTCGACCTGGTGGCAACAACCATTGCTGAGAGCGCTGGTAGGAGGATAGGCAGAGTTGAAATATGTAGTGGTCAGAGAACCATTAGAACTCCACTGCTTCAAACATCGAAGACAGTATTCAGTATTGCGGAAGCGGAGAGAGTCATAGGAGTAGAATTGTCCCCGGAGACCGTTGTTGACTTACTGTTGAGAGCCAGATACGATGTTAGCATCAGTAGTGGAATGGTTGAAGCAGAGGCTCCCCCATACAGATATGACATACTGCATAAAATAGATGTAATAGAGGATATGGCAATCTCCATGGGTTACAACGAGATACCCATAGAGCTCCCAACAATATACACTACTGGAAGAGAGCTTAGGAAAACAGCTTTTCTGAGAGCCGTAAGAAACCTCATGGTCGGACTAGGTTTCCAAGAGATCTTAACATACATGCTTTCCTCACCTGAGGATCAACTCGAATTCTTAGAGGACGCTGAAGGTGTGAAACTCATAGAATTAGAGAATCCTGTAGTGAGCTACATGAGTTGTTTGAGGGCAAGGCTTTTGCCAATAGCATTGAGGGTTCTCGGAGAAAACCAGTATAAAGAGCACCCGATCAAAATATTCGAGACAGGTATAACTGCATTCCTAGATAGAGAGAATAGGATTAACTATACGCTTAGGCTTTGTGCAGGGGTATTGGCATATGCCGTGAGCTTGGAGGATGTTCACTCCCCACTATTTGCATTAGCAGAGAACATGGGTTGGAGGATAGCACTCAGAGAATATAAGCACTCTGCCTTTATTGACGGCAGAACAGCGGAAATAATTCTTAATGGAGAGCCTAGAGGAATAATAGGCGAGGTACATCCGTCGATATTAGAGAAATACAATATAGAATACCCTGTTGCACTATTCGAATTAGACTTATCGGGTTTATGGAAGGAATAATATTTTAATTGCTGCCTACACTATGATTAGTAGGCCCGCTGCGACAACCCCGCTCCCACTGGGAGAGAGCCCGGCTGGAGAGAGACGTAGATCTCCCTGTGAAACCGGGTGTTAGCAGTGGGGGACAGCAGCGGGCCTAAAATAGCCTTACAATACTGTTTAACAACGGTTTAAAGAGTGATTTCAATTGATAACCTCGGATACAGATATCGCTATAAAGAGGATTGTTAGGAACACTTCAGAGATAATTACGTTAAGCGAACTTAAGGATATTGTGAACTCCAGGAGCGGTGAGGTTAGGGGGTACATAGGATTCGAGCCTAGCGGTATGTTCCACATAGGATGGATAATATGGGCCATGAAGCTTCAGGATCTTATTGACGTAGGTTTTAAAATGGTTCTACTAGAGGCAACATGGCATGCTTGGATAAACGATAAATTAGGGGGAGATATGGAGGCCATCAAAAGGTGCAGTAAGTACGTGGAACATTGTCTTAGAGCTCTGGGAGTCGATGTAGATAAGCTTACAATAATTGATGCGGAAGATGTTGTATCGGACTCTGAGTACTGGAGGCTTGTTCTAAAAATAGCTAAGAGCTCTACTCTTTCTAGAGTTAAGAGAGCGCTTACAATAATGGGTAGGAGAGAAGAGGAAGGTGTGATGGATTTCTCGAAGCTGATATATCCTGTAATGCAGGTGGCGGACATATTCTATCTAAATGTGGACATAGCTCTAGGTGGGATGGATCAGAGGAAAGCTCATGTACTGGCAAGAGATGTTGCAGAGAAACTACATTTCAAGAAGCCCATAGCCATACACATCCCCCTGCTAACAGGGCTTCAGGGATCGAGTAGGATGGATTATTTAGGAGAGCAGCCTCTGATCGAGGCTAAGATGAGTAAGTCGAAGCCCGAGACAGCGATATTCGTACACGATGGACCAGAGGAAATTAGGGCTAAAATACTGAAAGCATTCTGTCCACCCAAAGTAGTTGATGGAAACCCGATAATGGAAATAAATAAGTACATATTGTTTAGTAGAGAAGACTTCAACCTTACTATAAATAGACCGGAGAAATATGGTGGAACACTATTGGTTAACTCTTATCATGAACTCGAAAAACTGTATAGCACGGGTAAGATACATCCCTTAGACTTAAAAAACTCTACAGCAGAAGCATTAATAAAATATCTTTCCCCAATTAGAAAGTACTTCACTGAAAACCCGGAGGCTAGGAGGCTACTAGAGGAATTAAGGGGGACCCGCATAACAAGATAGAGGAATGGTGGAAATGAAATATTTGATTAAAGCTAGGATAGAAGTTGATGGAATAGTAGATAAGCATGATGTTATAGGAGCACTATTCGGTCAAACGGAGGGATTGTTGGGAGAGGAATACGATCTAAGAGATTTACAGGAGAAAGGTAGAATAGGTAGAATACAGGTCGACCTCAGAGTGTACAACTCTAGGAGCGTAGGAGAGATAACAATACCTTCAAACTTAGACAGAGTTGAAACAGCTATAATCGCTGCACTTCTGGAAATCGTAGATAGGGTGGGGCCATACAATGCTAAAGTCGTGGTCACAGACTTAATCGACTTGAGGGAGGAGAAAATAAAGAAAGTTGTGAGTAGAGCTAAGGAAATATTGAACAAGTGGATCAAGGAGAGAGCTCCCGACATGAAGGAGATAATAAATGACATAGAGAGGTCTGTTAGAGCAGCGGAAATAATAGAGTATGGTCCCGAAAAACTTCCCGCAGGGCCAGATGTAGATAGAGCTGAAACAGTGATAATAGTTGAGGGGAGAGCAGACGTATTAAATCTCCTGAGATACGGTTACAGGAACGTCATAGCGCTTGAAGGAGCAGGAGGTAAAGTGCCGGAAACCATAGTCAAGCTTAGTAGGGAGAAAAACGCCATAGCCTTCTTAGATGGCGATAGAGGAGGAGACCTGATATTAAGAGAGCTTTTGAGGGTAGCAGATATAGATTACATTGCTAGAGCTCCTGAGGGTAAGGAGGTAGAGGAGTTAACAGGTAAGGAGATAATGAAATGTCTTAAAAACGCTGTACCTCCAAAACAATATATTGAGCCTTCAAAGGAGCGTGGTATTGCAGTAGAGTATCAGAGAGTTCCCTTACTCCCCGAAACGGTTACTAAGATAATTAGAGGTCTACAGGGCACTCTTAAAGCTGTTCTTCTAGATAGTAACTGGAACATCATAGAAGAGATCCCTGTGAGGGACCTTGTAGAGAAGATTTCGTCTGCTGAAAAGGGGAAGATACATGCAATACTATTTGATGGAGTGGTTACTCAGAGACTTGTGGACATTGCGGTGGACAAGGAGGTTAAGATGATAATTGGTGCACGTATAGGTGGAATAACAAAAATGCCCTTAGACACACGCATTCTTTCATTTAATGACGTCTTAAAATAATAAAATTTAGAGGTCTACAAACACCTCTAAATCACTTCTTTCTTCCAGAAGCAAAGAAATCGAATAATGTTCTCTGCTTAGATGGTTCACGGCCTAATCTCAGAGTCTTCTCTGTTACACCGAAATATCCTAGGATTCTGAGGACTGCAGGTATTATTTGTCTATCAATGTAATACTCTGAATCAATATCCTCCATTTTAACCATGAAGTACGGGTATGCCCTATTAGAGAGTTTACCTGAGCCCTTAACAATAACGTATCCTATTTTCTCTCCTGCACTTATCTTACCGCCCCTCTCAACAATTTTCCTAGCAGCTGCAACGTGGGGAGCTTCAACTTCGTATTCGCTTAATTTCTTAGACAAAGTCTTCCATATTATTAACTTTGATAAGGGTAACTTGTGGTTTCTAACGTCATCTACAACTCCCTTGACATATTCAACAGCTTTCTCTACGGACCCCTCTCTGAGAAGTATGTTAACGACTCTCTCCTGCACTTCCTTAGCTATTTCAGCCCAGTCTCCCCTAACAGCTTCGAATCCTACAATATCCACTTTTCCGTCTATGAGAAGACCACAGTACCTTTTCTTTGCTTCGGTGAAGAAGACCCTCTTATAGACCTTATCCACCTTTATTTCGAATCCTAGCTCCTCCCTAACTAGCCTTATGAGCTCATCGATTTTTCCTGGAACATAACTTACAAATAAGCTGTCTGTATCACCGTATATTACTTTTAATCCCAGTCCTCTGGCGATATCTATGGCCTTCGTTATGAGTTCTCTCCCCCACGCGGTTATTGCTTCAGCGGCAGGTTTACAATACCATCTGGCCCCGGTCCAACCTAGGTAGCCGTACATGGCATTAGTTAGAACCTTGACGGCTCTCTGTCTTTCATCAATAACCCTATACTCCGGAGAATCAGGCGAGAGCCTCTTTAAATCCTCTTTAAGTTTTGCTCTGAGCTCTATTAGAGCTTTTAGAACCCTTGTAAAGAAACCCGGGGGACTCTTCAAGAACTTATGTCCTACTTCAGGAGCCTTCCAAACCATGTGTTCAGGTATATTTTCGTCTGTTCCAACATACGTATCTGGGGATATATTATACTTTATCATGATGCTCGGATACATGCTTGTGAAGTCTAGAACCGCTATGTTCTCGTGCATCCCCCTCTTGGGTTCCAATACTATTGCGCCTTTATAAGTAGAATAGGGTCTTTCGATACGGTTGGGAACAAGCTCGTTTTGTTTATACGCTTCTCTCATAAGGAACCATTCTACTCTAAATCCTACGGCAGCTGCAACAACTTGGTCTAGGGGTAGTCCAGTGAGGCTTGAAAGCTGTATTCCGAACGGGATAAATTTTTCTGCCAGACCTTGCGTCGACTCCGCATCTTGCATAGCGTATTTTATGAATATTGGCCTTTTAGACGGATCGTTCCAGTACTCAGCCATTTCGGTCCAATCTATCAATATTCTCTTATCCTTCTCCATAACGCCTAAGTAGTCTGCTACGTTCTCCAAGCTCTTAACTTTTACTTCAGTAAGCTCTTCAGCAAAATCGTATAAATCCACGTTTGCTCTTCCAATAATAGATATGTGCCCGTAGACGCTTGGATGGGGTTCTCCTCCAAACCTGTTTACATTTATTTTAATACCTACATGTTTTCCGCGGGAGACAAGATATGGCCAATCAAAGCCATTGCTATTGTAGCCTGCTATGATGTCTGGGTCAAGCTTTCTAATGAATTCTACAAAGCTTTTTATTACCGGCTTATCGTCGTTGCCATCTGCTATGAACTGTACTTTAGATTTTCCATCTGCGACAACCGATACTATTATAATAGGATCCTTTTCGGGTCTAGGATTGCCAAGCGGGTTTAACACCTCAATGTCGAAAGACACAGTTTTAAGTTGTGGAAGAATGCTTGACTCCACCCGTCTGATATTACCAGTTAGGATGTATTGTTTATCTACTGATGCCTTCAGTGGAGATGGATGCTCTACAACTTCTGCCTCATTCCATCCGCTAGGCTGTACATCGTTGTCTATTAGGTATCTCATGTAAAACCTTATATCTGCTTCGAGGCAGTCCTCTACTTCAGGGATGTTCTTAATGGCTTCCCTGTATGCTGGCACTTGATCCGGCATCAACGTTACTAGCTTAAGTACCTTAATTGGTTTTCCATAATATTTCTTTTCAACAGCTTCAAGGCTCAGTATTGGAGACCTCACGTTGTTGAGCTTCATTATTTTAGCTTTAAGCATTTCTATGTCCACGCCTTTTCTAGGAACTACGTAAAAGTATGGTCTAAATCTCCTATCAACAACTAATACTCTCTCACCTGACTCTGAGACCCCCCACATAAGTATGTTGGGTTCTCTATTAATGATCTGATAGTTTATATCTATAAGCCAAAATCGCAACTTCAACTCGTGAACCCCAATTTTAAGTGTCGTCTGACGCCCCATTTTACCGTATTTAATTATTTGGAAAACGACCCTTAAAGGTATTATTGTTAACGCGTTTTTCACTAAACCTAAAAGAAAACCTTATACATGACGTAAGCACTTTCTCCGTTAGGATAATAATATTCCTTAATGAATGCTATCTTATATCCGTGTTTCACGTAGAAATTTATTGCAGGAATATTGGAATTCCTAACTTCAAGCCTAAGGACCTTGGCTCCCATACGCCTAAGAGTTTCCTCAGCTTTCTTAAGTAACTTACTTCCAATTCCTCTCCTCATGTACCTTTTACTAACAGCAATTGAGATTATGTGTCCGATAATCCTCCTCCTGAGCAATCCGATCACATAACCCACTATGCTATTATCTACTTCAGCTACATAGAATACAGCATCTTTGAGATTGCTAT
Organism: Thermoproteota archaeon; assembly: GCA_029258925.1. Taxonomy (GTDB): domain Archaea; phylum Thermoproteota; class Thermoprotei_A; order EX4484-217-1; family JAPDJV01; genus JAPDJV01. The sequence goes on along the minus strand of JAPDJV010000036.1, from coordinate 34,736 downwards.
AGTATTCCAGCAGTGTTCTAGGATAAGGATACTTGAATGCTTCTGACTCTATTTTGTAGACTTGTGCTATATCCTCGCTTCTAACAAGCCTTATCTTAACCATGATCCTTCCTTGAATATTTGTAGAGGTTCAGCATATACTTATATTTCGCCTCCTAAAGATTACTCTGTACTATGGTGGATAAGCTATGAGAATACTGGAATACGACGAGAAGAAGGGCTCTCTCAAACTAAAAGTAGAGACCATGGATGACCTATGGCTCCTCCACGTAATAGTAGGAAAAGACGACGTAGTTATAGCTAGAACTACTAGAGAGGTGAAGGTAGGCGACGATGGCTCAAGAAGTAGGAGGATTCCAATGGTGTTGAAGATTAGAGTTCTGTCAACAGAATTCCAGCCATTCACAAATAGACTTAGAATTAGGGGGATAATAGTCGAGGGACCAGAGAAGTACGGGCTTAAAGGTTCTCACCACACTATTAGCGTAACTAGGGGATCCGAGATTACAGTAGTGAGAAGTAAAGGGTGGCCTAGGATAGTCATAGACAGGATTAAGATGTCAGGTAAGCTAAAGAAGCCCGCGATAATTGTGGCTGTTGATAGAGATGAAGTAGCAATAGGAGCATTATATGATTATGGAGTGAAAATTGTCAGAGACCACTGTCTCAACATTACAGGGAAAGAGGGGCGTACTCGTGGAGAGGAGGAGAGGGAGATTAGAGGACTGGCTAAGGAAATAGTTGAAGTAGTTGAAGAATACGATCCGCTAGTAATCGTAGTAGCTGGACCCGGCTTCTTAAAGGAAAAAGTAGCTACTGTCTTAGAGAATGCTATTAGGGAGAGAGGAATCAATGTTTCGATTAGAGTGGATTCTGTATCATCCGGTGGCGTTCATGGAGTGAGGGAGGCTGTTAGGAGGGATACCGTTCGAAAAATCGTAGAAGAGTATAGTGTAGTGAGAGAGGGAGAACTTATGGAAGAAGTATTGTATTTAATGGCGAAGACCCCGAATAGAATCACCTACGGACTAGACTATGTGAATATCGTCGCATCTATGGGAGCCGTCGAGAAGCTTCTAGTTCTAGACGAAATGATTTCCCACTATAATGATTCCATCAGGTCTAGAATTGATGAAATAATCAGGGTTGTTGAGAGTTCTAGGGGAGAGGTTACGATATTTAGTTCCCATAGCGAGCCTGGGAAAATGTTGAAGGGTTTCGGAGGAGTTGTTGCGATTTTGAGATATGAACTAGACTTAGAAAACATTACGGATCAGAAGCGTTAAGCATTAATAGCCACGAGTTTTTTACCAAACGACTTCTTCAATAACTCTCATTCTGGGCTCAATGGGGTACTCATATGCCAATGCTATTTTCCCTGAAATCTTCGCAAACGACAGCAAATCCCTTAAATTACTGGGATGCACTACTAGTTCAACAACATCTCTACTCTCCTTCAAAGCATCAAACATTATTCTCTTATCATGTAGGAAGCTTATTATCTCAGGTGCCTCCTTCACTCCCACCTTTAACACAGCCTTCCTTAAGAGACCGCTACTTAGCGTTTCCTCAAACACGGACTTCACAGAGTTTCCCCTGACTAGAAACCTCATTCTCGTTTGAACAGCATCCTTATACCTAGCTGTACAGTAGTGGACTCCTATGGTTACTCCCTCTTCAACACATTTTTTCAAAACTTTTAGAGCAGTCTCATGGCTCCCCTCCACGCTTGTCGGAGACCTGTCTCCCAACTTGAATCCTCTTAGTAGAAGGTTTTCAGCATTAGACTCCGTAATCTCCATTTCATTCAAGTTTATGAACTTGACTTTTAAATCCTGGAGTATACGTATCAGTCTCATAATATATGTCTCTGAACCTGGTAATACCGGTATCTCCACACCCACATCCCAAGACCCGAGTTCCAAGGCTTTCTCAACAAGTTCTAGAGTTTTCTGAGACACTACGTGAAACCTTATTTCATCTATCCCCCGGGACCACCAGTTTTCAAGAATGTTCCCCGTTAAACCCACGCCAGAAGTGTATAAGTGTATGTGGAAGCCTCTTCCAAACTCCCTCTTAACAGCCTCCACAACCCTCAATACTCTAGCAGCTCTTAATGCTGGCTCTCCCCCTGTAATGCTTATTCCCTCACTTTTAGAGATCTCTATTTCCATTATCAAATCTCTTATTTTCCCAAACCTTCTCTCATTCACGTATGTTATATCTCTGCCTCTTCTCTCAAAGCTTATTGGACAATAATAACATTTGACATTACATAGCCCCGTAATGAAAACTACTGTTTTAAGTCCCTTCCAGCATAATGCACATCCCACAGGTAGACGGCCCCAAACAATATTACCGGCTGGTCCAGCAACGAAATTCCCTATTTTAGCCATGCATTTTCCTCCTTAAAAGCGGGTACTTTTTCTTTAAGTATTCGAGAGCCTCCTCTATGTTTACATCGGGCGGTAAAACGTGTTTTATGAAGACTCCTGTTCTCCCCTTCTCGTCCCTCCTCGTTAAGACTCTTACTCTCTCAAGAACAGTGTCCACTGATACCCCGAGAATTTTAGCTACTTCAGACTCTCTCCCTATTATAGAAGACTCTATGTGTCCCTCTGGAGTTGGTTCGATGAGCATAAGCCTTTTATCAACCCCCTTAACTCTAAGCTTCCCAATTAAATCGTTTATTCTGAGAAGTCCGCCGAACATGTAAAATTCGTATTCCCGAGTGCCTAACTTAGCCAGGGGGAAACTGACAACTTTTTCCTCCTCCTCATCTAGAGCTATGTAGGCTTTTGGTGTATGGGATGGAGTTGCTTGAACGATTAACTTCTTGACAGGCCTGAATCCCGCGGCCTCAAGCGCTATCTCCACTATGTAGCTCGGGACAGGTTCCAACAACACGACATCAATGTCACTGTTCTCCCTCACGTCTCCTCTCGCTATGCTACCGTGGACTATGGGGTTCAGGTTATATGCTACAAGAGCTTTCATTATCTCTAATGTTTTCCTCCTCTTCTTCCTCAAAATACTCCAACGTCTTCTATCATACACTACTTCCACGAACTCCCCCACTCTACCAATTTTTTCCCTCATTTGGCATCCCTAGTTCCCTTCTACAGGTCGCTATCTTTAGCACCAAAATAATATATCTGGACCCCTATATAATTTAGTGGCGCGCGGGTAGGGCCGAGGGGCTCGTCCTCCCTCGTAACCTGAAACGGGCGACATGCAGGGGCCAGTAACCCGCCACCGGGCTTCCACATCATGGTGTAAGCCCCAGAGGCGACTGATGAAGCTTCGCCCCGTGGGGTTGGCGGAGGTGGAGGTCTCCGCGGAGGCGGAGATCCTACCACCTTCACCGAGGGAACCTGGCCAGGCCCGGAAGGGAGCAACCTGTCCTCGGACGCCAACGTTCACGGGTTCCCGGAGCGGAGAGCTCGTCTCTGGGGAGGCCTTGATGTGGAGGCTTAGGTGGCGGGGGCCGCGCGCCCTTATAACTGTTCACGAGGACTAGTACGCTATTTCCAGATTTTCTTAGTTTTCTCAAGTCATAGTTCATTTATCTTCGCTTCTTCAACATCTCCCTAGTATTTTACGGAAACCAAGAGTTTCCTTAGGATTGGAACGGGACTCTATAGTAATCAACTTCATAGAGGTCAGATATGCTGGTTCCAGGCGGAAAGCCTATATACTATTGTTATGAATACGGTAAATGTAATTTAATTAAATATAATTAAATTATGGTGAAGTTGAGCTGGAGACGACTATAACACTGGTAATATTGGCGTTTGTCCTCGAGTATCTGGATGCCACCCTGGGTATGGGGTATGGCACAGCTTTAACTCCGACTCTTCTATTAGCAGGACTAAGTCCTCTCAAAATCGTTCCAGCAGTCATGGTGTCACAGCTTGCAGGAGACATTGTTGTGTCAATATTTCACCATAGACTCGGGAACGCTAATTTTAAGCTTGGTAGCGTAGAGCTGCACGTAGCTTTGATATTGGGGTGTTCGGGAATACTAGCACCCTTGGTAGCATCATTAGTAGCACTAAGGCTATCGGGGATGGTTATTAAATACTACGTGGCTGCAATGACCACGATCATTGGTCTATTTCTACTATCTAATAAGAGAATTAGAGGGAGGTTATCGCGAGGCAAAGCACTCTTACTGAGCCTAATAGCTGGATTCAACAAGGGTTTAACTGGGGGAGGTTACGGCCCTCTTATAGCGGGTGGTCAGGTTATCTTAGGAGCTGAGGCTAGGAGTGCTGTAGCCATTACAGCTCTAGCTGAGGGATTAACGTGTACTGTTGCAACAGTAGTATACTACTTGAGTGGAACTATCGACGTAAGCATAGCAGGGCCCATGACTTTAGGCACGATACTATCAGCCCCCTTAGCGGCTATGACTATTAAGAGGTCGGGCTCTGTTAGAATCAGGAAGCTTATGGGATTAGCAGCTCTAGGCCTGGGCTTAGCTTGTCTAATATGTTAGTTAAAATTCTCAGATATCATGGGTCTTATCTGCCAATCGTACATTACTTTAAATCTCTGGGAGATTTAAAATTTATAGAATTTAAGTTCCGAGCGATTACCATTATTAGCTACTTAAGCTATTATCTGGAAATCTAAGTGATTCTATGTTAATGAATACTCTTGGTGTACATCGTTAAAGGAGACTGCTATGCCAAATTTGGAAAGTAGAGGTTTCCTTTCGATAAAATCTTCAAGAAGTAGTGTATTGGAGTATACCATATCCAACCATACAGCATAGCAAAGACTAAGCATTACATTGACCCTAAACACCAGACACTACAGGTTTCCAAAGGAACATAGAAGACACAATATAGGTGTCTAATGAGAAAGGGGTTTGGCGCCGGGGGCGGGATTTGAACCCGCGTGGGCGCAAGCCCACCGGCTTAGCAGGCCGGCGCCCTACCAGGCTAGGCGACCCCGGCTCACTGTCTTATAAACATTTTCCTGTTTTATTTTTTCTGTTTTTCAATATACTATTTTGCATCCTCCCTTCTTAACCATATTGGTATTGCTCCCGAGCTACAGTTTTTTATGAGCCAGCCGAATATGTCCTTCTCCAAGTTCTTTACTATGTGGAGTTCGACTAAGTTAGGTATATTCAATGTTTTACGTATATCTTCTCCGAGCAATTGCTCTAGGATCCTTGAAGTTCTCTCCTCAAGCTTCCTCTCTAGCAATTTTTCTTTTACAACTATTTTCTCATCAAGCCACAGTATGATGTCTATGTCCTTCCCCCCTATTTCCCCCACGTTAACGGGCTCTCCTCCATGAAGGTCTGCATAGAATATTCCACGAACGTTTTCGGGTCCAAGCAAGTATATTATCTCCTCTGCTACAGTATCAGCCAATATTCTTTTCATCCTCTGCCACGTATAGGATCTATACCCATCTTTTTTAAGCCTAGATGCGAGCGCATTCAACCCGCTACATCCTATACTGTCAGAAAACTTCTCTAACGCTTCCCTAAGCTTCACCTTCATTCTAAGCCACAAGTTTTCAATACTATTCTCCACTGTAGTGCCCCCTGCACACGCTGACATATCTATGATTGCCGGTTCAATGGGCTTCCTTGTTTTAATAGGATAATGGAGGTAATATAATGTAATTAAAGAGCATAATATTACTTAATGCCTGTCCTCTCTAGGAGATCCTCCCATATAGCGTCAACGTGTCTCTGTATCTCCTCTATTAAATGTCTGTTCTCGGGTTTAAATAGATGTTTAAATCTTCCCTGGACTTTCAAAAATTCCTCAACAGGCTTCTTAAGCCTCGGGTTTCTTGCGATAGCGAGGCTTCTATCAGTTAATCTCCACTCTCCATTCTCGAACTCCCATAGTGGGAAGTAACATGTGTCTACTGCTAGCTTACATACCTCTATTGTTTCGCTGGTGTCAAATCTCCATCCCCTGTCACATGGTGACAAGGCATGGATGAATGCTGGACCGTTAACATCAAGGCCTTTCCTAACCTTCCTCATGAAGTCCATCCAATGAGCTGGAGTAGCTGTAGCCACATAGGGTATCCTATGGGCTACAGCTATGTCTGCTATGGGTTTCTTATGTTGCGTTTTCCCTGGAATAACTCTTCCAGCAGGCGAAGTGGTTGTCCATGCTCCGAGAGGTGTTCCTCCGCTTCTCTGTATTCCAGTATTCATGTATGCCTCATTGTCGTATAATATGTAGAGGAAGTCATGACCTCTCTCCAGCGCTCCGCTCAAAGACTGCAATCCTATGTCATATGTTCCTCCATCTCCCGCAAAAACTATTATGTCTACATTTTCATACTTGTACTTCCCCTTCTTCTTCAAGGCCTTTATGACTGCCTCTATCCCGGAGGCTGTTGACGCAGCGTTTTCGAAGGCGTTGTGAATCCACGGCACATTCCAGCTCGTATACGGGAATATCGTTGTGGCGACTTCCAGACATCCTGTTGCGTTAACCACTATTGTGGGACGATCTGTGGCTAAGAGTGCGAGCTTCGCTATTATTGGCGCAGCACATCCAGCACACAGCCTGTGGCCGGGCAGTAGTTTGGGAGGTCTCTTAGCTAGTTCCCTTATGTTGAAGACTATCTTACCACTCATTCTCTTACCCCTACAAAACTAAGCGTTCTCCTAACTTTTCCTGTTCTCTTGATTTCGAGAAGCTCATCGAAGACTTTTTTAACCATTTCGGGAGACAAGTCTCTGCCTCCAAGACCGTATATGTATCCCACTATTACAGGTCTCTCAGATTTATCGTAAAATGTTGCACGTGTTTCTAAGAACACCGGTCCACCTATTGCACCAAAACTCCCACTCCTATCCATGACACCGACTACTTTCACGTTTTTCAGAGCCTCCACGAGGCCTTCTTCTGGGAAGGGTCTAAAGGTTCTGATTCTCACAACCCCTACTTTAACCCCGTTCTTCCTCAACTGTTCAGCCACGGATTTTGCTGTTCCAGCTGCGGAGCCGAGGATTACTATGGCTACGTCGGCATCCTCAATGGCATACGTATCTATTAGTCCATCTCCATACTTCCTACCAGTAAGCTTGAACCATTCCTCGTTGACCTCCCTTATGACATCTTTGGCTTTCTCCATTGCCTTGAACTGTGGAATCTTATGTTCAAAGTAGTAGTCGTATAGGTCGAGGGGTCCGAAGCTCAATGGTTTGTCTGGGTTTAGAACTACTGGAACCTTTTTCCCGAAGTAATCGACCATTGTTTCAGGTATTTTTCTCTCGCCTACGAACTTCTTCACAGCTTCGTCCGGCAAGATTTTCACGTTTTGAAGAGTATGACTTAAGAAGAAGCCGTCTAAGCAAACCATTACTGGAAGAAGCACGTCTGGGTGTTCGGCTATCTTAAATGCTTGGATTGTTGAATCATATGCTTCCTGAGCGTCTTCAACGTATATTTGTATCCAGCCCGTATCTCTAGCTCCCATGCTGTCGCTGTGATCGCAGTGTATGTTGATTGGTGCCGAGAGAGCTCTGTTTGCGACAGCCATTACTATGGGCAGTCTAAGACTTGCTGCAATGTAGAGTATTTCCCACATTAATGCTAGGCCGTTTGCAGCTGTGGCCGTAAACGCTCTTCCCCCAGCTGCAGCTGCTCCAACGCAGGCGCTCATAGCCGAGTGCTCCGATTCAACTGCAACAAACTCTGTGTGAACTTCACCGTTTGCGACAAACTCCGAGAACTTTTCAACTATTATGGTCTGCGGGGTTATGGGATACGCTGCTACAACATCTACATCACATTGTTTCACAGCCCATGCGACTGCCTCGTCTCCATTTAAACCCATTAAGACCTGTTTCAACCGACTCATAGCCTTAATCCACCTCACTCCTTAACCATTTCTATGGCCTTTACGGGGCACTCGCGGGCGCAGATACCGCATCCCTTACAGTAATCGTAGTTTACTGAAATCCTCTGCCCATCCCACACTATCGACATGTCTGGACAATAAACCCAGCATAGGAGACATCTTGTACACTTCTCCTGGTCCACTACGGGCCTAAATGTTCTCCAATCGCCTGTCTTGAATTCTGTTGAAAGCTTGAATGGGAGTGCTGAGAGAGGTAGTTCTTTCCAGCTTCTAAGGGTTTCACCCATAAGACTTACACCTCTTTTACTTGCTCGTAGGCTCTCTTAGCGGCTTCAACATTTCTTTCTCCAATAGTCCCCGGAAATCTCTCTCTTATAGTCTCTAGAACGCTTTCAAGCCTTACTACGCCCATTGCCTTCACTAGGCTTCCTATCATCGCAGTATTCGCTATTGGACGCCCCAGAACCTCTATAGCTATTTCAGTTGCAGGCACTGTGTAAACCCTGTATTTCCCAGCTTCCACGTTCAAAAGCTTGTATAATTCCCTTGCTTCATTGCTGTAGTTAACTATTATGGTTCCTCCCTCCTTTAAGCCTGCCACTACATTGATCGTCTTAAGTAGTGTCGGATCTAATACTACAATTGCATCCGGATTATACACCATGCAATGTATATGGATTGGTTCATCGCTTATCCTAGTAAACGCTAGTATGGGGGTGCCCATTCTCTCCGGGCCGAATGCTGGGAATGACTGTGCATATTTCTCCTCTTTCAATGCTGCTTGAGCCAGAATATTACTCGCGGTCCATGCACCTTGCCCTCCTCGACCATGCCACCTTATCTCGATCAAAAAGGTAACCCCCCGTTTATGTTACAGTTTGCACTGTTAGAGGTAAATATACTTAAGGATTACTGTAGAATTGCTGTTAACATGGTACTCTTCATGAGTAATAAGTAATAGCATTTATCATTCAAGTTTTTGGCACTATTTTCTCTACTTTACAGTGGAGTATTGCTTCAGCAGGGTTTATCATAATCATTTCTACAATTGCTGCGTAACCTTTGAGATCAACTATTACAGCCTTTATCGTTGGTTGAGAGTACTCCGATCCCGATATCCATATTGTAATGTTCCATGCTTTAAGAGAAACATCGCCGACATTACGATAACCAACATATCTACAGCTATATGAAACATTACCATTCTCCATCAAACTTACTAGCTGGTCTGCTATAATGAAAGGATAATATGCTCCCCCAATTAACCTAGTTGTCATCCTCTCATCGCAGTCTTTCACATCAATAATGCTCCAATCACTCTTGTTTAAGAGTGCTGTTGCCGAGGAGGTCATGTTAGGTGCGGTCGACGATGCTTCTACGAAAACTTCGACTACCGTCTCGTTCTCATATGTAACTGTAAAGTTATATGAGCTTACAGCTATAGTCTCCCCTGTCTCGGGATCTAGTAATATTTGAGTTACATATAATGAATTTAAAGTTTCAACAACATCCCCTATGCCTTCAATTCTCTTAAGTTCGAACAGCTCGGATACTCCATGACTTGTAGAGGGTTGAAGAAGCATTATGTAGAGTACTCCACCTAGAATAACGGATACTCCAATTACAACTACTAAAATTTCCGTTTTCCTAGTAGTCAATACCTATTACCTCTCACATAAATTAGGATATGTGTTCAACCAACTAAAAACTGTTTTGTGTTAACTATTAAGAGGTTGCTTCTAATAATAATGTTTACAACGAGTTGGGCGTAATCTTTGAGTATAGTGGTCCGGAATAGATGATTATACTTAGCAGATGCAACTCGGAGAATATCAATATGTCTTCACCAGTCATTCCCTCTTTTCAAAGTTTCAACGGCTTTGAAGATATGTTTCCTCAAAAAGGTACTCAACAGGCTTAAGCTTAAAGTGTACTTGCATAGTGATGAAAGTGCTGTTGTTCAAATATGGGTACGACCTCTAATAGCGGAGGTTATGTAGTATTCTATCCCGAGGGTAGGAATCTTTTAAGTACGTATGCGAAAGGTGGCAGTATTCTTGTTTGAACAAGTATTTTACCCGGCCCCTTTAAATGAATGACAACTCCCTCTTTCCCGAATAGGAAACTCTTTAATCCACCGAATTTCTTAACCTTCCAGCTTAGAGTAGGCTCCATTGCAACGAAGTGGAAGTTGTCAAGAGCCATTTCTTCACCTGGTCCTAACACTATTTCCTCTATACCACCATAACTATTAACCCACACTCCACCACGTCCCTCAGCCTTGAGCCAGACGAGGGAACCCTCAGCAAGTAGCCCCCTAAATCCTCTCCACGCTACACTAAGACGCACATCACCGTGGTGAGCCAGATAGCTCATGTCCTGGATTATCAGCCCTCTGCCCTCCAGCGGAACATAGGAGATGTCACCGGGCAAACTAGGAGCAAACCAGATCTCTGCACTGCTACGAGCAGTAAACGAGTTCAAGAAAACAGTTTCGCCAGCCATAAGAGCTCTGGCAAAAGCCTTCAAAAGTCCGCCGCCAGTATGTGTCTTAATATCAACATCGCCACGATGCATAACGTAAGCTCCGGCTTCGGCGGTAATCTTTTCTCCAGGACTTAATGAAACCTTGAGAAGAGAGTATGCAGGTCTATTAGAAATCTCCCACTTCAAACGCACACACCCAATTCTCTATGAAGCATCAGCATAAAAATGCTTTCCTATAAAATATGACCGATTATGCAGGGACAGTTGTATATGACTTCAAACATAGCTCACTGGAAGATCAGTAGTACTTAAATAGCCTTTATCTAAAGCTTTCGCAGCGAGCCATTTTAACACCATGAATATGGCCATATGTGGGAAGACTGTGTACACGATGATTCCTCCTAGTCTAAATATGACATCTTCATGTAGATCATGTACATCGCGGGAGGCATGCTCACATGTAAATTAAGGGGTAACGCTGTCTCCCTGTTGTGGGCTATGTGGAAGTACATAGTATCTAGCCTAGGAAGGACTCTCTCGCACTCCTCAAAACCTCTCTCATACTTCCAAGAGTGCATCTGCAATGAGTGCATTGGAGCAGAGGGAGAAGAATAACACGACGCTTATTACATGTATTCCCTCGATGAGCGATAGCGGTATAGCTACTAATAGGAGCCCTAAGACTTCAAACCTCACAGTCCTCAATGATAGCCTGGGTTCTACTCACAACATGTAGGCCGTAGGCCATCGTAGTGTAGACTTAAGACTCCACCTAGAATTAACAACACTAACAGCTTTCATCGCCTCCGTTAGCAGACATATGCTTAAAAGTCTGGAACTCTGATGAAGCAAGCAACACGTTCTCTTCAGCTTTCTTAAAAACATGGATCCCTAACCGGGCAACATTATCGGGATCTCATGTAAGGCTTGAGATCCTCAGAAGATATTCAAACATTATGTGTGGAGCCGCGGCCGGGATTTGAACCCGGGACCTCCGCCTCTCGAGCCCCAGGATACCAGGGCGGCGCTCTAACCTAGGGCTGAGCTACCGCGGCTCAAATAAGATGTGTCTTAGACGCCCATATAAACTTTTTATCCAAATACTTGCAGAGAGTTACTGGTGTAGTCACTGTTTAAGGTGTGATGTTTTGATAACTGCGTCGTGGAGGGATATTAGGAGAATAGTTAGGATGGCTGATGTGGTTTTAGAAGTAGTTGATGCTAGAGATCCTGTTGCCACTAGGAGTAGGAGGCTTGAGAGTATTGTCGGGGGAATGGGTAGGAGACTGTTGATAGTGATGAATAAGGCTGACATGGTTCCCAGGAATATTGTTGAGCGGTGGAAGAGGATTTTCGAAAACTCTGGTTACCCCACGGTGTATGTGAGTGCTAAGAGTAGGCTTGGAACTAGAGTTTTAAGGAGGGCTATTAGGATGGTGGCGGGGAACAGGAGGCCTATAACGGTGGCTGTAGTAGGCTACCCTAAAGTTGGGAAATCTACAATAATAAATGCTTTAAAGGGCAGGAAGAGCGCTCCAACGAGTCCCATACCCGGGAGCCCCGGGTACACTAGACATGTACAGTTCTACAGGGTGGGCAGGGATATTAGAGTTATCGATACTCCTGGAATACTTCCTGTTAGGAGGGGTAGTGTAGAGGCTGCGATTAGAGGTTTGCCTCCTGAGGAACTCCGGAACCCCATTAAACCGGCAATAGTATTGATTACCAGGGCATTGAAGCACGACCCTGCTTCGATTAGAGAGGCTTACGGGATGGATCACGACGATCCCTATAAGATACTGGAGGAAATAGCTGTGAGGAGGGGGTGGTTCTACAAGAAGAGCGGGGAACCTAATGTCGAGGAGGCGGCTAGAACTATTATAAGGGATTGGCATAAGGGGAAAATAAACTTCTATGTTGCTCCCGAAACCTAGCCTCCTGACCCTTCAGGCGATGCTTCAGCCTCCTCTCTTAGCCTAGAGATTACCTTGCTGAAATCTATTGTTAGGCTAGGTTTCTCGGGAAGTATTCCCTTGGGTCTGTACATTAGTACTAGTATGAGTAGTGTTCCGAAGGCCATGTAGCTCAAGTAGTTTATGTCGAATGGAACGGTAATATAGTACTTAACTTGCATTATTATTCTATCGGATAACACGTATACCAGTGATCCAAGCGCTGCTCCAGCATTGTTTCCCGCACCTCCGAGGACCACCATAACCCAGACAATGAATGTTCTTATGGGCGTGTAGTCGTCTGCATGGACACTTCCAACATAGAAGGCATAGATAGCTCCAGCCAATCCAGCTATGCTTGAGCCTATTAGTAGCGCCCTCATTCTAATTGATGCAACGTTTTTGCCATATACTTCCGCAGCTCTCTCGTCTTCTCTAATAGCTCTCAGAAGTCTTCCAAAAGGCGATCTAGCAATTCTCTCAACTAGGAGCCAAACCATTACTGCAATACTCATCATTATCCCAGCCTGGACGATGCTTCTCTGAATTCCAGGCAGCCAGGCAAAGGGGTCTGGAACGGATACACCGAGTGTGCCACATATCAAGGGATCATAGTTCCTAGCTATTATTCTAGCAAGCTCTCCTGCTGCAAGAAGAGTTATTGCCAAGTAGTCTTCTCTAAGCCTTATAGCTGGGTAGGATGCTACTACTCCAAGCAGTCCTCCCATAATTGCCCCCAATATAATCATTGCTATGAATGCTGTTAGTGCTAGTAAAATATTTCCCGACAAATACTGTGACACTTTTGTTGCTATGAGCACATTGTATATTTTGAAGTTGACTTGATGGAGGTCTATTCCAGCTAGGGGAGCTAGTAGTCTAGATGTAAGCGATCCCACTACGAATCCTCCTGCAGCGAAGAACAAGGCTTTCCCGAAGTTAGGGATTCCTGCATACCCGTATTCCACATTTAAGCTTATAGATAGAAGTAAATATATTGCGTAGAAAGCTATTATGTCCACTAGTAATCTAATGATGTCTATCACTGCTTTCTCCTCCAAGGCATCTTTAAGCTTATTTTCACGGATACTATTCCCTCAGGTATTATGAGGAGGCATAATATGATTATCATGAACGATATGGCTGGCCTATAAGCCGTTGAAATGTTAAATGGAGGCTTAGATAGGAAGTATATTCCCAGAGTCTCCGCAAATCCAACAATATATCCTCCGAGAATTGCCCCATACAGGCTTGAGAGCCCGCCTAGAATTGATGCAGCGAATACTCTTAAGAGAATCTGCCATCCAATCTCCGGATCAGAAACCATTGTGAACGGCAATAGTGCTCCAGCAATACCTGCTAGTCCTCCAGCTATAAACCACGATATCGCATATACTAAGTTAACGTTGACCCCTAACACTTCCGCTAAGTTAGGGTTCTCGATTGCAGCTCTCATCGCAATACCCATTTTAGTCTTAGTTAATAGCAAGTGTAATGATAGTATTAGTGTTATTGATAGTATTGTTGAAACCACCAGTATTCCTGGCAGAGTCCAGTTGTAGATTTGGAAGACGAAGTCTTGGAAAATAAATCCTCTGAAGATTTTCTTTGTTTCCAACTGCATTATATCGGAGTATATGTGGAGGAATGACCTTATTATCATATCCATGGCTATCGAGGCAATCATTAAACCCACGCTTCCAACCCCCCTATTCACTAGGGGTTTAAATACTAGGAAATATGATAGAGATGCTACAAGCCCCCCCATTAAAAAGGCAAATGGTAGGAGGAAGTACTGTGAAACACCTACTACTATGAATAACGTATATACAAAATATATTCCAACAGTTGCGAAATCGCCGTGTGCGAAATTTGCAACCTTAACTGTCATATAGGTTAACGTTATTCCTAAAGCCATTAAAGCTAGCAGGTTACTGAATACTATGGCGTCTGCTATTACGTTTAGCACTGTGAATCACTTGAAGTGTTTCAGAACTCCCACATTCTTTTAAAGTTTACTGAGAATAATAAGAACAATAAAATTTATATACTTAAAACGAATCCCACATTTCTCCCAAAGATGAACTATTAGGTTAGCGCGGTGGAGAGTCATGGTTAAACCCACTATAGTAAACCTAATCGCAGGCCTACTAATAGGCTTGATTATCGGGGGAGGAGTGGCTTATGTCTTTACTGCTGGAGGAGTTGTTGGAGGAGCTGCCCAAGGTCTCCCGTCAGAAATACCTATCGGAGCACTTCTCCCATTAACTGGAGACCTCTCGGGATTCGGTGCTAAGTGGAAGAATGCCCTTGAGATGGCAGAGACCGACATAAATAACTATGTGAGCACTCTGGGGCTGAACGTCAAATTCAAGATACTCGTAGAAGATACTAAGACTAGTGAGGAGGGTGCACTTCAAGCACTTCAGTCTCTTGTAGCTAAGGGTGTTAAGGTTGTTCTAGGGCCTGCTGCGAGCAACGAGGTTTCAGCTATTAAGAGTTATGCTGACTCAAATAAGATCGTGGTGATAAGCGGCTCATCGACCGCGCCATCGCTTGCAATACCAGGAGACTACATATTTAGACTTGTTACAACAGACCTCTTTCAAGCTAAGGCAGTGGCTAGGATGATTTGGAGTAAGGGAGTTAAAAAAGTAGCTGTTATATATAGGGGAGATGATTGGGGAGACGGACTCTTCAACGGATTTAAGAGCACATTTGAAGATCTCGGGGGTACTGTTGACAGCGTCAGATACGATCCAAAAGCTCTCGAATTCTCGAGCGAGGTTGCAAGCTTGGCTGACAAGGTTTCCGCCCTCGGAGTTTCCCCAGAGACTGCAGTCCTCCTGATATCTTTCGAGGAAGACGGAATATCAATACTTAATGCTGCAAAAGACTACTCCGTACTAATGAGTGTCGAGTGGTTTGGAACGGATGGAACAGCGTTCTCGACTAAAATAGCTTCTCAGGTTGGAGACGTTGCTGTAAGTGTTGGAGGCCTCCCATCCACAATATTCGCTCCAACGAGTAGTCCAGTGCAACAGAGCTTCTTCGAGAGGTATAAGGATACCTACGGTGTTGAGCCAGACTCGTACACCCACAACATGTACGATGCAGCATGGCTTGCGGCAATGACAATACTGCAAGTAGGCAAATATGACGGCGAGGCCATAGCTAAGGCTTTACCTGAAGTTGCTGCAAGATTCTTCGGTGTTTCAGGATGGCTTAATTTAGATGAGAACGGGGATAGGGCTTTCGGAGACTACAGCATAGCTGCTATAGTCTTCGAGAACGGAGAATACGTGTGTAAAGTTGTAGGGGTTTACAGGTCTACTACAGACACTGTGGAATGGTTTTAGAGGGCTCTCATAGACATTAAATTAAATAGTTCAATGGATAAAATTTAAATCCCACTTTTTACCCTCCCATCTTAACGAAAATTATTATAAGGGTGAAACGGCTTGGATGCACCGCTTAAAACGAGAGATCTCGTGAAAACGTTTGGCGGGATTAGGGCGTTAGATGGAGTTTCAATAGATGTATATAATGAAAAAATAACTTTGATTATAGGTCCCAATGGGAGTGGTAAAACTACTTTGATAAACGTGATAACAGGCTTCTATCATCCCGAGAGGGGAGAAGTGAAATTTAATGGAAGCAACATAACGGGTTTACCTCCATTCAAAATATTCGAGAAAGGCATTGTTAGAACATTTCAAATACCACACTTATTCAAGAGTTTAACTGTTTTAGAGAACATGCTTGTAGCATCTAGGAATAATCCGGGGGAGAAACTTAGGAAGGCATTATTCAAGAATTCCTGGAGGAGGGCTGAGGAACATCTCGTAGAGAAGGCTCTTAGAATACTTGAGCTACTCAACTTGGATCATCTATGGGACAAGCCTGCGTGTACTTTAAGCGGGGGCCAAATGAAGCTACTTGAGATTGGGAGAGCTCTAATGGCTGATCCACTGATGGTGTTAATGGACGAGCCCATAGCAGGCGTGAACCCTAGGCTTGCAAACGAAATATTCGAGCACCTATTATCTCTTAGAAAAGAGCTTAACCTAACATTTCTAATAGTCGAACACCGTCTTGACATAGCACTACCCTACGCCGACTACGTTTACGCCATGGATAGAGGTAAAATAATATCTAAGGGTTCTCCCAGCGAGGTCTTAGAGGATAAAATAGTGGCTAGGGCGTACCTGGGGGGTTAGAGCATTGGCGCCAATACTCCGAATAGAAGGCCTCAACGCCGGGTATGGAAGGCTGAGGGTATTATTTGATATCTCTTTTAGTGTTGATGAGAGGGAAATCCTTGCAATCGTGGGACCCAACGGAAGCGGGAAATCCACCCTCCTCAAATCAATATTTGGTTTAACAAACATTTATAGTGGAAAAGTAATTTTTAATGGAGAAGACATTACAGGAATCAAGCCCCACATAATTGCGAGAAAGGGCTTGGTGTATTTGCCTCAAGTGGAAAACGTCTTCTCGAAGCTAACTGTTAGAGAAAATCTTTTGATGGCAGGCTACAAGCTTCCCAAGCAGGAACTTAAGCAGAAAATTGAAAGCGTATTAGAACTCCTCCCAGTCCTCAGAAAGTACATGGATAATAAAGCATTCCAGCTCAGCGGAGGCGAGAGACAAATGCTCGCACTAGCAATGGCATTAATGGGAGAACCTAAGCTAATAATGCTAGACGAGCCGTCAACAGGCCTTGCACCCAAAATATCCAACTACATATTTGAAAGAATAAAGAAGCTTAGAGATATGGGGATAACAGTGCTCATAGTAGAGCAGAATGCTATGAAAGCTTTAAAGATGGCAGACAGAGCTCTACTATTAGCTGCTGGGAAGAAGATTTTCGAAGGAGAATGCAATGCACTTCTCTCAAGAAAAGACCTAGTCAAACTCTACTTAGGATTAGAGGTTTCACCCTCCAAAGCAGCAGAAGCCTCAGCATAACACCCATATTCTTCCAGACAATTCGAATCCAGCTTAAACTATTTAAGCACGACACGTGAAAAACTAGTGGAGCATTACATGCGGGGGTGCCCGAGCCAGGACAAAGGGGGCGGACTTAAGATCCGCTGGCGTAGAAGGGGGACTCCCCCTGCGCATGCCTGCGTGGGTTCGAATCCCACCCCCCGCACCATTGATATTATCCGTTCTATTTCGATGCATGGACCTAGACTTCTAGAACGCTTACGTTTAGCTTTAGGATCATACCATTCCTTGATCAAATAATACTTGCCTCTTATCCTCCTAACCCTGTAAAAAACCATTTCACCCCCCATTCTCTTTCCCCACTTTCAATTCAGCATGGTTTTAATGGCTATGGATAAAATAATACGTGTTTAACTGGAGAAATTTCCTAAGACTTTATTTTGTATGGAAGAATAAGCTTTCTGCAAATGCAGGTAAAGGTTATATGGTTTCTAACAATATTCTGGCATACTTGGTATTCACGCCTTTAACAATTATTTTGCAGTGGTGTATCATCAGCTTCTGCAACATAGATTGCTGTGTGCCTGTTGTATTGTGGTTCACTGTTTGAGGAGTTCACTGCGAGGAAGATGGTGTACAAGGGATACGAGCCTATTTCCATAAGTTTCCTTCTCAGATCTTACTTCACGCCCTTAGAGAAGAGTGAAGATATTTTTATTATTCTCCTTTCAATACTGTTATTCTAGCTTTGTCTATGGTAGGCTTCGTTTAGAATGGTTTCAAGTTCTTCTAAAATTTCTCTCTCACTTCTATTAGACTCCAATAATTGGTGTTCAGCGTATCCAGGTTTAATGTTGTCTGGTATTGTCCCCACTAGTTCTAATCCTCTTCTCACAGGGTGGGCTACTATGTTTATGTAGGATCTGACTATGGCTGCTACCGTGGCTTCATGTAAGACTATAATTCCGCTCGTCGATTCGAGTACTAGCCTTAAATGTTTGTGACCTCTTGGTATTCCAGCTATTATCCTCTTAACATCCATGTTTCTTAAAACAATCATAGTCGGACACCTGTTATCATAAATGGCAGGTCTCATTTAAATGGTGATTCTCGAAACTTGATCGGGTATTTGGTTTAGAACCACTGCCTCGGGTATCTCCAATCCGAGCCTATATCTCTATAACCTATATGGAAGACCTCGGGCATTAATCGCTTGTGCTGAGTTTTCTCTACCATATTCAGTATTCTATCGGCCATCTCTCTCGGTACATTCAGGGTTTTTGCTATCTCCTCCTCAGGCAGCCACTTCTCAAAGCGGTAATATAGAACGGAGTCTATGGTCTCGTAGTTGACTCCAAGCTCGCCCTCTGCTGTTTGCCCGGGCCAGAGTCTAGGCGACGACAGCTTCTCCACTATTCTATCCGGTACGCCTAAATACTTAGCTAGCTGTCTTACATGGGTCTTGTAGAGTCCCCCTATGGGTAACACGTCCACACCGCCGTCGCCGTACTTGGTGAAGTAGCCTAGTAATAGTTCGCTCTTATCACCTGTTCCTATAACCAACCCTATGCCCTTTGATGTAAGACGATCATCCTTACACGTGCTATAACGTTGCCCGCTCAATTTTTGTCATCTCCCCCAGCAATTTCTCGAAATCCTGGACTATTCCATTAATGTTTATGATCTCCCAATGCCCCCTAGGTATTCCCAACCTCCTGATAACCTCTAGACCATCTTCAACATCTTCTCTAGGTGTAGCCTCGGAGGGAAGGAGATAGCAGTATACATGCCCTGGTCCGAGCGCCCTAACCGTGAGGTAAGCTGTGACAGCTGAATCCACGCCGCCGCTAACTCCGATTACACCGTTTTTCTTTCCCGCGTAGTCTAGAACATACCATCTAAGCCTACGTGCAATGTAGTCTGCCACCCGCTCGGCGTTTATGGGCGGCAAACTCATGAAATACCACCCAGTATCTTGTGAATATCTGTTCTATGCTCTTTAAAAGAGCTGAACCTCCTAGCCCTACGGATTACGTGGATGCTTATATCGGCTATTACTAAATCCTCATCCAGCTTCCTCCCCCTAGCCACTACCTCTCCATCCGGGCTTACAACCATGGAGCCGCCCCAGAAACATTCCTCGTCCTCAACCCCCACTCTGTTTACGAAGGCTATGTATATAGTGTTCTCGACAGCACGTGTGATGTTAATGGCTTCCCACACTCTCTATGAAAATATCACCCTCGCCGTATAATCCTCTGAGCGGTGAAGAAGAGTTTATGAAAACTAAATCTGCTCCCAGCCGAGCAAGTAACTCGACGGGCTCCGGGTGCCACGCGTCCTCGCAAATAACGGTACCAAACTTCAGACCCTTGTGCTCAAAAACTCTAACATCTCCAACATCTCCCTCCTTGAAATACCTGCTCTCCTCGAAAAGGCCATAGTTAGGTAAGTAAAGTTTAGGGACGAAGCCTTCAAGCCTTCCATTACAGATAACGGCTATAGAATTCCTGTATATACCGAGTCTCGGCTCTTCCACAACACCTACGAGCACGGACATGCCTCTAGATGCTTTCTCTATCTCCCTCAGCGCATCTAGACACTTATCTGATAGTTCATAGGCTAAATCTCTTAAAAGATACCCTGTTAGGGATAGCTCGGGAAAAAACCAGGATATCTATCCCCAGGTCGCGAGCCTTATCCACATATTCTAGATGCTTTGCTAGGTTCTCCTCTACGTCTCCCAATAGGGAATGTACTTGCGCTAAGCCTATTTTATAGGTCTCCATAAATACATAGGTGCTAGTGTAGACTATTATAGTTTTACGCGATCCAACGATTTCCCACTATGGGCGCTCTTAAGTATTACAGGCTGTTTCGGAGACGCTTGACACAACTACTCCACATATACTTGGATTTACAGGTTTCTCGAAGAAGATACGATGTTGTGCAGAAACTTAAACTGGGAACCATGTAATGTCTGTTTTTAACTCCTCGCGCACCATGCCCGCAAGTCTATAGTGTTCTATGAAATTTTAATTTCCCCCACCATTGCCCCTTCTCAGCTTTTCTATGAGCACTGGTATAACCTCGAATAGATCTCCTACTATGCCGTAATCAGCGTAGTCAAATATCGATGCATTTGGATCATTATTTATGGCAATTATAATTTTAGAATTCTTTATTCCGACAACATGCTGTATTGCTCCGGAAATACCGCATGCTATGTAAATGTCTGGTTTAACTGTTCTGCCCCGTCAACCCAATTTGATGGCTATAGGAATCCAGCCTGCGTCGACAGCTGCTGCTCTCGACGCCCCGACCTGACCCCCTAAAACCCTCGCTAACTCTCTTATCAGTTTGAAACCATCAGAGCCGCCGACACCCCTGCCTCCACTGACTATTATCTTAGCGTTCCTCAAATCAACCCCCTCCTGTTCTCTGACCACTTTAAGTACTTCCACGGCCAAGTCTTCGCCTTCGAACTCGACTCTATAGGATATTACTTCCCCTTCTCTCCTCGGATCTTTCTCTGGCGGCTCGAAAGCTCCAGGTCGTACAGTAGCCATTTGTGGACGCTGTTCTGGAGTAACTATTGTTGCCATAATGTCTCCGCCGAATGCTGGACGGATCTGGTATAGAACATTCCTGTAAAGTTTCCCGCTTAACACGTCCTCGTAGTCACCTATGTCTAGGTCCGTGCAGTCCGCGGTTAGCCCTGTTTCAAGCCTAGCAGCAATCCTCGGCGCTAGGTCTCGGCCAGTAGTGTTGGCAGCGAAGAGCACTATTTCTGGCCTCTCCTTAACTATTAGGTCTGTTAGCACTCTCGCGTAGGGTGGAGGTGTAGTTTCCAACGTAAAGGTTTTTATAGGTCGGTGTAGGTCTTTTTATTCTGGAGATGGTCTGTGGAGCGTCATTACAGTACTAGGGAAGTTTGTGAAATTCTAGGTATTGCTAATCGTACCCTCCGTAGGTGGATTAAGGAGGGCAAGATTAGAGCAGTTAATATTGGTGGTAGGTGGAAAATACCAGAAAGTGAAGTCAAGCGTTTACTCGGACAACCAGTAGAAGAGATGAAGACTCCTAAAGTAGCTCGTGTAATAATATATGCTCGTGTTAGTGGAGCTAATCAGAAGAAAGAGTTAGAGAATCAGTTAGAAGCACTAAAGAAGTATGTAGAGCAAAACAATTGGAAGCTAGTGGGGATAGTAAGAGACATTGCTAGTGGTCTTAAGGAAGATAGGAGAGGACTATGGAAGCTAGTAGAAATGGCAAAGAAACACGAATTTGATATATTGTTGGTAGCATATAGAGACAGACTCACAAGATTTGGATTCAAATATCTTGAAGAATTATTCAAGGCTCACGGAGTGAAAGTCATAGTAGCTTTCCAAGAACCAGCTAAAGACTTCTACCAAGAGTTGGTCGAGGACTTGATAGAGATAGTTACATCATTTGCTTCAAGAATCTATGGTGAGCGTAGTCATAAGTATAGGAAGGTGGTGGAAGCAGTTGAACAAGCAATCGGAGACCCTTGAGAGGACAGTAGTATTAGTATCATTACAGCTAACTAAGACTAAGATTAAGGTATTAAGTTACATCTACCAAGTATATGGTAGAATACTTATTGAAGCTCTTGAGCGCATGTGGAGTAATAGCATTAGTTCTTGGACAAGGGCTAAGAAGCTGCTCTATAAGAGGTTTAGGGAGAAATATCCAGACCTTCCATCTCACTACATTCATGAGGCTATACGTGATGCATCTCAGAGACTTAAGAGTTTTAAGAAGCTTAAGAAGAAGGGATTAGCTAAGACGGATAAGCCAGTTGTTAAGAAGTGGAGTGTTGGATGTGATAACCAGTTATGGAAATTAACGTTAGAGGGGGTAAGGATAGCTACCCGTAAGGGATGGATAAACATACCATTACAATTCCATAAACTGTTCTGGAGATACTATAATGGTGGATGGATTCTTAGGAGTTCAACTAGGTGGAAGCTTGTAGAGAATAAATTATACCTCTACGTGGTCTTTACTAGAGAAGTCGAAGTTATTAGGACGTCGAATTCATCAAAAGTTTATGGTATTGATATTAACGAGAACAACGTAACAATATACTGCTATCCCGAAAATAAAGCAGCAACTATAGTTACAAACTTCTCTAAGATAGTGCTTGGATACGCTTATAGGAGGGCTAGAATTCAGCGAAAATGGAGTAGAGTTTTCGGCGTTAAAGATAATAGAAGACTCAAGATAGCATTGATGAAACTTAGAGAGAGAAACGTTAAGAAGGGCATTAAGCAGAAACTCGCTAGAATCGTTATTGATATTGTTAAGGATGGTGTAGTTGTTCTTGAGAAACTACCTAAGAGATTCCAAGATAAGGTTATAGAGAAAAATAGGAAGTTAAATGGACTTGATGCCCATAGGTTAAAACAGTCAAGCATACGTGGAATACATAAGTTGATAATTGAGAAACTAGAGGGATATGTCATTCCTTTTATTCTTATTAATCCTTCATATACTTCCTCTACTTGCCCAATCTGTAGTTCTAAACTTATCCTGATGAAGGGCTATGCCCAGAGGAACGGATGGAAACCAAGACTAATGAAGTGTCCTAGATGCGGGTTCATACATGACCGAGACATTATAGGTGCTATAAACCTAGTTGGAAAGTACATCCTAGATGTGTCCCCCATGCCGTTGGGACGAAGGGTGCCCATGACCCCCGTGTGGAGTGGCTTGTAGCCACAGTGAAGCACGGAGCAGAGGCACAACCCGTCCTAGCGAGACCTACAATGACCTAGGACGGGAAACGGTAGCGTTATGTAATGTCTAAGACACTCGTGCTCCACTAGGTAAACCTTATCGGCACTATAGCTTATCAGCTCGCGTGCAAGATGCTTAACACCGTATCCTATGAGAACCGCTGATAGTTCAGTACCTATTTTGTCAGTGAGACTATTTTACCACCATTAAGCTGGTCTTTGCTAACAGTTCCCCAGGGGTCTCTTAGGAAAACAGCGCCGGCAGCAGCCAAGGAGAATAGGTTTCCGCCATGATAAGGTGTTTCCTCTTCAACAAGTCTTCCATTCTCGTCAAACTTCACCCCGTTAATGATTATGAGGCCGTTTGCCGCCATAAAGGACTCCCCCATGTAATCCTTACATGAACCGTTTACTACTGCAGTAGCGCTTCCCACAGCGTTGATTAAAGGCCTATCAATGAGATCTCCTAAGATGAAAGCTATTCCACCCTTTGCACCATATCCAAACGCTTTCCCAGCATCCCCGAAGATCACCATTTTCCCTGACCTGAAGCAGTAGGCCACTGAGTCTTTAACGCTTCCATGCACGTAGAATTCTGGGCCATCGGCGAAGGCAGCGAGGCAGTTCGCCGACTCTACCATAAATGTCGATTCCCATGTCATCTCTCGACACAAGACCGGCTCCGAAGTTCCTCTGCCCCTTGAAATTGTAGGCTATAATTCTTCTCCATCCTAATCTACAGGCTCTATCTAAAAAGCCGCAGACACCTCCATCTCCCTCGGGCTCGAAGTCGTATACATCGATGACTAATGTCTGCCGGGGATCTACGGGTGGTTTCAGCTTATTTCTACTATCCCAATCAATCAGACAGTAGGCGCTGCTTAAACCAGAGTCTATGGGGGTATTGAACTGAAGAGCTCGAAGAGCTTCTCTTCGAATATCGACACTATGCAACTCCTCTTTTTGTCGCCCACATCGTATCTTCGATCTATTAGAAGCGTTAAGGCTTTGATAGCAGCAGTTCTCTCCTCGTCCCCCCTATTAGCAAAAATCTTCAACGATTCTGCAACATAGAAAACTTCATCGTAATCCCAATATTTAATATTCTTCGCAATGTAATCATATATTTCAGTATAACTCTTCTTTTTCGATAATACGTAGTCCAGTTCACGCGATATATTCTTCGGATTGTGCTTAACGACCATTCTATAAATACTTCTACAAGGCTTCTTCCACTTAGCCACGGAGATCACTTTCCCGAATTTATCTGTGCATACAAGGTCTTTAGAGTCGTAGTCTATGGTAAAAATGAAGGCGCCTCCATCAGTATAGCTACCTCCCCTAGCATACCAGTAAAGATCTGCTACAGGGCAAAATCTGTCATCCTCTAACGCAAGGCTTCTGAGTAAGGCGTCGATTGCCTGTCTCTCAGATGCTATGATACCTATCTTCACATATCCCTCCTGAAGTGCAAAAACCTGAGGCCTCAGCATCGAAGTCTCAGTTATGCCTATGAGCTGGAAGCACCTCCTGTAGGGGTCGTTCCTAGCGATTATGAAGAACCATGGTCCATCAGGTGATCCGTGAATATGCGTTGCCTGGATTGCCTTGTATATTCTCCTCTTCTCTTCAGGTAACATAACGAAATCTCTCTCCGTCGTCGGCGCAATAGCCTCAATCGCATATTCTAAAGGATACTGGTAAACCCTTGTCAAGAGATCCCAGTAAAGGGCGGCTGCCTTCGTGTCCGTTAAGAATGGTGGATAAATATTTCTCTGTTTCAAGTACTCCGTCATCGAGTAGTAGTTCGCAAAGTCTCCATTGCGAACTAGCGCGTCGTGAACCCCTATGAATGGGTGGGCTCCTCCTGGATGCCAGACCTTCCCTTTCGTTGGATACCTTTGATGTCCGATCCAGATGTTGGCTTCAAACTCCTCTAATCGATAGTATCTTATGACCTGTTCAGCGTATCCCACAATCTTCAGAACTATCATGTTCTTCCCATGAGACACCACGAACGCCTTTTTCTCGCCTAGTGAAGCATAGTACTTCTTGTTTAAGGCGAAGCTGTTCCTATAGACGAACTCGTCCTCCGCCCTACGGGGATCCAGCCATTCGAGGTTGCTTCTCTCAATGAACCTGTTCAACACGTCCTCGTCAACTCCGACAAAATACCTCCAGACATCCGGAGGCTTTACCTCCAATCCCACGCTCTTGTAATCCTGAATGGTTGGAACTTTTTCGGCGACCTCGATAGTGAAATAGGGGTTTATGAACTCCTCTTCCACTTTCCTCCTATATTCTGGGTCTAGGTAAGCTACTTGCAATATGTAGTATTCCCTCAAAACTCTCTTTGAAACACCCAGCTGCTTGTGGGAAAGACCTACAGCCGCAATGCCTCCGCCCTTCCCATTCCCTCTATTATGCATTTGCAGCAATGGTTGCAACAAGTGTCTTCCTTTTACGGGAACCGTGCAGGCAACTCCTATAACGCCGCATCCGCCCTCAACAGCGCTCTTGTAGACCGGGGCGTTCAGTGATCCTAGCAACGCATTCCTTAAAGTCGCTATCCTACTAGATAGCTGGAGGACCAAGTCTCTCACCTCAAATGGTCTAGATGGATCAAGTGGTTAAACCTACTATTTTTGAACTTGACTATCCCGCTTGGACGCAACTCTCTAATGTTCTCCAAGCCTAGTCTTGCTAGAATATAGCTCCTCTGCTTCTTCCACGAACGGTACATGTTTATTATCCTTTGAGCCCCCCAGTCGGGATTGATTAAATGCTTTAACACAGGATCAGTTGTAGCAATTCCTGACGGGCAACCCCCTCCCCTCTCACAGTTCCCACACCTCTTACAGCCGAGTGCCACTAATTCTGCAGTTCCAGTCACAGCTCCGTCGGCTCCCAAGGCAATCGCCTTGGCAACGTCGAAGGCTGTCCTTATCCCCCCGCTAGCCATTATCACCACTTTTTCTCTCACGCCCTCTCCCACCAAGTAGTTATGGACTATGGGGATCGCATATTCTATGGGCATAGCGATGTTTCTCTTAGCTATGTCTGGCGCCGCTCCGGTTCCTCCGCAACCCCCATCTATTTGGATGATGTTTGCCCCCGCATAGTAGATCCCGATAGCAACCATGTCGATGTCGATGGGAGTAGATACTTTTACTGCAACGAGAGCTCTGGGGTTTATGTCCTTTATTAGCTACACGTGCCTGTAGTGATCCTCCACAGAATAGACATTGTGGAATGGAAACGGTGAAAACAAGCTGACGTAGGGAACAGTCTCCCTTATCCTAGCCACATCGGGGGTAACTTTATCGGCTAGTAGATGGCCGCCGAGACCCGGTTTTGCACCCTGCGCATACTTCAGAACCACGATTCTCGCTCTTTTTATGGTTTCAGCATTCACACCAAAATGGCCTGTGGCAACTTGTGTTATTACGTGGTCCTTGTATGGTATCAGCTCGTCCGGGTATCCGCCCTCACCAGTACCCACAAACGTGTTCCAGGCCTTGGCAGCCTTAGCTCTCGCAAGCATCACGTTTAAGCTTATGGACCCGAAGGACATGTCTGCGCTATATACGGGAATTGGGATCTCTATTCTAGGCCTCCTGTCGTCCCTCTTATTGAGGACTATGGAAGTATCGCGGTCTTCATCGAACAACTCGAAGTCACGTGGATCCTCGTTCAACTCAAAGTCGAACATTATCCTGTCAAATCCTCCCCCTGAATTTCCGACACTATACTCGTACCTTCCTGAAACATCTCCGCTTTCAGCTTGCTCCCAAGTTGACAGTATGAGGTCGGCTGACCAGCGGGAATCCCAGAGTGCCAGGTACTGCGGGTTTAACCTAACTTTACAAAGCATTAGTTAGACAAACCCTCACGCACTGCTGACACTCAACACCCTTACAGAACTTTTCGGGGTTGACTAAACGAATGTAGCCATCAGACTTCTTAAACGCTTCATAGTCGAGTGGGCGGATGCTATGTATTCGCAAATCTCTGTGCAAGCACCGCACGCTATACACTTAGATCTATCCAGTAAAACCTCGTACTTCTCTATCTTCCCAGGGTACTTGGAGGGTGCTGGCTTCACTTCTGGTAAGTGAAATAGTCTCTGCATCACTCTGCACCACCGAATACTTTAGATTCGAGTTCTTCGTAGAACATTGCCCTGCCGACCTCACCTCTCAGTATCCTTACTTCCCGCATCCCCATTCCGCTGAGAACCTCGAGCAGTTGATCCCTCCACGAGTTTACCATGTTCATTATTCTCTGCACAGCCCACTCGATATCCGCGCTCCCCACTTCCACCAAACACTCAGACTTTCTCTCACCGTAGCAAACCCTGCAACCCAGGGCCACCTGGTATGCCAGACCAATAGCGACGGCGTCTGCTCCGAGGAGTATCGACTTGGGGACGTGTGCAGCCTCTGCCAGTCCACCGCTGGAAATGAATGTTATTTGATCCCTAATCCCCCTGTCGACGAGGTGTAAGTGTACAGATCGAATGGCCTTTACAATGTAATCGGGCCCCTCTTCAACATTTTTATCGCTCGCGTAAAAGTGAACGATATCAGCACCGATCCTCACCAGCGCCTCCGCTACTATTCCAGATCTGTCGCTATAGGGGAAACGGAACGATACCAGCGTCGAGGGATTCTCTTCTTTCACCCTCTCGAAGATCCCCTTGAAATCCTCATCGCCACAGCAATCTATTTCAACGATCCTCGATGCGGCAATCAAATCAGCTGATTCCTCTATGCAGTCGGCTGGAATCCTCGGAATAACCCATTGAACATATGGATTTAGCTCTTCGCAGAAACCTTCAGCTCTCACGATGGCAAAGGTGTCAAGCTTAGACGCGGCTTTCACTACTGATAGCTGAAGGTATTTGTCTCTAGCGCAGGGAGTTGGAGCGTCGAGGATCATCGGTATAGGGATCTCAATGTTCTTCGGAATATCCGATAGCAGGGCGCCATTCTCGTCGAACTCGAGGTACGGCAGCTTCCTACCTAAGTCAACTGATGTCGAAATGTACTCTCTGCCGTGAATTCCGTCTCTCGTCGGCCTAACGATCTCCGAGAAATCGAACCAAATAGCGTCGAATCCTCTCCCTGCAAACGGGCCTCCGTACCCTGCTCCCGAAACCGGCACTCTACCTGTCTCGGTTTCGAAGTAGATTCTCTCTATTCTATCCGCAGTGAAGTACGATGCCCAGCCTCAAAAACTCAGGGTTAACCTCTATCGATATCGCTCTCTTTGGGCATGCTAAAACACATAGGTGGCACCCTCTGCACAGTTCGCTTATGGGTTCAGCAATAGTTCCATCCTCGTTTACTCTATGAACACCATATATACACACTACAACGCATTCCTGCTCGTTTGTACAGTTATTGTAGCGTTTAACTAGGAACTTCGGAGGCAACTTAACCTTCGGAGGGGTCTCTCTGACCTCTATGCGATACCTTTTGAAGACGCTTCTCGCTCTACACCGCATTCTATTCACCTAACATATGTTCAATAACGTTGGAGCATCGAGTTTGAGTGCGGACACCTAGAGCAAGCATCCAACTCCATTTAAATTCATGGAGTTAGCCTTATCTACACGCTCTTCACCTTGCATGAAGACCTTAGAGCTACTAGTAAACGTTACGAAGAGCCCGGTTTCTACTCCACTCATTAACCTCAGGCCTCTATAATCCAACGCTAACATGTCCGGGATCCCGTTGATTAGGAGTATGTATTGTTCCCAAAGCTTCAACAGCACTCTCCCCTCTTCTCATCGTCTTCCTCTGGGAATGAAAGGACACGTCATAGGGGTCTCTTCTAGTAGGGCGATGTATGTCATCGGGTAGGGCGTTTTTACCGAACAGTAGTAGGTACCTGTCCATGGTATTACAAACAATTAGAAACAGTATATAAATTATATGCATAAGACCATTCATAAAATTTATTACCAAATACGAAAAATGTTCGGGAGAGTAACATCACAAGGGCGGAACTCGAATTTACGACAGCATTATGCGAGTCAAAACTGTTTCGATCTAAAAAGTAGATCGAGCGGACCTCATGGAAACACTGTATTATACAATATAGTGTTTCAAGCCGGAAGTAGATGTAGAAACTAATTTTAAATGCGAGGCCCCTATAAAGATTAGGGAATGTCATGGTCACTCTATGTGTAATGCTTTTGAGATGGGAGCAGCCGGCGTTATTTAATATTAGAAAAATTGTCTGCTACGATTCCGATGAAGGAAAATATGAGGTTGTCGAGTTACCTAGAGAGGGGTCGCCTCGAGGAGAGACCAATATTTACGATATTATAGGGTGGTTGAGGGAGAGGAGGTATAGGGTTGCCAAGGAGTATCATTATGGAGTACTTCAACCCGTGGGATTCGATTTCGAGGAACAAGCTATTGACAGTATACAGGGGGCCATGGAAGAGGGGTGGAGGATAGGTAAGCTTGTTGAAGTCCTCAACAAGATATATGATGAGCTAAAACGTGAGGGTGAATAGCATCACTGTTCTCCAAGTCCCTTGAAACAGGTGTCTCAGAACGCTCGCGATGAAATCTTAGATAATAGTCTAAACATTGCCTCCTAGGCAACCTAGTTCGAATCCTCACAAATATCCATAACTTAATATAAATCTTTAAAGTAATGAAGATTGAGTAAATCTTGTGAGGAACATTAGTATGAGTAAGGTCTACTACTTCAAGGATCAGGATAAGATAGGTTTGGTTCTGAAGGAACTGGGTATTGGAGACTTCTCAGGTATGAGGGTTCCAGTGAAAGTCCATATGGGCGAAATCGGCAACAGGTACTACGTGAAACCGAACTTCATAAGACTTATCGTGAGCGAGTTGAGAAAAGCGGATGCTGAACCCTTCATTCTCGACAGTACTGTAGCATATACCGCTCCCAGAGCAACAGTTCTAGGATATAGAATAGTGGCTTCGCTACATGGCTTCACTAAAAGAAACATCAAGTGTCCTATAGTGATTGATGATAAAGGTTTTCCCACATCATTAAATGACTTCACATTTGAGGTCGTAGAGAACATTTACAACAGCGAGTGCATGGTAGTAGTCTCCCACGTCAAAGGACACATTCTAGCTGGTTTCGGAGGTGCAATAAAGAATCTTGGAATGGGGGGTGTGACGAAGAATACTAAGAAATTCATGCATAACGGAGCTAAGCCCGTATACGATCCAAGTAAGTGCAGTTTGTGTGGGACATGTGCATCCATATGTCCCCTCAACGCAATAACCATTAAGGGTGACCGAGTGGAGATTAACTATAGGAAGTGCGGTGGATGCGGCAATTGCGCGGCCTCCTGTCCAACAGGGGCATTAACGTGTAGAATAGGAAATCTCCAAGACCTGCTTGCCCTAGCAACTAAGGCATGTATTTCAGGTAAGCAGGTTATCTACGTTAACGTCCTAAAGAATATAACGAGGTCATGCGACTGCGATCCCAGAGCCGGCCCAATAATATGTCCCGACATAGGCTATCTGGCTTCAAGAGACATTGTTGCAGTAGACAAAGCATCACTAGACCTCATAGATGAGGTTAAACCAAGACTGTTCGAGAAAATACACAAAATAGACCCTTATAGGCAAGTAAAGCGTGCCCAGGAAATAGGGCTAGGTTCCACTGAATACGAGCTCATAAAATTGTGAGCTGAAACCAGTGTTGCAGTGTTTTGAGTAGTCTAAACTATAATTCACTATGACCAGTTTTAGAAAGTGTTTCTGAAAGCATTTTATTTGGGGCGATTCCTGTATACCTGGTTTCTCGACTTCCACTGTCTCCTACTTGTGAATAACCTGTCCGAAGTTAATTTGAATACTCAACTTTTCTGAATACAGGTGGGGAACAATGGTTATTGCGTGAAGTGTTGCACCTGTATTGTTCTGCTAAGTTAACGGTCTTCGGATTCAATGTCTGGAACTACTAGCGTTCCAGGTATTCTGCCTTCTGCTATTTTAATCAGATTTTCAGGTTTTCTTCCGTCAGCTATTACTAGTGGTATCCCACTTCTCTTAACTATCATGATGCTTAGGGGATCCATTAGCTTGTATTTTCCAGCTCTGTAATCGATGTTTTTCATCAGTATTTCCTCCAATTCACTTATAGTTATTTTAGTTAGCGGTTTTGCGCCTGGCTTCACTGCTGGATCTTCAGTGTAAACGGCATCCACCGTCGTTAGGTTTACTAGTATGTCTGCTCTCATCGACTCCGCTATTAGGGCTGAAACAGCGTTTGTTGACTGCCCCGGCTGGAATCCTCCTGAAACAACTATTTTCCCAGTTGCGTGGGCTTCAAGGAATTCCTCCAGGTTTTCAGGTGGTTTCGGGTAGGCTATGGCGGGTAGGGCTGATATTAGGAGCATAGCGTTTAATCTAGCTACCATTGCACCTATTCTGTCGAGTGTCGTCTCGTCTCCTCCTAGAGTTCTGGCTGCGCTAATGTATTCTCTAGCAGTATCTCCTCCTCCAACAACTACTGAGAGCCTTACTCCGCGAACCCAGAGCTCTCTTATTATGTTAGCGTACTCCGCTATGAGCTCTACGTGGCTCGGTGTGGATAGGTGGCCGCTTAGCTTAACCACCATGCTTCTAGGCGGGTTGATGGTTAAGTTAACTGTCACTTAACTTCACCCCAGTTAATTTAATTCAAGGATCATGGTGAGCGAGATCCCTGTACCTTCACGCAGTATTACTAGGAGTCTAGGTTTTAAGCTTAAGTGCTGGAAGGATTCTCTTGATGGTGGATTATGGTTAAGTTCGACTTGGCGGATCCTCCCAGAGATATTTTAGATAGAGATGTTTGGGAGGCTTTAGAGGTATTCCTCAATGCCCTACTGGCTTCCGGCGCTAGCGAGAAGACCGTTAAAGCCTATAGAGCCGCCATATCGGATTTCTTAGAATACTCGGGTATCAAGTGTCTTAGGGAAGTTTCTGAAGAGCTGGTGGATAAGTGGAAGGCAGATAGGATTCGCAGAGGTTTTCCTAGGAAGAGGAATTCTAGGAGGAGCGGTAGGAGAACGAGGATAACTCTACACTACTATACTCTCTTCCTCAGAGGATTCTTGAAGTGGGCTGGACTACCGGTAAAAGTTTCCGTTGTAAGAGCTCCACGTAGCAGAGAAGTCGATGCGCTATCTGAAGAAGAGCTTTCCAGACTTGAGGAGGCTGCAAGAGATCTGCTAGACATAATTATAATCAGACTACTATGTGAAACAGGTCTTAGAGCAGGGGAAGCCTTGTCTATTAGAGTTAGAGACATAGATCTATCTCTAGGCGAGATTGTTGTTAGAGAAGGGAAGTATGGGGAGAAGAGGACGGTGTTCTTTACCCCCGTACTCGGAGAACTTCTCTCAGTGTGGATATCTCTGAGAAAGCTTAAGCCAGGAGACAGACTGATCCCGTTAACATATGTTGGTCTCTGGAAGAGATTGAAGAAGCTTGCGGAGAGAGCTGGCTTAGACTCCTCGAGGATTAGACCCCACGTTCTGAGACACACTTTTGCAACGAATGCTCTGAGAAGGGGCTTGAATGTCATGGCTCTCCAGAGAATTCTGGGCCACAGCGATGTTAAAGTTACCCAGATATACACTCATTTACATAGAGAGGACTTAAGAAAGGCCTATCTAGCAGCCTTCCTAGATGGGAGCAGGAGTGGAATGAAGACTTGTAGAAGTTGCGGGAGAACTGTGCCTCCAGACGCATCGTTCTGTCCTTACTGCGGGATCAGATTATGATATTTTGTATCTGAGTAGTGCCGCTATTCCTCCAAAAACGTTCTTAAACTGTTGTCCCTCGGGGGTTACAGTACTGATAACCTCTACTCTAGTGGAAGTAGCCTTAGCCTTCCTGTCAATAACATCCACTAGGCTCTTAACCTCTGAGACAGCTATGTCTCCCCCGCAGTCGGGGCACTTCAATTGACCTCTTCTAATACTCTTCTCGCTGACAATATCGTGGTATGGTTTTCCGCAAACCCTGCACTCTCCATCAACAATCACCAAGTCCACGTCTTCACTTATCAACACCAGTTCAGCTACACCTTTATCCAGTGCGTCGAGCACTTCTTTGATACCATAAGTTACTAGATCCGGCTTCTTAGCTATGTAAGCCATAAATTTCTGTATTAGCTGGCGTTCCTCAACATATCTCGACTCCTTTATCAGCTCCTCACCTCTTCTAACAAGCTCATATATTCCCTCTTCACCACTGTAGCCTATGTCGACTACTCCAAGAATCTTCTTCTTAAGCCTATAGTCCAAGTAGTCTCCATCTGCAAACTCCTGTTTAGTTGGACCTGGACCCCCTATTATTACCCCTTTTAAGTTGTCCTCTAATTCCAAGAATATGTTGCTTGCTTTCTCCCCGACTCTCTTATAGAATTCGTGAGCTAGCTGCTCTATTATCCTGCTGAACCTCCTCTGGCTCTGACCTCCCTGATCATGTTTTCCAGGAATCCCGCTTGTGAGCGAGGCTGCAATCTCTATTCTCCTCCCTACTAGGAGAGCTATTGTAGCCTCGTTCCTGTCTATCACTATGAGGCCGTATGCATCCTTTTCTTTAATCATCTCCTTCAACGGTGCCACGTAGAACTTGCTATCACATCTATATAGGTAGAATGGCACTGGTTCTGGAGGTATTATTAGGTAAGTCTCAATCTTCTCTGTTCCAGGACCTGCTCTAGGTATTGCTCCACAGAATACTACGAGCCCGGTGTCAGGTGCTTTCCTGAAATACTTCAGTCTCTGCATTATACTCTCCAAGGCGTTTTGAACGTTTTTCCTAGTACTCTTAGACTTTATGTTACCCGCTGTACTATGCTCTTTCCTTAAATCGCTCATAACTTCCCCTATGTTTCTGCCGGGTGGAATGTAAAGTGATATTAGTTCTGTCCCCCTACCTTCTTTCCTCTCGAGTTCCTCCAATAGTCTTCTAAGCCTAAACCTATCTACACTAGTCTTAGGCTTCTCTAATACCTCAGCCATAGCAGCCACCTCCCTATTCCACTAGCAGGTTATTGATTATGTGTCTCCTATATAAAGAGATTAACGTCTTAAATAAGTTACTCTGAGGAGGCCGAATAGAATAGTAGAACATCGAATAGCACAACCACACGCCGCCATAAGCTAACCAGATTTCGCCTGAACTCCTGCACGCAGTAGTGCAACGGCCTCGGGCGATTGGGAGCGGCGGGCTCACTCCTCGAGCCCTAATGGGCTCTTGGAGCTTACACCCCCGCCCCATCAACCCCGTCTTCTACGGGAGCCCTCGTCCCCTTTACAGGGGAATGGCCGCCTATTTTCGGGGAGGGATTCCCGCTTAGATGCTTTCAGCGGTTATCCCACACGGCGTGGCTGCCCGGCAGTGCCCTACCGGACAACCGGTAGACTATTGGCCGCGGCGCCCCGTTCCTCTCGTACTGAGGGCACCTTCCCCTCAGGCGGCCTGCACCCCCCGCGGTTTGCTACATCGATGTCGGCTCTTCCCATCCTGGGGGTGCAGCAAGGGGCGTAGACTTCGTCTAGCCCCCTGCAAGCCCCCAAGGGTGGGGCTGCCCGCCCATTAAAGGGGAACGTGAGCTGGGTTTAGACCGTCGTGAGACAGGTCGGACTCTACCCGCGGGGGGTGCAGGCCGCCTGAGGGGAAGGTGCCCTCAGTACGAGAGGAACGGGGCGCCGCGGCCA
>JAPDJV010000005.1 GCA_029258925.1 Thermoproteota archaeon | reverse complement strand
TTTCACGGCTGTGACTCCGGGCCCTTTCAGACCCCGCCCCTCGCCGGCCTAAGCCGGCTGCGGGCCTGTCGGTTTCCCTACGCCTCCGGGGTTGAACCCCTTAGGCTCGCCACAGCCGTGAACTCCCCGGCCCGTTTTTCAAGACGGACGGTGCGACCCTAGTCCACCTCCCTCGTACTCCCCTGTCGCCAGGGTTTCCTTCGGGAAGCTTCACTCCTTTCAGGCCGCACCGTATGTAGCCGTCCGGTTTCAGGCTCTTTTCACCCCCCTCTCGGGGTACTTTTCAGCTTTCCCTCACGGTACATAGTACGCTATCGGTCTCGGGGCGTATTTAGCCTTGGAAGTCGGTGCCTCCCAGCTTCCCACAGCAAAACCAAGCCGTGGTACTCTGGGACACCGGCCCTTCGCCTCTAGGGTTTCGCCTACGGGGTTTGACCTGGGGAGGCAGGGTTTTAATCGCAGGGATAAGCTTAAGGAATAAATTCACGGATTCTCTGCTTCTAACTCTTATTCTCCAAATGTTTTTATTCGGTTTAACCTTACAGTTTACACCATGCAGGACAAGGAAAAGACAGATTTCATCTAGTAGCTCTCTATTTGAGTTATAAATCGCTATTTCTCTTCGACTTACGCATCCCTCCGAATCGGTGAGTCCTGCTATGAACAATACTTTATCTTTAGCCGACAGTTCTTCAAAATATTTACAAGGATTACCCTTTACGGTGGCTAATATGGTGTATAGCTTTTTACTGTAGATTATTAACTCCATTCTCCCCTTTCTCACCCTTTCTCTCCAATAACCCTTATGTGCTTTTAGAACCAGTTGTTTGTAATGCTGGTAAATTTTCATATTTTTCATAGATTGTTGAAAACCCACTTCATAGTATTCTCCCTGGCTGTTATAGTACGTCCATCCATCACCATAGAGGAAACCCGTTATCCTCGTGTCCATGCCCCTGCTTTACCCCTATACAACCATAAGGAACTATTTAAAGTGAAACCCTACCTTCCCCAGTCTATCACCCTCTACGGCGGGGCATTCCAGCCCACTTCGGCTACCCTAGGTGGGCGGCGGCCGGGCCCCATCAACCCCACATCTCCCATGACTCTTCGCCATGGGATTTGGTTTGGGCTCTCCCCCTTTCGGTCGCCCCTACTCAGGGGATCCCATGTTGGTTTCTTTTCCTCCCCCTACTAAGATGTTTCCGTTCGGGGGGTTCCCACTCGGTGACCCGAGCGCTAGGGGTTATTCACCCCTAGCAGGAGGTCCCATTCGGGGATCCCGGGATCCACGGCTGCATGCGCCTACCCCGGGCATATCGCCGCTTGCCGCGCCCTTCCTCGGCGCCCGAGCCGAGCCATCCACCGGACGGCGTCGTGCCGTAGCCCCTGCGTGCAGGAGCTCAATAAGCGTCTGGTTAGCCTATGGCGGCGCTCACAGTGGGCTACTGCCCACTTACGCCCTTCACCCACGAGGCTATGCTCGTGGGCTGCATGACACTTCAGAATAGGCCCACTCGACCATAGCTATCACGTGCAGCTAGCCTCCTCTTCTCCTTAAACAGGAGGTGATCCAGCCGCAGGTTCCCCTACGGCTACCTTGTTACGACTTCTCCCCCCTCGCGAGGGTCAGATTCGACCTGACCCCTCACGGAGCCAGGCCTCACCCAACCCCCACTCGGGTGGAGCGACGGGCGGTGTGTACAAGGAGCAGGGACGTATTCACCGCGCGATGATGACGCGCGGTTACTAGGGATTCCGCGTTCACGAGGGCGAGTTGCAGCCCTCGATCCCAACTGAGGCGGGGTTTAAGGGATTGCCTTCCCCTTTCGGGGTTGGCACCCGCTGTCCCCGCCATTGTAGCCCGCGTGTAGCCCGGGGGATTCGGGGCATACTGACCTGCCGTGGCCCCCTCCTTCCTCCGCCTTACACGGCGGCAGTCCCCCTAGTGTGCTCCGATCCCGAGGGATCGGATAGCAACTAGGGGCGGGGGTCTCGCTCGTTGCCGGACTTAACCGGACACCTCACGGCACGAGCTGGCGACGGCCATGCACCTCCTCTCAGCGCGTCAGGCAAGGTCGTCAGCCTGGCCGTCATCCTGCTGTCGCCCCCGGTGAGGTTCCCGGCGTTGACTCCAATTAAACCGCAGGCTCCACCCCTTGTGGTGCTCCCCCGTCAATTCCTTTAAGTTTCAGCCTTGCGGCCGTACTCCCCAGGCGGCGGGCTTAACGGCTTCCCTGCGGCACTGGGTGGGCTCGAAGCCCACCCAACACCTAGCCCGCATCGTTTACAGCCGGGACTACCCGGGTATCTAATCCGGTTTGCTCCCCCGGCTTTCGCCCCTCACCGTCGGGCGCGTTCCAGCCGAGCGCCTTCGCCACTGGTGGTCCTCCCGGGATTACAGGATTTCGCCCCTACCCCGGGAGTACCCTCGGCCTCTCCCGCCCCCTAGCCCGGCAGTATCCCTACCACTCCCCGAGTTGAGCCCGGGGCTTTAGGCGGGGACTTGCCGGGCCGGCTACGGGCGCTTTAGGCCCAATAATCGTCCCGACCACTCGCGGGGCTGGTATTACCGCGGCGGCTGACACCAGACTTGCCCCCCGCTTATTCCCCCGCCTATTTACAGCGGGGAAAAGCCTCCCCTAAGGGAGGCACTCGGGGTGACCCCGTCACGGTTTCCCGCATTGCGGAGGTTTCGCGCCTGGTGCGCCCCGTAGGGCCTGGGCCCTTGTCTCAGTGCCCATCTGGGGGCTCCCGCTTCCACGGCCCCTACCCGTTATCGGCTTGGCGGGCCGTTACCCCGCCAACTACCTGATAGGCCGTAGCCCCATCCTCGGGCGGCGTACGAGAGGATGTCCCGTACACCCTTTCGGAGAGAACCCATTCCAGGTGTTCTCTCCTATCGGGTATTAGCCCCAGTCTTGGGGGCGTGCCATACCGCCTCTATAAGCTTAATACCTTCATGCGTAAGCTGTCTTTTGCTCTCAATTACTTTCAAAATTCGCTCAAGAGCTAATAATTTCTTCTTCTTAATTACTATACGATTCTTCATAACAGTTGCAAACTTTTTAATGTCATTAAACCTGTAAATCTCAAGATACCAGAGGTTATCTCTTATGAAAGTATATTTTTCCATCGACTCCTAATGACTTGAGTATTTCTTCAAGTATTGCTTTACTTTTTTGGTGTAACGTTATCTTTAATACTACCTGATATCCCGCATGATATCTCGGGTCCTTCTTCAGCCTAACAATAATTGAACCTTCCCCATCAAATAACCCAGCAATATAATCCAATGTTAAGTTCAAATGCAACCCCAGAATTCTGAGGTTACAAATTGTATTGAAGCTTGCGGTATGACACACCTTTCCCAAGGGGTTATCCCCGTCCCGAGGGCAGGTTAGCCACGTGTTACTCAGCCGTCCGCCGCGCCCCGACACCCCGGGGCGCACGACTCCCATGGCTTAGTCCCACCCCGATAGCAGTCGGGTCCGGCAGGATCAACCGGAGTTACGGCCGCAGGTGGGGGAGTGAGGAGGCTAGCTACAGTACGTGGCTGTGGTCGAGTGGGCCTATGTCAGACCTGAACTTTCCCGGCAAGTTGTTTTGCCGGGGTGTTCAGGTCTCCACCATTATATGTTGTAAGCGTGAGTATACCCGCGGTTGGAGGCCGACTGCTCATTCTTGGGGAGCTAAGCCCCCGTTGCAGCCAAGCCGCCGCCGGGTAACCGCGGGCTTCGCTAACGCTGCTAGGAGCGCCAATACTAAGAGTATTATGGAGAGGGTTTTAAGTGTTACTATTCTGCCTCTCCCAACAATTATATTGGAAAACGGCTGTATTTAACATTTATAGTTACATGCCGTAATTACATGGCTATTGCAGTAGCGCTAGCACTAGTATAATTAGTTTAAACAGCTAATTAAAGGTTATGTAGAGGGAATTATGGAGGAATTATGGCGGACAATTAAAATTATGGAATAGAGATTGTGGTGGACCGGCCGGGATTTGAACCCGGGACCTCTGCCGTGCGAGGGCAGCGCTCTTCCAGCTGAGCTACCGGCCCCCAGCCACTCGAGGAATCCGTATACGCTTATTTTCTTTAATAATTTTTCCTCAAAGTCAACTCCATCTTAAAAATGCGGGTATTTGTATCCTTAGTCCTCACACTATAATCTTCACTAAGTATGTTTATCTGAACGATACATGCTTATAACAATATTTGGGGAAATATTATGATATTATATCATGAACTATACAACCATTCAATTTCTACGCTTATAGCTGAACATAGATATATTTTAAGCATCTAGAGATCTTCAGCTATAGGGGCAGGGTTCTTGGAAGAGATTTTGACAAGAATAATGTGAAGAAATCGACTGGACAGCAAACATGAGATGTAGAATCATGAATGAGCATTCCTTAAATATGGTGAAGGAGATCTAAAAGAAAAGCCTAAGTAAGATAAATATTTCCATGAAGATGCAGCCGGCTCATCTTAATGAACCAATATTTTAAATGGTCTCCACGAACACTACTCCCCGACATCAAACTCAGTTAGTGAAATCTAAATAATCTTAAGGGAAGCTTATTATAGGTCGCCACCTAATTACGGTTATCCTTAATTATTCGTCTAGTCGATAAACTACTAGCTGAAGCCTCGAATATCCCGCTAGGCGATGGGCGGGCGGACCTCTATGGAATGAAGATCCATTGTAGCTTAGCGGGATCGAGAAAGCTTGAAACATGATGAACAGCGGATAATAAGAGCTATAGCTGTGACTGGAATCCTAACAATTTTCTTAATTCAACCCTGTAAATTTAAATTATGGTGGACCGAAATAGCTTTAGATCCTCGTTTAAACCCTCGAGTTCGAGCAGGTTTAACGCAGGAATTATAGCGGTTTAGGATATGATTAGTAGTGCATTCTAGATCGCTCGTGTATGGATGTATTGACGATCGCATACAGGCATGTTTCCTTAAGGGGGCATTCTCCGCATCTGGGCACACTCCCACATATACCGTATCTTTCCCTGCTGCAGAACGACCAGATGAAAACGTCTACAATGCCGGGAGCACCTACCTAGATCGATGCCAAATACCGTATAACCCTTAAGGTAGTCGGAGCAGAATCGGGTTAAGGCGTCGTGAAGGGGCAGAAACATTAAACTGTAGCTTTTCGTATTCTTTTATATTATTTTGCTCTGGGCGATATGCTTATAGTTTGCCACGTCAACGATTTTCGTGGACGTGCGGGTGATGGGAGCTGTGCTCCAAGCCCCGTGGAGACTAGCCCCTTAGATGGGGGCCCCGTGCCGTTGGGCTCGACAGCCACCCATGACCCCATAGGGATATCTAAATCCCCATGGGCGAGGCAGGAACCGATGAAGCCGTGTCACAATAAAACAAAAACACATAGAGTGATACGGTTCGAGGAAACGGTGCCTTCTGTAGGGGATCTCTTCCGACCTTTACGCTACAGGCATGGTATATCCCGGTTCTCGTGATGAAATGCATTTCATGACGATCCATGGGTATTCTATCCCAGTACCCGAAATCCCTGAGATAGTTATCTCTCCTCTTCTCACCCAACACTATAGTTCTTCCCCGCACCGCCGATCTGTACAGTTCTTCAGTGAATTGCTTTATCGATGAGTACTTGAGGAGGTTTTCAAGCATTCCTCTTGCTCTGCTCTTAATTCTCGGAGGCACCAAAACCGTGACCAGATCGACCAACTCCTTCTTCCCCTGCTGTGTTCTAAAATTCGCTCCAAACTTACTGATAAAGGCATTCATTTTTCATCGAAAACTGAGGGCTTCCTACCCTACAAGGTCAGGGCGGATCTGGAAACGGTCAAGATCATCGTGGGGTGCCAGGCTACAGCTCCGCACGGCTTAAGTCTGTTCCAGCCCGCCATTATCGCCGTTGGATATAGGGTCGCACTAACGCCAAGCAGCGCGGAGCTCGTGTCCTCGGCTACGAGCCTCGAAACGTGTATCAGCCTCGCCAGTCCCTGATGCTCGAGCTGTCTGGAAAGCCAAGAATACTTGGGGTTGAGCTTTGCCCCGTAGCGGGCGATCATCAGGATCGAGTAAGGCGTGTAGTCTGCCTCCCTGAAGCCCATGAGAATGGTGTGCGATGCCCTTCCGGAGATCACGGTATCCAGATAGATCATCCTATTGCACTTTGGAAAATTCTCGTAGAGCTTTACCAGCCGATCCTCACCTATCATGGACAGAATTCTCATGTAGAGTCTGAAGTAGGGATCTCCGCTTCTCTCATCAGCATCCTTGAGGAAGGAGAGGGCAAGTCTAACCGCCCATCGCCTTATGTTCTTCTCAACCTCATCGATATGCACCTGAAAGCCATACCTCCGCCTGTACTCCTCTGAAAGCTTCACGTGTGCTGTGAGGAGCAGGATGAGCAGCTTAAAATCTCCTCTCTTCCTGTGAACCTCTTCAAGCGCGGGGTGCGAGCAGGGAGCGTAGAATCTCTCTAAGAGTTTCGTTCCTCCCTCGACGGTCTTCAACGCTTCAATTGCTCCTGTCAGGACGGGAAACGCACCCCTGCACGGTATGAGAAGGCAGTCATAGCCCTGTCCTACTAGGTAGATCAGGGCCTTCGCGACTTCAAAACAGCCTGATGAAAAACCGGCGAAATCGTCCAGTCTTATGAGCATATCCGGGAACCGTAATAGAAAAGTTTCAGCCGGATTATTAGCTTTCCGTGATCGTAAACTTTACATGGAGTTCCGATAGTTCCACTATCTTTGCAGCTCTTCGAGAAGCATCTCCAGCGACTCGATCACCCTCTTTCTGTCTTCCTCCGCGTACTTGGTAGTTCCGAAGATGCCCCTCCAGCTGTCTATGAAGGTCCTTCTTTTCACTACGGGAATTATGTTTCCTTCGAGTTTTGACTTGAAGACCTCTGGGTATGGCAGTATCTGCATTATCCGCTCGGTTAAGCCCGATGGGAGTCCTCGCTCCAGCACCAGCGAGGCTAGGTCGCGGACGTCAGATGGCCTGGCGGAGATCACCTTCATTATGAAGTAGTCTGCGTAGCTCGGAGCGAGTATAGCGACCTCCTCGCCAGCTACGGGAATAGTGGCATGCACTCCCTCAATCATGGCATCATCTACCAGTATCACGTCCTTCGGCCCCCTTCCCCTTATCTCGCCTTCCATGAAATCCAGAGATACTTTAACCCTGACATTATCGTGTCTAACGAGCTTGACGCACCTCATGAAACCATAGCTGCCGCGTTTCTCCAAACGCTCGACAGAAAAACCCTCTGGAAGAAGACCGCGTAGCCTATCTATGGCCCATCCCTCTTCTTTCTTGGCGACGAAGTCACAGTCCCTCGTAAACCTCGTTAAGGGGATGAAGGCCCTTAAAGCGTAGCCCCCTATTAGGAGAAGTCTGGGTTCACTAAATCCATCAGTCTTTTCAGATAGATGCTTTAGAGCCCTGAGTATTTCCTCTTCACGGCGTCTCATCATGTCTATGGCCCTAGGCAAATTCTATCACCTTTTCTATAGCCTCCTCTACCAACTCCCTAACATCGTCATGCTTCAAGTCGGTGGATCTAACCCTGAAGATTCGCTTCCCCAACTTCTCGTTCAACAAGCTGCAGCCATACTTTACCGCCGTCCATACTCTGGTATCCGTTTTCGATATTCGTTTCCACCTAGCCATCCGTTTGAGCTTCTCTAAGTCTACCTCTTCTTTCCTGAAGTATAAGATCGCAAAGGCGTCCGTGAAGGACCACTCGGACATGCAGCTTACTATGCAGGACTCGGGGGCTTCAACGAATAACTCATCAACCCTTATATACTCATAAGGAACCTTGTTGTGGTATTCGACCTCGAAGTTCCAGCCCATCTGCCTTGCGAAGCCCTCTAAGGCCCTTTTGTAAGACCTGTCCTCGACCGCCAACCGGTAGATGTCTCGGTGGATGAAGTCGTAGTTCCACACGCTGGCGGCGGTCTGCTTGATAACGACCTTAAACCCTCTATTCCTAGCCAAGAAATCCCAAGGATCCCTGTACTCCTCAGGTATGTAATACCAGCCCCAGCCAACACGCCTGACCACACCTCTCTTACTTAACCGGTGTAAGTACTCCTTAGCCCTCGAATGCACCTTCTTAACATCCCTAACCCTGAACAAGCCGCCTGTCCAGCCATTGGTCAATGCCGCTCTGAAACTTTCCAAGTACATCATTGGTCACCTTTCAGTATAGAATGGCACGCTAAACTATTTAAAGATATGTCACCTTCAAGGCTAGAATGACACATTAAATCTTTCATAGGAGAATTTCAGTCTACCGGAATTCCTCGTTCACGCAAACCACTTGTTACCCACCGAAATTCTTCGTTCATGAGAAACTCTGAACGTAACGATCTGAAGGAGGTCGTTAGGAGGCTGGTCTCGGAGCGTATCAAAGCCAGACCCAAGAGGATCACCCTGCGCTTGAGCTGGGAGGATAAGAAATCAAGCACCAGACTACTGGGAGACGGCTTGGACGAGACCATCGAGTATCAGGGTACGATTCCTTTCACGCCCTTCGCCCGCGGAGTTATAGAGGCCTATGAAGAGGTATACGGCAGGCTTAAGGTTATCCCGGTTAGCTTCAGGGAAGACATCTACGAGAACGATGAGGTGTCGCTGGACCTCTACCCGACCGGAGGCGCCGGGAGGTTCGACATATTCGTCAAGTACAAGAGAAGGGATGAGTTATGAGAAAGCTCGTCTTCGAGAACAGGGCTTGGGAGGAGGCAGAACATCCAAGGTACGTGAGCGAGCCCCTGAAGATCGGCGAGGATGAGGAGAGGGTTTTCGAGATCTCATACCACTACGTGGAGACCTATGAGACGGGAATCAGAAGCGATGGTCATAGGGAAACCTACGGAAGCTGGAAGTTCTTCGATTCCCTAGATGAGTGCTTCGACTACGTAGAGAAGACCTACAACGTCAAGACCGTCAGAAGAGGCTGAGTGGGCGTTCATCGAGCAGCAAAGTAGAAGCTTTTTCACAGCCTTCTGAACTTCACGAAGAACGGCTACGGATGAAAAGAGGGAGAGTAGAGCATCCCCATTCCCCTCTCCAGAGCGGGTATCAGGTCAGCGTACTTGCTGTAGGGCCTGATTATCTCCTGAATCCTCGCCAGATCGTTGGGCTCGTGGGTCCCCAGGAAGATGAAGTTCTCCACGTTTCTCGCAACAGGCCTCTTCGCTATAAGCGGCAGGTACTGGGTTATCAGTATCGTTCCGTGCCCTCGCTTCCCCAGAAGGGTTACAATGCGCTCTACTATGGGCATGCACTCCCTGAAAAGGATGGGCTCGTCCACTATCAGAAGCTGTTTTAGGCGTTCTTCCCGGGTCTCGGGCCACTTCCTGACCTCCTCGTAAATCCTTATCAGCTCCTCTCCCGCCCTGTCGTTCCCCTCCTCCTCTCCCAGACCGTGGAGGTTCAGAACCCTGAAGTTCTCGTGTCTGGCGAGCCTCTCCAGCGTCCCCTCCGGGTCTATCGCTATCGCTTTCACCCCGTACCTGCAGGCTTCGTTCGCTATGTAGGCCGCCAGAGTCGACTTCCCCTGCCTAGTGTGGGCGGCTATTATCATGGAGCTCGTGAGCAGATCTACGGGAAAATAGACTTTGGTAGATGATATCTCCCGGTTTATCACGCTTTTAACCACCCGGCCCAGCAGTATGCACCGCCCTATCTTCCTGCTCACCTCTATGCCGGGAACGTGTATCTTCTCCTCCACCACCTGATCCTTAGGTGCCTCTATGGCCCTAGTCATCATCCCCTGAAGCAGTATGCCCTCCTCCCTGCTCGGCTGGAACTCCCTGATCTCCCTCATGAGCGTAAGCCCGTAGTAGCGCTTAACAATCGGAAGCAGGGGATGCACCAAGTTGATCACCAGCTCCCTGTCCTCTACCTCCTCCACCTTTATACCGAAGGTGAACCTCGTCGAGAGCTTCGCGGCCTTGACGGCGCCCTTCACGGCCCTGTAGGCTATCCTCCAGTCCTCCGTTGGGTCGGAAAAGACGTAGAAGAAGAGCGCCGCCGCGTTGAGGTGATCGCCTATCAGGAAGTAGGCCCTGAGGTGGCGCTCTATCTCCCTCTCGACCTCCTCACGCCTTCGCTTCCACTTGAGCATGTAGTCCTCTTCCTC
The DNA here is from genome assembly GCA_029258925.1 of Thermoproteota archaeon. GTDB lineage: Archaea > Thermoproteota > Thermoprotei_A > EX4484-217-1 > JAPDJV01 > JAPDJV01. The sequence goes on along the minus strand of JAPDJV010000005.1, from coordinate 51,820 downwards.
CTTCTTCGCCTTGCTCGAGAAGTGCCCCGGAAAGGTGTGCTTCTCCTCAATCTCCCAGAGCATCCTCTCCATGTCGTGCTTCTCGATGAGCCGTTCGAAGGCCCCGAGCTTGCCAGCCAGCTTGGGGGGTACGTCGGGAACTACCCTGAAGATCACGTTCCTTAGGTTGGAGTGGATGTAGACCACGACCAGCAGCGACTCACGGAGAGGTGGTCCATGAGCTTCGTGGCTCCGTACCATTGAATGCCCTTATCGAACTTCCTCCCAATCTTCCCCTCCCAGACCTCCTGATCCACGACGGCCTTCCTCGGGTTGGCCGATAGCGCAGCCAGGCCCACCCAGCGCTTCAGGTCGCGGTAGTACTGGAGGCAGATCCTGTCCGGAAGCCAGTAGACGTCGATGTTCGGCCTAACTCTGTATCGCTCGAGATCTTCAGATGTCAGGCCTTCCTCGTCGAATTCGGGCATGATGAGAATTAACGTGCAAGAAACACTAGTTTTCGTACGTATGTTATTCCGAAATTTTTACTCCTTCCTTTGTCAACAATCTTATTGGTGATGAGATGGGTAGCTGGATCATAAGATGGAACTTCGATAAGGAGTCGCATAGTCCCGGAGAAACGGCATTAGTAAGCTTCTGGCTGGAGAATACTGGTGACACGCACTTATACCTTTCAGAGCTGGAACTTGAGTTTGACTTTGGAAAATATAATTTGTCGACGATTAGTGGAGCCGTTGTGCCCAAGACAAATAGGTTTCTGGGGAATACTAGACTTCTCTTGCCCGAAAACGTAGTTGGCAGGAAGTTCTTTACGATAAAATATCGCATGTACGAATACGTTCAAGAAAAATGGATTGACTTAGGTATTTATCGATCCGATAAACAGTACTTCATAAGCATATATCCAAGACCCTTTTACAGGGTCTTTGTATCTAGAGGATTATCCATGGAGGACAGATCAATAGGAGATCCCATAGCTGAAATGATACGGGAATGGGGTTTCGATACGATTACCGTGGGAATTGAAGTGAAGGTTACGGAGGAGGAAGTCCCTCTCAGAGTTAGAGAGGAAATTAGGAGGGCGGACGCATTGATAGCGATTGCCACGCCTAGATTCATGGACACGCTTACAGGTTTATGGAGAACTTTAGAATGGCTCCACGGTGAGGTTGGAATAGCATTTGGCGTGGACAAACCTCTTCTAATACTTAAAGATAGAAGGGTTTCGCTCGGAGGGTTACCATCTTATTTAAGCAGAGTAGAACACATTCCATGCATAGAATTTGATCCTTACAACTTGGAAGAGCTCAAATTAAAACTCTCCACGGTGATGCCCGGTTTTAGAGAGTGGATAGAGACTAAAAGAAGACAGGGATTCTTCGAGGCCATAGGAAAACTCATCGTGGGCGGGCTAGCGGCGATAGGCTTGATAACCGTAATAAGTGGCATCATAGGAAGTACGACAGGTACTTCCAAGAAATAGTTTAGCGAGAAGACATATGTGTTGCGTTTAACCCGATAAACACATAGCGAAATAATTCTTCCAGATTAAGAAGATGCTTCTTAGGATATTTGTATAGCGAGCATGAGGAAAGAGGATGTAAAAAATATGTTGATAAAAGAGCTTGACGAGGATCTCCTCTCAAAGCTACCCCTCTGGTTCAGGAGGCTGAGGGAGGCCTACGCCAAGAGGGCCGAAGGCTAATCGATGCTCTCTATCAGAGACACGAGCTTCTCCAGCCTCTCCGGGTCCTCAGTAAGCCTGTCCAGCAGTTTATCCAGCTTCGCCCTAAGCCTGTCGAGTTCCATGGCCGTTCTAAAGGTCGAGCGCCGCGCCGCACCTGCCGCAGAACTTGGAGCCCGGCGGATTGCTGGCACGGCATCTGGGGCAGACCCTAGCCTTCGGATGCTCCTCACGCCTCTCCGGCTTGGATACGCCGTCGAGAACTAGGTGTGCCTCGTCCACATCCTCTCCTGCTAGGTGTATGTAGACCGAGGGCATTCTGGAGCCCTGCTTCCATCCCGCGGCCGCGCATAGCAGCGAGTGCGGCAGGACCTTGCTCACAGAGGTTATCCTCGAGTGCCTGATAAGGTAGGGCCAGACCCGCTTCCCTATCCCGGCCTTCTTGGCGCACTTCACGATCATCCTGTGGACGCACCTGTAGCCCAGCGGCTTGGGCCTCTCCCTAGAGTCGAGGGTTACCCAGAGCGGGGCCTCGGGATCGTCCCTGAAGGGATGGGCGCTCAGCCAAGCGAGGAGCAGGGGCACGGAGAAGGTCATCCTGGCCTGATCCGGCCCGACCTTCCCCCTGACGTAGAGCTTTGCACCGAGATCGTCGAACTCCACATCGCCTATCCTCAGGCTCAGGATCTCTCCAAGCCTGCGCATGGAGTCGAAGTAGACCCATATGAACGCCTTGTCCCTCACGTTCTCCGCGCAGTCGGCCATCCTCCTTATCTCCTCGACCGTGAGCAGGCCCAAGAAGCGCGAGAAGCGGTTTTCGATCTCATGACGAGGATCGATCCTAAGACGATCGATTACTTCGCAGTTGAAGTGGAAAAAGTAAGGTCGAAGCATCCGAACATGTCCTTTGGTACTGCGACGATAAAAGGAAGAGGAATAAGGCGGTCAATCGAGCTAGTTAAGAAAAATAAGCTAGATTAGTGCTTCAATTTCGTAGAAAGGATAATAACGCTATGGCCAGCAGACCATTTAGGTTTATTAAGAGATTCCAAGTTTTTGTTGTGCTTACCTATTCTATCAGTGTGCTCACCTCATCCGCTCGGCCACGGTTTCTTTCTCCACCGGGAATCCAGTTACGCTAACCGTGCCGAGGACTCCGAGGTTGATTCTTATCCTGAGCCTGCTCCTGCTAAGCCATGCCGTTCCACAGTCTTTCCACCGTCCCCCATCCCTTATGCGTATTCTCCACCTAGCAACTTTGGCCATTTCTATGAGCTTTCCTCTACAAGCTTTAATGCGCATTTAATGAACATCGTTCCGATTGGTGATAACCATCGTAAGTCTCTCAGAAATCTTGCAGTTCCGCCGGCATGTTAATCTTTATCTACGGGAGTAAGGCATTCCTTCTAGAAGTATATACACTTATAAGGAAGTGCTCCAACAATTACACTCGGTGAATCAAGTTGGGGACGATTAAGACGACCATAACGATCGATGAGGACATCTGGAAGAGGTTCACCCTTATCGTTATCGAGAAGTACGGTTACCGGAAGAAGAATCAGGTTATCGAGCAGCTCATCAAGGAGTTCATCAGAGAGCACGAGTGGCCCAAGACCTATGACGCAATTTGGGCGTTCGAGGAGGATATAAAGGAGCTGAGAAAGAGCTTCAAGGAGCGCGTCTTGATGGCCCACCTATCCCAGCCCCTAGGGAAGCCCCTCCACAGGTATGTGGGCAAAATCGTCATGGAAGAGGATGGCCTCATACTCTCCGGGAAAGACAGGAAGACCGAGAAGACCTCAGAGATCTTCATCCCCCGTGAAAAGATCCAGGAGGCCTTCCTAGGCTGGGACGACGTGCTGAGGAGGTGGAGGGATACGAGGGCATGGATCCCGCCGCTAAGGATAAGATTCGAGGACGAAGGAAAACTCAAGACACTATACATCTACGCCAAGAAAGAGGAAGGAAAGGTCTACGGGAGAGAGAACAGGAAAATATTTGAAGAATTAAAGCTCGCCTGGAAGATCAAGTCCCCCGAAGATCAGCGCTAGTACTCTCCCGGTTTAGAAGGGCTAGTACCCAAGCTCCCGAAATTTTGGAGTCTTCTTAATGAATTCTCTGATTCCGCTGGAAAATCCCGTTTTCATCACGAAGAACAAGAACAGCGGGACAGAAGTTGGAGAGAGCCGGCGGCGCCTCATTTATCGACGCACGCCCGTGCCTAAGGGCGCCTCCCTGATACAGATATTGAGGTTAAATTTAAAAACTTGTAGGAACCGCATTTTCTGGCATAGCGGAATTCCTTATCTTCGCCAGCTTTAACGCCTATACCTTGTATGAGCGCATCATGCGGCGTGAAATCGAAACCGGTCTCAAGAAAATGTTCGAGAGGAGGGGCTACGCAGTCGTTGAAATGGGCGGCTCGAGGTACGTGCTGGCCGGGAACAGGAGGGGCATATACATAGTACTTCCAAAGAGGACCAAGAGGAAGATGATCACGATCCCGGAGAAGGTTGTCAAATCGCTCATAGAGACCGGCGAGAAGTTCTACGCCCTTCCGGTGATAGCAGTAAGGTTCGGCCGCAGGAAGTGGGTCCTCAAAGAGATAAGCAGACCCAAGAGGGTGACCGTGGAAATCGACGAGGAATCGAATCTTGTACTCAGGTAAACGGTCCACCGCTGAAAGGCTTCATCGAACATCGTAACGGCGTCTTCCGACTGAAAAATTCACTGCAATTCATCGCTTGCCCTTCCTTCCATCCTCTTTATTATCCTCAAAACCCTCTCTCCCCTCTCTGTGAGCCTGTAGATCCTACCCTTGCTCTCCCGGGGATTGAGGCACTCGACCAGACCGCGCCTGACGAGATCCCCCAGCTTGAGCGAGACGTTGGGGAGGCTGGCCTTCATGAGTTTGGAGAGCTGGGTGGGAGTCTTGGGAGTTTCGAGAAGGAGGATGATCATCTTCCTCTTGCCGCTTCTGAGGATGAAGGAGACGTCCCTCCATGAAATAGAATACTTTTCACGCGGTCAGAATAGTAGAATTGTTATAGAAAGGTTAAGACTTGGTCAAAGGCTTTTAAAACGGCGTGTGAATAACATATAAGCATCATTTCCCTTTTGTGTGGAAAGCGGTAGATCTGACGAGGCACGCCCTTCACCTCTCGCTGCTCTGGGCATCGTGCTTCTCGCCGTAGCCGCGGCTACGAGCATGATCGCCGGGCCAGCGAAGGTCTCGTGCGCCGAGAGCCTGAGGATCGAGAGCACCCTCTTCGACTGCAACCTAGACTGCACATCGAGTGCTGAACCTCATGGTGGGGAACAAGGGCAACTTCGAGTTCAGCGGTCTCAGGGTGAGGCTTGAGAACGGAGAGGGCTACGGGCTGAACGCATCCTTGGAGGAACTCATGATGTATAACGCTGCCCTCAGCGAGGTCGAGATCTACAGCGACTGGGTCAAGGGGCTGAAGTGAACTGGAAATCGGAATACGAATGTGGATGTGTGAGGAGGTTCATAAAGATGATGGAGGATTTGGAAGAAGTTCATTCGCAGATGTCTGTTTGTCCTTATGTAAAGGTTTTGCCACTCGCACTTAGTTTGTATGATTCGATGGAAATGGGTTAGAGGACCGCATCAGAGGCTCCGAAGCTCCGCCTGTTTCAAGAGGAGGAAAAGCCCTCCGAGATATTTCTGGAACGCGATCTTCTCTCTGTTCCCTACCGCCCGCTCTCCGAGGTCTGGTCCAAGCTTCTTTCCCTGATCTCTACAGCTGCCGAAGGAACTGGCTTCCAGCACGCGGAGAAGGCCGTGGAGGAGCTCGACCTCATCGGCCGCCACGTGCAGACGCTCATCGCCCTAAGAGCTGTTGAGTCGCTGGAGGTGCTCTTGGGCAGGCTTAGAATGGCGATAAGGCTCCACGAGGATCCGTCGGCGCGGGAGGACGCGAGCGCTCTCATGGAGGAGTCCTGAAGCAGGCCGGCAAGTGCGAAAGGCTGCACGTCTCGCTTGTTCTCAGGCCGACGGAATCCGGCGTCGTGGCGAGGATAGCAGAGCTTCTGCGATCCGCGGAGTTCGGCGCGATATCCTTGGAGGTTAGGGAGAAGGAGGAGGGCGAGTAGCATGTCGGTTTCGGGAGTGAGGACGAGCATAGGGGTCAAGGTCTGGGCCACGTCCACGATCTACGTCGCAAACGAGATTCTCAGGGCTTAGTTCGAGATAGCGAACCTGCGCGGCCTCGACAGCGACTACCTTAGCTCGAACCTTGAAACCATTTCAAGGGGCTCCAGACTTGGCTCACAACGAGGCACCTTCGCAGGGCCGTTCTCGAGGTCTACGATCCCCAGACCGACATGGCCGTTGAGCGATGGGACATGGCTTCCTCATCCTTCTTTTTCTCCTTCTGAGATGGGCCGTGAGGTGCCTCGTGTGGATCTTGAGTGGGCTCTTTACGTGAGGGAGAGCGCTGGCAGGGCCGGGATCAGAACGGGCCGTGCCCTAGCTACGCTGCTTTCCGCCTGCCTCATGGAGGACGACTTCAGGGAGAAGCTGAGGCTCAGGAGGGATATAGAGCTCATGCTTGCCCGTTTTCAACTTAATTCAAGATTTCAGAATGGTGGGCCCGGGGGGATTTGAACCCCCGACCTCCCGGTTATCAGCTTCGCCTGGCCGCCTACCCCGATCATGCAAGTAATGTACTTCCTCCCAGCTTATTTAAGTGTTTCTAGCATGAATATTATGCTGGAGGCAATGAATTATAGTTTGTCCACATTTAACTTCCAAGTCTTCGAAGACATCTGCCACATACCCTTAGGCAAACGATCTCTATGCTCTGCAACGTGGGTTACGAGGGAAAGATCGCATCATAAACACCGCCTTATTGAATCACATGATGTTTAGATCTACATAATCTTAGAGTTTATAGCTGTCAATCCCTTTAACTGAAAACAATCCAATATAATAGGATTATATGTAAAGCGTTAAGGGATTTGAATAGAGGGGGAGGCGGCCAACGGGCGCTCCAACCAGGCTGAGCTACGGGCCCGCAAGTTCTTCTTTACTAAACAATATATTTAAGGTTTTATAGGATAATGTAAATAATCTTCCATAAACTATAATAAATGTGTTAGTGGAAGAAGCCTCCAAACCTCACGTCACTACAGAGAGTTCACGAAATGCTTCTAACCTCTCTAAAATATATGGTTTCATAAAATCCTGAGTTAAGTGCATTCACCTAACCACCATCCACTTACAGCTATTTATTTACATAAAATCCTGGGTAGAAACAATATTTTATCGTTTACGAATTAGTATGGATTAAAACATGGAATGATGATTTAAAATATCGTTTTACAGATTTTCGAGTATTTTGCTTGAAGAACGTGGGTTTAAGGTTACAGTTTCAAATATGATGTGGCCTCAATTAAACAATGAAACACTGCTGCCTCCATGAAAACTTTTCAACACTAATCCTTCAATAACCCCCCGCATGTATGCTTAAATCAAATAATCTAACAATTAACCTATCACGAAATACTCTCATCCTACCCTTAGTAATCAAGTAGTATACTTAATTAATTCTAATATGCATTCCTTAAAAACCCATGAACATTGCTGGAAGACCACCTTACATAAGTAAGTCTTAACATGGAAGCTTTAGGCCCCCAGTTTCATATAAGCTTGAAGATGCCTATTCTTAAATTAAAGACAGAAACTTAAAGTTATGTCTTCCCGGTAAAAGAGAAATTCGATCCTTAGACAACCTCCGATACTTAATGTGAATAGAGAGATCTACAGCTTCAGAAAAGCAGGGATGTAAATACAGAAGTCTATGGTGGTGCGGGGGGTGGGATTCGAACCCACGCAGGCCTACGCCATCGGGGTTCCCACCTTTAGCATGGTCCTGAGCCCGACCCCTTTGACCTAGCTCGGGCACCCCCGCATACACTTGCTTAAACTATTTTAATGTAATCACTTAATATTTTATCTATTTTCATCAGAATCTCTAATACCAAATTATACGTGTAAGATGTAATAATGTTTGCCGACTTAAGTCTCTCCAGCTCCTCCAAGTCTATTACCTCAGGTTTTCTCGAGTTCTCCTTAACCACTACATCTACATGAAGGTCATAATATTTGATCCCCCTTAAGCTGACCTCAGGAGGCATATTAATATTAATATACCACCCCTTCAAATTATGATCTCTATCGCGGTATTCATGTACAATTATCCAGGAATCCGTGTCAACTCTCATAATATCGTAGTCTCCAGGCTCCTTCGAGATTTTAAGACCATCATACACTCCCCTCCCCCTAATTTCCCTCCTCAATTTAAGGCTAAGTCTTCCCTCATCCTCCAGTCGTGCATCAATAATTCTTCCAGGCGTCAACTTTATGCTCCTTCCGTTTAATGCCTTTACGTGATTTATCTCTACAAAACCCTTCTCAACAATCTTCTTAAACAAGAATTCTCCTAAAAATTTCCCTACATCTTTCACATTCAACTTCATCCTATTACACAGGTCTTCGACTAAGTCTGTCATTGTAGAAACATCTTCTCCCCACGACTTATATAAGTGGTGCCCCGGTATAGTGGGAATCACGGTCCCTCTAATCTCATCAAGTCTCCTCTTAGCTATACTGGTTAAACCAAGTTCTACAAGTCTCTGTCCCTCTACGAGAACACTGTAAGCCTCCATATTTGATGCTTTATCTAGCAATTCCTCTCCTCTCTCGACAAGCTCCTTCACTTCGCCTGCAAGCTCACATAAACTACTATATGCTGCACTACTACGCCACTTAACACCCCATCGACCTAGTCTAAGAGATAATCCTAGGGTTATTAACTCCCTTCTCCTACTCTTACTCATTATATGCCTACTAACTTGCACCCCCTTCCTACCTAAAATTAAGGTAGCTCTTTTACCGATGATCCTAATATTCCTCGACAACAAAATTTTATCAAATTCTTTAAACATTGGACGTTCAATGCATACTGGCAAGAGTTCGCCTACGGAGACTTCTTGACTTCTAAGTACTCCTCTAAGTCCATCATTGCTTATCTCTACAATACTTCTTCCGTCATCAAGAACCTCTACAACTCTTCCAATAATCGTCGAGTGAATGTTGGGAGTAGCTCTCCAAATTATTACATGTTTAAGTTCCTCTACAATCACGCTCAATACGTCCTCCACTGCTTTCGGCCACCCTATTAAGATTAAGTGACCTGGGATATTGCTGTCTTTTACTGTTACATCGGGGGGTTCCGAAGAAAACTCTATGTTCAGTCTATTCCTAACCTTACTTGAAGCCTGAACAATGTTGTATCCGTGGTCTAACAGGAGCTTAGATATAGCTGTTGCACACATGCCTCTAACTCTAACGTTAATATTGGCCATGCACATTCCTCGAAAAGTCTTCAATTTTTATGAAGTTCTTAAATATGTTTAAAGTAAAAAGCTTTTATGTTATGTAAGTACTCATTCATTGAGCACCCTCTCAATACTGAAACCTCCTGCTCAATCCTTGATTGTTTCAAGCAACGTTACAATATTCCAAATTGTGATTCTAGTATGTAAAGGCATGTTCGGATCCTGGGAGACCTCATCGAGCACACCTATGGCATTAGCTGCTCTAACTCCTGGACTAAGGCTTTTGTCTTGAATATGTTTTATTGCCTCCGCACAGGCTCTTCTAATGTTTCTTGGAACACTGGTGTCATTAAGTATTTTCATGAGCATCATAATAGCCTGCTTTAGTTTAGCCTCATTATCCAGCACGGCCATGGCTTCACACCTCTGAAACTACATTTAGTTATACTCTCGTACCATATAAGCATTTAAACTCTAATCTAGATAAATGCTTATTGAGGTTAAACGTAAACTGTACTAGGTTTAAGGTGTACTCTATGAGTAGCAGTAGGGAGAATATCAAGAAAATGGCTGAATTATTGAAGTCTGGGGCAACAATGCTGTCGACAATATGTCCAAAATGTAATTCGCCTCTATTCAAGCTGAGATCTGGAGAGATTGTTTGTCCAAATTGCGGTGCAAGGGTTTTTCTAGTTAAAGACGAGAGTGAGAGTAGTGAAGTTATGGTAAGAGCAGCCATAGAGAGACTTGAGAGAACGGCTTCCCAAAAGCTCGTTTCAATAGGTAGCGAACTAAGAAGTTCGGAGACTATAGAGGGGCTTGATAGACTGATAAAATGGCTCGACGCTCTTGAGAGAATTGAGAGAATTAAGAAGCATCTTGGATCTAGAAGAAGTGAATAATGTTCTTGAACACTATTCACTTCTAATACTCGTTTAAATATTGATTTAAAACATCCGATAAGATAACTAGATACTCGACTTTAATATGGAAATGATGTCCTCTACGATCACATCAGGCGCCTTCATCCCGTCAACATATATTAATTCTCCAGCATTTACTAGATACAAGTAGATTTCCCTAACCTTCCTCAAGTAAGCTATATTCTCGAACGTCACGGATTCTATAACGCCTTTCCTTCTCAACCCCGTCTCTGGATCCACGTCTATATAGAAGGCCCAGTCAGGTTTTAGTATAAACCTGTTTATCTCTCTAATCCAGTCAGTAGAGGCTCCGCGTGCTCCTTGATATGCAATAGATGAGTGAACGTATCTATCACATACAATCCAGACGCCGCTGAGAATTGCAGGAGCTATTACATTCTCGACATGCCATATTCTATCAGCTGCAAAGAGTAGGGCTTCTAGAATGGGGCTAGGCCTCCTATCTGCTAGTATAATGTCCTCCCTGATTATCCGACCAATACTTGAAGAAGTTGGTTCAGTAGTGTAGTGAGCGTCAATATTCATTTCAATTAGACGGTGGACAAGCTTTTTTGCAATAGTAGTCTTCCCGGAACCATCTATACCCTCAATTGCAATAAGCTTTCCCCTACTCATCCACTAAAACCTCTACAATACCCCTGTACGCATCAACTCTAACATTGTCTCCAGATCTTATATTTGCTAGAGGATCCGGTGTGACATTGTCTATCAGTGGAATCCCCGCTAACACGCATCCAACTATTATTATTGGCTCAGCTTTCCTCACAACCATAGCTAACGGTGCTAATTTTCTCCTTGAAAGCTCGTAGATGATGTACGACCCAACAGTACTACCCTTGCTGTGGGGGAACACAAGTATTTTCCCAGTCACCTTTGTCCCTCTGAATCTGCCATTTAAGCCAACTATTTCGCCTGTACGAGGATCAACGTCTCCTAGAAACGATATAGGCTTGTCTACCACTATAGCTTCCCCCAAAGCGAGACCTTCGACAAGGCCTCTCCCCCTGAGAAATATGCTCATATTCATCCTCCTTTAAAAGCCAGTTTTATACAATCGCTTCTCTTGGCCAAAGTAACTGGTATTTTATGGAGACTCCTAATGTAGTGTGCTGCCTTCGCGGAGTCCGTTACTAGAGAAGTTGTATTCATATCTTTAAGAGGAGAGACTACCAAACATGTTCCGTTCAATAGCACGACGTTTCTCTCCAACAACTTTTCAACAAGATTTCTCTCCTTAAGGGACTTATACGTTTCTGGCTCCACAGCCAAGTATACCTTGTGCAGCGGCTTATATGATAAGGCCCTGTTTATCAAGTTCCATGCCTCAGACATCGAGAGATGTGGGCATCCTAAGAATATTGAGAATTCTTCATTGTCTAGGATGCAATCGCTAAGTCTCTCGTACACCTCCTTAATATCCTCATTTGTTACAACAATTTTTTCATCATAGGATTCCACGTCAGCCATTCTTCGTGCTTCAGGGGTTACACCTTTTATTAATGTTAATCCTATAGAAGATGAACAGCCCATTCCCGCACAGAAAAGCTTTAGAGCGTCAACACTCACTAATGGCAAGTTCTCTATTAATGGTACACCAGACCCAAGCACCTCCCCAATCAAATAACCTAGTACTCCTATATCACTGGGATCATCGACTCTACAGTCTACCACCACCTTAGCTGTTGGAGTTCTGTTATCATCTATGTGGAGACCGTAATATGGGGTTCTGCCGGTTATTGCTGAGAAAAGAGAGGATGGTCCCCCCTCTCTATTACTTCTAGCAGAATATACGGAATTTGCAAATAATACAGCACTGGATTCTCCCCAAGCTATGTGCTCTCCTGTTTTAGGTGTGTAGAGTAAGTATGGTGTGCATGTAAGTGTTGTTTCAACACCCATCTTAGTGAGAGATCTCAGTATTCTCATTTGCTTCATATAATAATCTTCTCGAACACCAAGTATCATCCACTTATCTACATCTATGCCTGCAGGATTACACGTGCTCTTAGTTAAAGTTCTTACGTTACTAAATTCCTCCATAAGTTCTAATCCAGCGTCTCCTATTGTAGTATAGGAGATTCCTGATACGTGTGCCCATGAAACTTTTACTAGTTTTTCCGCACCAAGAGCTTCACCTAGCTTAACGAGTACTCTAAGTGCTTTAGAGTAGAGTTCTCCAAGTTCTCCTGAAAGCATTCTTTCTTCTTCTCTAGTTAGATACATAAATATCACCGCATACTTTCAACACTATAGTCTTGCTTTAGTAAACTTGTTTCTATCGACGTTGAGAGGAGCTGTTGCATCTAGTCCCATCTTACAAGTTAAACCATCTTCCGAAACCGGATCCAAAGTGGATCCATGCGCTCTAGGTATTATAATTAGGTCTCTATCTGCTCTAAACCTAGTCGCTATAGCCCACTCCACTTCTTCATAGCTATCTACATCTATGTCGCTGTCCACTACTACTACGTGTTTTAGACTGGGGTGAGCTGCGAAAGTGGCTAGAATAACGTTTTTACCGTCTCCTTCTCTAGTCTTCTCTATAGATATTATTGCGTGGAGCCATCCTCCAGACCCCCTTGTAAGCCTCACGGCTACTACTTTAGGGATGATCTTTCTAACGGTATCCCAAATAGCCACTTCTCTTGGAAGCCCCATGAGAATTGCATGTTCTAGACCTGACGGCAATATTGCATGGTAGAGGGGATTTTCGGCAATTAGGATCTCCTCGAATTCTACTACAGGCTGCATTCTGACTTTGTCATAGATTCCAAGCACATCTACAAATGGGCCTTCAGGCAACAGTTTAGTGGGGTCTATTTTGGCTATTATAATGATGTGGGTATTACTTGGTGCAGGTAACTCGTCTCTTGTAAAGTACTCGAATTCCATTGACATATTTGCCATGGAATTAGCAACTTCCAGCTCGAAAACACCATAAGGCGGCGATAAAGCTGCTGCGAGGATTGCTAGGGGAGGAGGAGATACTAATATGATTACTGGCACTTTTTTACCCATTCTCCTATATTTCTCAACTATTGTATAGAGGTGTCTGGGGACGATTCTTATGACCCCGTGTTGTCCATCAATTACCATTATTCTATGTATTGAGGCGTTAAGCACATTTTCCTCGGGATCTCTTGCAATGACTATAGATGATGTGAAGTATTTTCCTCCATCTTCGGGAAAATATTTTAGTAGAGGCAGTTCTAGAACGCTTTCTAACCTCTTCCTCTCAGGAGAATTTCTAGCAGTCTTGAGGGGTGCAGGATTATTTAAAGCACTCTTTATCTTATTATATAAGTCTTCATCCGATGAGCCTCCAAGCATTTTGAGTATTCTCTCACGTGATGCAAACACGTTTGAAACCACGGGTATTCTTGATCCAACAACATTGAAAACTATACACTTCTCCCCATGTTCTGCAATAAGTCTCGATGCCTCTAGTTCAGGGTTAAACACTCCCTCTATGGAGACTGCCTCCCCTTCCTCCAGGAGTTTCTCTACAAACTCCCTCATATCTGGGTATATCATTAAAGAGGTACACCTCTGAACTTTCTCTCCTCTATAATATTTTCTTTCTCTTCTCTAAGCTTTATGCATCCAACTGCTATAGCAGTGATCTTCCCAGTATAACTTGTTTTGACTATTATTTCCCCGCTATCCCATCTTATCTCCTTCAGCATTCCGGGACTCGCATCATTAAGATTTTCGTCTAATACTGCTAGTAGAAGACCTTTCTCCCAGCCCTTCCTCCTAACTTCCACCATATTACACTTTAAGACTTCTTTAAGCTTCTCCTTTCTCCCTTCATTAATTAAGTCAGTATCGTCGACAATTATTATAGCATGGTTGCCTGCGACCTCGCAGTACACTACTTTAATATTGCATTTTCTCGAAATCTCCTCAATCTCGCTTCTAGACAATGGGTTTCCCGTAAATAATCTCGTGTTTATAAATGAAACCTCGTTTAAGCTTAACTTAACAATATTCGCATTAGCAAGCATTCTAGTATATGCCTGCTCCCTTAAGATCTTCCTCTCCGCTCTACTTCTAACTCTCTTAATGGCGGGCGATTTAGCTCTTATAATGCGACCGCAATATCCCTGGAGTTTTCTCTTTAAACTATTGTAAACCCATGTGTAGTCCTCTGGCAACAATGTTATTACATAGTCTGGTTTAACTAGTTTCACTAACCCTATTTTAGCCATTATCGACTCTAAAGAATTTAACCAACCATCGGTGTTTATGATAACTATCTCGGCTCCTGCAGTCACAACATTATTAGTTATATCATATATTGCGCTTGAAACGGCAGTTGGATTCGGCATGGGGGAAATATAGCCTACAAATCTCATGATCTCTGGCTTCAAATCTGATAAGTATAATATCCTGCTATTAACCCTGGATGCTGAAACGAATCCGGGGCATCCTATGTCCGTTTGGCCCACATCTCCGTCTACAACATACGTTTTCATCATCTTATAGTATGAAGTGTTAGCTAATGTTATTGAAAAAGAAGTTTTCCCGCTTTCTACAGGTCCCACAACAAGTATTATTGTAGGTTTGCTCTCTGCTGAAACTATGAGTTCAGATAGTTCCATCCAGTTATCCACTACCTCATCCGATGGGGCAGGCCTCTCAAGTTTACCTCCCTCTCCTATAATACCTCTCATATACAAATCCTCTAACACTTTCATACAGAGCGTCCTAGTTCTTCTCACAACTATTCTATCCCCTTTCTCATACTCCGCCCCCAGTATCAGCGCTTTTCCCTCCTCTATAATTAGGCTGGCTGGACCTGTTATCCTAAGCAGTTCGTCTTTAGAGGCCTTAATTTCACTCAACCTACTTACACCTCACTTCAATGCCTTTCCTATAAGCTATTATCAAGGCCGAAGTCACATCTTTAGGAAGACCTCTAATAGAGGGGTGAAAGGTTCTCCTAGTTTTTGACTCGTCTACAACTTCTACTATTATTCTTCCCAGAGCTCTAATTTTAGACATTAAATTAACGATTTCATCCAAAATTTTCTCCGCGTTCCTACCCCTATTCCCAACTCTAATGACACAATTCCTATACGGGTAGTAAAGTATGATGTTCTCCAATCTATTCATTAACCTATCTACAACGTTATATGTAGCCCACTCAATGATTTCCCCGTCTCCAATTATTATGAATCCTATATTCTCGCCTGGATCCACTCCTACAAGAAGCTCGTTGTACAACATTTTCCCTCTTAACTGTAATAAGAACAGTTCTACTTTACCTTCATAGTCTTCGTTAGACACTAGTATTACTTTTTTCCCTTCTTTGCTCTTCATCGAAGCCACGGCTTTGGAATCCGTTATAATGATATCGACCTTCGGAAACTCTAATAGAGAGCTATTTACCCCTCTTTTTCTCAACCTCTCTATGATTTTCACCGCAAGTCTTTGGTCAACCAACAGTAGTACCAGGTTACATCCTCTCCTATCCACATCCTATTAAGTAAATACACTGTAGTTTAAGTTTATTTAAGTAATCCAACTAGATATAACTCTTTATCATTAACGTGTCAAATCCTCATTGAACTCTCTAAAAACAAAAATATAGTTGTCTCTGAGACACATGTTTGGGGGATTCAATGATTGCAACATTAATTCTTCAAGCTACTCTAATCTACCTCCCCACAATGATCGCTAATGCCATGCCCGTATTTGTTGGAATAGGGACTCCCATTGATGGGGGCAGAGTTTTTATTGATGGACGCCGGGTGCTAGGGGACGGTAAGACTTGGGAGGGATTTATCCTAGGTTTATCATTTGGATACTGTGTTGGCTGTATAGAGGCGTTTATTCTACATAGTTTCCCATACATACTAATAGGGTTCTTAGGTTCTCTAGGAGCATTGCTTGGTGACATTGTGGGATCATTCATTAAAAGGAGATTCGGATACCGGAGAGGTTATCCGCTTATCCCCCTAGACCAAACGGATTTCACCATTGGTGCAACAATAATGTTGTTGGTTGGTGGCATGGATATAGAATTCACGGTGTTTCTAATAGGTCTCATAATGCTCTTTGTCCTTCACTTAATATCTAATAGGATTGCTTTCATGCTTGGGTTAAAAAGTGTCCCATGGTAATATACCACTTTGTTTAGCGCTACCTAGGAAAATCTGCCTGTGTAAAAGAAAGACGTTTGAGACATTCATTAGTATGTCAACGGCCACTGTTTTAACCCTGAATATAGGAAGAGTATCATGAACACTGATAAACTAAATAATATCATACCTAGTGAGAATAGTAAATTCACCGTTCTATGGTCGCGGCCCTTTACGGGAGCATAGTACATTAATAACACTCCTATACTTGAAAGGGTTAGCAAAGTAGTGACGCCTAGGGTTTCCGTCATCGTCTGCCTGATCACCATGTAATAATAGCTTGTTCTAGGTATAACACTTATTACATTATAGCCTACTCTTAAGACGTAGGGTACATCACCTGTTTCAATAGCATATATCAGGATATATAAAATACCTCCAAGTAGAAGAGATGCGGAGAAGCTTGATATAAACGCTAATATAAACCATCCATTTCTTGAAAGTGTCTGGATCCTGCGTACGATGCCTCTTCTCTTCTTCACACTGCATCACTCTCTGCCCTCATATCAAGTATAAAGCCGTTTTTAACGTTTGCGTACAATAACGGTAAAAATTAAGTAGGAGACGCCCTCTTAATTTGAATACGCAAATATCGGAATAATGAGCGTGTGAGTCTTGAGACTGTTAAATGCCCTTGCCAAGGGAATCATCGATAAGAGACTGATGATAGGCCTCTTACTGGCCTCAATAATGATCGTTGCGTTCTATCTGAGAATCATGCCCATATCCTATGGAATATATTTGTATGAATACGACCCGTACTTCCAGTACTACTTAACCAAGTATTTAGTGGAAAACGGACCTTTCTCATGGTTCCAGCTTACAAAGGAAAATGTGAGGAATTTCTGGTATCCTATTGGAAGAGATGTATACAAGACGGAGTATCCGGGGGTAGCTTACATAGGATATGTTACATACATGCTCATTAGGTCACTGTTTTACTGGGTTCCTCAAGACCAGCTTCTCTTGTTCACGTGTGTAATACTTCCCCCTATAATGGGGGTACTTGAGGTTCTAGGAGTGTTCTTAATATGCAGAGAGCTGCTTGATGATAGAGCAGGATTAATTGCAGCTTTAGTTCAAGCATTTCTACCGGCCGCTCTAGATAGAACAATTGCGGGATTTTATACTAAGTTAGGCTTCGGGGTTACGATATTCCTCTTTGCAGCGTACTTTTTATTAAAAATGAGCAAAAGTGGAAGAATAGGCTATGCTGTGATCACTGGAATACTTTTAGGCCTAGTCGCGGCTACGTGGGGAGGCGTAACGTATGTAGCTGGAATTGTGGGCTTGTTCGGCATCGTCACTGCACTACTTGGATTGAACGATAAGAGATTCACAAAGAACTTCGTAATATTAACATTGCTATTCTTAATGATCGCCTCGGCCGTCCCGAAGCTGGGAGTTTTTTATCCTGTTTCATTTGAGGGAGCAATACTACTTGTATCGTGTATGATCCTCCTCACCGATTATGCTTTAACGCTAATAAACATCAAAGTAATGAATAGAATATTCATAATCATACTCACTGTTATTGGTGGAATAAGCATTCTATCTATCGCCTGGTGGATGGGAGTACTTAGGATCCCCCCGATAAGGCAGTTGTCAATAGTTGCCCCGTGGCTGAGAGAGATTAATGTCGTTTTTTCAACTGTCGCTGAGCACAGACCCATGTCGTGGGATATTATGATGATGGAGTTCGGGCTAATAACTCCGCTAATGGTAGCAGGGATACCATTACTAGTGTTGGAGAGAACTAGAGAGAAACTATTCATAGTCCTCGGAGCATTAACGTCGGTTTATGGAGTATCTTCTGTGGCATACTTGATACATCTAGCCGCTCCCTTTGTAGCAATATGTGTAGCAGTTGCTTTGTCTAGCTTGATTGACCTGTCAATAAAGAACTTGGTATTACCCGCAAAAGCTGCTAAGCGTAGAAGAGTTTTAAGAATAGATCCAGCATTAATATTAGCCTTATTTACAATAATCATTCTATTATTGGGTGTGTCATCAGCAATGGCGTACTCTCAAGCCTCAACCATAGTGCCCACTATAGCTAATTCCGGAATAGGCGGGCTGCGATTTAAGATAACATCATGGATTGATGCCCTAAACTATATGAAAACCAATCTTCCAGAAGATGCTGTTGTTGTATCATGGTGGGATTACGGTTATTGGATAACTGTCGGCAGTAATAAGACTAGTGTCTGTGACAACGCTACATTAAATACTACACAGATAACTTTAGTGGCTAGAGCTATGGTTTCAAGCGAAGATGTGGCTGTCGACATAATATTCAACAAATTAAAGACTCCTCCCAACAGTACGTATATTCTCGTCTACGAGCCGTTTTACGTTGAGACTAGGGGAGGATACAGAGTTGCATACCTACTTGGAGGTGGTTTATCAGCTGACTTGGGTAAAGCTTCAGCTATGATAAGAATAGCAGGTTATAATTTCACTAATTACTATAATGAACAAGGTTTGCTGGACTGGAATAGTGAAAGTGTAAGGAATGGCACGTTGTTTAAGTTAATAATAAACGGATTAGAGAGTTTAGGTTACACTCCAGTGCAGGGCGGTAATATAGTTGAAGTAGAGAGGCTAGTGCACTTCGAGCTTGAAAGAGCGTTTGTAGGTGTTGGACCAGATGGAGCTACAACTGTCATAGTGTTTTTGTATAAAGTTATTCCTCCCTAGAGCTCCCAAGCTTTTTACTTTATTACTCCAGCCTCCTTCTTCATTAAGTATCTGTATTTCACATACTTGTCTTGGGGCGAATATCTGGGGGGATGTGGGACTACAAGTTGTCCTCCACATACGGGGCACTTATCATTTCTCATAGTATATCGTCCGCACTTCACGCACTTTCTAATAATCCATCTAACCATGACAGTACTACCTTCTCTCTATTCTTTGGTAAGAAGCTTTTATTTTCATGTTCTTCGCTTTTCTAAGTACAGAGTCCACTATTTTCTTCATGACCCTTTCAGCAGTCTTATAGTCCTCTGCCTCGATATCTATTCTATACCTTGGAGATCCGATAGTGTATATTTTCATCTTGCAGTTGTCTGGAAGCCTTTGATTATAGGCTTCCATCAATGTTGCTTTGATTTCTTCGACCCCGTTCGGGGAAGTTGTTTGAAGAACCATTATGCCGGAGATCTTGACTCTTTTTATTTCAATATATTTGTCCGCCAGCTTCTTCAATACTTCAGCCCACTCTTCTGGGAGTCCTGCTTCAATGAGTGCTTCAATCCCCTTACTTACAGCCTCCTCCAATCCAGCATATATTTCACCGTAGTAGTCTTCAAGTTTCCAACCGGCCTCCTCGTAAGCTGAGTCAATAGTTTTATTTAGATAAGACGCTGCTATTTCCAAAATTTTGTGAGCTTTCTGCGCCCTCTTCCACTCTATCATTTTACTTCTTCGCTCAGAGTCCGATACTCTTCTCAAAGAGAGGTCAACTTGTTTGTTGCGTCTGTTGACTCTTATAACCTTAAATACCGCTTTTCCTCCCTCCCTGAGGTAATCCCTAATGTTCCTGACCCATCTAGAGGATACTTCTCCTCTAGGCAAATATGCCACTAAATTACCGTACTCGTCAAGGCTGACATAGGCTCCATACTCAAAGATCTCCTTTACAGTTCCTACAACCAGATCTCCAACTTCAGGAAGCTCGAATCTTTTTTTCACCATTATTTTTACCCCACTTATCTAGAAAACCTAAAGTTATTTACATTTTACTTTGAAAAATACTTGGCTTGAGCAGTTACTGTCTCTTAGAATTTTATCAAAGAATATTCTTCTATGTGAGTATTTGGATTATTTTACCGTAAATCCTAGCTTTCCCCCCTGTTGGTGTAGCTAGGATTCTACCGCACACTATACATCTAACTGGGAAAGTTGCATGGTCGAAGAGTATCTGCTCATTGCCGCAATCTGGGCATTGAACCCTAACAAATCTCGACTTGGGCTCAGGTATTGGTATTTTATGTTTCCTCACGATTTCAACCCCCCTACAACTCCTTTATCTCCATTTTCTTAGTTCTAATTCCTCGCCTGTGCAAAATGTAACCACACTTCCTGCACTTCAACTTTAACACAACCTTCTTCGTTACTTTTGCAAACCTCTTCTGCTCGGGTTTCCTCTTACTACCATATCCCTTCTGTTTAGCTCTATATCTCCTCTCACCTTCAGCTAGTGCCCTCCTCTTGCCGTGTTTATATATTGTAACAGTGTGATCGGTGTGAGCGTTACACCTAGGACAGTAAGTAACTATGACCTTAGGTATCTTCATAACCATTCTCCTCACACTTCTACTAAAGCGGACTTTAATTTATCTTTATTCCTTTACTTTACTGCCTCACATATACCAGCCGCAATTAGTAAAAAAGCTTTCGCTAAGGGTAAAGTGAATGATGATTTCCTTCTATTATCTAATACAGCGATCCCCTGGCTAATATCCGATACCACGACTCTTACAGGTATCTTGAGATCTTTAGTTAAAGGAAGTTCCCCCGCAAATAACTGGGAGTAGAGTTCTAGGAGCCTTATAAAAGAGTTGATTACCTCTTTATCAAAAGACTTATCACACTTCTCTCCGCTAATTGCTTTCTTTAATCTTAAAAGAGCTATTAATCCTGAGGTCTCTGTGACGTGTTTAAAGAATACCTTCTGTAGGTCTTGGGGCACACATGTAAGCCATAGTTTGTCTAGAAAATCTACCAGTTCTTTCTCCGTGATTTCCTCTATAGTATTCTCTATTAGCTCTCTCTCAAGCATTTTTTTGAGATCGTCCAACTCCCCTGCACCTGGCAGTATTGGTCTATGAATTCTACTATTGAGATGATATTTATAAACGCTCGGAGGCTTAAATTATTTTAATTATTTTAGCAGCTCCCCTTAACATTAAGTATACTGCGAGGGATAGAGGAACCTTGATTTTCCCCTTCGACCATTCAATGCTATAACCCATAATGGGTATTGGTGGAGGAGCATCTATTATCTCTATGTATGCCTCTCCTTTAAAGGGAGACAGGCTATCGTCCACACTGAATTTTTCCAAAGACTCCTTGGATAAAACAGAGACTATAAGCCCTGTTTTCCCATGTAATGTTCCAGGCAATCTTATTAACCTGTGTATGTCTATGGTTACTTTCTCGTCTATTTTGCATGCATAGACTTCTACAACGTGGTTAATGAAGTCCTCTATTTTAGTTTTCAAAAAAGATTTTAGTAGAAGCCAATTCGAAGGATATCTCAGGATATTCTCTGATGCCTCTCTCGCAATACTTTTAATAACGTCTTTCTTGTCACTTCTCCAAGTTAATAGGATTTCAGGTCTTTCCATCAATATATCGACAACTCCCTTAGCAATGCGCCCTCTCCACGAGGGATCCAATATATCGGGTCCGAGGGGATTAGGCTTTCTAGAATACTTCAAGCCTAAAAGGTCGACTCTAATCCCGAGGCCTTTGATGTAGTCGACTATTTCTCTTCTCTGATTCGAATCCAACTTCATGTATCTTCTGTCCCTCACATGGATGTGAAATCCTCTATGTCCACTGAATACTATAGTTATGTCATTTGGATTTATCCCTAGGTCTGGCACTATGAATTCTTCGATGAGCTTCACAGCCTCTCTTCTGGCTTCTTCAATGCAACGATCACAGATCCACGTAATGGCTTCAATCCTACTACTTCCGCAGTGGGGACACTTGGCTGGCGTCATTCCTACACCGACTTCTCCGCAATTTAAACACTCCCACTTATCATGCTCTTTTTTACACGCCGTTTCGATATGATCTGCATCAATGTCAAATACTAAGTCTGCACCAATCCACCCCTTCGATGACATTTCTGGCATACTTGGTGATAGGAAGTATGCCGTAGAATAATATGCATGCTTAGGCACCTTTAACTTTAAGTACTCAATTAACTCCTCTAACTTTTTAAAACTGATATGTCTCATCATTCCCTCAGAACCAAATAGTTGGAAAGCGAACTCTCTCGCATCCATGTTTGGAGGAACAAATATCTTATCTTCGCTAATATTCGCGTAATATTCCTTGAACAAATCATACGCTAACTCTCTTCTCTTCATTAGCGTCACTCTATTCTCGGCGCTACGAAAAAGGTCACTCTCCCTCCATTAGGTATCTCATAGTCTAATCTACATGGCATGTTGGTGGAGAATTTTAGTGTAACTACGTCTGCTGCCCTAGAGATCGCTGATATTTGACGTAAGTATTCTATTGAGTAATTTGCCGCGGACTTCTCAGAGACATCATAGTCTATTATGGCGCCTGTAGCCGGAGATAATATTATCTCTCCCTCTCCCAGCTCACTCCAAGATTTTATAGAAAGTCCGTTATCTGCCTCGAACCTCACAATGTCTCCAATAACCTCTAAGTCTTTTATAATCTCTTCGAAAGTGTCGCTGAGCATCCTCGCAGTTACATTAAACTTTAATTTCGGTTCGGGGATCCTCTCGGCAGCTAGATCTAATAGTGGTAAAGTGAATATTCTCGTAGATTTTCCCTCGAAAATTACTTTCATGAGTTCTCGCTCAAACTCTAAAATTAGCTTGTCTCCTTTAACAGCTCTCTTAGTTATTTTAGAAAGTTCTTGGAGGTTGATACCCAATGTGATGGTTCCATCAATGTTATACTCGTCGAAGGCTTCCCTAGGCAACATGAGGTCGATCATCATTACATGCGAGGGATCCATAGACCTGAACTTTAAACCATCATCGTCTAATACGAAAACGCCTTGCTCCACTATTTTACTTGACACTCCGATTATGTGATGCCATGTTCTAGCATCAAAGAAGGACACTCTACTCAATTCTGCTTACCTCCAGCTCCTAACTTCTATTAGCATATCGGCATTAATAAGTAATTATGTTAGTCTGAGATTATCGAGTTTTGATTCGAACTAAATTAATTTTCACTTTTCAACTTCTTGACTATCCAATTTTGCACGCATGTACTCGATTATATTAACTAAGTATAATGCTTCGTTTCTCGCTTTCTCTACAAACACTCTAGATGAGAATGTTAGAGGTGTCCTTAGTATAGCCTCATCCAAGTCTTTTATGATTTTATGGCACATTTTCAATGCTGCTTCTACAAGTTCCACTATGCTGAGACTAATATCCCTAGACTCCACTATTTCTTAAAACCCCGCAAACTATTTTCCTAGTGGCTTCAGAATATGTTTCGTATAATTTAGTTTTTGCAAATAGCATTCTCTTGATTCTCGTGGAAACCTCTTGCTCCTCTACCATGGGTACAATCTCTCCTCCACGTTTTACAATTAGCACTAGAGGACCTCCCACAGTATCATAGATGATATCAGTCTTAGAAGTCTGCTGATCAACCTTTATTAAAACTACTCTCAGCTCGTCGTAGAATTTCGTGGATTTTAATGTTGAGAGTATTTTTTCTGCGTCAACAGGATCCGAACATGCGTCTAGGACTATTCCCTCTAGAGACTCTCCTCTAAATACGAGTGCCTGTATTACTTTTAAGCCAGAATTTAAGGGGTACATGGTTACATAAGCTACCCTGCTCTCCTTCTTAAGGAAATCAAGATTTTTCACTGTCATCGCTATCAGAGTTCTAGTACTTTTTTAAATTCTTCCCTAAACTCCTCATTCAACTTTAATAACTCAACTATGCATTCCTTAATGGCGTCTCTAGGCCTTATTTTCCCATCGGTGATCACAACTACTATAGGATTAGAGACAAGCGGATGATCTATTCTGTAAGACGCGTATTTAACGTGAGGTTGTCTAATTAAGGTCTTTGCCAGCAAATTTGCTAATGTATGATCCTCACCATGGAGCTCCATTACGATCTTATTATCTGTTTCTTCTAGTATACTCACTTTCTTCATATTTGGCACCCAGTAATAGCATTATAGATACGTGAGGGAGGCCCGTATTTAACGTTTTCATACTTTAAGTACTTCCTTAAATTTTAACTGTTTGGTGCAAAGCCTATTTTCCTTAGCATCTTCTCGACAGCATCATGCCACTCGCAAGATAACCTGTATTTGCCTACATCGCTACTCACTACGATGCCCTCTCTTAAGCTCAGTGACACTATTTCTTCTAGAGAGAGCTCTGTTATGGCATGTATGACGGAGATGAATTTCTTGGTGGAAATGTTCTCGGCACTTAACCTCAATTCATCCATGGCTTTTACAATGCTCTTAGAGACGCTCAACACGACGTCTATTGGTGCATCAGTTCTTAACACTCCACCTTCGACTATTGCCCGATAACCTATTTTCTCTAATGCCAATATTACGCACTCTGTGGGAACAGCTTTCCCAGAGCTCTTGTAGAGTCTTCTCAAAGGAATAGATGTTGGGCCTTTAATGCTCTTAGTGAGCATAATGAACTCTTTTCTAAGCTTCTTAATTTCCGAACAAATATTTCTGACCTCCCATTTGGTTCCATAAACGATTAGTTCCACCTTCTTTCCTCCCTTAATCTTAATTGATATATTGCATGATGGTATTTCTTGTAGAAGAAAATCTACAAACTTTACTAGCTCCTCCTCATCCTCAAAGGAGTATATTATCTTCCTTTTCTCCATAAAGTTCATCCCATGAAAAGAATAAATTATGTTGTTGGTTGTATTTTTAGTATTAGAGCTTTAAAATATATTTAGGTGAAATTCTTCTTTTCTCTCTTGAGTTACACTCCGGGCAAATTAGTAGTCCGTTTTTAAGCCATAGGGGACTCCTACAGTTGCTGCAGAAAGCTAACACGACTCCTGTTCCAGGATACTTTGTGCTTAACTGATACGGTGGCCAAGACGTTAATACGCGTGCTCTAATAATGTCGCCTAGCTTAAATGCTTCCTCAACGTTTTTAATATAATTGGTGCTTATTTGACTTACATGAATTAATCCTGTGAAGAAACCGCTTAGAGGCTTTACACCCTCTATTTCCATAATTTTCACGAAAGCCGTGTCGTCTCCCACAGACACTATTTTTCCTTTAATTATATTTCCTTGCTTAGGCGTGAAGGCTCTTTTACCTGGATAAAGCACTCTGACTTTCCTGGAAAAGTAGTCGTATAGGACAACTCCAACTCTAAGCGCTCTAACTTCCCCGTTGACTTCATATGTACCCTCGCTAGCCATGAACTCTTCCACCACACATAATTTCTCCCCAGGTACGACAATTTTCCCTGAAGCATACGGATGTATACTCTTAGTTTTAACCATAGTACCATACCACCTCCTCATGTTTTTGCGAACCTATATATCGCAGTTAAGACTCTATGGATTCTCCTGTAGTGGTGAGGATAGGTTTGTTGTATTGGGAAATACACTTTTCCTATTCTCTCCATATCAAAACCTTTCTGGCGTGCTCTCTCCTCTAAGACTTTTTCACTCTCAGGGTTATATTTATGTAACGAGTATACTCTATGAGCTATTTTGAAGGCACTCTCCAGAAATATTACGTCTGCATGCCTCTTATGAACTCCAAAGGG
The DNA here is from genome assembly GCA_029258925.1 of Thermoproteota archaeon. Lineage (GTDB taxonomy): Archaea > Thermoproteota > Thermoprotei_A > EX4484-217-1 > JAPDJV01 > JAPDJV01. Next base: position 26,165 of record JAPDJV010000005.1, on the reverse strand, counting down.
AGGATTCATTATCACCGTGTCGCATCTAAGTATATTCACATTCGGAACTGCAGCACATACGAAATCAATTGAACTATTCCCTAGTGATAGCGTTCTTAATGCTTTTAGTCCTTGGCGGAGGACATCAACGTCTATGTCGACACATATAACATGACTCGCTCCAAGAATTAGAGCTCCTATGCCCAGCCTACCTGTTCCAGATCCCAGATCCACTACAATACGCTCCCTAATGTCCCCTCTTAATGCTGCTTCCCACAAGATATATGCTGCTACATCTCCCGGCACTACATATTGCTCTAATTTTAATTTTGGTTTCCTCGGACGAGGAATGCGCTCAAGCATTATTGCTAGATCTTTTCTCCTACGTACTTCACCATGGGAAAACATATTCTTCTATCCCCGTGTCTAACACCATCTTTGCTTCTCCTGGTGTCAGTACAGGTTTATGAAACTCCGAGAGGTCGTCTATTGGAAGTCTAGGACACGAAGTCACTATGTAGGCATCTATGCTATTGGAGTCTATGTTCATCATAGAATCTAAGGTCGTCCTTTCAGAAACTATTATGTGAGCCTCTAGGCCTTTGCTTCTTATCTTACTCAAAATGTACTCGATAAGATTAGGTCTGTACTGACCAGGTATGGAACCCACTATTACTCCAAATCTTTTCGCGTCTAATGCCCTATATATGGTATAGTAACGCAGCTTTAGTATTCTATCAACAACCGTAGTAAAGTCTATGACCCTATTTTCATAGGGGTCAACTTTTATAACGGGCTTCCCTGTGGCAAGACCCAGTCCTATAGGGTGAAATGCTCCTCCACAGATAATCACGTGGCCTTCAACAGCATCATTTACTCTAAGTGCTGGCGAATATTCACAGCCTAGCACATGTCCGTAGTATCTACTATACCCTACAGGAGGGCCTATAATTACTTTTAAATTGTTTTCTTCCAAAAAATTTTTCACTTTAACTATTTCGTGTATGTGTTGAATCGTTGAAACTATGGAAACACTTTTTATACCCCTATTTTCAATTAATGAGACTAATGATGATAGCACATTATTATTTACTTCAAGTTTGCTTCTAGCTTCTATGAAAATAACGTTTACCTTAGGTTCATGATATTTTGCATGTCCAACATGTATCACAACATCTGCATTTACAAGTATTGCCTCCTGTTCGGCTACATCGCATCCTCCATAGGTTGGAGAATCAGAAACTAATATATTTGATTGAGGCAGTATTTTTCCAATATACTCGACTAGTAGCGGAATATACTTCTTCAAGCCGTTTGCACTTTGAATCAGAATATTCCTCGGCTTATATTCTCGAAGTTTTTCCTCAAGAATATTAATACTGAAATCGTATGGTACTTCGCACAGCTTCATTTCTCCTTCTTTACCCTCAGCGGTTTAATATTGATCCTCGTAGGGAGCGGTAGTTTACTTCCTCCTCTTCTCAGAGCCTCCTTTGCTACTTGGATATCTTTCTCCTTAACTAAAACTTCCATGACAATGTGTCCCGGGTAAACTCTTGCCGTTGTTCCTATAGGCTTACCGAAGGCAAGCCTCATACCGTCTTGAAGTCTATCTGCACCCGCAAAAGCCATCATCTTGTTCTCCCTTATAACATGGTGGGGATACACTCTTATTTTGAAGTAGTAGTTTTCCTCTCCTATTGTTGTGGCAAGGTATTTATGGGTCATTATTCTAGCTGCTTCTAGAGCATTATGTCTTATTTGCCCCGCCTCTAAGACCACTAGTTGAACCACGTACTCATAGTCGTCTCTTAAGCTGCCCATTTCGAACTTCGTTATTTTAGGTGGTGGAACGCCTTTGATATACTCTTTTCTAGTATAGGGTGGACTCGTGAAATGAGTGTAGCATCTTGCAGGTCTTAATGGCATACTTCCTCACTTCCATCCAGATACTCTATCTACTTGCCCCTTATAACTATTCGAGTTTTTAAGTTTAGTGCAATTAGCACATTTTCTCCAAAACAATAATTTCAGCTCTGAGTCCTCCGTGCATTACGTTAAGTCTGTGCACAAGCTTATACATTCCCGGGTTTCCTGCTAATATATCGTAAACTACTCTAGGCACTGCGGTTACTATGACTAGTCTTCCCCGAGCCCTCACTACTCTACTTGAAGATGAAATTAATCCTTTGTATAATGTTGGAATGATTTTTCTCCTAGTTAAACGTATTCCGTAAGGCGGATTTGTTATGATATGGTCTACTTCCTCGCTTACATAGTGGTCTATTTTAGTGGCGTCTCCAAGTATAAACGTAATTTTGTTGAAGACGCCGGCAGCTATAGCGTTTAGCATTGCTCCTCTCAAATGTTTAGGAGACAAATCCATCCCGTAGCCTTTAATGTTAAATCTCCTGGCTGCTTCAATGATTATTGTGCCCCCTCCGCACATTGGATCTAGTACTTTGTCTCCGTCCCTCACACCAGCTAGACGGATCATTGTGTGAGCTATTGTTGGTTTAAGTGATGCTGGGTGCTTGTACACTCTATAGCCTCTTTTATGTAATGATATATTGTCTGTTAGTAATAATCCTATAATAGCCGTCTCTTCAACTATCAAGAGCATTATTTCCACTTGCGGATACTTTAAGTCTACGCGAGGATATTCGCCATAAACATCTTTTATCTTCTGGCGTACAGCCTCTCCAGCGAATGAAGCTGCTTCGATTGATGTGAATTCATGCCGTCCTATTCTTCTTGCTCTTATAGCAAATGTGATCTGGGGTATTATGAATAGTTCTACATTAGAATTATAAGCAAGATTGTAGATGTCCTCTAACCCCTCTCTAGATGATCTTATAGTTGATGAAGCTAACATTATTGCTACTCTATGTATCGTGGTCATTTTTGCCAAGATTTTCTCACAGCACTCCAAAATCTTGCCACGTTCAATAGCAATCAACAAGCATCCCTTAAACAACCTGTTGCACTTATGACACGCCTCGCCAAGTACTTCAAAAGCCTCCTCACATACGACGCTTTCCGTTCCCGGAGTACACGTTGCTACAATTTTACTTTCAAGTTCCATCTGCATCAATAATCATCTTCTCCCGTATTTTCCTGAATAATGTGAGGAGCGTTTTTGCTTCAGACAATGTCAGCCCTGTTCTAAATAGCACTCTCTTTAAAACAGTCCTCGATCTCATGGCTTTATGGGTTGGAAGGCTCGATAACTCTACTATCTCGTCTACATATTTTTCAAGAAGTTTTCTTTCAAGCTCGCTTATCATGTTCCTCTTGAATATTTGGGAAGGTCTAGTCTTCAACTTCTTATATAGTTCATATAAAATTATGGCCGCTGCGTGGGAAATGTTTAATGAAGGGTATTCTATTGATGCTGGTATGGTTACTAGGATGTCTGATAAAGCTATCTCACTTCTCTTCAATCCAACGCTCTCTCTACCGAACATTATACAAACTACTCCAGTATCAAGTTTGGAAACAATTTCAGCGAGTTCTTCGGGAGTTATCGACACTCTAATCACATCTCTTCCCTTACCTGGATGAGAGCTTGTAGCAACTATGAGTGTCGACCCCTTTAACGCCTCTCCAATAGACTCTTCTATTTTAGCCTCTCTTAAGACATCAACGCCATGGCTAGCATAAGGTAATGAGCGCTCCAAGTTTACGCGGGGATTAACTATAGTCAGCTCTTTAAAACCAAAGTTTTTCATAACTCTTGCTGTTAATCCAACATTTATTTCTCCTTCAGGCTCGACCAAAACCACTCTTATACTCACAATAAATCTCTCACCTACCTTAGCCGCTATACACTGCTTCCACTACAACTATGTCTTCAAAAAACTTATGTACTAATCCTTTAATTCGTGTTTCAAATCCCATCTTCGAGAAATAACTAATGGTTTTCTCCACGTTCGATAAAGACGATTGTACAAGATATACCCTACTATTCTCCTTAACGTAGTCTTTTACATTGGATAAGAATCTGTCTATGATCTTCCTTCCATCAACACCTGCAGACCACCAGAGAGCTTCATCTACCTTGTCTTCGACAGGTAAGTATGGCGGATTAATCAAAATCACATCGTATGTGAAGTTTGGTCTTAATGGAGATGTGAGATCAGCACATATGGGGTGGATCCTATCCTCGTACCCGTTCAAAACGGCATTAATAGCTATATTTAGTGCAGCTTCTGGATTTACATCAATGGATACTACTTCTCTGGCTCCCCTGCTAGCGGCAACAACACTAGCTATCCCGGTACCTGCACATACCTCGAGAACAACATCGCCTTTATTTATGACCATTTCTCTCACTAGAAGATAGCTATCGTCAGAAGGCGGATAAACACTTTTCAATATCACTAGTTTTACTCCAAATATTTCCATCATCATAGAGTACTCCTTGCAGTGTTTACTGCAAAATTCTTCTAGCTATCTCAACTATTTCATCGGGTGAAAGCTGGTATACTCTCTTAGACAATATGTCGCTGGAAATGTTGTAGTCCTCTATAGAAGTACTCAACTTCTTTGCTCTCAGATATTTTATAAGAGGCGTCTTAACCAGTCTATTTCTTTGCGAGAAAAGAACTCTAGCTAGTTTCAAAGTTTCTTCTAAGAGGTTTTGTGGCATGTGAACTCTTTTTTTCGCTAGCCTAACTAAGCTAGTATATACTTCTGGTCTAGGGAAGAAGGATGTAGGAGGATACTCACCTAATATACTGACTTCATAGAACATGCTTGCAGCGACTGTCAATCTACCGTAGTCTCTGCTACCGGGTCTTGCCAATAGCCTATGAGCATATTCTCTCTGAAAAGTCATTAAAGATTTCTCCAAACTTCCTAGAGCGATCTTAAATAGAAGTTTTGAGGAAATATGATAAGGGGTATTACTTATTAGTATATCTGCCTTGAAGGAATCCAGGTTTAATTTTGTCGCATCCCCTATCACCACTTCTACATTAGGACACACACTTGCAACTTCTTTTTCAAGAATTTCTACCAATCTTCCATCCACCTCTATCGCATAGACTTTTCTCGCTACTTTGGCAATGTGAATCGTTAAGTTCCCTATTCCTGCACCTACTTCAACAACAGTTTTTGACGGCTCCAATTCAGAATATTTTATGAAGTCTCTTATTAACTTAGGATCTACAACAAAGTTCTGGCTCAGCCTTTTACGAGGCCTCACATTATATTTCTTAAGAATCTCTCTAGTCCTTTTTAAAAGAAAAGCTTTAGGAGGTATCCGTATGTCGCTATCCTCACACCTGTATTTACACACTTTTTACCCTCCTGTAGAGGCGGGGAAGATAGCCTAGGTATTTTCCAGGCTTACCTGGAGGCGGTTTCACAAATAGATAGTATTTTTCGCCACCCATCAATTCCGCTATAATTCTATCTCTAATTATTTTTGCAGGATCAGATATCTTTACCCTAGAGCTTAGATCTTGGAAAGAAGAGAAACGCTTCTTCACTCTCTCCTCTAATAGAATCTTCGTGATCTTCTTTCCTACTCCCGGTAGTAGTTCCAGAGAGTGAAGCTTTAGAGTTATGGGTTCGGCTATGTTGAAGAACTCCACGAATACTCTCTCGTTCTCCCTTACGATTTTATCCACAATTCTAGGAATTTCGTCTTTTGCTCCTAGGGAGAGATCTTCATATTCTATTCTTCCATAAATGTATTGAACTTTAGGTCTAAATCCCGGGCCAATATACACTTTTTCTCCAACAACTAAGTGTATTCCTCTTCTTGGTGCTACTTCCAGTAACATGAAGTATTTTTCTCCTAAAACCTGAGCCATAGGTCTATTCTTATGTTCTGGATGTTTGTCTAGGGGAAATCCTTGAGGGAAGAATTCAAGTACATATGCATAATCTTCCATTAACTCTGGCTCCCTGGTCAAAGGTCTTCTCGTGTACCGCAATCAACCACACCTTCGGTTATGATAATTTATACAGTTATCACTTTCTATAAGCATCTTCACAACTTTATTCTTTATGTCCAGAATAACACTTAAAACTATGTTTTTATGAGAACTCGCTATTCACTACAGTAATCCAGAACTTTCTCTAATATTTTCTCCACTTCTTTAGTAGTATATACTTTCTCTTCTGCAGCTAGTATTGTTCGCAGCTCCTCTATGCTTGATGGGACAGTATTAGCTATTATTACAGCTGTCGTTGGAGAAACCGAGAACTCGGAGATTAGTTCATCAATTAATTTAGTTGCTTTTTCGGGATCACACTTTGAGAACTTCACTAAATAACTATATGCTCTCCTCTGTATGTCGAGGGTCTCGCCCTCACTTAATCTTTCCTCTATTATAACTCTTGCAACTGATAGCGGTATATTTTTCTCCTCTACGATCTCTCTAGGCAAATATCTCTACCTCGCAGGCATCATGTGCTCTGGCCTAACTATAAGGGTCTTCTTCTTTTTCCCCAAGTAAACCTCAACGATGTATGCTCTGCCTCTTCTTCCAACTATTATCCCGGTTTTTCCATGGAACCTTCTATGTGGCATCCCCTTAACTATTGACGGATTAATTTTTATGTGTACCCGGTCTCCGGGCTTATAGTCTATTAATAACATACTAAGTGGTGGTATTGCCCCTCTTTCTCTTACGTTTTTCCTCAAAAGCTTTCTTGTACGATGCCTATAACCCTTAGGTGCCTTAACCATCATGGTCACCTTAGTACATTTCCTTTAGAAGGGGTTTGTTGTATTTAAGTTATATCGTTATAGGAAGTATTCAGTATCTTTTATTTATAGAAAGACGAGTAAACAGCTTTATGATACTAATAGTACATCCAATTCTATGCACTCCAAGTCTTTGCCCAAGATCTCCGAGAAGCTAGGTGAAGTATCTCCTCCATCGCCTGAAATCAATTCCTTCACGTATAACCCTCCTTGACAATATATTACACTTTCTACTAAATTGTGATCTACGATTCTCATTTTCACTTCATGCACTATTTTCCTCCTTACGATGTCCGCTCTCCTACGTCTAACTCTTTTCGGCGTTCTTTGAACGACTGTTACGTTTCTAAAGTATTCTTCTATAGATCTCACTTCTTCAGCTGATAATTTACTCGGGGAGTATATTAGAGCTCTATAAATTTTACTTTTCATCGGCGACTCTATTTTTAGTTTTCTTAGAGTTTTTTTGTCGGAATATTCTATTAGCTTAAATTTAATGTAAGGATGTTGCGCATTTAATACTCTCTCCACATCCTCTAGATTTATGTTCCTGTTAAGTGCCTCCTTAACTTCTATTACTACAGGCCTTCCTGTCCCCAACATCCTTACGTCTACATCTTCTCTGCCAGCAGCATGGAGCTTCACCTTACTCCCCTTGAACATCTTTATTAGTGGAATTAACGCTTCTTCTATGGAAAAGGATACTCTTCTATGGTAGTGGTCGTTTTTATACATCCACTTTATTTGAGAGATGTTTCTCCCAACTTTAAAGTAGCGTCCAAGAATGTAGAGGTTCATGGGCTTGATATTCACAGTCTCTGCGTCTAGATCTAACAATATGATTACGTCGGGTTTCTGGAAATCAGGCTGTAAACCTGTTAATTCACTTATTTTCTTCCCGACTTCTCTCTTTAACTCTCTTTCCATCAACTCGTAATACTTAAGCTTGTATCTTCTTACAATCTCTTCCTCTCTCGCAATAATTTTTCCACTATGTTTAATTGCCACTAAAAAAGTATTAGCTGAAACCTCTTTTAGCCTCTCTAAGCTCTCCTTGACAAAGTGATCTATTAGTCTATCTAAATTTGACCCGCAGAAAACGCACTTTTTATTTTCTTCCACAGTAAGTTCATGCCCGTACTTCTTTAGGGTTTCAAGGAGGGGTTTATAGAGGGTGTTTTCAGCTATCTTCTTGTAGGATTGGATTTCAACCTTCTCGGTCTCGCTCTTTAAGCTATAGTCTATGTTCATTGTTAGTAATGTCAAGATGGCTTCTCCTCTAATCCTGTTGTCTAGTCCTGTACCTAATCCTGCAAGCAATCTGCCGATACATCTAATACAGATAAAGTGTTCACTTAGTAGCGGTATCACGCTGTTCTCCATATATTCTATTAATTCTTTATGGAACATTTTTTGCACCGATCAAGGATATTATTTATTATGACTATTGCTTGAGGCTCCGTATATATGGGGGGCTCTATTCGAATATATTTTACTTCTTTGAACAGGTTCTTCACTAATTGGATAGCGCTAGGCATTACAATAGTCTTCTTCTCTAAGCATGACACTATCTCATCCCCGAGCATCATCCCCCTAGCATAGGATATTAACCAAGCTTTCCCCCAGAGAACCCTCCTTAGCTCATTTAATGGTTTAACTACGATGCCTGGTGCTCTCCCCCTTCTTAGTGCTTTAAGTACTACTCCTCTTGCACTATTGTAATCCGGCCTATATTGTCTCAGTGTTCCACCCGAGACTTTAAGGAATAGATTTTTATTGATGAAGATGATTATCAGTGCAGTATCTCTTCTGATTCCATGTGAGAGAAGTAATGAAGAGTTTATGTATTCCACGATCAACACGACTTCTTCTTCTAGGTCTCTTAGAGATTTAAGTGCAGCCACAAAAGTCCTCATTTTCCTCCTATCTCACTCCAAGCCTCCTTAGCACATCTTTTCTTCTTCTCACCTGTTTTAGAAATCGTTTCATTGCCTTGTAGTAGTTAAGGAGTTCCTTAACTTCTTCCGGAGAAGTTCCTGAACCCAGTGCTATTCTCCTGATTCTTGATTTATCGATTCTCTCAGGTTTATCCAATTCCTCATATGTCATAGAGTCCATTATTGCTATCCACTTCCTCATCTTTTCCTCCGTCAACCTAATCTTATCCTCTGATGGAAGGTTTATGCCGATCCCCGGTATCATACTCAATATCTTCGATAGTGGACCTAGTTTTCTTAGTGCAATTATCTGATGATAAAGGTCTCTTAAAGTCAGTCTACCTGAGGCAATCATTTCCATTTGACGCATAGATAATTCTTTTTCCAGTTCAGCTTCTCTTATTTTCTCTATAAGCGAATCTATGTCTCCCATTCCAAGTATTCTTGCTACAAATCTTTTTGGAGAGAACTTCTCTATTTCAGTTACATCTTCTCCGACGCCTACGAATTTTATTTTTGCACCTGTTACTGCTACTGCTGTTAGGGCTCCTCCACCTCTTGCCGTCCCATCGAGCTTTGTTATCATTATTGACCCTATCGGGGTTGCATTATGGAATGCTGAGGCTTGAGCCAGTGCCTGCTGGCCTATTCCAGCATCTATAACAAGCATTATTTCATTGGGATTAACAGAGCCTGCTATATTTTTCATTTCTTCTATTAGTTCTCTCTCCTCTTTGTGTCTGCCAGCCGTGTCGATTATTATTATGTCTAGTCCCTTCTGCTTGAAGTGTTTCACGCCTTCAACAGCTATTCTTATGGGATCCCCGTTATCGGATCTACCGTATACTGGTACACCTATTTTCTCTCCAAGCTGTCTTAACTGCTCGTAGGCTGCAGGCCTATACGTATCAGCACATACAAGAGCAGTCTTGTACCCTCTCTTAGAATAGTAGTATGCTATCTTAGCGGCACTAGTCGTTTTGCCTGAGCCTTGGATTCCAACAAGCATTATGATGTACGGGGTCCTCTTAGGCTCTACCTCTACTTCCTCTTCCCCTCCAAATAGATTAACTAGTTCATCATAGAGTATTTTTAGAAGCCATTCCTTCCTGGTTACTCCTGGGGGAGGCGTCGATTTTAAGGCTCTCTGCTTAATTCTCTCAGACAATTGAAGTACTAGTTTAACATTCACATCTGCTTTTATTAGAGTTCTCTGCACGTCTCTTATAAGCTCGTTTACACTTCTCTCATATGAGGCCGTTGACCTCACAAGCTTTCTTACAGCATTCCTAAGTCCTTCAAGGATCTGCATTTATTACACCGCTAGAGCCCTTCTCCACTCATAGGGTTCACTCATCCGGATTCAGCTTTCATCTTCGATCATCAGGGCTTTTTACATTACACAATATTCTACAATCTCCCTATTAAATTTGGGGCAATAGTCGACAACATGATATTCTCTTTATCCCCTGACTCTGACAAGCTTGATCTTGTCAAGTATAATCCAATATTCTACTTCTGAGCCAATTTTTATTCTCGATAATAGTTCTTCCTCCTCTGGCTTTTCCACTTCGAAGGTTTCATAGGTTTCTAAGTCCATTATCTGGAATCTGTCTCCTAAATCAGCAATTACCTGGCCTAAACGTTTATCTATTATTGGTACTTCAACTCTCTGACTAACGGGTGCAACTAGAGTTTTCTTTGCTCCCGTGAATAATCCTATTGCAACTATGTGGGCTTTAGCGCTTCCATGCTTCCCTGTTTTAGCTCTACTCATCTCAACTATTCTACAAGGCTCGTTGTCTATTATAATGAAACTGCCAGTCTTCAACTCACCGAGCTCCGCATATGTCTTACTCAACGTCCTCACCGATAACCATGATGGATAAACGATCTAAAAAGTTTTGTTACAGCGGAAGGTAGAGTGTGGCGCCGCGGCCGGGATTTGAACCCGGGTCACGGGCTCTCTGTGGAAGGCCTCGACAGGCCCGCATACTAGGCCGTGCTATACTACCGCGGCTTCTAGCTGAAGTCAGTGAGGTTCTTCGAGGAGGATTTATTTAAATCTTATGTAAGGAGAAATCCAATTAATAATGGAGCCCCGAATATTAGAAGCAATAATCTCTTAATAACATAATGAATGAACTCGACTTCAACGCTGATTTACTGTTTTTTCTTCACTCCCCCTAGTTTCTTGTAATTTCGAATTTTTTACTGTAGAGAATAATGTTAATTAGAGATTTAGAGACGAACATCTAGTAATATATGAGGAAAGTGAGAGGAGGTCAGTTCTCTTCGTATACTGAAGCCTTAGTAAAATTATACTTCATGTTCTACTTGATTATATTTAACAATGACATAACTAGAGTAGTCTAAAAATTAAATTGAGGGCAACGTTATCGTTATGTACAGGAAACTCAAAATGTCTGTTAAGTTGGAATTAAAACTTGAACAGGAGTGCTAGTGCAGTCATGACAGTCCATAAGGTCTTAGAGATCATAAAGGAATATAGGGTGCTTTTCCATGATGGATTATGAAATGGAAAGAAGGAATTTTGAAGATCTCCTTCTAAGTAAACCATCGATAAGTGCTAAACCTTTATATAGCATCTTAAACGCCTCTTCAAGAGGATTTAAAATTTTTGTGTGCTCTATACAGCGATGAAAATGGGGATTTTTGACAGCCTACATGTGCAAAAGACAGTAGACGAGCTTTGTAAGAACTTAAATGTAGACCCGAATCTTATGCGTAGTATTTGTGATGTTTTAGTTGATCTCGGGCTTTTAATGGAGCAAAATGGATTTTACAAAAATACTGAAGTAAGTGATATATATTTAAGAGCCGATACACCCCTTCACCAGCAATACGTATTAAATGATCTAAGAAGTTACTTTAAGTTATGGGAGAAACTAGATGAGATACTTAAAAGCGGCCCCATCATGGTAAGTGAAGAAAGATTCTTTGAGGATCATATCAAATCACTTGCATCACGAGCACTTTGCGGAGAACTGCAAAGAACTGTCAGAATAGTTGCCCAATTACCTGAGTTTAAAAAAGCTAGGAGACTTCTCGATTTAGGAGGAGGGCATGGTCTTTACGCTATTGCGTTTACTAAGCTAAATCCGAAACTAGAGGCATATGTATTTGATTTTCCAGAAGTTCTCAGGCATACTAAATACTATATCAAAAAATTTAATGCAGAAAGGGTTAAGGTTATCCCTGGAAATTTTTTCAAAGATGACATAGGTAAGGGATACGACATTGTATTCTTCGCCTATAACCCCGGTGGAAAGAATCCTAACCTTATTCCAAAAACATATTCTAGTTTAAAGGATGGTGGTGTTTTTATTAATAAACATGTCTTTTACCGTAAGGGAGAGGGATCAAAAGACCCTTTACTGGATGTCGAATGGAGTTTAGTAGCTTGGAAGGGTGTGAAGAAGAGAAGACATATTTATAGCTTCGAAGGGGACTTGACGTTCGAAGAATATGTTAAATTACTGGAGAAATATTTCTCAGTGATAAAAATAGTAGATGCATCTTACTTTGCTAGCTATCCTCTTTCACAACTAGGAGATACATTGGACTCAAAGATTATTATTGCAAAGAATGTTTACAATAAGAGACTATAGAACTAATTTTAGTTAGTTCTCAGTGATTGTCTGCTAAAGAGGGCTTAGAAATTACTTATTTTAGCCTCTGAAAATGATGCGGGGGGTGGGATTTGAACCCACGAAGGCCTACGCCAGCGGATCCCACACCCAACGGGCTACGGACTCCTTAACTATTAAAGGAACCGGGTATCTTTATAATTTTCTCCTACCATATCCGGCTATCTCAGCATCCTAAACCATGGCGGAACAGGGAACGTGTATACTATGAGCTGATATAAAGCTGAATAGTGGAATGAGAGCATGTTCTAATATAATATGTAGTGACTACAAATTATGGCCTTCCGTGTAAGCGGTAAAGTTGTATGTTCATTAAAGGCTTTTAATGATATGTATTACCATAGTAATGGATATGCCAGTATATCTTAAAATGAGTACAGATTATAATGGGCTTACGGCCTCTCAAAATATCTAGTATACTATGCAAATGTCACGAGGTAAGAATATAGAGAGTTGTGAAGCAGTGCACTATTCTACAAACAATCATTATATACTTCTTCGAGTCGAGAAAGTATAGTCATGATAATTATTTAATCGACTAAGGAGGATTATGATATAGTGTATTTAAGGTATTGTTGGAAGAGATGCCCGTAGCCCGTTAGGTCTTGAGTCCGCCCCCTTTGTCCTGGCTCGGGCACCCCCGCATGCACTTTAATATTAACTCTGATATCCTTTTATTATTTTTGTTCGAGTGCGTAACGTTAATATTTTTAACACCCAGTACTATTTATAGATGGGCCCGTAGCCCAGCCTGGATAGGGCACCGGCCTCCTAAGCCGGCGGTCCGGGGTTCGAATCCCCGCGGGCCCGCCACACACTTCAATTCATTTAGCGATGAAGGCTTTGGTTACCTCCTGAAGTGGTGAGGTATCCCGGCCTAACCGAGCTTAAAATTAAACTATTCATGCTTCAAGTAAAATTTATGTTTGAGAGTGTTTAGAAGGTATGGAATATTTTGATTATGACAATAGGTTGCTTGAATCTCTTAGAAGTGTTGTTGGAGATATAGAATTATTTATCAACGCTGTTTCCGAGCCTGGCTCCTTTATTTCAATAAGAGTTAATACTTTAAAGATAGATGTTGATAGATTATTCGAGAGATTAAGTAATAAAGGATTAGATGTTAGTTATCATGGCGTGCTGGACGACGTACTTTTGATACCTGTGGTTAAAAGACCTTTTGATATTTCCAAGACCATCCTTCCGGAGAAAAGCGTTTGGGCTGATAAGTATGCAGCTGAGAGTGTATTACAGGGAGCTAATCTTTACTGGCCCGGGCTTCTAAGCTTCGATAAGGGTATTAGAATAGGGGATAGAGTTGTTGTAAGGGCGCCAAATAATCTTCCAGTAGCAATAGGTATATCGATGTTTAATTCAACAAGCGGATTGAAGAAAAGTGGGATTGCCGTTAAGGTATTAGCCTCAAAATATAGTTCACCTAAGCTTAGGGAGCTCAATGAATATTGTGAAGGCCTATTTTACCAGCAAAGTATTCCATCAATTCTTGCAGTATTGGAGTTGGATCCCAAACCGGGAGAGGTAATAGTTGACATGTGTGCTGCACCTGGAGGAAAATCAACTTACATTGCCCAGTTAACGAGGAATATTGCGAAAATATATGCATTCGATCACTCTGAAAAGAGGTTAAAACAGTTAGAGAGGGAGCTTATTAGACTCGGAGCCAAAAGCGTTAAGCCTATTCGAGCAGACTCTAGATATTTGCATATAGATTATCCTACTATTAGGGCTGATAGAGTAATACTAGATCCCCCATGTAGTGGCATAGGGATAAGGCCGAAAATATACGATAGAAAAAGACATTCTGATGTACTAAACTTGTCTAGGTATCAAAAACAGTTCGTTAAGTCAGCTTTTAAAATATTGAAACCTGGTGGGATACTAGTATATTCTACATGTACAGTGACTTTGGAGGAAACTGTTGAGATTGTTGACTACGCGGTTAGAGAGACGGGTTTTAGATTAACTAGAACACTCAAATTGCACATAGGTTTTCCGCCCAAAATACTGAGTTTAAGATCGTACGCGGAAATTTTTCTACCACATGTTCACAATTTACCGGGCTACTTTATAGCGGTTTTAGAAAAACCATAGATCCTAGGAGCGAGTTGTTGAGAAACTATTCTATATAAACTTGCAATGACTATGCAAAGTAAACAGCGTCGATAAACATTGTTGCTAGAAGAATGTTAGAACACTTGACGGCCTACAAGACTTAAGATCTTAATCCTTAAGAATACTTTTTTCTCCTCTTTAGAAGTCTGTGTCCACATCTAGGACAATGAGTATTATACGAGTATTCCTCTCTGAAACCGCAGGCTGGGCAGACGACCTCGTATTCGAAGAATCCCCTAATGCCCATGGTCTTGATGGACTTAGTCTTCACTCCTAGTTTAGCTGAAACGTTTTGAAGAGAGTAGTCGTCTGTCAATATTATTGCCTCATATCCCTCCTCCATTAATTCAAGGGCTAAAGCCAGCACCTCGATATCTGTCTTCGAGATGCTTAATATGTCGCCAGTGGCTTTAGCTGCTCCAATGACTGTGGAGACATATTTTTGTTTAGGGTCTCTTACTTCGAGCTTTCCAGATTTTAAAGCTGTTTCAAGTATCCAGACACTCTTTAAGTCCTTTACTTCTGATATAACGCTGGAGGGGCAGAGCTTTTTGAGAGAGGAACTAAGCACTAGTCCCGATAATATGGCTGCCGTATCACATACTAGTACTTTCATCACAAAACCTCTAACCTCCTCAATATCTTCTCATAAAAGTTCCTCTTGAATCTTATGAATCTCACAAAATCTCCCTTAAATACTTCCAGTACACTTTCTGGTTTAACGGGGATCTTCAATTGGCCGTCGACGAATAGACATGCACTATATGGTCTTCCCCTGACTCTAACAACTATTCTGGACTCTGAACTAAAAACTATGGGCCTAACATAGAGTTGCATGGGGTTTATTGGAGTTATAACTATGGCGTCCAAGTCTTCATCTATTATTGGTCCTCCAGCTGATAGACTATAGCCTGTTGATCCAGTAGTTGGTGCGATTATAATGCCGTCTCCTAGAAATGTTAAAACTTCTTCTCCGTTTCTCTCAACATCTATTTTAATTACTTTCCCCTCTGCTGAGAGAATAGTGTACTCGTTGAGCACTGGAGGTAAGCTTCTATCATCAAGTTTGCCATAAAGCCTCATCTTCTTAGCTACGTGGTATTCTCCAAGAAGTAGTTTTTCGAAATAATACTTAAATTCATGAGGTTCCACCTCCATTAGGAAACCGTATCTTGCAACACGTACTGTGAGAACTGGTGGGACGTCTTTTAAGCGTTGAAGTGTGTGTAGGAGTGTACCGTCTCCTCCAACAACTATTAAAAGATCCATTTCACTCTTAGACAGATCAGATGCTGGAAGAGTGCTGCTGGTGCTTTTAAGTATTCTCTCATCTACTACAACCTCAATGCCTCTACTATTCAAGTAGCTCACTATCTCTTTTACTACATTTAAAGCTGTATCAACGTCTATTCTGGAAGTGATACCTACTCTCACCTATACCACCGGAGAGCCAGCTAGACTACTCCATAATACTATTTCTAATATTTTAACTTAATTCACTATATAGTTTAAATCAAAGATCCTTTAAGAACTATTTTGTCTGACTCAAAGTTGTTTCCATTATAGTGGAAGGCGGATGTATGTGGTAAGGAATATGGGATTTAAGGAGCTCCTAAAAAAAGTTGTTCCAGAAAGCGTATTACATGAGATTCCCAGATCGTTTGACATCGTTGGTGAGGCAGCTATAATAGAGCTTCCTGAGAAGTTTTTAGATTATGGACAGCTCATAGGTGAAGCTATAAAATCCATAAATAAGAACATTAAAGCGGTATATGCTAAGACTACTAATGTTTCAGGCATCTATAGAACGCCTAAGATAGTGTTGATCTGGGGAGAGGACCTGAAATACACATTGTACAAGGAGTACGGAGTCACTTTCGTTGTTTCTCTGGGAGAGGTATATGTCAATCCTAGACTAGCATACGAACATGTGCGAGTAGCCCGTATGGTTGAAGAAGGAGAAACGATCATAGACATGTTTGCGGGAATTGGCGGGTTCACATTACATATTGCAAGCCGAAGCACGTCAACAACTTATGCTATAGACATTAATCCTGAGGCAATAAAATGTCTAGCTCTGGCTCTTTCGCTAAACAGGATTAAAGGCAAGGTTATATGCATTAGAGGTGATAGCAAGAGTATTATACCCAAGTACTTGAAGGGCGTTGCTAGTAGAGTAATAATGAATCTGCCACTGTATTCTAAGGAGTTCATAGAATCCGCGTTAATGGGACTTAAAGAGGAGGGTGGAATAATACATTACTATAGTATAGGCGAGAGTGCTAGCCACGTTATTACGCAGTTTATCTCAAGTATTCGTAGGGCAGGAGGGTTTGTGGGGAAGATTCTCACGTATAGAAGAGTATTTGAGTATTCCCCCTACATCAACGTCTACGTGGTTGATGCATGGGCGTATCCTGTACTCTGACAGGTTTAAATGCTATGAATAAGATGTGGAGGATTGCCGAGGAATCGGACGATAACAGTTTTATGATTCTTCTATCCAAATCAATTGCCGCCTTGTCCGCACGTATCATTGCAGTTCTTGAACAAGTATAACTACTCCTTCTAATAACGATACTTTTGTCGGACTCGTAGGTTAGATCAGGGTGTCCCCATCCCTTAACGATATCCATGTAAGGTGGGGATAATAGTATTAGAAGAATGCGCGTTCTCGTGTCTCTGACAAGTGTCTTAAATTCCGTGGAGAACTCCTTCAGTGGCTTAGATGCAGAAACTCCTATAATACATTCTCCTCTAGGCGTTAAATAGTCTTCACAAGTTATTTCAATAGTTCTTCTATGCGTTCCCCTCATATTCCTGTGGCCCTTAGCTACAACTGTTTCGATCGCTATATCAAATAGCAGTATTCCACACCACGCATAGACTTTATGTAATGTACGGCGAAAACTAACCTTAAATTTGATCTCTTCAATATAATTATTCTGATTAGTGGTGCGGAGTATTGGAGAAGGAAGAATTCTATGAAAGAGAGAGGAAAAGAATGGTTGAACAATTAATTTCAGAGGGTGTTCTTAAATCTGATAAAGTTATCAAGGCAATGCTTCGTGTTCCAAGGGAAGAATTTGTGCTTCCATCTTATAGAAAGTACGCATATGTGGATTCACCCCTACCTATTCCAGGGGGGCAAACAATTAGTGCTCCCCATATGGTTGCAATGATGTGTGAACACGCGGATTTCGAGGTAGGTCACAGAGTGTTAGAGATTGGAACGGGAAGTGGTTATCATGCTGCAGTAATAGCGGAGATAGTTGCTCCATCGGACCTGGATAAGAGCTCATGGGGACATGTATACAGTGTTGAGAGATTGAGAGAGCTGGTAATATTCGCGAAAAACAATATTGAAAAAGCAGGTTATTCTAACAGGGTGACCATTATAGAAGGTGATGGAACGCTTGGTTACCCTAGAGAAGCACCCTACGATAGGATAATCGTAACCGCTGGAGCTCCCAGACCTCCGAGGCCTTTAATGGAGCAATTAAAAGTCGGGGGGAAGATGGTTATTCCAATAGGTTCCAAGCATTATCAAGAGTTGGTTATAATAAGTAGAATGGGAGAAGACAAATACGAATACGAGAAGAGTGTACCATGCGTCTTCGTTCCTCTAGTTGGAGCCTTCGGCTGGAAAACTAGCTGAACCACGCATCCAGCCCCATCTGTTTAACCTTTATGTTTTCTCTATAAGCTTTCTTCAGTCTTTCAATAGCATGGTTAACTCTTGATTTAGAGAAGTCATATTCGCCGCATAGGAAGTCTACTAAGCATTTCTCATCGGGTTCGCTCCACTCTATCTTATAATTGTCCGTGACCGTTGGATTCAGGAAGTATTCTCTAATTTTGATCGGGTCTTCTGGGAACTCTGCTTTCAACAACGGTATCACTTTCTCCAAGCTCCCGTGGGTCTTTATTAGCGTCAAGGCTCTCTTAGGTCCTACTCCCCTTACCCCCTCTGGATTATAATCTGTGCCGATTAATATAGCAATGTCTATGAGTTGCGAACGGGTGACTCCAAGATACTTGAGGACTTTATCTAGCTCCACAATCTCTGGCTTTACTTCAATGTAGACATTTTTTCTAGGAAGCTTTCTTTTACCACTAATTGTAAGATTTCTGACTAGCCTTGGTGATCCAAATAGCAGGGAATCATAGTCCTGACTAGCAGTAGCCCAAGAATCTCCTCTAATAGTGATGTATGCAGCCTGTGCCTCTCCCTCTCCGGGAGCCTGAATGCATGGAATCCCCATGTAATACAGTAACTTTTTAGCTGCTTCAACCATTTCATCCGTTAGCTTCGACATCATTTGAGCATATCTCCTAGCCGCCTCTAAATCCCCTCTTCTAATAGCTTCCTCGTACTTCTTGGCAGCCTCCTCTTTAACCCGTGTTCTCCTCGCTAATTCGGCTGCTTTAATTTCGGGAGGTTTTCCATCAAATACATATGCGGGCTTTAAGCCCATTTCAATGAAGTTTATGGTTCTATAAAAGAGGCCACTTAGATGGCTTGTCACTCTTCCACGGGAATCCATTAGGGGCGTGCCGTCTGCCTGCCTGATAGCCGAAAGAAACTGATATAGAGCATTATATGCATCAATAGCAAAAACCTTTCCTTTAAACTCGGAGAACTCTGCTTGTCTTTTCGCCTCGGGGGGTATTAGGTCTTTAAGATTAACTCCCAAACTTCAACTCCCCTTTATATAGTTAGGTGGAACTATATATTTACGCTCTGCGATGCTTTAAAAATCTATAGTAAAGAGGGTAGATGAAAGCCTCTACTATTCTTTAAGAAAGTGGGTTAAAGTAATATATGGAAGCTTGTCTTCTTTACTCTGGAAGTGAGACATTTTGAGCGCAAGATTGAAGGCGTTAAGATTAGTGGGATCAACGTTAGCAGCCTCCCGAATAGAGTTCGTGAGCATAGGCAGTGAAGTAGTGCTATTACATTCTGGAATCGACTACAAGCCTACTGCCATGGACGTAGACCTCTTTGTATTGAATGTAAGCCCATTTCTAGAAGAAGACCTCTTTAAAGAAATAGCAGAAAAACATGGATGGAGGGTTACACAGACGTGGATAGGTTCTCCAAGCATCGTCATAGCAGTAGACGAGACAGATATTAACGTAGACTTATACGAGAACATCCTAGACTTTTACGTTCCTCGAGAAATAGTGGATGATGCAGCTAGAATTAACTTGAAAGGCTTCAGGGTAAAAGTAATACCATTGGAGGGATACATTGTTCTAAAAGCTAAGGCGGGACGCGACATTGACGAAAGAGACCTGAAAGCTATCAGAATATTGGAGGCAAAGGGTAAAATTAGGCTAGATCTAAATAGAGTTAAAAAGTACATAAAGACGTTTCCCGAGGAGGACAGGAAGTATATTGAACATAGGTTGTCAAAACAGGGATTTTTAGTTTAAACAGAGACGCGGAAGAATGTTCGTGTACAATATTCCTTGCGAATTTAATAATACTTAGCGCCTTACACTTTTCTAGCTCCCTTCTTCTTAGGTCTTAAATCCTTACTCCTGCATCTCCGACATTTTTTCGCGTTGGGAGGGTTAATAGCTCCACATTTTCTGCATATAGTCTTATTTAGTCTTCTTTCAAAAACTATCCTAACTTTAACGGGGTCAGTCACTGGCATATCTTCTTTCACGCTCCTAATGGTGGTGGGGGGAATAGAAATATAAGTTTTTCTTGAAAGAGAAATAGAGGGCAAGGGATGTTTCGCGAAAGGCTGATATGTGACTTCACTTAAGCCATAAGGGAGGTATTCAAAGAGTGTATTAAGGGGCGATTACATGAAGCTACCATTATGCCAAATATGTGTTAAAAGCGAGCTATTATGTCCTAGATGCGAGTCGCTTGTGGAGAAAGGAGAGTACAATGAAACTGACATCAAAATTATGAGGGTATTGCTGGAACTCGAAGAAAAGAACTTCGGCGAACTCAAGGAGATGACTTATCATAAGAGTTTTCAAGAAGACGACTTAATAGTAATAATCATATCTAGCACCAAGAAGATATCGCCGTACTTCATAAACAGGCTTTCAAGGACATTAAGCGATAAACTTAAGGCAAAAGTTAGAGTAGTCGAGAAAACTGGTAGCTTAAAGAGGCTAGCTGGACAGCTGTTAGCACCTGCAAGAGTTCTAGGAGTGAACATGTTATGGCTTCCAGACGGATCTTGGCAGAGTATAGTTAGGGTTTCGAAATACGATGCAAGAGTACTACCATCATCGAAGGAAATCTTAGAGAGACTACTTAGGAAGATAAGTAATGTGGAGGTAAAAATTAGGATAGAATAGTTTAATTATAATGCCATTAAACTAGGGGTGTACGTAGTTATTCTTAAATACGAGTAGATGCCATGCTTAAACTTAAATAATAACCTGCACTCTCTTGTTTTAGAGTAACAATATGTTGGGGGCTGTTTAATGGAGTTGTTAAAATATAGGACCCATTATGCTATGCAAATAAAACCCGAGATGCAGGGCGAAAGAGTTATCGTAGCTGGTTGGGTACACACTAAGCGTGATTTAGGTGGGAAGAAGTTTATTGTTTTAAGAGACAAATCGGGTTCAATACAATTAATTATTTCTAAACACGAGTCTGAGAAAAGCGTAATAGATGCTTTCTACGATATTTCAAAAGAGTCAGTTATAATGGTGGAGGGGATAGTTAAGAAGAGCGATAAGGCTCCCCGTGGAGTCGAAATATTTCCTCTAAAAATAACGTTGTTGAATAAGGCATCACCTATTCTTCCACTGGATGTCTCGGAGAAAGTTCCTGCGGATATGGATACTAGGCTAAATGCTAGAATATTAGATCTCAGAAGACCTAGAGTCCAAGCAATATTTAAGATTAGAGACAATGTACTTAAAATTATAAGGACTGTGCTGAGGGAGAAAGGATTCATTGAAGTTAATACGCCTAAGATAATAGCAACAGCTACAGAAGGAGGGGCTCAGCTCTTCCCAGTGTTATACTTTGGAAGAGAGGCATTTCTAGCGCAAAGTCCCCAGCTCTACAAGGAGCTTCTTGCCTCAGCTTTCGAGAGAGTATTTGAGATAGGCCCGGCTTATAGAGCTGAGGAATCCGATACACCATTTCATTTATCTGAATTCATTTCCGTGGACATTGAAGCGGCATTCATAGACTATGAGGGAGCGATGGATATTCTCGAGGAAGTCGTGGTGAGGGTGCTTGACGGCGTTAGGAGGGAGAATATCGAAGAATTAGAACTCATAGGCCACGAGCCTCCCAAGATTTCAGGGAAGATTCCGAGAATAACTTACGATGAGGCAATAGAGATCTTGCAGAGAGAGGGTTTTGACATAAAATATGGAGAGGATATTAGTACTCCTGCTCAACGAAAACTTGGGGAAATAATTGAGGGCTTCTACTTCATTAAAGATTGGCCTACGGACACTAGGCCCTTTTATACAATGCCTAAAGAAGACAACCCTAATCTATGTGAGGCATTCGACCTAATGTATGGATGGCTAGAGGTAGCTTCTGGTAGTACGAGGGTTCACAGGAAAGGGCTTTTAATAGCTCAACTAGAGAGGCAAGGTCTTTCTCCGAAGAGCTTTGAGTACTTTATTAAATGGTTCGACTATGGTATGCCGCCGCATGCAGGATGGGGTTTAGGATTAGATAGGTTCATGTTGATTTTAACTGGGTGCAGAAATATTAGGGAGGTGGTATTATTTCCAAGAGACAAGAAAAGGCTTACACCATAAACTACTAGCAGAACGTCCATGGAGCTGTTTTCATCAACTCCCTCAACACTATGGTGGCATACACCCCCTTTTCTAAAAACATTTCTAATACAAGCGTGCCATTTTCTTCATTGAAATTTTTGATTAAAGGCGTAAACGGCGTAGCCCTAAAGCCTCCTCTGAGAGAGGGTAGGCCTTCATCTACTAGATTAAACATTTCAGGTTTCACATTCAGCTCTTCCAGTATGGACAATATTATTTCGTGCGAATAGCTTCTTTTATTTAAGTGCGTTTCGTAACCTATTAATGGTATTAAAATTTTTGAGTTCTTCCCTATTTTACCGCCTTTATCTGTTCGAGTATACTTGTTTCCCATATAAACAACGTCCCCTGGTAATGCTTCGTCCGGCCTTAATCCAAGGCCCATTCTCTTGCTCAGCGTTTTATTGTAAATGTATGATTGAAATGCTTCGATGAAAAGCTTTATCATTTTTGTTGGTAACCCTTTAATGGCATAACGATATTTTCCAGGTTTTTTAATTAATCTTCTTAGCACTATTCTTTCGTAAACCATACTTCTAGGCATAAGGCTAAGCGTTTTCTTGGGATCCATAGTATCCTTAAAGTACATCCTAGCCTCCCTAACTATGCTACTCTCACCTGGAAAGTGTTCTCCCACTAAGCATACGACAGCATCCTCCCAATTCCTTGCTATGATATGTTTTCCAACAAGATGTGTTATTGGTCTTATTGTCCCAAATCTTTGGTGACCATAAAAATTAGGTAAGCCTCCTAAGACTTCTACTTCCTCTAAGAATTCAATTATTGATGTAGCCGGCTCCTCCACATCTCTTATAGTTATTTTGAAGTAGTTCCCCGAATGGAAACCCCTTCTCAAGGGTTTATTACATAGTCCTATGAAAGTAAAAGAACATTTTGGATGTAATACTCTCTCCTTGATAATACTATTTTTGCTAGTTTTCACCGAGAATATTTGGTATGCTATAGACCTGGCATCTTTAAGTCCGGAGAAACTTACTATACTTGGGGACACGCCAAGCTCTCTTGCTAGTATTAGCGCTGCTCTGTACGTTGTTATACCTCTTTTCTCTACTAGGTATAATGCATATTTTCCCGGTTTACATGTTAGATTTTCAGGTCTAAGCGAGGAGGCTCGGTACACATTGTAATATATTTCGTCTACGATAAAGTCGCTTAAAGTGGTTCTTGTTCTACCTCCAATGCCGCGGAATGATGTAGCATAGTAGTCTATTCCAATATTTTTTTCCTCTTCAGGAGATGGTACATATCTTGTCATTTTGAAATTTCTCCCTGAAGACTATAGAAGCTTAAGTTCTCCGGTGATCTTATCTATCATGTCAGCAGGAGCTGGCCCTATTCCTAGAGCCGTTATTGTGCCTGGTTCCAGTTGCGTGAGGCCAGCATCTCTTATAATAGCATATGGTAGTCCAAGATTTTCTGCTTTCCTAGCTATTTCAAGTAGTTCGCTCAGATCTCTGGTTTTCACAACTATTTTCTTTTGCCCTGTCTGAATCCAATGCTCTGCCCATTCCTCCTTTCTTCTCAGGGTTTTCAAGTATGCTGAGACTGATGCGTGTGCTACTTGAACGGCAAGCTTGCCCTTACTCATACTTAGATCTGTTCTGACGACAATAACCTGCTTATATTCTACCATGATTAAAGATCGAGGGAGATAACTTTATAGGTTTTTCTCTTCCAATTATCTCAAGAACTCGATCAATAATGGTGAAACGACGTGTCTGAGGAAATCGTTATAGAAACACCTATATGCACCAGCTGTAAGAGGCCGATACCTCCAACAGAGAAAGCCGTATCTTTTCCATGTCCAAGCTGCGGACAGATAATAATCTGGAGATGTAGCAAGTGTAGAAAGCTGGCTTTGGAATATAGATGTGTAAACTGTGGGTTTATAGGTCCGTGAGGTGATCGCGTTGTCAGCAAGAGTTTTAGTAACGCTCAAAGTGTATCCTGTAGACATCGAAGTGGATCTAGATGATCTTGCCAAGAGAATTGCAGAAGAACTTCCAAAGGAATATAAGCTACTGGATTACAAAAAGGAGCCTATAGCCTTCGGACTAAACGCGTTAATGACATTGATCTCTATACCGGAGGAAACAGTAGGCGGGACAGAGGATCTTGAGGAAAGAGTAAAAAGGGTTGATGGTGTCAGCGAAGTTGAAGTGTTGTTCGTGAGGAGGGTGAGCTAAATCCTAAATTAAGCTAATCCTTTTATACCCGTATCTCCGCCTTATAGAGTTAGGATACAAGTATTTGCCGGGGTAATTATATAGAAATAGAGGAAACCTGCCACTAAGTATTGGAGGTGAAGGAGGTTCCTAGGGGTAAAAAGGATAAGAAGGAAGTAGTTTTAAGGGTCATGGAAGCCAAGCAGAAGGATGTAGGTAGAGGGAAGGTTAGGATAGACATAAATATAATGAAAAAGATAGGCGTCGAGCCCGGAGACATAGTTGAAATCGAGGGTCGGAGGGTAACAGCTGCAATTGCTTGGCCCGCATATGCCGAGGATCAAGGACTAGATATTATTAGAATGGATGGTCTCATACGTAAGAATGCTGGAGTTGGTATAGGAGATAAGGTTATTGTTCGTAAGGCGAGCGTAAAGCCAGCTGTCATGGTGAAGCTAGCTCCATCATCATTTACCATATCTGCTGATCCGAGCTTCGTAAACTATGTCAAAAGAAGACTAATAGACTATCCTGTTGTTGAAGGAGACACCGTTTTAATACCTGTACTAGGGCAAGCCATACCCTTCACGATAATAGCCGCTAGACCTTCAGGAGTAGTAATAATAACGCCGGATACAAACCTCATAATACTCGAGAAACCAGCTGAGCAGAGTAGGGTTCCAAGGGTAACATACGAGGACATAGGAGGGCTAAAGGATATAATACAGAAGGTGAGAGAGCTTATTGAATTACCACTGAAGCATCCGGAACTATTTAAGAGACTTGGAATAGAGCCTCCTAAGGGAGTACTCTTATATGGGCCTCCAGGCACGGGGAAGACTCTTCTAGCTAAAGCTGTTGCCAATGAAACGGATGCTTATTTCATAGCAATAAACGGACCTGAAATAATGAGCAAGTTTTACGGGGAATCCGAGCAAAGGCTCAGAGAAATATTCGAGGAAGCCAAGAAACATGCCCCGGCCATTATATTCATAGACGAGATCGATGCAATAGCTCCGAAGAGAGATGAGGTTGTAGGTGAAGTTGAGAGAAGAGTTGTTGCACAACTCCTTGCATTAATGGACGGCTTAGAAGCTAGAGGAGACGTAATCGTTATAGCTGCTACGAATAGACCTCAGGCACTAGACCCTGCTCTAAGAAGACCTGGAAGATTCGATCGCGAAATCGAGGTTCCTCTCCCAGATAAGCAGGGGAGGCTTGAAATACTTCAAATCCACACCAGGAATATGCCTCTAGCTGAAGACGTCGACTTAAAGAAGCTTGCGGACATAACCCATGGATACACTGGTGCGGATCTCGCAGCTTTATGTAGAGAGGCAGCTATGTACGCTTTACGCAGGTATCTTCCTGAAATAGACTTGTCAACCGAGAGGGTTCCATCAGAGATCCTAGAGAAAATGGAGGTTAAAATGGAGGACTTTATGAATGCTTACAGAGAAATCGTTCCCTCAGGTCTTAGAGAAGTTTACATAGAAATACCTGAAGTGAGATGGTCTGACATTGGCGGTCTGGATGAAGCTAAGCAGGAATTAATGGAAGCAGTGGAGTGGCCGTTAAAGTATCCTGAGGCCTTTGTGAGAATGGGGATCCATCCACCTAAAGGAATACTCCTATATGGACCTCCTGGATGCGGGAAGACTCTTCTAGCTAAAGCTGTTGCTACGGAGAGTGAGGCGAATTTTGTTTCTATTCGTGGACCCGAGGTTTTGAGTAAGTGGGTTGGGGAGAG
>JAPDJV010000009.1 GCA_029258925.1 Thermoproteota archaeon | reverse complement strand
CCGTTGGGCTCGACAGCCACCCATGACCCCATAGGGATATCTAAATCCCCATGGGCGAGGCAGGAACCGATGAAGCCATGTCACAATAAAACAAAAACACATAGAGTGATACGGTTCGAGGAAACGGTCTCAGTTCGTAGCTGCACTCTCACACCTCTATGTGATGGGAGAGGGCTACCCCCTTGGAGATATGCCGCCGTTCTTCCACTTCCTATTTAAGCTGGTAGCCGACCCCATGGTTTCAGCAATAGTGTTCTTCGGCTTTTCGATGATGACGCTTTCTGCAATACTAGTATACATCTTTACTAGTGTTAGACTAATATTCGCGTGGGCTTTCGACAGAGTAATACCATCATTCTTCTCTAACGTGGATCCCAGAACAGGCACGCCATATGTAGCACTTATTTCAACAGCCATTCTAGCCATAATATTCCAAGCATTGTGGCTATTCACGCCATTACTGAACTACTTCGTATTCATAGTAACAGGCTGGGGCATAATGACAGCTATAGCAGCTATAGCTGGAGTGTTGCTTCCCTATAGAAGAAAAGACCTATTTGAGCTAGCACCTGCTTTCGCCAGAGCAAAAGTGGCAGGAATACCTGTTCTAGTGGTTTTAGGCGTATTAACGTTCATAATAGGCGTATGGCAGGCATGGGTTGGCACAACACCTGCAGTAGCAGGAACCATAGTTTCAGAGTACATAATATTCATGGCAGGAATATATCTAATAGGATTACTAATCTACACGGCGTCATCGATATACCATAGAGTTAAAGGTATACCTCTGGAATTAGCATTTAAGGAGCTTCCACCAGCCTAAATTGGGGAATGCTTTCATACAAACTTTTTTTACAAAACTATTGTGAGGCGATTTACATGGGTAAGAAAGTGAGAATATTTTTTGCCTCAGACCTGCATGGGAGTGAAAAATGTTTTGCAAAGTTGCTTAATGTGCCTAGGATATATAAGGCTAATGTAATTATTGTTGGAGGAGACGTCTCCGGCAAAATGATTATTCCAATAATTGAAGTAGGAGGAGGCGAGTATAGAGCGAGATTTCTAGGTGAGGAAATTGTCGTTAGAGGTAGAAGCGGACTCGAGAAACTTGTTGATAAAATTAGAGCTGTAGGATACTATCCTTACGTAACTGATAGAAGGGGTCTGGAAGAATTGGAGTCCAGCGACCGAAAATTAGAAGAGATATTTGAGGAGCTCATAGTTGAAAGCATTAGAAGATGGATTAAGCTAGCCGATGAAAAAATGAGAGGGTTGAATGTAAAATTCTTCATGATGCCAGGTAACGATGATCCATATATAGTTGAGGACTTACTGAAGGAATCTGAGCTAATAGTTAATCCTGATAGAGGAGTGGTCATGGTCGATGAATACCACGAAATGTTATCCCTAGGAGTGTCAAATATTACACCGTGGAATTGTCCTAGAGATCTACCCGAAGAGGAGATAGGTAAGTTAATTGATAGTATAGCCTCTAGTCTGGAAAGACCCGAGAAAGCCATATTTAACATCCACGTTCCACCATACGGAACAAACATAGACCTAGCTCCTAAACTAGATGAAAACCTAAAACCTATTCTAACACCTGGAGGAGAATACGAGCTTGTCCATGTAGGCAGTATAGCTGTTAGGAAAGCTATAGAAAGATATGGACCAATGCTAGGCCTACATGGGCACATTCATGAGGCTAGGGGAATCTATAGATTAAAGAAAAGCCTTTGTGTAAATCCTGGTAGCGAGTACACGGAGGGTATTCTAAGGGGAGCATTAATCGATATAGATAATAAAGGAGTGAGAGACTATTTACTTATCCAAGGTTAATGGAGTAGTTCGAAAGTATTTTACCGAGAAATTTCCTCTACACTCCTGTACCATGGTTTAGATGTGCCAGTTTTCGCCCTCTTCAACCACTTCTTTGACTTAGGCTCTGCTTCGATAATTGACATTAACCTGTTTATCCTACCTACAATAGTTTTATACTGTCTACATTCCATCTTATTGCTCTCCAAGAACTTCTTTGTAAAGTACTCTACTTTCCTCAAATTATTTGTGGCATCATACCAGAATCCCCAGTCTTTAGATAGAACGCTTGCTATATACTTACCATTAATAACCTCTCTCCCGCTAGCTTCACCCACTTCGTGGCCTAGGAAAAGTATTATTAGATCAATTATGTCTTTTCGGTTAATTTCGTGAATTTGCGTTTTCTCTAAGACTAGATCTGCTAGAGTTATTGTTGGAAAATCTAGTTCTAGTCTGCCTCTGCCAGGCTTATTTCCAAATACCACATCATGGCTGAACTCAAGTTTATCAAAGAATATGTCGACGTGAAAAGCGTTATTAGGATGATAGTATATCAGTCTTCTCCCTCCTGTTAGCGCTATTATCATTTTATCAGGCTTATACATCATCTCTTTTTCAAAAAACTTCATTACCTCTCTACGTTGCTTACTATAGGCTATTAAATCGAGATCTGTGAATAAAATCTCACCCGCGCCAAGTCTCTCAAGTCTTTCGTACAGGTTTAAGCATTCCTCACAGTGTTTACTGTGAATGTAAACTGCTAGTGCTCCCAGAATCCTTAAAATAATACCTTTTTCCTCCGCTCTTGAAACAATATCTATAGCTTCCTTAGCAAACTCCTCATTCCCCATTCCAACACGGTGTAAGGAGTGCTTCAAGCTCTCATCCTTAAACTTTAGTTGTTTTAATTATTACAGTGAGAATAGGATCAGACATATTTAAATACTCCACCCTATGGTCAGCAATGGTTGAAGATATAGTATTTTGGGTTTATTTATATCATGGCAGAGCTTTTATATATAAAACGAACTATCTCTAATTTTAAGACTGCGTTGAGGAGCCTGTGACTTGAAGCGCTTTGACGTTGCTGTTATCATTCCTACATTAAACGAGGAGGAATCCATAGGCTGGGTTATTGAGGAAATTAAACGCAATCTTCAGAACATGAACTACGTGGTAGTAGTAGTTGATGGTGGGTCGACGGATAAGACTGTAGAAGTCGCAAAATTAAAGGGAGCTGAAGTAATTTTACAGGATGATAAGGGCTATGGAGATGCTTATATCAAAGGCTTTGATCACGTTCTCTCAAAATATAAGCCTAAGATCATAGTGATGATTGATGGGGATGGAACTTACGATCCAAACGACTTAGAAAGCCTCTTAGAACCCATATTAAATGGTAAGGCAGATGTTGTTGTTGGTAATAGGTTTTTAAGAATGGAGAAGGATGCCATGAACTTCACTAATAAGTTTGGAAACAGAGTGCTATCCAGGCTCACGAGAATAATGACGGGTCTCAAGGTTGAAGATGCACAGTCAGGTTATAGGGCATTAAAGAGTGAGGTCACAAAGATTCTACCATTAAAGGAGAAGGGGATGCCTTTTGCTGTGGAACTATTAGTAAAAGCTTATTCTCACGGATTCCAAATAGTTGAGGTACCAGTAGCGTATAGGAGGAGAATTGGTGGAAGAAGTAAGTTAAATCCGTTTCGAGACGGGTTTAAAATACTTAACTCCATATTCAAGCTTGCTCTAACGTATAACCCTGTATTCTTCACATTCTTCCTCGGAGCCCTCCTCTTAATACCGGGATTGCTCCTGGCAACCTATACTGGGTACCAATATTTAGTTTACGGAGTGAAGAACCATGCTATGGAGACTACATCGTTTCTGCTAATACTATCTGGTTTCCAATCACTACTCCTAGCAATACTCGCCATCTACATGAAAAGAATGGAGCTACGATTGTTAAGATACATTAGGCATAGAAGTGAGGAATGACATTTACGGGCTGCTAAACTCTAAATACAATTATGAAGTCGTTAAATAATTAGAGTAGAAATCTAGAGCAAATAGGCTATTTTAGAAGCTTTAGTCAAATTACTTATTAGTGTAGTGCCTACATACTGTTGGGCTATTAAGGAATTAAAGGGATGTCGGTGGCTGTCCTTGAAGATTGATTATAAGATTGTGGACAGAGTCATATATGTGTATTTAATTGTGGTGTTAGTTGGAGCATCCCATCCATCAATATCTGAAATATTAAGAGGTTTCATAGGAGCCACGTTATTATTCCTGCTACCCTACGTAATTGGTAGATTTCTAATGGAGGTAACAAACTGTAATTCTAGTTGTTTACTTGGGTTACAAAGCGATTTCATAATAGATTTCATGTTCTGCTGGTTTTTTGGATCCGCTTCATTATTCATTCTGGCAATTTTCCTTAGCCTAATAGGGTTTTTCAGCATATTTAATTTGACCGTGATTATTCTGATGACGGTCTTAGTAAGTTTAGTAATCAACTTTTTGAAGAAAGGGTTAGCCCTGAGGGACATTGACTTAAGTTGGAGAGAATTCATCCTCTTAATACTCATTATGTCTATTGGATGGATAGCAACTTTAGTCTATAGACTTGACTCACCATTTCCCTATCAACCTAATTGGGACATGTTTCAAGATCTTTACATAGCGGGGAGAATCTGTGAGTTCGGGGAATTTCACATTCAACCCCAAGAATATGCACCCTACTATTATTCTAGAATTGGAACAACAATGTTTGATTTGCTGTTAGCGCTTTCAGCCTACTGGAGTCACTCCGAGCAACTTTCAATATATTGGTGTGGCCCATTTCTCTATAACTCCATATATGGTCTACTCCTATACTTATGGGTGAAAAGAGTTACAGGAAGAACTTTACCAGCCCTTATCACGGCTTTCGTAAGTGTATTCATATTCGAGCATAACCCAGTAGGGTTAATGCAGATTAGACAGGATCGACTACTAGTGCTAGCATTTCCATATCTAATGGTTTTAGTAGATAATTATGTTAGTAAGACACGTAACTTGAAAAACCTTATTGCGATCACCTCTATTTACGCGGCAGCCATATTACTACACCCCTATACCGGGTCATTTATTGCAGCTATCCTTACGCTATTCCTACTAACAGATATGAGTGAGGAGAAAATTAAGAGGATAATATATGGGCTATTGCCCGCAATAGCAGTGTTAGTAGTGGTAATGGTGAAATTTCAGATGATCTCGCTGGCATCATTATTTGTATTGGACCTAACAGGTTCCGTAGGCCTCCCCCCGGCCTCAGAGAGTTTCAGGCTCAAGTTAATGGAGACGTGGTATTCCCCTCTGGTGTTCGGAATCTTCCTAGCAGGCCTACTAGTGTCAAGTTACCATATCCGTGACAATTTAAGGAGGTATTGTTTCCTCGCATCGCTATTACTAATTCTTTACTATTCTCCTATTATTGGTATTAGTAGAGTTGCACTATTTATTCATCCATTTATTGCATTCTTTGCAGTACTGTCCATCGAATTCCTTGCAAGGGGGTTATCTGAGGCACTCAAATTAAATGATGTTGGAAGAAAAAGAATATTTAATATTATTATAGTGTTCTTTTTAGTGCTTAGTCTCCCAATGTTAATAGCGTCCTCCCAGAGATGCTTCGAGAAAACGAAAAGCATGGCCACAGGCTTCATTAAGACTTCGTTTACAGAATACGAATTAGAAATGTCCTTGTGGATTAAGGAAAACACGCCTAGGGATGCTCTTTTAGTGAGCGACCTAATAACTCAAGAAATAATTATGGGGCTCTCGCTTAGAGAGAGCTTCGGTAAAAAATACTTTTTTCCAGGCCCCTCGCTGGAGTTGCTCGAGGCGTTAAAGTCGAATGATACGAGGAATATCGCTGAGACTATATACGATATTTTGCCTCCGGAAGTCAGGAATAGGAAAGTCTATTTAATAGTTTCGGGTCGACTTGAAAAATGGCTGGAGTCTGAAAATCCTAATGCTGGGATATGGGGCCCCAAATCATTAGAAGACCTTTCTCTCGTCACATTGCTGATGAATTCCCCTTACTTTAGACTTGTTCACAGCATTGACAATAAAATATTCTTATTTGAAGTCAAGAAAGTAAGCAGCGATAGCTGTTAAGGTAGTATTAGTCCATGTATGCAGCAAGAACACGTTGAACTCCCTTAATGAAGCAGATTTTCGCTCTTCTCCAAGCACCATTTAGAGGTTCCACCCATACATGGAAGTTTTCCAGCAATGATCTTGGAAAGACTTCGTCTCTGAGTACCCATTAGAAAGAATTTTAAAGCTTAATAATTATAGGTGACCTCAAAATACTTGCAAGTTAAGGCTCATGGAAAGAGATATTTAAAAAGAAGGTCTCTAATCAGGCTTCGATAAAAGTAGCACGTTAAACGTTAAAGCACTCATTATATGGGCAGAAACGTTAAATCATAGCTTTTTGTATCGTAGTGTATCTTTCTATTCCTCTAAGTGCTATTAGGTATGCTGATGCTGTATGTCTATCTAATCCATGTCTCCTCATTATCTCATCATGCTCTTTAGAGTTAGTTGTTCCTCTTAGGTCTACGTATTCTACTTTAGTTGAGTATAGTGGTGCCTTCATGATTATCATTTCTATTATATTGCTTCTAAATGTCATGATCTTCCAGTTGTAGTTCTTATGAAGTCTTTTTCCATTCCTTATCCATAGCACTTTCAGTCTACCTAGAACCTCTGGGTTCTCTAGGAACAGCGTCTTTACTCCATGATGATAAGCATATTTTAGCATATCGTGGATCTTCATACCAATCAGGTTTCTAGCTCTACGCTTCGGATAACCTTTCCTACAAGCATCTTCAAACCAGAAAGTCTCAACATCCCTTAATCTGCCATACCTATCAACTATTGCTAAGTTGATTCTATCAGTGTTAACGTCTACTCCACCATATAATCTGCCGTAGTTCCTTTTGTATCGTATCATGTACTTGTAGTAGAAGTCTAATGGTATTGTTAGCTGTATTTCTCCATGAACCCATAACTTATCCTTCCTAGCACCATAGTCCTTAACTACTACTCTACCTGTATGTTTTTGTTTCTCTTCAAGGAGTTTATTGAGTAGTAACCTATAGTTTTTAGGTATTGTTGGTTTAACCACTATTCTTTCAACTTCACCATTGTAATCTATTGTTGTTATGTGGAACTCGTAGTCTTGCTTCAAGGTTATGTTTCTTACGGGATACTCCTTCTCGGATTGCTGGAACATTAGCCAGTTCCCTAGTTCTACTTCCTTGAAGTCTATACCTAGCTGACGGCATGACTCGTAGATACTTCTAACCAATACTATTACTCCATCAGTATACCTACGGTTAGGGATAACCTCATAGATTATCTTACGGAACGTATTCTTCCAACCAATATCAGTAGCAGGAAGTATAGGCATCTGCTTCGCTAAATTAAGCATCCTATGAGATGCAGTCTTGAACAACCAAACAGTACTAAGCAATCTCCTAGCTATATCACCACCAACGTTAAATGAGAGGCACAAGGTTACATAACCCATATAGGGGAATCCCCAGAAAACTTATAAACTCTAGAAATTAATAAATCTACTGGTTACCGCTGGGTTCCCGAGGGGAGCTAAAAAGGCTCCCGTAGGTGGCTCAGCGGAGACCGTGATGAACCTAACTGTGTCCGATACAATTTGACATAATTTGATAAATGAGAACACGGTCTAGGTGAACGGTTAAAAATGATAGAACGAGAGGATTATCCTAGAACTAGCGGGACACTGCTCACATCAACATCGGGTCAAATTAAGGTTATCTTGATTAATTGTAGACTCTCTAATGATTTTTTACAGGAGGCTAGATTTTCAAATGCTATTATATATGACTACTTTATCCAGTTATCTGGAGATCGACTAATATTTATTAAAATCATGGTGTTCAAAGTGGCGTCAAAGATTCTGGTTTTAGGTCTTGACGGAGCATGTTATGAGTGGCTACTGAAGTTTACTCCTAAAACTATCGAGAAAATAACCGAGAGAGGCTGGTATGCGATAGCTAGAAGCCTAATTCCCCCAACAACGCCAGTAGCGTGGACTAGCATATTTACAGGGGTATGGCCTACTCAACACGGAATATGGAATTTTTATAATATTACAAGGGGCAATATCGTAAACATTTATGATTCAGAATATCCTCTACTATGGGAAATACTCGACGAATTGAACGTTCCAACTACATGGCTCTGGATTCCCATGAGTCACCCGGTACAAAAACTCTCATCTAAAACAACATTCTTCTCGGGTCCCCCCTATCCCAGTGGAAGAGAAGTTGATGCAAAGCTCGTTAAGAACAGTATAAGTCCAAGAGATTTTAGGAATAGTCTTCTCAAAAAGTTTGATGTAATAAAGCTTTATAGTCGAAGCCGGAGTCTGAAAGACCTCTGCAAAAAAATTGAGGTAAGAGGGGAAGTTTTAAAAGAGGTTTTAAAAAGTGGGTCAAAACTAGTTTTCTCAGTTATACCCGAAACTGACCACGTATGGCACATTTTTAATAGCATCTCTATAGGGATGAAAGTCTATAGGAAAGCGGATGAAATAGTAGAGGATTTAATATTAGAGTCTGCTAGGTACAATTATGAAGTAGTTCTTGTATCAGATCATGGAACAAGCGATGTTGCGTACAAGGCAGTGTTTTTAAATAACTACTTTGAGGAGAAGGGATGGCTTGTTGAGCTAGGTAGGAGAGGATTAAAGAAGACTGCGATGGAAGTTTTAAGTAAAGTTGCAACCTTAATGGCTCCAATAGCTCCCTACAATAAAACTAGGCGAGTATTCTTGAAACATAGAGTGTTGCCTAGGATGGGTGAGAATATTATAGGTTTGGCTTACGCCTGTCATGGTCCAACATCTAGATTCATTTACGTGAAAGTTGCTAATAACAGAATGGCAGATATTGTGAAGAATGCCATTGCCAGGGAGAACACTATAGCTAAAGCCATTAAACGTATTAGAAAAGTTAAGGATATTTATCCTATTTGCAGGAATTATTGTCACGATCTTCTCATAGAATTAAAGGAGGGTTACGGGGCTTTAGAAAGTATAATAATTCCAAAAATTGTTTCAAGAATACCCAAATACTATATTCACAGCATGAATGGAATATTTGCTTGGCTCTCGCCGGAGAAAAAAGCTGGATCAAAATATTTGGGATGCATCAGCCTCTTAAATGTAACTCCTTCCATACTATCTCGTCTAGGGTTCAAGAAGCCTAAGTATTTTGTTGGCCGAAGCAGACTTCCATATACGAGCTTAAATGATGCATTTGCCCGTCAAGCAAATAGGATGTTAATAGCAAGAAGAGGCAGGCTGTTAAAGTCTTCTAGGAGTAAGAGGCAACTAAAGTGATTCCAATTTAAAGCTTCAGAAATCTCTTGGAAGTGCTTTATCCCTAGAATTATTGATTTTCAGCTCTTCCTAGCACCAACTTCATTCAAGTAATTCGTATTTTTAAAACTCATGTTATTATAGTGGAATTTATTATTACTTGGAGAGACATGTTTAACGATGACAATATTGCTAATAATTGAACTAGCTTATTTGTTCTAATATAGAGTGATGCAGCAGTGATCTCTATGGGTATTAGTAGGAGAATTCGAAAGCATATTGCAGCTCCAGAGATTAAAGCTGGAATTGAACCCGTTGATATTAATGCCAATGTTAGAGGATCATATGATGTCAGTAATGGTGGTATGTAGATGAAGGGCATATTCATGCTTGACCAGCAATAGTGGAGAGTTGCTATAGTCGAAGACTCCAGCATAAAGCTCCATAGATCCACTATATTTGAAGGCAAAGCTTCAGATCCGATTGCTCTAGTTAGAAACGCGGTGATTACATATGAGGCTCGATTTAGTCCTACAAAGTAAATTATTGATATTATTGGAGTAACTAGGACTGGGAGAATTATTAAAATCCTCCTCAAGAACTTAAGTCTATCCTTCTCCATATTATACATTATAATGGTGAATGGGATACTCGATAGAACGAAAAACGTGGCAGACCATGGATGGATGAACCACGATAATACTCCTAGTAATATGCTGATCAAAATGTTTCTAATATTGTTAACTCTAATAAGCATCATGAAGTATCCTAGGAGTACAGCTAAGCACATTTCATTTGCTTGAAAACCACCTACTCTAAATGCTGCAGTAATGGAGCCTGATGCAATAAGCAAGGATGCTAGATCACCTACTTCACTACTTAATAAATCCCTTGAGATCTCCCTGATAAGGTAAATTATTATTGCGATGAAAATCACGTGGTGAAGATAATCAACTAGTATAAGAGAGTCTACCCCAAGGTACTTGTGTACTATGTAAAGGAAGAGTATGTGAAGTGGTTTTTGAGCACCCCAATATTCTCTTTTACCCCATAACGATGGATCAAGCCATCCCTTAAATAAGTAGGAAAATCCTTTATCCTCTATTAGGCTTATACTATGAACATAGATTTTCGTGTCCTCGGATACTGATGGGATAGGGTTTCCCAGATTTGCGAGGTAAGGTAATACTATTAGTAGTTCTGCTATGATCAGTGAAGCTAAAAGCGCGTTGAATCCAGATAGAATAGTTTCCCCCCTAATATTCCTAGAGCGCTTCTTCCTCCATGCAGAAACGACTTCTGGGATCCACTTGAGGAATAACATTATAATCGTAAATGGGAGTAATGCTGTGAGCAACGCGTAAATACTTTTCTCGAAGACTAGTAGAATTAGAGAAAGGTATTGAGTGGAGAAAGCAGAGTAGATTAATGTAACGAACACTATGGATTCCAATAATACTAATTCAAATATTAAATATACTAGACATTCCTTGAATAATCTTACACCCCATTTATTAACATATATGAAGATTATGATAATGTTCAACGTTAACGTTGTTAACGCTATTGTTTCAGGCTCCCCCAAGTAGAAATATAGAAGAATGGAGTATGCTAGAAGCATTATCGAAGATAACCTGTCTCTTTCAATAAGGTTCATAGCTGCAATAATTAATACATTGCCCAAGACAGTTAGCTGAGTATAAGTTAGGTAAGCCAGCTCGTTACAGTTGTAAACAAATGTTTTACGGCCAATCACTATTATGGCAGGTAATCCTAGAACCATTGAGAGGAAGTGGAGTGTGAGTATTATTATTGCTGACATTAAGACGTATTTAAATTCGATCCTTCTAAGCATTTAGCTCCCCCTTTTGGCATAGAGTTTATATACTTGGAATATATAAATTTAAGAGAAGAGGGGTGTTTTATTCAGATGAGAAGAAAGGAAGTTCTCGCGATGATCGCCATAGTGGTGGCTTCATTAGCATTAATACCGCTCATACCAGTAGTTGCTCAGCCGGATCTGATACCTCCAACATATTACACAGTCATAGGAGGAGTTCTCAACGTCGGTGGAGTAGCTAGCGCGTTTCAACCCATAATAGCACTAATAGCTACTACGGTTGCCGTCGTTGCAGCAATACTAGTATTTAAGACGAAGGCAAAATAATCAAACATTTTTGTTACTTCTTTTCAAAATGTTTTTAAACCTAATCTTCTAGGAGAATAAGAACTACTGTATTTTAATATTTTTGCTAAGTATTTTGTGGAGTGCCCTAATTACTTAATCAACATGCATTACTCGGAGGCTGTTTTAATGCACCTAATATTCTTTCATATATCCGTTTTTGAATGATTTTAACATTAACCCCAAGCAACTTCGATTATTATCATCGTGTATAATCGTTCATTTCACTCATTAGACTGCACCAACACTCGCCAAATATTTAACAGCCTCATTGGGCTTTTTGTCTAAAGAGGTTGTTTTCGGCGTTTTCTCATTTTAACTAAACTTTCTCCTTAACAGCTAATTGAAGCAATGTTTTCTCAACTAAGCTTACACTTGAAAGAATATCGTCTAAAGTACTCTTTAAAGACATTATTTTTCTCTCTTCTTCACCATTTTCGTAATGTATTTTAATTACGTAGTGGATTTCGTAGGTATTTTCGGACAAGAATTGCTCGATCACCATGTACTTTGGGACACACAGGTTATCCGGATAAAGGCTAGTGTATATGGTTTTAGCTGTTTTTGCATCTATACACTTCAATCTTAGTTTAGCTACAAATCTTTTCATTGGTATA
Organism: Thermoproteota archaeon; assembly: GCA_029258925.1. Lineage (GTDB taxonomy): Archaea > Thermoproteota > Thermoprotei_A > EX4484-217-1 > JAPDJV01 > JAPDJV01. Next base: position 62,099 of record JAPDJV010000009.1, on the reverse strand, counting down.
ATACCTTTTTCAATTCTTTTACGTTATTAAATACTAGATACCATTCCCTCCAAAATTTTTCCGCTTTCAAAACACATTTAGTATACTTCTCTACGTCTAGTGCCTCTAGGATGCAGAAATATGGTACAATTATTCCCTGAGCAGAACTATATGCAACAATTATTCCATTTTTCAACAAGCCTAGCTCTCTTAGAGTAATGTGCAGAATAGGTATAATGCTTTCATCCTCCACCTCTACAACTAAGACCCCCTCCTTCTCACTCATCTCGCTTTCTAATATCTTCTCTACAATATCTGACAATATCTTATCCACTTTAGCCGTTAAATCCAGTACTTTTCCGATATAATATTTTGATAGAAAGGAGTATGCCAGACCATGGGGTCCAAACCGCCCGAAGATAGACAAGTAGAGAAGCCCCTTCTCCCTTGCCCCACTATACTCTAGCACGGATTCCTTATGTCTATACACTTTTCCAATTATTTCATTTACCCCTCTCCTTCTCAAACTCTTGTCTTTCAGAATTAGGTAGATTGTTTTAGCTATGTCTGACAGATCCCGCTCGCTGAGCTGAATTAATGTATCCGAGTAGTTGTGTATTCCTAGATCCTCTAGGAACTCTATTGCTCTCTTCTCATTCCCCGTTATACCTGGAATATATGGTCTAACTGTTTTTGATAGAGAAACATATGCCGGAAGACTTTCTGAAAAGAAGAATTTTAGGCTGGTCTTTCCCTCCAAGACTCCCCTTCTCTCTGCTTCAGCAAGTATCTCTGCGTCGAAGCCTGCAACATCTTCCTCTATTCTCTCTATAAATAGAAGTGAGGGTATTGTCAGCATAGAGTCCTCAATTATCCATAGCTCAGACAACACTTTCATTGCGATAGAGGGTAGACTATCATGATCTGTTATGCCTGTGAACACTGTTAAACCGGGTTTAGGGGGAACGTTAGTTAAATTGGATGCTATTATATAGAGGACTTTTTTAAGATCGGTCTCAACTACGGGACATCCTATGATGATGTTCACTGCACTATTAACATATTCCTCATAAGTATAGATAGGTGTCACCGTCAAGGTAAATGGTATGTTATTTTCTTCCAATACATATATCACTATACTAGTTGCAAGAGTAGCTTCATAACTGGGAAAACAAACTATGTTCACGCTCCCATAATGAGCTAAATCTTCGGAAAACTTCTTGCATTTTGCCTCGTATTCTCGCTCCTTGGCAGGTGAAACAGATTCCAATAATGTCTTCATAACAGTGTTCCTCCATACTGATTTAGAAGTTGCTAAATTTCTTTTTAATGTTTATGATAGTAAATTCCTCTAACTTAGTCCTCAGAGGATATTAGCTACTCCCAATAGTAGAGTCGGTTTGATAAAGATAGAGCAAGGAATATTCTTAAGAATTCAATATAGTGATGATGAGACAAGCAATCTAGCTCTCTTAGGATCATACTTCCAATCAGGTGGAAGCTTTCCGACACGCTTATAGTATTTCACTAATCTCCTAATTTTCGATTCAACTTCCTGAAGCCCTCTTCTCGAGTGAAGATCTTTAGGGTGTTCTTCCAAGTGTCTTCTCAAATTAACGGCTCTCTTAAGAAGGTTCATCAAATCCTCAGGTATTTCCTCCACTAGTCCATGCTCTTCGAGGACTTGGGTTATCTTCTTTCCAAGTACAGGCTTCACTAGGGGAATACCGTATTGATCTCTTAAAATTACACCTATCATAGACGGCCCGTATCCTTTCCTCGCCAATTCTACAATTAGTGCTTCAATATCCTCTGGTTCAAATCTCAGCCATCTGGGTGGCCCTGTTCTTACAGGTCTTATCGAGTGTGATTTGCCCTTATCCCTCTTCTTATTCACTTCACTCACCTTCCCACTAGCACTACTTCTTAGTCTGGAGAGGACTTTTTAAGTCTTATCATAGAATAAATTGATATTTTTACTTACCCATTCCCCTAACATCCTGAAAGCTATCCCCCTATGGGAGTACAGGTTTTTCTCCTCTATGCTCATTTCAGCAAACGTTCTTTTCTCTCCCATGGGCACGAATATGGGGTCGAAGCCGAAGCCTCCTACCCCCCGGATATAGTAAGAAATACTACCAAAGCACGTTCCTGTAAAACACTTAACAATGTTCTTGTAGACCAATACAACAACTGATTTGAAATATGCTCTCCTATCCTGCTCTCCCTCCATGAGTTTCAATATACCTTTCAAGCCTATAGTCCTATATACATAGCTGGAGTATGGACCTGGAAATCCCTTTAAAGCATTTATATAAAGACCAGTATCTTCGACCACTACGGCTCTTCTAAGTATGGTTCTAGCTAAGATGGCTGCGTAAAGAGCTATCTCCTCCAAGTTTTCTGACTGTAGCTCCAGTTTAACATCTAGAGGTGTCATAACTAGATTTATATTGTAATCCTTTAGGAGTTCCCTTGCTTCAATAAACTTTCTCTTATTCCTGCTAACAAAGCATATTTCAATGCCTGATTCTTTTAACAACATATCTACCTCTAGACCTTATTTCATCAATCTTAGATCTCACTTTCAGGGCTTCATTAATACCCATCACATCGCTGTATCCCCTTAAAACTTCCTTAAAACCCATTTCAGCTATATCATAATGTGTGCTTTCTAGTGCTCTAAGCAATAGGTGTAGATCTACACCCCTATTCTCCAACTCCCAAGATTTCTCTCCGAGGCCGAAATCAATTAAGTATATTCTACCACTACTTGAAGACAATATCATGTTTGATGTAGTTAGATCACCGTGAATGATTCCGCTCCTATGAAGCCTGCCCACGATTAAACCTACTTCATAGAGTATCCTGAGAGAATTCTCAGTTCCCGCATTCATTATATAGTCTTTTAAGAGGATCCCATCAATGAACTCTAATACTATAGTAGTTGTGTTCAAGTTTATATCGAATAATGCTGGAACATTTATCCCAGCCATAGCAGCAGCGTTGAGTAATCTGGCTTCGTTCAGCGTTCTCTTAATCCTTATCTTCCGGTCGAATTTGGAGTCTCTATATGGCTTCCTAATTCTTCTCTTAAATACAGCCCTGTATCCCAGGAACTCCCCAAGGTAAAGATGCGCTTCAGCTCCCTTACTTAGCAACTTCATTGTTTCCGCCATGGAATATCCACCTCGTCCAGTCTCCACCTTTGTTTAATGAAAGATTTCTCTACGGGAATCACTACACCGTTTAAGTACGTCAATAACCCAGTCCACGCTATCATTGCACCATTATCTCCAGCATACTCCAAGGGTACACTCCTAAACGTGGCGTTATGGTCTGCACACATTATCTTTAACTTTTCTCTGAGTACAGGGCTTGCAGCTACGCCTCCGGTTAATAAGAGCTCTCTTTTACCCGTATGGGCTAAAGCTCTCTCAGCCACTTCAACTATCATATTGTAAGCGTGTTCCCTGAAGCTTAGACATATATCAGGGAGCTTCTTAGGATCCTCGGAGTATAATCTTAAAGCTGCTGTGAGTAGCCCAGAGTATGATACATCCTGCCCCTTAACTACGTAGGGCAAGTCTATAATCTCCTTGCCCCTTTCAGCCCAGTAATCCACTACATGGTATCCCTCAACAATATACGGGGGTGCAATTCCTGTTTCCCTCGCGAATGTGTCTAGGCAGTTACCGAGTGCTATATCCAGTGTTTCGCCGAAAACTCTATATCTTCCCCCCGCGAATGCTGATATAATAGTGTTGCCTCCTGACACATAGACTACAAGTGGATCCACGAGACCCGTAATAGCTCTCCCTATTTCTATATGTGCAACGCAATGATTTACTGGAATAAGGGGCTTATTATAATGAACAGATATGGCCCTGGCTACGGTGGCACCAACTCTTAAACAAGGGCCTAGTCCAGGGCCTAAAGCCACGGCTACAGCATCGATTTCCCTGATATCCATTCCCACATTATCTAGGGCACGTTTAACAATAAAGGGAGCAACTTTCTGGTGATGTTGGGAAGCTTCTCTGGGATGTATTCCTCCCCTTTGAGGTTTATAGACTGATTTAACGTTAGTCAATATCTTATTTTTAGAGGATGCAATGCCGCAACCAAATGTATGAGCAGTGGACTCTATTCCTAGAACTATGATCTCTTTCTCCAAGCCTCTCTTCTCCTCTTCAAACATACTATAGAATTCTCTAGAGTTATAAGATCGTCGTCTGACAGAACAGCGATCTTAAAACAATTACTTAATGAACTCCGTGTAACCACATTTACCACAATGCCATCTTTCAACGGGTACTTTGTGATGGGCCATTGCACTACCGCATCTTGGACATTTCTTATTCTTGAGTTTAATATATCCCTTCTCATAATCATACTCGTATAGCTTATGGACATGAGCCATAATCATTCGCCTCCACCTTCCTCCTTCTTTTTCTCTTCGTGCCTCCTCAAGATATACTCTGGTTCGTACATCTTAAGTCTCTCGTAATCATTGTATATGTGCACTTCTATTCTAGACCTGCCTATTCCAAATTCTGTTTGCAGAGATCTGATAACAATAAGTCTTTGATCTATGTTGAAAGCTCTGGAAATAGCCTCCCTAATTTCTCTCCTAGAAGGTGTCCCTCTTCCAATATGAGTAGCTATTATGGTTAGCTCTCTTCTCTTCACTAAAGGATTCCAGAAGTCTGTGTGGATGTTTAGGTCGAGACTTTCGTCAACTTTTATTGAACGCCCCACGCTACTTTCAGACATCACAGATATCACCCTTCTGTCTCCTAGTACCATTTCATGTTCTTCTTTATAAGTTTATTCAATACTTCACTCCTCAAGCTACTCTAGATAATTATTAAGAATATTTAACAATAATGATTACTACAATATTGTCGCATCGATTAATTTTTCTGGAAAACTATGAGCCTTTAAAATATTTTAATAGGATTTCTGCAAGGAATCACAATAAATTTTCTCATAATCTGCTTGTAGTTTTCTCTTATCTCCTCAGTAATTGTTATCAGAACTATCCCCCTATAGGGTTGACCGTAAACTATTATCGAATTGGTGGAGGATTCTAATATTGATGGAATCACTAACAGGTCTTCCTCGCCGTCAATAACTATTAGAGTGGGATCATCTATTCTAATGGCTTCTCTAATGTACCTAATTGCCTCACAAGTTATCATGCCAGGTGGATTGCTAGCTACGAAAACGTGACTAAATGCTTTAAGTATTTCATGTGGTAACGCTATTTTCTTCCTCAAATTCTTTCTGTCAATAATACCCAGGCCCACATCAATCCCGCTGTGTACTGCATTAAATGTCACCATGTCACCTACTGTAATTATTTTAGGTGGATTAAGTTCACTAATTATTCTCCTTAAATTACTCATAGTGTATTCAGGGGGGCCCTCTATTAATACGCCTAATGGCTTGGATAAAAGCGGCCTTAAGTCTTCAGGCAGTTTAAAACACAAATTCCTCACTACACTTAACGTGTTATTAGAGCAATGACTTTAAACATTTCATTTCAACCACTTTCACTCAATGCTTGTCCTGAACATTGAAGTGTATCCACAGATATTCTCATCCTGTAGCAGAGGTGATTACCACTAACTGGCCTTCCATGTCCACATGAACATTCAAATATAGAAATATGGAAAATCGTAATAAATCTTCTCTACGTCAACAAAACTAAAATCTCAATCCTATCTAACCTTTATTGCGAATCTCCCGGAATCCTTCACCTCTATGATCTCTGCCGCCGAAGAGGACTGCGGACGCACTACTATCACCATACCCTCCCAGTCGTCAGAGAAACTAGTTGATGAGCAACGTGGGCACCTTTCTACATCGTAGTCAACAAGCATCTTACACTTCTTACATGCCTTAAAAGGTAGTCTCCTCCTCCTATACCTCACCTGTCTTCACCTTTTTCTCCTTTAATTTCTCAAGATCCTCTTTAATCCATTCTATTTTGCCTAGGAACGGTTGCCTCATAGTTAAGCCAATTCTCATAATCCTATTGGAAGCAGACACGCCTACCGTGACTATTCTAGCTCTTACAGTATCTCCTTTCTCTAAAACCCTCTTGGTCTCTTGGCCTATTAGAGCGCCTCTCCTGCTATCGTAGAAGACTTTATCGTCAATTATCTGAGACTTGTGAACTAGGCCATCAACAGGACCTAAATTTATGAACGCGCCGAAATCAGTTATCTCAACGACCTCTCCCTCAACTACCTCCTTTATTATTGGCATGAAGGTCAGTGCTTTGAAAACACAAATATGATAAGTAGCTCCATCACCTGGAATGATTTTTCCCTCTTCGCTGATGTTTACGTCATATATTGCAAGGATAAAACCGATCTCCCTATCTACAACTCCCTCATACTTACTCCTCAACACTTTAACTGCAGCCTCGCTTAAAGGCATTTCAAAGTATTCGGGAGGAATCCTAACAATATCTCTTATAGTATACAACTTGTACATACTCTCTATTCACCTAGGTATTTATCTGACGCTACATCTTCTAGGTTCAAGTTAATATGCACCAAGCAAAACATTGCAATCCTTAATATAAAACTTTAGGAGGATTCTAGAATTTATATCTTGAGGCTGGCTAAAGCCTCTATGTTGTAATTCATCCTCTGTTCTTCATCAATCATGGGATTTCCTAAATCTCATATCCTCCTATAACCATAACCCTCCTATACTTGCTTGAAAAGAATATTATTGGCACTCCTAGTATCTTAGCTCTTCTACGCAGCTCTTTATCGTCTGAGGCTAAATACCCCTTTAGCGTGATAGCAGCCCTTAAAACTATGTCATCAGTAGTCTCGCTAGGATAGGATCTAATGCATATTATTGCAGATCTTAGCATTGTGTATTTTAAGAATTTCTCAATCACTCTGCGCCTGTAAATATAGCATCTAGATAATATACTGTGTAGCTCTTCAAGAACGTTAGTTAATAGGACAAAAATGCATTTTCTTTGAATGACTGTAGCTATTTCCTCGATAAGATCTATTCCAGATAGAGCTGCATGGATTATTATGCTTGTGTCTAAAAATACTGGAACATAGTTCCCTATAAAAAACATTTACATCAACGCGAATTTACTTTATTATCCCCCATCCTGCAAGTCTCCATCTTCCCATGATCTGTCTACTAATGGCTACTCTAAAATCTCTTAATGCCACGATAGGCCTTCTTAATTTCAACCTTACAACATCCTTAGTAACCTCTGCAACTATGCCGAGCGTTATCATTGTACCTACTGTTAGCATCAAAGGCTCACCTTTCCTTAGAGGAGAAGCCTTTATGAGCTCTTTTGTTCCAACTATTCTCTCCAATAGATTGTATTCTATTTCAACATCGTATATGACGTCTGGTAATCTGCCGGGTCTTCCAACAATGTTTCCAACTAAATTATCAGATTTAGTAAGAGAGGGGTCAAGTTTCGTTCCAATAGCTACAAGCCCACCAGGCTTTGCCTCCTCCACGAGCAAGTCGCCGAATCTTAAACTAACTACTTCGGTATGCAGGGGAATGTACTTATAGCCCCCTCCCGGTAACTGCACCCTAATTCCAGGGAGAATTTCAATTTCGTCACCAACTCTCAACGCCCCCTGCAAAATACTTCCCCCAATGACGCCTCCCACGAGTTTTTCGGGAGGCGTACCAGGCCTGTTTACATCGAAGCTTCTCGCTATGAACATTAGGGGATCCTTAGATAGATCTCTCTGAGGAGTTGGAATGTACTCTTCTATTGCGTGGAGTACTACGTCCACATTTGCCTTATGTAGTGCGCTCACGGGGATTATTGGGGCGTTCTCAGCCCAAGTTCCAGCTAGAAAATTCTTTATTTGCCTATAATTTTCTAAAGCTCCCTCTCTGTCTACAACCTCAACCTTATTTTGAACAACTATGATGTTCCTGACTCCTATAATATCTAAGGCAGCAAAATGCTCTCTAGTCTGGGGCTGGGGACACGGTTCGTTTGCTGCTATCACTAATATTGCCCCATCCATGATAGCTGCTCCCGAAAGCATCGTCGCCATCAATATTTCATGACCCGGCGCATCAACATATGAAACTCTCCTCAAAAGCTTTGTTTCCTCTCCACATAGAGGGCAGATGGGTTCAGTTCTATAGGCTTCAGGAGGATCGTGATTATGGCATATAGCTATATTTCCGTCAGCATATCCAAGTTTAATAGTCATGCCCCTCTTAAGTTCTTCACTATGTGTAGCTGTCCACTTACCAGTTAATGCTTGGACAAGCGTAGTCTTCCCATGATCTACGTGGCCCACTACACCAATATTTACCTCGGGTTGCTTAATTGTCCAAGGCATCTTCATACACCATAAAATATTCTAAGCTCAAATTAAATCTTATTTACTCTTTGCCCTTCGATTTACTCTCTATCTTCTTCAGCTCCTCCTCTGTTAATATCTTCATATTTATTTGAATAATGTCTTCAGTTATAATGTTTCCTCTCACAGTCTTCCTCTTCCTAATACCTTTTTCCCTTGGTCTATATCCTGGTCTTCCACTTAAAAGAATCCTCATTTTTCTACCACCAGGTATGTCTGGTCGCATAGGAAAACCGCTACTATCACTACCACCAGTTATCTGAAGCTTCTTTTTGGGTATTCCAATCAATTCCCCGTCAATGATGTCACCTATCTTCATGCCGATGAGTACACGCGCTTTCTCCCCCGACACTGCGATTTGCTTAGCCTTCCCAGTAGTGGGATCTGAAACCACTATTTTGAATTCAGGCATCTGCGTCAACCTCCAACGTGCCGTGTTTCAATCTACTAGTTCTCCCTTTCAAAGCTTTTTAGCTATACTACTATATGAGGATTATCTTGACTTACATGTTGCACTAAGCAGGGATTAAAGTTAATATAAGCGTGGACTACATCACTGTAGGTGAAGGTGAACAAAGTGGATTCGGCGGAAAAAAAGCTTAGGCAGCCAATTGTAGTGGTTTTAGGTCACGTAGATCACGGTAAATGCCTACACCCAGATGAAATAGTATTCCTAAATAATGGGAGATTTGTCCCCATTTCTGAATTATTTGACAAAAATGGGAACATAGTAAAAGATGGCGAGTACGAGTACGTTAATGGAAACATAGAAGTCTACACTCTTGATGGAGGTAAAATAGTAGCTAGAGGTGCGTCTCAAGTATGGAGGATTAAATATGATGGAGAGCTGCTCGAAGTTGAATTAAGTAATGGGAGTACTGTGAGGGTTACCCCTGACCATCCATTTCTAACTATTGAGGGGTGGAAGAAGGCACGTGCTATTTCAACTAATGATTATATAGCTGTACCTAAGAAAGTACCCTACAGAAAGGAGTTTAGTGAATTCTTGAAGGAGGTTCTCGATAAACATGGATTCGAAACAAGTTCCTTCGAGACCGATTGTGAAGCAGTAGAATCGAATGCTAAAGACTGGTACTTCGAAAAATACGTAGCCGATAAAGTTGAAGCGTATCACAATGATAATTCAGCTGGAAATATCACGGAGAATATTTTCGAGCATCTTGAAAGTAAAGAGCTGTGGCAAGAAGCATTTTACATAGCTGGAGTAATGGCCGGCCTCAATGAGACCATAGACAAAGTGGATATTTTGGATTGCCCTCACTCTGAATATGAGAAGAATATTGCTACAATAATAGATCCAAGTATAAATAACTCTAGTAGTGTGTATTTTAGGTGTATTAGATTAATTCTAAAAGAATTCTTTAACTACCCGAAGATAAAATATGAAGAGATTCCGGAGATAGTCCAAATAGCTCCAATCAACATTTCCTCGGAATTTCTGAAAGGATTTTTTGATGTAAGAGGAGAAGTAGATTTAAAATGTAGGAGAATAATGATCTCGCATCATTCTAAGATTTTCCTAAAACAGATAAAATGGCTTCTCCTTAGATACGGTATTATTTCAACGTTTTTTGAAGAGAATGGTGGAGGAAACATCATCATAGAGGATTACGAGAGTCTTAAGAATTATACGAAATACATAGGCTTTAAGTGTCCAAGTAAAAGACGTCTATTAAATGAACTAGTGTCTAGTAGCTTCAAAGGGATTAGTGTGAGAGAAGGCAACATGGAGTCTTCTACAATATTATTGAAGGACTGTTTGAGAGAGATGCCGCAACTAGACGATATCGCATTTATTAGAGTTAAGGGTCTTAAGAAAGTTAAGTTTAATGGAGCATTATATGACTTAACTGTTCCAGCAACACAGAACTTTATTGCTAATGGCATAATAGTCCACAACACTACTCTCCTAGATAAGATTAGAGGTACTGCTGTTGCAAGAAGGGAGCCCGGATCAATGACACAACACGTGGGTGCAAGCCTCATACCTACAAAAATTATAGAGAACATATGTAAACCGCTCAAAAAAATCATTCCCATAAGCCTTAGAATACCCGGTTTACTATTCATTGACACCCCCGGCCACGAACTCTTCTCTAATCTTAGGATGAGGGGTGGAAGCGTAGCAGATATTGCCATACTCGTAGTAGACATAATATCGGGGTTTCAAGAGCAGACATATGAAAGTATTGAAATATTGAGGCAGAGGAAAGTCCCATTCCTGATAGCAGCCAATAAAATTGATAGAATACATGGATGGAAGCCACAGCCTGGGAAACCATTCCTACTATCAATACGTAAGCAAGATCCAAACACCATCAGAATACTAGACGACAAAATCTATGAAATCATAGGAGAGATGTTCAAACTAGGATTCAAGGCTGACAGATTTGATAGAATCAGGGACTTCACGAGGAATATAGCAATAGTTCCGGTTTCAGCAGTAACTGGAGAAGGAATTCCTGAACTCCTAGCTGTTCTAGCAGGTCTAACACAGCAGTACATGGCTAAAAGACTGATCTATGCTGAAGGCCCTGGTAAAGGAGTAGTTCTTGAAGTGAAAGAGGAGCCTGGATTAGGAGCGACAGTGGACATAATACTATATGATGGGATAATAAGGAAAAACGACTTAATCGTAGTAGGGGGTATGAGGGGTCCAATAGTCACGAAAATAAGAGCCCTATTAATGCCAAAGCCTCTGCAAGAGATAAGATCGCCAGAAGACAAGTTTATGCGTATGGAAGAAGTATCGGCAGCAGTGGGGGTGAAGATAGCAGCACCAAACTTAGATGATACCATAGCAGGTTCCCCACTATACGTGGTTTGGGAAACCTCGGAGATAGAGAAATACAAAAAGAAGGTTGAGGAGGAGCTCCAGGAGGTTAGAATAAAGAAGGAAATCAGCGGAGTCATAGTAAAAGCAGATGCTCTTGGAACACTCGAGGCCATAGTTAATGCGTTGAAGAGGAGAGGGATCCCCGTTAGGTTAGCCGACGTAGGCCCTATAACAAAGCGGGACATAATAGAAGCATCCATAACTGCTAGGACAAACAAGTATTACGGGGTCATATTAGCGTTTAACGTGAAGATACTGCCAGGCGTAGAGGAGGAAGCTGCAAAAGAAGGGGTCAAAATATTCATGAACAATGTTATATATCGACTAATAGAGGAATATGAGGACTGGCTTGTAAAAATGAAAGAGGAGGAGAAAAGGCGGCAGCTTGCTACACTAATAAGACCGGGCAAAATACGCATACTTCCGGGATATGTCTTCAGGAGGAGTGCCCCAATAGTAGTTGGAGTCGAAGTCCTTGGGGGAGTCATCAAACCCGGCTATCCAGTAATGAGAAAGGACTGTAGGAGAATAGGAGAGATACTCCAAATACAGGATCGAGGAAAACCCATTCCTGAAGCAAGAACTGGCATGCAAGTAGCTATATCGATAAAGGGGAAGGCCATTGTTGGCAGGCATATTGAAGAAGGAGATTTAATGTACACAGATATGTCTGAAAGAGATATAAGTACTTTGTTAACAAAGTTTCGATCAGAACTAAGTGACGACGAACTACTCGTACTTAAGGAGATAGTAAAGTTGAAGAGAAAAATCGACCCCTTATTTGCACCTTTTGTAAAATGATTGTCTTCAAAAGACGTAACTCTAACTACATATTTCGTCTTCCCTAAATAAAACACCTATCTCCCTCTCCGCAGCCTCTAGGGAATCCGATGCATGTACAACGTTTTGTGAGGGAGATAGGGCATAATCTCCCCTTATCGTCCCTGGACTCGCTACTCTACCGTCAGTTGACCCAACCATTATTCTCATAACCTTCACCGCTTCATCACCTTCAACAATCATCGCTACTATCGGCCCAGAGGTCATGAATTCTATGAGTTCTTTAAAGAAGAATTTTCCTCTATGGACAGCATATATCTCCTCGGCATCCTTCACGGACAGCTTCATCATCTTCAATGCTACTATCCTTAAACCCTTCCTCTCTATTCTACTAATAATTTCACCTATAAGGCCTCTCGATACTCCATCTGGTTTAATTATGACTAAAGTCCTCTGGACAACCATCTTGACAACTCCCCTATAGAACTTATATAGTTCAAGGGGAATACTTTGCCGTCCACTTCATTTTCTTAGGATTTCTGCGCAGCTTTAACATGTTTTTCTTACATTTACTCGAGCAGAACCATAAAATTGTTCCATCGTTCTTAACATACATCATACCAGTACCCGGCTCTATTCTCTCTCCACAAAAACTACATTTCCTAATGACCGGCATATTCTATCATCCTTCTCCCTTAGTCCCCTTCTACCTCAAAAGCAAGCAGTATTATAAGCTTTATGCGTAGAAAGGAGAAACCTAATAAATAAGTTTCCACGTAGAACTTGTGGGGTAAAATATGAGTTCGTCGTCTATAGTTGAGGAATTAGGATTCCCAGCAGAGGTAATACAGATAATAGGTAGAACGGGTGTAAACGGAGAGGTTATACAAGTACGTGTCAGAATATTGGAGGGGAAGGATAGAGGCAGGGTCCTTACAAGAAACGTGAAGGGGCCTGTGAGGATAGGGGATATCCTAATATTGAGAGAGACAGAGAGGGAAGCGAGGAAATTAACAAGGAGACGGTAAGAGTAGCTTGTCTTCTTATTAAAAGCTTTTTACACATAAAATTAAGGTAAAAAACTAGATATTTTAGATTACTAGTTTAAGCCCCCTTAGTTTTCAGCTCGCTTATTGCTGCAATAATCTCTCTAATTAACTCTTTTGCCTCTCCTGCTTCAATAATACATGCACTAGCTGCAGCGACCTCTATTCCAGCTGCTTCACCTAGCTTCTTCTTACTAGGTACGTACACATAGGGTATCTTCTTCTCTTCACATAGTAGCGGTAAATGTGCAACTACTTCAGGGGGATCGACATCCTCAGCTATCAACACTAGTTTTGCTAGCCCTCTTTCAACAGCTTTCGTTGTCTCATTAGTACCCTTCTTAACTTTTCCACCAGATTCCCTAGCTTTCTTCAACGCTTCGTATGCTCTTTCAGCCAGTTCAGGGGGAACTTCAAATCTCACGTAAAATGGTTTTGACATCTCCACTCATCCTCAAACATTTCATCGTCATGCGATTTCTTGATATATTAGGAGAAGTATTTAAAGTTAGAGATGACGGACAGGAATGTAATTATTGTTAGTGAAAGATATATTGGCTAATGTTCATGTTGGTTATGACGGATACCTTAATGCTTTTCTAAAGATCCTAATTGCATTATTCGAATCAAAATGTTTAGATTTAAGATTTAAAATACCGAAGCGATCATCACCCTCATTAGAGTAATGTTTAATTAAGGCCTTTAGAGAGGAGCTTGACTTTAATCGTGACCATAGTATATGATAACTGCCCCGTTATCGTATTTTTCTATCCTAGCAAAGCCAAATCTTATTAGCTGAACAACACTATCCACTCCAATTTTTTCCACGTAGGGCTCTATGATCCCATTTATCTCTCTAAGAACAAGGCCTTCAGGTTTTTTAATAATAGCTTTAAGAGAGCCGGGGGGACACCATTGGATTATTGGAGCTCCCGCTTTCCTCGCTTCATGCACATCCACCCCCTTGAACTCCACCACTACAACATCTTCAGATGCCCTAATCGGAGCAACGTTCATTAGTCCCATAAGTCTAACTAGTTTGTTCTCCTTAAATAAGGGGACATCATTAAATGATATGTATAGTTCTAGTGTTCCATTTATCTTTTCCAAAACATAACTCCTCGACCCTAAACTAGTATTTGACGGATGTAGAGGTATATTCGCTCTTATAGAATCCAAGTTTTTAACAAGTACCTTTACGGGACTCTCAACGAACATTAATCTAGGGGCTATTGGATCCAGAAGCTTCCTGTTCGCAGCTGCAATGTTCTTCATACTGATCGTTGCTTCACTAGGCTTTATTCCAACCTCTATCATTATCTGCCTAATAGCTTCAGGCTGAATCCCCCTCCTCCTTAAAGCTCTCAGCGTTCCAAATCTAACATCGTCATAGCCCTCAAATTCTTGGGGATTTTCCTCTAGGAATCTTCTAATTTTAGATTTACTTAAGATGAAGTCTGAAAACTTTAGTCTCCCGAAGTGTATTGCAGTTGGATAGTTCCAGCTAAAATGCTTGTACAAGTATGTTTGCTTAACAGTGTTCTGAACGTGCTCTTTAGCTCTGAGTATGTGAGTTATTTCAAGTAAGTGGTCATCAATTCCACATGCAAAATTATATGTTGGCCAAACAACATACTTTGATCCCGTGAGCGGATGGGGATGTCTCTCGGTATCGATTATTCTAAAAGCTACCCAATCTCTAATAGATGGATCGGGATGATTTAGATCAGTCTTCACTCTAAGTACGGCTTCCCCCTCGTTGAAGTCACCCATCAACATACGGTTCCAGAGTGCCTTGTTTTCACTGACAGTGTGCTCTCTGTGAGGACAAGGTTTCATAGAGTCCCTTAAAGCTTTGAATTCCTTTCTACTACATGTACAAACGTATGCCCCTCTAAGCTCTATTAATTTCTCGGCGTACTCATAGTATATCTCCATTCTTTTGGATTGTATTACCTCTAGATCCCATTTTATACCAAGCCACTTAAGGTCCTCTCTTATTAAATTATATGCTTCAAGAATAGGAGGCTTTGTCTTGGGGTCGGTGTCCTCGAATCTCAGAATAAAGTTGCCATTATACTTAACAGCGTACTCGTAGCTCAGTACAGCGGGCCTAGCATTTCCAAGAGTTAGAACGAAATCTGGGTTTGGAGCAAATCTTGTTCTCACTACTTTATACTTTTCTGCATTGGGAAGAGGAGGAAGCTCTTTTACTTCAACCTCTCTTTTCTCCAATTCTTCAACAGTTATTGAGTATTCTGCTAGCTTCCTCCTCTGTTCCGTAGGGGAGAGGGAGTTTACATACTCTATAATCTTAGAGGTGAGCTCATATACTTCCTTAATCGAGCTCCTAAGGTCTGGTCTCTCACCAATAACTTTGCTGATAACAGGTTTTAGAATAGCTTTCCCATCATGCTTTATGGCATTAATTAATGCATGCTTCAGTATTATTCTTTCCACGTCCTTCGAAAGCACGTACATCACCTTCCTCTGCTACTAATACTATGTAAACATCTCTAGTAGTAATATCCAGTATCCTACTGATATATACTATTACTCCATTAGCGGGGCTTCTAAAAGTTCTCGCCTCCCTTTTGCCTGTAATAATAGTTGCGATCTTATCGTTAAAGTGTATCAAGTCCCCTTCTCTAACGAGAAGAAAAACCTGCTTCCCGCTCACCTCGATTATATCTAACTCAGTGCCTCTCTCGATTAGCATGTATTTTCCATGCCAGGGCACGTATACGATGAATGATAACTTAACTACACGCCCCTCCAAGTCTATTATTTGATTTAAAGCGTCTTCATATACTTCTTGAAGGAAAAACCTAGCTTTCCCCTTGGGATGGAAGTCTCTAATATTTACGAGTTCTATAATGTCTTCACCGTCTAACACTACTACTCTTCTATTCCCGGAATGCAGGTTCTCATGTTCTATGAATATTTTGGGAAAAGAATAGACGTCTAAGTACTTCATTATGCTCACTCACTAGGATCTTTAAAACTCTCTTTCAACAACAAACAACGCCAGCTCTCTAAGCATTTCGAGCGCTTCTTCGTCATGAGATTTAATCTTGTTTAATTTGCTAATAGCATTCTTAGCATAATATGTAGCTTTTCTCCTAGCATAATCTATAGATCCGGTTCTCCGTAGAACTTCTACCGCTGAGGCAAGCTCTCTTATAGTTGCATCTCGTTTACCTAAAGCTGAGAGCAGTATTTCCCTATCTTCCGCATTAGCCTTGCTTAGCGCGTGTATTACTATAATAGTCTTCTTCCCCTCTCTTATATCGCTGTATAAGGGTTTACCCAGCTTCTTCTCATCGGCTATAACCCCCAATATGTCATCATATATTTGGAATGCTATACCCATGTTGTAACCGTACTCTTCCAGAAGGGATATTGTTTCAGAAGAGGCTTTAGACACTATCCCTCCTATTTTGAGGGAGGCAATGAATAAAGCAGCAGTTTTTCTCCAAACGAGTTCAATATATTCTCTCTCGTCAACTTCATCTCTCTCCTGAAACTCTATGTCAAATGACTGGCCCTCTGCCACGGTGGAGGCAGCCCATGTTAATACCCTAGTTGCCTCGACGACACTCCCATAGTCAATTCCATTTTCAACAAGTTTTAGGAGAGCCTCGTATGCCTTAGAAAACAAGTAGTCTCCAGCTAATATTGCCATGGGTTCTCCCCAAATCTTGTGAACTGTGGGAACTCCACGTCTCATTTCATCTCTATCCATGACGTCATCGTGGATTAATGTGAAGTTATGTAATAGCTCTATGGACACAGCCGCAGGAATAGCTTTCTCAACATCGCCTCCTGAAACTCTCACCGCTAATAAAAGAAGTGTTGGTCTAAGCCTTTTCCCGCCAGCGAGAATGAGGTATTTTGAGGCTGATGCCAAAGGTTCAGGACATTGAGAGAGTAAATCCTCTATAAGAGGGATTATCATATCATTTACTTTCCTACAGTAATCAAGTATTCTCTTCATGATAATAAACCTCATACATGTTTCTGTCAATTTTACACAATTTCTTAACGTTCACTCCCCTTATTTCAAGCCATTCTCTAGTTTTTCCAGTAATTATAATTTGCTTCTTCCTCAATTCGCCTAAATTTGCAGCTCCAATAAGAAACATGGCAATTTTCAACTCCTTTATTAGTCTTTCGAGATATTTCTTCAGCGCTCTTCTACCCTTAGCTGCTTCACGAAGTACGGGCAAAGCCAATCCAACTACATCTGCTCCCAGTGATAGAAGCTTGGCAGCATCTATCCCGCTTCTAACGCCGCCACTGCCTATAACCTTTAGTTCAGGAGCAGCCAATTTTACTTCAACTAGAGAGACTGCTGACGGAATTCCCCAGTCCCAGAACGTTCTGGCAACAGCAGCTAAATCCTCTAAACCGTGTTTCTCAGCTCTATACATTTCCACTGCAGCCCAGCTTGTACCGCCTAGACCAGCTATATCAACGTATCTTATTCCTGAATCCCACAATAATCTAGCATCCTCCATAGAAATGCCGCAACCTACCTCCTTTACTATTACTGGTACTTCCAGATTTGATACTATATCCGATAATTTAGAGAGGAAGCCCTTCCACTGGGCTTCTCCTTCCAGCTGAAGGCTCTCCTGAAGAGGATTTACGTGAATTGCTATTGCATCGGCATCCACCATTTTTATGGCTCTCATAATCTCTTTGATGCCATAACCCTTAACCACTTGGGAAGCACCTATGTTTGCTATTATCAGAGCACTGGGAGCAACTTCTCTGACAACAGAGTACGTGTATTCGAGAGAGGGACATTCTATAGCTGCCCTCTGACTCCCTACACCCATACCTAGGCCTAGTTCTCCTACTACCTCTGCAATCACCTTGTTTATTTGACGGCTCTTCTCGTGTCCTCCTGTAATTCCTGATATTATGAATGGTGCCTCCAGCCTCTTCCCGAGAAACATTGTTGAAATATCTATTTCATCCAGATTCAACTCTGGAATGCAACTATGAATGAAGTAAATATCGTTAAATCCGGGGGAGACCCTAGCTTCCACAAACCTTGACAGACATATTTCTATATGGTCTAGCTTGCGGCCTCCAATATTACTCACAATCACTCGCCCCACATGCCCACGATATTTACTTACATTACTTGCTGTAGGATTTGATTGTTAGCACGAATATTTTGATATTTCTATGAAGTTGCTGGCAGTTAGTTGCAGACAATACAAAGCTTTCACCCAATTTTCTGTTAGATTGTATAGGAGAGTCTTATGTCTCATTTCACGCTTCCTCTAAAATAATGACCTTCATCACACTACTATTATACGTGTTCCCAGACGGTGGCCAGATAAACTCTTATATAAGTTCCCGGGCTTCAAACCGTTGAGAATAGTAATTATTAGTCCAGGTTGACCATATTTTGTAAATTCCACCAACTTTGTTCTTATTCCACCAGTGACGTCGAAGACCCCATATTCAAGAATTGACGGAATTTCAGGTAAATGGCTTCTAATTTTAGATTTTATAGACCCGATAGATATTTTCCTTATAATTTTCTTCTTTTCGAAATCAAGAAATATTCCTGACACATCAGTAACGAAGAACACTCTTTTAGAGCCAAAACTCTTAGCTAGGTAAGCAACTATAGTATCTCCTGACAATATTGTATAGCCTGAATCACATATAACAATGTCGCCGTGGAGAAGTGGTGTTAGGTTCCTATTTAATGCCTCTTCAAGTAGGTTTTGAGATAGAAATACTAGGCCTCCTCTCTCGTATCTGAAAACACAACTAGTTTGAATCGGGTAGACCTGTAAGCCGACGTCTATAAGTATTTTGCATACTATCTGGTTTAGCTCCCTCATGACATGTATTATTCTTACGAATGCGTCATCGTCAAAGTATCCTCTTTCATCAATAAATTTCTTTGCAAGTGGGTGGCCGAATGATCCTCCTCCATGGACTAGAATTATCTTCTCATCAGGATTATTTTGCAGGAACTTCTTTATTTCCAGTCCAAGTCTCTTAATGACCCTCTTCCTAGTACTGAGAGGCCTCCGCTTATTTGTTATAACACTTCCACCTAGCTTGATAATTATTGGAGGATTAGACTTCATTAATTCCACCTGATTTAACTAGTGTTGATCGATACTGCTAGTGCTCCAGCAATATCGGGAAAGAGTTTTAACAAATTACATTTACCCCCTCCCTTAATAATAATCTTCTGGAGATGTACTTCTGCCTCAAATAGGGAAGATAATATGTCAACACTTTCAGAAGACTTCTTCGCAGACTCTATTACTGTAATGCTTATTCCGTGAACAACTACATCCATTAAAGGGTGGTCGAGGAAATACTTGATCTCATAATCCGACCAATAATGTGGTTTCACCATGTTTGCAAACCCTGATAAAACTTCGGTAAAAGGTAAAACTACTACTCCCTCGCCTCTACGATATACAACAGGTTTTTCCTCCATGCTCACAATTCTGTAGGCATTTATTATTGACTGAGGTATTTTTAGCCTCACTCTTCTGTCTATTCTCTCACCCAGTGATATTATCATATTCTTGTCGAGCACAGAATTATTCAAGTATTCACGCATAGCACTTAAAATCGACATAGTCGATGCAGCGTATAATTGCAAGGGAGATAAGAGGCTCTCATATTCAACTCTAACCCTAAATGCGCTCCTAAATCCTAAAAATTCCTTAACTTCACGTATGAAATTCTTGATAATATCTGCAAGCATAAGCTCCTCTCCAGCTCTACCCCCTACACCTCTAATTAAAACCACATCATTAAATCCAGAATTAGAGTATTCCAGAGACAGAAGAATCCTGACATCCCTGAAAGGAAGCATTAAATGAGGAATATTTCTATCCGGAACATAGACCCCAAACACGGGAACTCCTGTAGCAACTGAGATGTCTATTTGATTCTTCATGAGGCCTTCTCCAATTCTAATTGCATGAACTTGTTAAGCATGATATTTAAATCCTAGGATTTGAAAATCACTTAATAAAACACTATTGATGCATAACCAACTACTGCAGCTTTCTCACCTGTTATATCCCCAGATGTAGCATATTTCAGTAAACGTGGTTTAATATCATTCTTTAATTTAGCGTACTCTGTTAAAGTCATTACTGGACCCGGACCACACATAGATATATCGTATTGAACTATTCTCTCATATAATAGATTAGAGTCAAGGCTTAAAATTGCTTCAATAGCCATCTTATCTTTTCTATAAGCTGCACTATAAGGTTCGTAATGGGTGAAATCAGTACTCGCAATAACAGCTACGGTTTTCCCAAGCTCCCTCTCCGCCTCATAAATTCCCCTAGCCAGTTTTCTCGCTATAACTGGAGTTTGCATGAACATTGTTATCGGAACTATACTGAAAGTTTCCCAAATATACTGAAGAAAGGGTATCTGCACTTCAATCGAGTGCTCATGTAGATGTGCCATCTCATCAAGATCAGCTATCTCACTAAATTTAGCTATCAACATCCCTAGTTCTCTATCGACACCAACCTTTCCCAGAGGTGTTATCCAATATCCTTCAGGATAAATAGACACTCCACTTCCCATTCCCGTGTGATTAGGACCTAATATAATTACCGTGTCTACAGCTTCCCTCTTAGAAAGCTCGTAATATCCATGAGCTGCAATAGGGCCTGAATACATGTATCCCGCATGAGGTGAAACCAAGCCTATAATCTTATGCTCACCTATAGTAGTCCTAGACGGCAACATCCCTGGGCCAAGTGGATGTTTAAAACACCATTCTATCTGCTCTATTAGCCTCTCTCTATCAGCCTCATAGAATGCTCCAGCTACAGCAGGCCATCTATCTGTCATTGCTCACACCTAACTCCCTCTCTTAACCTTAGTCTCAAATTCCTCATAGGACACTGGCAAATCCTTATCGGGAGGTAACTCGCCTCTCTCCCTCAGAACTTGCCTCGCCAGCACCCAGTAGAGAAGAGCCAGCGACTTCCTTCCCTTATTGTTAGCGGGAATAACTAGATCAATATACTCCGTTCTATTATCCGTGTCGCAGAATGCGACTACTGGTATACCCACTTCAGCTGCTTCTTTTAATGCTTGAATATCTGCTCTCGGATCAGTTATTATGACTAAATCCGGCTCAACGTGCCTAGATAAATAGGGGTTAGTAAATGTTCCCGGAACAAAGCGTCCAATAAGATACTTGGAGTGCGTGTAAATACCGAACTTCTCAACTGGTTTATGACCGTACTGCCTCACTGAAACGGCTACTACTTTCTCAGGCTCATATCTTGAAATGAATCCCGCTGCAATTCTCAGCCTCTCATCAGTCTTCCTAACATCAATTATGTAAAGGCCGTCTGGTCTGACTCTATAAATATATTTCATCATAAATTTCGTTCCTATATGGGTTCCTATGTGTACTCCAGCTGCCAAATATACCTCTAATGGAATTAATAATTCTATTTGCTTCACAACAGGTTGTCTATTCTGCTCACTAGCACTCAACTAAATCACACTCCTAAATGTATTCAAGTTCTTTACGAAGGCTTGGTGAATGTTATGGCCTCGTATATTAGATCTATGTGTGAGAGAAGCATTCTTCTGCAACAATATCTTTTCACTCCCAGATCGTCGAGGACTTTTCCGGGATCCTCCCCTTCATCTACTCTTCTTTTGAAGTCCTCCCACTTATCTCCTATTAGGGCTCCGCAAGTAAAGCATCTTACAGGTATTATCACTTCGATCACCAGTTACTAAAACATAATCTCTAATGTCATCTATATGATTTTTGCCATCTTCTTCGAGCACTATATCTAGCAAATTTTTTAGGTTCAGCCTGTCTAGGATCGCCTGCAAGCATCGTTCTATCGTAGGTTACAAATAGCTTCTTTAACTCCTCGCTTCCCGTCCATTCTATTAGTCCTCTGGCTATGGCCATTCTCGCCGCATCAGCTTGGGCCATGACGCCTCCTCCTCTTACGTAAACCTTTATATCAATGCCTTTAACTATGTCTTCTCCCGCTAATAGTAAAGGCTCCAGTATTTTCCACCTCACCATTTCAATGGGATATATTTCTAAAGGTATGTTATTTATCCATACTCTTCCCTTGCCCTCAGTTAATATTGCTTTTGCTCTAGAAGTTTTGCGCCTACCCGACGTTAATATTACTTTCATTTCCATACCACCTTAGGCTTCCAACCCATTTGTAATGCGACATCACCTACTTTAACATATGTCCTAGAGAGTTTTAGTGCCGACGCCTCTTTTATTGATTGTAGGGGTCTATTCCTATATTCCGGTGGTATACCACAGTAGACTCTTAACCTCCTGTAAGCATCTCTGCCTCTCCTCTTTTCCATGGGCAGCATCCCTCTGATAGCTAATCTCACTATTCTCTCCGGTGTTCTAGGCCTTCTAATTCCATGCCTGTAGGGATTTCTAAGTGTTCCCACATTAAAGAGTATTTTGTAGGATTCAATGACCATCCTAGGTTCTCCGCTGATTACGGCCTTCTCTGCATTAACTATTACAATCCTCTCGCCATTTAACAGTCTTTTAGCCACTATACTTGCCATTCTCCCTAACACTAAGTTGGTTGCATCTATCACTGTTTCCCTACTCATAGGCCTCACTCCATTATTTTGATCTTAGACGGGGACGGGTTTTCTTCAAGTAAGTCTAGTATATGAATACATCTGCCACTTGCTCTCTCTATTTTCTCTCTAGCTCTCGCAGAGAAATCTAGAGCTGCAACAGTTACCGGATGATTTATCGTACCAGCACCCAGCACTTTCCCCGGAACCACTATGATTTCTCCACTTTTGGAATACCTATTTATTCTAGATATGTTTACAATGACCCTCCTCCTCGAGGGCCTTAGAATCCTATCGGCAACATCACTCCATATTCTCTTAGAGGTTTTCGTAGACATCTTCTTCAATTCTCTAACTGTGATTCTTGTAACAATGTTTGTGGGACCTGTTCTCTTAACCATAATATCAATCCCCCAAGAATTGTAGTAACGTGTTTAGTTTCTTCTCTAAGATGTTCGTTGATTCAACAATTATCTGCTCTGGTTTTAGAGCTCCTGTGGATTCTAGAGTGAATGCCAAAGTGTTTTCGTTCCAAGAAATTTTTATGGCATCAAATTCGCATGCTTCCTCACATGATTTACATAGGTTGCAGTCTAGCACATTTAATACTACTATTTTGTCCTCTTTTAATTCAAGAACTTTTCTAGGGCAGACTTCAACGCACTTCCCGCATAAGACGCAGAGATCTTCATTGATGTTTATAATGGGTTTGTATTTAAAGGCTGCAACAGTTACCGGACTCCACTTTGCATGTTCTTTCCCCCTACCCAATCTAGCATACGCTTCCAATGCAAGTCTCTGTCCCCTCCCTAAAACTGCTATTGGAATTCTATCACTAGTAGGCCTAACATCAGGGTCTTCCGACTTCAAGTCTCCAGAATACACTATTCTATATCCATTCTCCCCAGCTTCAACATCCAAATACAATCTAACGGCACATTCAGGCGAGCTTGCCAGCTCTTTGTCTGCACACCCCTCGGGGGACCCATACCTATCGTAAACTGTTGTAAGAGGTATAAGACCCAGCCTGTGAGCTATTATTTCATCATAAAGCACACTAGTATTGTCTAACACTAATACATCTTCTATTGCCATAGTGGGTACTTCAGCTATCATTATCCTCCTTAAAGAATTGATGTATTCTAACCTAACATCTTCTATCATAATCTTCAAGATCTTCTCATCCCTGTACAGCACATTGATTTTCATGGAAAGCTCCCCACAATATTATACTCTCCTACCCCTCCTACCACCAGGTCTCCTAGTAGTGTCGTGGGGTAGCGGCGTTACGTCCTCTATTCTACCTATAATAAAGCCTGCTCTAGCCAGAGCCCTTATTGCCGCCTGGGCTCCTGGACCAGGCGTTTTTGGTCCATGACCACCTGGTGCCCTAACCTTAATATGCATTGCATTTATCCCCTTATCCCACGCGGTTCTAGCAGCTCTAGATGCAGCCATCATTGCGGCGTAGGGTGAAGGCTTCTCTCTATCAGCTTTTACAACCATTCCACCGGAGGCTATAGCTACAGTTTCAGCCCCCGTTAAATCGGTTATATGTATAATTGTGTTGTTTAACGAGCTATATATGTGGGCTATACCCCATTTCAATTCACGCATTGAAAAGCTCATTTGGCTTCAGCCTCCGGTCTAACCTTAAAGGGACTTGTAGGAGCGTAGTCTATTAATGGCTCCTCGTCTCTCCAGACTATATAGCCGGGTGCGTTAACTCTTCGCCCACCTATAGCTATGTGGCCATGTACTATTAGCTGTCTAGCCTGGTAAATAGTCTTTGCCAACCCCTTCTGATAAACTATTGTCTGAAGCCTTCTCTTCAGGTAGTCTTCTGCTGTAAGACTTAATATGTCATCTAGCGTAGCGTTTTCCGGGAGGATGCCCATTTGGTAAAGCCTATGTAGTAGGCTCTTCTCCTCTCTACGTCTTATGTCTTCAGGTAATGCTAGTAGACGTCTTGCTTGGTGCCTAAAGCGTCTTATTATAGTTTTAGCTAGCCATAGCTCCCTCTTATTCCTTAACCCGTACTTTCCAACGAGCACTATTTCCTCCTGTAATATCTCCCTTCTCCAAGGATGCGAAGGTCCCATCCACTTTCTCTTAGACTTCCTCGGGTCACCCATGAATCCTCTACCTCCTTCTCCTTCTCACTCCTACAGTCATTCCCAGCCTACCAGTAGTACGAGTTCTCTGACCCCTAACCTTTAATCCCAGTGAGTGCCTTATCCCCTTCCAACACTTAATCTTCATAAGCCTCTCTATATCCGCTCTAACAGCCATTATTAGATCCGCCCCTACTAAATGTATGTCATTACCTGTCACATAGTCCTTCCTCCTATTCATCATCCACGCTGGTAGGCCATATTTACCTGGATTTCTTATGGCTTCCTCTATTTTAGCTATTTGACTTTCTGTAAGTAAACCAACTCTCTCATAGGGATTTATCCCAAGCAAATGGCAGAGGGCATTAGCTAATGCTACTCCGACACCCTTAATTTGAGCTAGACCGTGGACTACTTGAAGAGTTCCATCAATATCCTTCCCAGCTATCCTCACAATATATTTAAAGCGCTCTGCTTCCGTCATGTAACCATCCATACTCCTCTAATCTCTTACTGCACTGTCTTGAATAGTAAGACGATATTTAAACTTTAATGATCGATGAAGATTTTACGGCATCTATAACAACGTGTTTAATTACTTAACTCTATAAGCCTATATATTATTTACTGAGAATTCGCCAGAAAATAAGAACTTTACAAGGGTTCTCAAAACATTTAAATTTGCCATGGAGCGGTCTTGCTAATATGATGAGTTGAGTTTAGCGCTTGATACTAATTATCGACTTCAACAGTATTTAAGAGCGGTATCCTGGTTAGATTGCCGTTTTAATTGGTTAAAATCTCTAACATTACTCTTTTATAAACACGAAGTTTATATTTGGGAGTTCAGCCCTAAATGTGAGAGGGATAGTGAATGAAGTCGTTTAGAGAACTCATATATTCTCCTGAAACAGCTTCTGAAGAGGTAATCAGTAAGGTTAAAACACATACCCCTAGAATAGAAGCACCAGATATTGTTAAAGCTAATCAACCATTTGAACTAAGAGTTTCTGTAGGGCCTCATCCCAGCACCGTTGAACATTCAATAAGGCGGATTGAAGTATACTTCTATGAAGAGGAGAGGCAGTTCAATCCAGTACACTTAGCAACAATCACTCTTACTCCAGTATACACCGAACCTGATGTTAAGCTAACGTTGAAGTTAGAGAAAAGCGGTGCGATATATGCGATAGAGTATTGTAGTCTACATGGGCTCTGGGAGAGCGGGAAGGAAATCAAGGTAATACGTGAAGGTTGATTCTCGGAGCCAGGGCAATCATGTCTAAAAAGTCATCGAGAAAAGTATAGGCATGTACAATAATTACCAGCTCTTGGAAGCTTACTCAAAGCTTGTCAAAATATGTAATGATGATGCTATTGTAGAGTTTTCCGGTCCTTCTATAGAACTTGGAATATTAATGATCGAATTGAAGATTTAGTGTACGCGCTTAAAGAGTTTAATATAAGGGCAAAGCTTGTTGAAGTAATAGGATTAGGGTAATTTAGATGAAGAACACCACATAGAAGTATTTAAAATCATAAATGTAGATAAATCCTTAACATTATTAAAATATTAAATGGAAAAGCAATAGTTAAGTGCATTGTGAATGAGAGTAATAAAAACCTTCGGGGTTCAAGTATGCTTGACGAAAAAGATAGGAAAATATTAGAAATGTTAAGGGAGAATGCTAGAGCCTCTTACAGTGAAATATCTCGTGCCATGGGCATTAGCGATGTGGCTGTGATTAAGAGGATAAGGAAGCTTGAGCAACTTGGCATAATTAAGAAGTACACCATAATCATTGATCCCAAGAAGCTAGGCTATAACTCGATATCTATAACTGGTATAGACACGGAGCCCGAACACATTTTCAGCGTGCTAGCTTTTTTAAAGGAGAGAGAACACGTAAAATACTTAGCTCTTACATCGGGAGATCACTCGATAATGACTGTCATATGGGCTACTGACGGCGAGGAGCTTGCCCGCATCCACGATGAGATCTCTCGTCTACCGGGTGTAAGGAGAGTATGCCCCGCAATAATTTTAGATGTAATCAAGGAGTAAAGCACTAAAATTCTTTTTAAATCTTATATGGAGAACCTTCTTTTAATCAACTTCTATTCCCAGCAGCATCGAGGCTACTATTCCAATGACGTAGGTTACAATGGCTGATCCAAGTCCAGCGACGACTAGCTCGAGCATTTTCATTTTAATATCAAGGTTTGCAGATATAGCTATTACAAAGCCCGTGAGAGCTAGCATTATAGCTGCAAGTATAAACGATAATGGAATAGCTAATGTGATGGGCAAGACGAGGAAGTATGGAGTAAGTGGGACGATGGCTCCTATTATGTAAAAAAACCTGTGTAAAGACCTGCTCTACCCGGCTTCTCCAGAGCCTCCTCCTTTAAACCATACTCCTCTTCAGCAATAATCCTACCAAGCAGTTCTTTGTCTCTAGATGCCTCCTCTGCGATGACTTCAGCTGCTTCCTTGCTTAATCCTTTCCCCATCATGTAATTAATTACTCTTGAGACAAATACGTGTGCCACATACTTAGAGGCTAGCTTAATTCTAGATAAAATACTTAGCCTAACCTGTCTCTGTGCTCTAACACTAGTGAACGCACCTATTCCCATAGATAGCGCGCCAGCTATACCCACAATAGAGCCACCTATAGCAACATTGATAGGATCTCCATAAGCGCCTGCAAGACCTGCAGAAACCGAGAGCACTTCCACAAGACCATCACTCATGCCGAGAACAGCGTCTCTGACGTGGTTCATGAAATCTTTAAATCTTGATCCCTCTTCTGCAAACTCATACTCGTGGACAAGCTCGTCTTCTAAAATACTCCTTATACCCTGCTTCTCTTCCTCTGTTAACTCGGGGCTTTCCAACATCATAGAGTATAGTTGTATGGCATTTCGCTCTCCTATTTCAAGAATTCTAAATGTTAGAGCTAAACCCAGGATCCTAAATAGTATGGTGGAAAGTAGAACTTTAAACTTGTTAACGGTGAACTTACTAATTTCAACCCCTCTTCTTCTAAGAAAGTAAAGCCAGAACCTGCTATGTCTACCCTCCATTTCGGCAATTCTAAGTAACTTTTCAGAAACACTTTTCCCTGTATACAGCTTTGCCAATCTCCTATAGATTGCTGCAGAGTAGAGTTCGTCCATTAACGATTTCTTCGCATAATCAATAATCGAGCTCTCACAACACATATTACACAACTCTCCCAATCCCTTTTGAAATAGATAGAGAATGATAAATTAATAATTGTTGGGGGTACTCTAACGATTTCTTAACACCATTTCTGCACATTAACAGTAGAGAGCCCAGAGACTCAAATTATCCTGGTGAAGGAGGGTGGGAGACTCCACAAGAACCATAGTTGGAGAGATGTCGTGTCCCTCAACGTAGCTAGGATAGGAGATTGAAGATAATGGTGATATTAATGCGACGACAATTGAAATTATAGATAATGTGTTTTTTTCCTATCTAGATTATCTATCTGGAATCTAGGCGCAATATATGCACTATCTCTATGTGAACCGCCGTATGAAAAATCTAATATAAAAATCCTGCTTACGATATTCTACATTTTAAACAATTTATTAAATTAATAAACTGCCCGACGTTCACAAAGCCGTCAACTCATTGCAGTGTTGTAGAAGCATTGATGGCGCCGGGGGCGGGATTCGAACCCGCGCGGTCCACTGGACCACCGGCTCTCAAGGCCGGCACCTTAGTCCACTCGGTCACCCCGGCTTAACTACTATTTTTGTGGTTAGAATACTACTATAAAGATTGCTCAATACTGCTAGTAAAAAGTTCTAATAGTGCTCTTAGTAATTGTAAAAGACGTTTTAGGTGTTGTTTGAGCTTGTTGAGTGAATCTTTAGATCAACTCTATTTCAATGTAAACATCTTCTGGTACTCTGACTCTCATTATTTGTTTCATAACTCTCTCGTCAGCTGCAATGTCTATTATCCTCTTGTGAATTCTCATCTCCCATCGATCCCAAGTCTTACTTCCCTCTCCGCATGGAGACCGCCTTACGGGCACTACAAGTTTCTTTGTTGGCAGTGGTATTGGGCCGGAAAACTTAACCCCTGTTTTTACTGCTATTCTCTTAATTTGGTCGCAGACATAGTTTAGACTGTAGACGTTAGTACTCCACAACCTTATCCTAGCCTTCGACGGCATTGTTTGTCATCCTCATTTATTGTTTCTGAAAGAGTTGTTGCTGCGCTTAAGGTAGTAGTGCTACTTCTTTATCTCGATTTTCACCGGCTTAATGTCTATTACAACGCCAATACCTATAGTTCTACCCATATCTCTAATAGCAAATCTCCCTAGCGGCGGGAAGTCTGCATACTTCTCTATAACCATAGGCTTTATCGGCTTAAATTTAACTATGGCGGCGTCACCCATCTTCAGGAATGGTGGGTTCTTCTCCAAAACTTTACCTGTTCTCGGGTCAAGCTTCTCTCGAATCTCAATCATTCTACACGAAACACTGGCAGTATGTGCGTGAATAACCGGACTATAGCCTACTGAGATCGCTGTTGGATGCCATAACACGAATATTCGTGCAGTGAATTCCTCTACAACTGTTGGAGGATTGTCTAGGTGGCCTGCTACGTCGCCTCTCCTAATATCCCTCTTACTAACGCCCCTAACGTTAAATCCTATGTTGTCTCCAGGCTCTGCTTTATTTATTCTTATATGATGTGTTTCTATGCTTCTAACTTCACCTGTGATACCTGGAGGCATGAATACTACTCTGTCTCCAACCTTAAGAACTCCTGTTTCAACTCTTCCAACGGGAACAGTACCTATTCCAGCTATTGAGTAAACGTCTTGAATTGGTATTCTTAGAGGTTTATCTATGGGCTTAGGCGGCACGCTGAGCGAATCTAATGCCTCCAGTAGCGTCGGCCCCTTGTACCAAGTCATTCTCTCGCTTCTCTCAATAATGTTGTCTCCAGTCCAGGCCGAAACTGGTACGAACGGTATGTTACTTATATTATATCCTATGCTCTTCAGGAATTTACCTAGTAGGTTCTTAACGTGCTCATATCTATCTTTATTCCAGTTCACTGATGGATCATCCATCTTGTTTATCGCTACAATCAACTGATTTATTCCCATGGTCTTAGCTAGAATAGCGTGTTCCCTAGTCTGTCCCTCAGGGCTCATTCCAGCTTCGAATTCTCCCTTCTTAGCTGATACTACCAGTAAGGCTGCATCAGCTTGGCTTGCTCCAGTAATCATGTTCTTAACGAAGTCTCTGTGTCCAGGAGCATCTATTACTGTGAAGAAGAACCTTTTGGTCTCGAATTTCATGAATGCTAAGTCTATTGTTATACCTCTCTCACGTTCCTCCTTTAATTTGTCGAGTAGCCATGCATACTTGAACGACTCTTTTCCCCTCTTCTTGGCCTCATCCTCGAGCATCTTGAATGTTTTGCTATCAATGAAGCCTAGTCTGTAGAGTAAATGTCCAGTTAGTGTGCTCTTCCCATGGTCGATGTGCCCTATTACTACTAAGTTCAAGTGAGGTTTTTCAGGCTTCGACATCTTATTCTCACCATACCATTACCCATTTAAAGCTAAATTCAATTTCAGCTAGAGAGTGATATAAGGTTTTCCTTATAAATTTATTCTTGTAGAATACAAATATTTTATTGTAATGGTATATAAAGCTCTATCTTGCACTCAACGCTATTCTCTCTATTTCCTCTTTACGTGAGACTGCATAGCTCTTAGGGTCGTTGTTTGCAGCGGCTATTATCTCATCAGCTAGTGCCTCCTCTATGCTCTTAGGATTATTGAATGCTGCCATCCTAGCACCTTCAGTTATAAACCTCAAAGCTAAGTCTACTCTTCTCTGAGGCGATACATCTACTGAAACATGGTACACTATTCCACCGTAAGCTATCCTAGTCGTCTCCTCTCTCGGAGCAGCATTCTCTATTGCTTTTACTAGGACTTGAATAGGATTGGTTTTTGTTTTCAAGTATATTATATCGAACGCCCTCTTAACAATATTATAAGCTAGATGTTTTTTACCCATATTCCTGCCAGGTCTCATGAGCTTGTTTATTAGCCTTTCAACAATAGGTACATCAGCCTTACCGAACCTCCTGTGCTCATGCCTACCACCAGTATGGGGAAGCCATACCGGTCTCAGCGAAATGTATCTCTTCAAACTGGGATCCCTGACTACTATTCCTTCGAAACTCCACTTTCCGAACAGCTTTATTTCAGCCGTCCTAACAGCTTTATGTTCTTCACTCTTCATCATTATACACCTGCTACCATACGAATTCCCGCTCACAGTTTTATAAGTTTCCGTGTTTTATTCATTAAGTACACCATCCACCTAGAAAACCTAAATGCGAGATATAGTGGTATTTAAAGCTATAATACAAAGCATTATAGGTGGAGGACTTACTAAAGGACGAAGTCTTGAAGCTGGGGAATTTCGAGGGGAAATGCTCACACGCATTTACATCCAGATAGAGATATTTGCCTGTATGATGCAAATTGTTATTTTAGTGGAACGAAAAGGGATGAAGTATGTTAGATGAAATAAAAAGGAGAATACGTGATGCTGCAGAACACCTGGAAAAAAGGTGGGAGAAGAGGGAGAGAACACTGCTTCTAGCAAGACAGGCTATAAGGTTCTGTGGAGAAGCGATATCGCTCTTCCACCAAAGGAAAGTTGAAGAAGGTGTGAATAGACTAGAGAAAAGCCTTGAAATATTATTGGAGTTAGACGAAATATTTGAAGAATACCCCGACTTGTATTATGGAGATGCACACGTTGCATTCCAAGAATTCTTCGAAGCATTATTCTTGGGGGCACTAATCCATAAAATCCCCATCGACAGTCCACTATTTAAAGAGAAGTACTATCATTCAATGATATTGGGTTTTTCTGACTTAGTGGGTGAACTTAGAAGAGCTATACTGGAAAGCCTCATAGAAGGCAATGTTGATAGAGCTGTGGCTCTATCAAAGATTATGGAGGATATTCACATAATGCTATGGACGCTAGAGTATCCGAAATCGCTTGTGCCAGGACTTAGACAGAAGATAGACCGTAACAGGAGGCTTATAGAAGACACCAGAAGAGTTTTAGCCGAGGCAACAATGCTATTGAAAGTTTGGAAGCTGGGTGAAACGTCAATTGAAAAAAATCAATAGAAGTAAGGCAATTTACGCTCAAAGATTATTGTCTAGAAGAGTTTCAACGAGTTCGCCGTTTAAGGAGAGAGAAATAAAATATGTTGCAGGTCTTGATGTATCATATGCCGGAAATGTAGGTGTAGCTGCTCTAGTTATAATGAAATACCCCTCACTGAAACTACATTCAATAAAAGTTCTCTCCGACATTGTTAGCATACCATATATTCCAACGTTTCTAGCTTACAGGGAAATCCCTCTATATGTCAAACTATGTTTCAGTTTTAGGAGTAGGAGGGACATAGTATTCCTCGTCGATGGCCACGGCTTAACTCATCCGAGAAAACTGGGGATAGCTAGTCATCTGGGCGTGGTCTTAGATCTCATAACAATTGGAGTAGCCAAGAAATTCCTATATGGAACATACATTGGAAAAGAGTACATAGCCGTAGACGGTGTTCCCGTGGCAAAAGTGATATCTTCGTCTCCAGACGATAGGAAAATTTTTATCAGCATAGGAAACAACATTTCTTTACAAAATGCTATTAAAATAGCTGAGAAATGTATTGTAAGAAAATCCTTGCTACCTGAACCCATAAGGATTGCAGATGATGTCAGTAGGAGGGTTGCTAGGAAAATTAGGAGGTAATGAGGAGTGGAAGAAGAGTTGTCAGCCATCGAATTAGCATTTCTAATAAAACTTGTTGAACTAGGTTTTGGAGAAAACTGGATTAAAACCAGTACTACTCGCCTCTCCAAGCAAACAACATTATCCCAACAGACGGTGTCTAGAAGGATTAGAAGGCTTGTTGCCAAAGGATATTTAGAGAGAATAGTCGTGCGAGACGGAGAAATGATCAGACTCACAGAAAAAGCTAGGAAGAAGATTCTCAAATTACACGATATTCTCTCAAGATTTGCCTCAAAACCTATAAGATCCATTAATTTGGGGGGAATGGTAGTTTCTGGGCTGGGTGAAGGACGATACTACATATCGTTAAATGGATATAGAAGACAATTCGAAAAAAAGCTTGGATTTAGGCCCTTTGAGGGGACATTAAACATTAAATTACTTACAGCTTCTGATGTAATTAATAGGAGAATTATTGAAAAACATCATGGAATAATAATTAAAGGGTTTTCGGATGGAACTAGGACATATGGAGATGTAAAATGTTTTCGAGCTGAAATAGAGGAATTGGAGCCAGCTGCCCTCATAATACCCTCACGTACAAGCCATCCCGAGGATATTGTGGAGATAATAGCTCCCTTCAACATAAGAAATATGCTTGGCTTACGTGATGGAGATATCGTCAGAGTTGTTGTTTACTTACAGTAGAGCGACAATACTCTCTCTATTATCTTACTCGTGCTACAGTTCTCGAAATCTTCGAATTTACTCCTTATTCTAACGATTCTAACATCGCGCAGCCCTCTTTCGGCAAGCTTTTTCTTCAACTCCTCCTCGTCTACGTTCTGGTCAGGGCCTAGAACCAATATGTCTGGTTTAATTCTTAGAATAGGTATGAGAATGTCTTCTCTATCACCTAATACCACTTTACGAACCCCTTTAATTCTCGAAACAACATAGGCTCTCTGGTTTTCAGAATTGATTGGTGGATGACCTTTAATTCTTTCTACGGTTACGTCTCTAGATATTATGATGGTTAGATCTCCTAGTTTAGCTGCCTCACTTATCAACCATACGTGGCCTGGGTGTATTATATCAAATGTTCCAGCAAGAGCTACTCGCATCGGCTTCCTTTTCCTCCATTCAAATGAAATCCTCCCCAGAAATCTGAGCGCGTCTAGAAGTCCCTCTGCATATGATACGCATATAAGCCCTGTATCGATATCTTCTTTCTCCATGTAATATATTGCATCTTCTAAGTATGACCTTGCTATATCTACTAGTCTCTTATCCACTTCAGTTAAGGTTTTGTCTTTAAGCGTGTCGAACACTTTTGATAGAGCATTAATGTAGCTCTCTAATCTCTCTTTCCTCTTCTCAAAGCTTTCAGTAGCCATTAAACACCATCTCCTATAGTCCTGAGAGCCTCCTCCTCGATGAAGTGTAGCTTACCTGGTACAATAATTGTATGTGGAGGGTGCCCAAAATCTGTTTTTAAGAGCTCCCCCACCCTACCAGCTCTCACTAATTTATTTGGTGTTCCAGCTCTTGCCAGCACTACGAGCATAGTGTTCTCTGTAAATATTTTCTTCCCCCTAGCCCTCTCTAATTCCAACATTATCTCCATGGCCTCATTGGCCGTCATGAGCATATTCTGATCTACATCAATTTCTAAGAGGAAGAGGGTGTGAAGACCTCTACTAATGTTTTCTTCTAAAACAAGATATGGGTACTCATATACTATACCATCCTTAGGGTAAACAATAGTTGCAGATTTCCCGAATTTATAAGAGAAAAGACCTGACTCGCTTACTGCAACACTTAAAATAGACAGACCGTGGATTACTCTGACCTTGAATCCTTCTCGCATAGCCCTTATTTTAAGTGCTTGGTGAGATGTTGCTATGAATGGGTCTCCCGGAGATGCTAAAACAACTCTTAAACCATTTTTCAAGCTCTCCATTATTATGTCGCCATTCTCCTCTTCCAACTCTTTACGCGAAAGGCGAACTATCTTCTCCGTTCCTACGAGTTTTTCGAGATAATCAGCATCCTCGTAGATTCCAGTGTATAGTTCAAGGTAAACTATGTCAGCTCTCTTCAGCTCGTTGACCGCTTCTAACGTCAAATGGCCCGAGTACAGTCCAAGCCCTAAGAATATCAGCTCTCCTCTGAAGACCATTTAACCACCTGAAATCACTCATTAATTCTTCAATATAGAAGAAGATTAGGAGCCTTATTTTAGCTGTGGCGGGCCCGCCGGGATTCGAACCCGGGACCTACGGGTTAAAAGCCTCGGCCCGTCGGGAAGTATTCCCGACGGTCCGCCGCTCTTCCTGGCTGAGCTACGGGCCCATTCATTTAAACACTTTAAAATATCGTCAGATTAAAATCTTTTCTATGAGTTTGGAGTGTTCTTGAGAAGTCTCTTGTTGAGTAAGACTTATATTCTACCTCATATTAATGAGTCTCTGACCGTACCATGAGTATCACGCTTAATAATAGGGTGTAGCTATGCTTAAAAAAATGAATATAGTAGATCACGTTCTCGTTCCAAAACATGAGGTATTAAGCCCCGGAGAGGCAGCAAAAATATTAAAGGAGTTAGGGATAAAGCCTCATCAGCTTCCATGGATAAAGGCCTCTGACCCAGTTATTGTTGCAATCAACGCTAAGCCGGGTGATATTGTGAGGATTATCCGTAAGAGTCCAACTGCCGGGAAGACTATTGTTTACAGGTATGTTGTTCCAGGTTAGGGAGGTGTTGCAGTAGGTGACAAGCATTTCGGAGCAAGGAGTAAAACCCGCAGTAGAGGATTCGTGGCCGAGTGTAGAAGATAAATGGACTTTAATTGAAGCCTTCTTTAAGGAGAAAGGACTTGTACGCCAACATTTAGACTCATATAATGATTTTATTGAAAACAAGCTTCAGGAAATAGTCGACGAGCAGGGAATTATTGAGACAGATATTCCTGCATTCTATATAAGGCTTAGTAAAATAAGAATTGGAGAACCTAGAGTTCAAGAAGTGGATGGTTCGGAGAGAAAAGTTCTCCCCATGGAGTGTAGGCTTAGAAACTTGACTTACTCGGCTCCCATATATCTCACAATTATTCCCGTGGAGAATGGGCTTGAGGGAGAGCCCATTGAGGTGTATATAGGACAATTACCTATAATGTTGAAGAGCGTGAAGTGTCCACTATCCAAAATGAGTAAAGAAGAGCTAATTGCAATAAAAGAGGATCCGAGGGACCCTGGAGGATATTTCATAATAAATGGGTCTGAAAGAGTCATAGTTACTCAAGAAGATCTAGTAGTTAATAGGGTTCTAGTCGACTACGGGGGCGCGACAACAACGGCCACACATACAGCTAAAGTTTTCTCAGCTACTTCAGGATACAGAGTTCCAGTAATCTTGGAGAGACATCGCGACGGAACATTGCACGTTATTTTCTCGGCTGTACCAGGTAAGATACCGTTCGTCATTATGATGAAGGCTTTAGGTATGAAAACCGATAGAGACATAGTGTTTGTAGTGTCGACCGATCAGGAGATTCAAAAGGAGCTTATACCATCTCTTGAACAGGCAGCTGCAATAGCAACAGTTGAAGACGCTCTGGATTTCATAGGTAACAGAGTAGCTGTTGGCCAGACCAGAGAGGGCAGGATAAAGAGGGCGGAAGCGGTAATTGATAGATACTTCCTTCCACACCTTGGAACTAGGAAGGAGGATAGGGAAAAGAAAGCTTACTTCTTAGGCCAAATGGCTTGCAAGCTAATAGAGCTAGTTTTGGGTAGAAGGACTCCGGATGATAAAGACCATTATGCTAATAAGAGGCTTAAACTAGCCGGAGATCTAATGGCACAGCTATTTAGAGTAGCGTTCAGAACGTTTGTCAGAGACTTGAAATATCAGCTTGAGAGAGCTAGGGTTAGAGCAAAGAAGGTCAGAATAACTACTCTAATAAGAGCAGACATAATTACGGAGCGCCTCAGGCACGCGTTAGCTACAGGAAATTGGGTTGGGGGAAAGACGGGTGTAAGCCAATTACTAGATAGAACAAATCACATGAGCTGTCTAAGTCATCTGAGAAGAGTGGTTTCACCTTTAAGTCGCAGCCAACCTCACT
The DNA here is from genome assembly GCA_029258925.1 of Thermoproteota archaeon. Classification (GTDB taxonomy): domain Archaea; phylum Thermoproteota; class Thermoprotei_A; order EX4484-217-1; family JAPDJV01; genus JAPDJV01. The sequence continues at coordinate 25,349 of JAPDJV010000009.1, read as the reverse complement.
TCGAGGCAAGAGATCTTCACGCTACACAGTGGGGTAGAATATGCCCATTTGAAACGCCTGAGGGACCCAACTGTGGACTTGTTAAAAACCTCGCTTTGATGGCATATATTTCTGTAGGTGTTAATGAAGACGTTGTCGAGAAACAGCTCTACGACCTCGGAGTCATTCCTATCAAGAAAGCTATTAGTGAGAACATTGTTGGTGCTAAAGTGTTCCTCAATGGTAGGCTGATAGGATATCATGAAAGACCCGAAGAATTAGTTAGAGAAATAAGAATGCAGAGGAGGAGCGGGCTAATAAGTAGGGAGGTAAACGTCACTCATTATATTGACAACTATATTAATGAGGTTTACGTTAACTGCGACTCTGGTAGAGTGAGGAGGCCCCTACTTGTAGTTGAAGGAGGAACATTAAAGCTTAGACCTGAGCATATCGATAAAATTAGGAAGGGTGAATGGTCGTTTGAGGATCTTGTAGCTAGAGGTATAATAGAATATCTTGATGCAGAGGAAGAGGAAAACGCGTATATAGCCATCGAACCATGGCAAATAACTCCGGAGCACACACACCTCGAAATATGGCCTCCGGCAATATTAGGCATTGCAGCATCGACAATACCATATCCGGAGCATAATCAGTCCCCAAGAAACACTTATCAAGCAGCGATGGTCAAACAAGCTTTGGGATTATATGCAGCTAACTTCCAGCTGAGAACTGATTCAAGAGGCCACTTACTACACTATCCGCAGATACCTATTGTGAAGACCAGAGCGCTTGATATTATGGGTTACACAGATAGACCGGCAGGTCAGAACTTCATAGTCGCAATAATGTCATACACTGGCTATAATATCGAAGACGCCATTATTTTAAGTAAGGCAGCTATTGAGAGAGGTCTTGCTCGCTCAACATTCTTTAGGCTTTACGAGGCAGAAGAAGGAAAATATCCTGGAGGACAGGAGGATAGAGTAGAGATACCAAGTATTTCTGTTAGAGGGTTTAGAGGAAAGGACGCATACACAAAGTTGTCTGAGGATGGAATAGTTGATCCAGAGGTTGATGTTAAGGGCGGGGAAGTTCTTATAGGAAGAACAAGTCCTCCAAGGTTTCTTGAAGAATATAGGGAATACGAGCTAAGTGCTGCAATAAGAAGGGAGACGTCGGTTGCGATGAGGCATGGAGAGAGAGGAACTGTAGATATGGTATTGCTTACGGAGACGGCTGACGGCAACAAGCTGGTTAAGGTTAGAGTTCGAGATCTTAGAATACCAGAGCTTGGAGATAAGTTTGCTTCGAGACATGGGCAAAAAGGTGTAATAGGTCTTACGACTCCACTAGAAGACTTGCCTTTCACCGAGGAGGGCATAGTTCCCGACTTGATAATTAATCCCCACGCCTTCCCATCTAGAATGACTTTAGGCCAACTAATAGAGTCTATAGCTGGAAAGGTGGGCGCATTAAAGGGAAGATTTATAGATGGAACACCATTTTATGGAGAGAAAATAGATGATTTGAGGATGAGCTTGCTGAGACTTGGCTATAAAAGCGACGGGACTGAAGTCATGTATGATGGACGTACTGGTGAATTAATAAGGTCGAACATATTTATAGGTATAGTTTATTATCAAAAGTTACACCACATGGTAGCAGATAAAATCCACGCTAGAGCTAGAGGTCCAATACAAATATTGACGAGACAGCCTACTGAGGGAAGAGCTAGAGAGGGAGGATTAAGATTCGGTGAAATGGAGAGGGATTGCTTAGTAGGTCATGGAGCTGCCTTATTGTTGAGAGAGAGGCTTCTCGACGCATCTGATAAAACCATCGTCTATGTTTGTGAAAACTGTGGTTATATAGGGTACTATGATAGGACGAAGGACAAATTTGTGTGTCCTCTATGTGGCGATAGAGGAAGACTCCATCCAATACAAATAGCCTACGCTTTTAAGCTACTACTTCAAGAGTTAATGAGCATGTGCATATCTCCAAGGTTGAAATTAGAAGACGTTGTGGAGCTGGAGGAGATAGGTAAGTAGGGTGATGCAGATGAGTACTGGCAAGAAAATTAAGGCAATAAAGTTCGGGATCCTTTCACCCGAGGACATTAGAAGAATATCTGTAACCACCATAATCACCTCCGACACTTATGACGAGGACGGAATGCCTATTGAAGGAGGACTAATGGATAGGAGGCTTGGAATCTTAGAGCCAGGACAGAGATGCCCTATATGTGGCAATTTTATGAGTGAGTGTCCAGGTCATTTTGGACATCTCGAACTTGCAAGACCCGTAGTTCACGTAGGTTTCATTAAGATAATTCATAATCTTCTTAGAGCAGTATGTAGAAGCTGTGGAAGATTACTAATAAATCCCCGAAGTATGAAAAGGTATTTGAAGTTGCTCAAGAAGCTTGAGGAGAACTGGCCCGTTCTAGCGGAGCGCCTCAATGTCCATATCCTCAAAAAAGCTATGAAGACTATGACGTGTCCTCACTGCGGTGAGAGACAATATAAAATAAGACTTGAGAAGCCTACAACATTTTACGAGGAAAGGAAGGAGGGTATAGTTAGACTTACCCCAATAGAGGTAAGGTCTAGACTGGAGAAAATACCAGACGAAGACGTTAAACTTGTTGGGATAGATCCGGATCATTCTAGACCGGAGTGGATGATTCTCACAGTGTTACCCGTTCCTCCCATAGCTGTGAGACCTTCAATACTATTGGAATCTGGTGTGAGAGCAGAAGATGATTTAACACATAAGCTTGTAGACATCGTGAGAATAAATGAGAGGTTAAAGGAGAACATTGAAGCCGGAGCCCCGCAGCTCATTATAGAGGATCTGTGGGAGCTACTACAATATCATGTTACCACATATTTCGACAACGAGGTCCCAGGCATACCTCCAGCCAAACATAGGTCAGGTAGGCCCCTCAGAACTCTTGCTCAAAGACTTAAGGGTAAGGAGGGCAGGTTTAGAGGGCACCTCTCAGGTAAGAGAGTAGATTTCTCTGCTAGAACAGTCATATCCCCAGATCCCAATTTGAGCATAAACGAAGTGGGTGTTCCGCTAGATATAGCAAAAATATTAACTATTCCTGAGAGAGTAGCTCCATGGAACATAGAGGAACTTAGGCGATATGTTGTCAACGGTCCCGAGAAGTGGCCTGGAGCAAACTATATTGTTAGACCCGACGGTAGAAGAGTTGATTTAAGGTTTGTTAAGGATAGGAAAGCTCTTGCAGAGACCTTGGCTCCAGGGTTTGTTGTTGAAAGACATTTGAAGGATGGAGACATTGTTCTATTTAATAGGCAGCCGTCCTTACATAGAATGTCCATTATGGCTCACGCGGTCAAGGTGTTGCCAGGTAGGACTTTTAGACTCAATTTAACCGTGTGTCCACCTTATAATGCAGATTTCGATGGAGACGAAATGAATCTTCATGTACCTCAAACCGAGGAGGCGCGTGCAGAAGCTAGAATACTAATGCTCGTTCAAAATCAAATATTGTCGCCTCGCTATGGAGGGCCGATAATAGGAGGTCTCCAGGATTATATTTCAGGAGCATATCTCTTGACCAGTAAGGCTACTCTTCTAGAGAAGAGGCTGGCCTCAGATCTGCTGGCTACTGCAAAATACGATGATGCTCTACCAGAACCCGTAATACTTTCACCAAAGGTGTACTGGACAGGAAAACAGCTAATAAGCTTATTCCTTCCTCCTAAATTGAACTACTCTCTAAAAGCAAATATCTGCCAGAAATGTGCTGTGTGTGTTAAAGAGCAGTGTCCTCATGACGCCTTCGTTGTCATAAGGAGAGGTAGGCTTCTAGCTGGGGTTTTCGATAAGAAATCTATAGGCGCACAAGTTCCTGAGAGCGTTCTACATAGGATTATAAAGGACTTCGGTACTGATGCTGCTAGAATTTTTATAGACAATACTTTTAGAATGTTCACGTGCTTCCTGGAGTACAGAGGGTTCACTATGACCCTTGATGATGTCGAGGTGCCCGCTGAGGCCACAATGAGAATAAGAGAGATCTTGGAGGATGCATATGATAGAGTTGCTAAGCTTATAGACGCTTACAAGAAAGGGGAGCTCGAACCCATTCCAGGAAGAACGCTCGAAGAAACTCTCGAAATGAGGATTATGGAGGTTTTAGCAGAGGCTAGAGACTCGGCAGGTGAGGTAGCTGCCGAATACCTCTACAAATTCAATAATGCATACATTATGGCGAGAGCAGGCGCTAGGGGCAATATTCTCAACCTAACACAGATGGCTGCCACATTAGGACAGCAATCAGTTAGGGGACAGAGGATAACTAGAGGATATAAGGATCGTACATTACCTCACTTCAAGCCAGGGGATTTATCTGCTGCAGCTAGGGGATTTGTGGAGCGAAGTTTCAAAGATGGACTAAACCCTATAGAGATGTTCTTCCATGCTGCAGGTGGAAGGGAGGGCTTAGTGGATACCGCTGTGAGAACCTCTCAGAGCGGGTACATGCAGAGGAGATTAATAAATGCTCTTCAAGATATAAGAGTAGAATATGATGGGACAGTTAGGCTTACTACAGGGGATATAGTGCAATTTGCTTATGGAGAAGACGGGGTCGACCCAGCTAAAAGCGACCATGGAAAGCCAGTTAACATAGACAAGGTTATTGAAAGGGTTCTAGGCCATAAGGCGGTGATATAACATGCCGAAGTACTTGAGCTTAGAGGAGAAGAGTGCTATTATAGAAAAATACGCAAATATCTTACCCCTTTCGATAATAGAGGAATTAAAGGAGAAGATTTCGAAAATAGAGATAACTATGGAGGATTTAGAGAGGATCTTGCAGGAAGTTATCAGAGAATACTGGTCTTCACTAGTAGAACCAGGGGAACCCGTGGGTACTGTCGCAGCTCAAAGCATCGGCGAGCCGAGTACTCAGATGACTCTCAGAACATTCCATTATGCAGGTGTAAGAGAGTTTAATGTCACTCTCGGTTTGCCTAGACTCATAGAAATAGTCGATGCTAGGAGGACTCCCTCAACTCCTATGATGACAGTGTACCTTGACGAAGAACATAGGCACGATAAAGATAAAGCTATATCCATAGCTAGGAAAATAGAGATGACCACTATAGAAAACGTCACGAAAAGTGTTGACGTAGATCTATTCACTTCTTCAATAATAATCGAATTAGACTCTGAAATGCTAGAAGATAAGGGAATAGAGGTCGATAAGATTTTAAGAAACATCTTAAAAATGAAACGCGTAAAGAATGCCAAAATAGACGAAGATAGCCCCTATATTATAAGAGTAGAGTTCGAGGAAGACGTTGAGCTAGGGGAGCTCCAGAGATTAAGAGATAAAATACTAGCAAGTAAAATTAAGGGGATAAAAGGAGTTAGGAGAGTAATAGTTCAAAAGAGAAGAGATGAATACGTCCTTGTCACTGACGGATCCAACCTAGCTGCTGTAATGAAGATAAAGGGAGTAGATTATACTAGAACTGTAAGTAACAATATTCATGAAATAGAGGAAGTATTGGGGATAGAGGCAGCTCGAATGGCAATAATTAACGAGATCCAGCAAGTACTAGAGGATCAGGGCCTAGATGTAGACATTAGACATGTAATGCTAGTAGCTGACATAATGACGAGAACCGGTAGCATAAAGCAGATAGGTAGACATGGAGTTAGCGGGGAGAAAGAGAGTGTTTTAGCTAGAGCAGCATTTGAGGTAACTATAAGACACCTGCTGGAGGCCGCTGCGAAGGGTGAAATTGATTATTTAAGGGGAATAACTGAGAATGTTATTGTGGGCCAAGTAATTCCTCTCGGTACCGGAATGGTTGATCTATATATGAGAATAGGTAGAAGGGGTGAGAAGTAGGTATGGTATCGTTTGAGTCTGAACTTAAAATGCTTTTAAAAACGGGTAAAATAGCTTTTGGAGCAAATAAGGCTATGAAAGCGGCCAGATTAGGCAAAGCCAAGCTAATAATAATTGCTTCTAATATCCCTGAAGATATTAAAGATGATATCCTTTACTATTCGAGGCTCTCGAAAATACCTGTTTACATGTATAGGGGTACAAGCATAGAGCTTGGAACACTATGTGGCAAACCCTTTATGATATCAACCATAACAGTATATGATCCAGGATCCTCGAACGTCTTAGAACTAGTTAAAGAGGAGGGTGCCCAAATTGCCTGAGATAAAACTTACACCAGAGGAAATGAGATACATTGCACTGTTCCAGGACCTAACGGGAGCCGTCGTGAAAGATTGTATTCTTGATAAGGGGGAGAATAGAGTCATCTTTTTAGTAAAGCCTGGAGACATGGGATTAGCTATAGGTAAAAATGGAGTGAACGTTAAAAGACTTAGAAAATTGATCGGCAGGAATATTGAAGTAGTTGAGTATGCAGAAACCCTTGAGGAGCTAGTGAAAAATGCCCTTGCTCCTGCCAGGGTAAAAGCGGTAAAGGTTGTTAAAAGACTTGGGGGAAAGAGGATAATACACGTTACCGTAGATCCGCAGGATAAGGGAGTAGCTATTGGGAAAGCAGGAAAGAATGTTGCAAGAGCGCGTCTAATACTTAAAAGATACCATGACATCGATACCATAGTTGTCACATGAAAAAATTAATAACCTAGCAAACCAAAAGTCTTGAGAGGTGTGTTACAGATGCCAGGTAAGAAGAGTCCATATGGCCTATACGCTGCTAGAAAGCTTAGAAAAAAGAGATTAAAGTTTAGGTGGAGTCAAAGGGAGTTTATAGTGAGAATGCTGAGGATAAAGGAGAGGTTTGACCCTCTTGAAGGAGCACCTATGGCAAAAGGCATAGTTTTGGAAAAGGTGGGTATAGAGTCACGTCAACCTAATTCAGCTGTTAGGAAGTGTGTTAGAGTCCAGTTGATAAAGAATGGAAAAGTTGTAACTGCCTTCTGTCCTGGTGACGGAGCTTTAAACTTCATTGATGAACACGACGAGGTACTCATAGAGGGAATTGGTGGGACTAGAGGAAGATCCATGGGAGACCTTCCCGGTGTAAGATATAAGGTTATAGCTGTAAATGGAGTATCACTTTCAGCTCTTCTTAAAGGGAAGAAACAAAAACCTACTAGATGAACCCTTAGTATTATACGTTATTACTGCAATTTCTCCAAGTAATTTTAAATTCTAGTAATCGCCCTCCTTCTTTCTCAGCTTCTCCTGCTGATCCACTAAGCGGCTTTCAACATAAATTTCCTTTTCTGCTATGAGCGCCAAGAATATTGCATGACTTGGAACCATCTTTCTCTTTATTAGGGCTCCATTCGTTTTTATTTCCAGAGTAGCAGTATAAAGCATTGTTTGAGGATTCAATTCGTCTATGATAACTTTCTCTAAGTGTTTTCCAAGAGCCCCCCTTAAATCGTTTTTAAGAAAGCTTAGTATGTCATAAACGCTCTCTCTTTCTGAAATGAACTTTCCTCCATGTCTAAGATTATTTATTGCCACCACAATCTCAAGGGGGACATAGTATAGGTAGAAATTTCTGCCATCCTCTAAATGGCATTCAAGCACTGGTATGTGCGGATGTGTAGGTAGCACAAACGCTTCTACTTCATTTACTTTAATCAAACCCATTTCAACTAACCCTTCTAGCTATAGAAGCTGTATCCAGACCTCTAGAATATTAGCTAACGAGGGGGTATTTATCAGTTAACTCTGTGAAACGCCATATCCATAAGAGTGGGAGGATGATTCTGAGCATTTATGTTGCTACGGGTCTTTAAAAGACAATTTTAATACGTGTTATTGTCCTAAAATCCATTATAACGGTTAGATGTGGTTCTTTTAGGAACAAGTATTCGTTCCTTATTGTATCTTAAGGATGACAATATTTTATGAGTGTGTACTTGGAGGCCTATTTTCAGCGAAAAAGCTAGCTATGAGCATACAACGTTATTTTTACTATACTATTTCCTGCAGATTTTATGTTTCTGTAGGCTGCCTCATTAAGGCTTCGATTTCCCCTCACCATTAGCTCCTTGCGTTAGCTGTTGCTTGCAGAGATGCTGCTCGGAGCAAATGGTTTTGGAGAGGCCTTGAAATCACATCACCTATATACTCGAATCTAGAACTTTTTTCAATTCATAATACTATGGGTCAAAGAAAACATGTTAAGGATCCGCGGAAACCTAATGATACTTTAGAGTACAGAAACAACTATTATACCCTAAATGACTTCATTACAGATCCTTCTTTAGAAATAATCAGTAAGTCTATTCCATCGCCTGATATAGAGTCTCTCTCTATAGCTCCCTTTATAGCTCTTAACACTATTTTCTCCCCCTCATTAACATCTATATCCTTTTTATATTGGGCCTCTATTATGCCAATAGCAATTGGAGCTCCTGACCCAAGACATGCATAATCGTCTTCTAGTAATGAACCTAGAGGATCAAGTACGTATAGGTGGAATCCACTAGGATCATATCCTCCTATGAGCACTTCAGACATGAACGGGGTTAGCTTACTTGAATATAGTATGTTTGATAGTAACTTTGCTGCTGATTTAATGCTCATAGCTCTCTTCATGGAATACTCGTATAACCTTATTTCAGCCTCCATTATCTTTGTTAGTGCCTGCATGTCTGCAAACAGTCCCGCAAATGCCACTCCAAGCCTATCGGTTATTTTAAAAACCTTCCTCCCAGCTTTGCTAACAATAAAACCTCCATAGGATATTCTCTTCTCAGAACCTAATATTACCCCATCAACACATCTAATTCCCACAGTTGTTGCACCTATGCCATATCGTTCAAAGCTCATAAGCACTATCCTCCTTCAAGTATTTTCGACCATTACCATTAGATGGTATACTGTATGTCCTAAAATATATTTTGCTTTAAATCTCTGATTGAAGTTTAGTTTCGATGGGGTCTCCGTCATCTACGTTTAGTTACGGATAACCTTAAAAGAGTTGCTGAGTGCGAGAATCACGGTGAAAGAGGTGCTCAGATGCCCAGAATGCCTCTCACATAATATAGTTTATGATAATAAGAGAGGAGACATAATATGTGGAAACTGCGGGTTAATAATAGATAGGATATACGAGGCCCCCATTAAGAAGGCTGAGCATGTACAGGTCCATGATCGTTATTTAAGAAGGAAATATAGAAAAGATATTACACTAATTTACAGGAGAATTTCTAGGTATAACTTGATAGTAAAGCCCATAGTAAAAAATTTGAGAAGAGGACTAAAAATACGCGATGATATAGCATCTAAGATTATAAATGGAGAAGAAGTTAAAATGGTTAAGACTATAGTTAAAGTGTCTTTTGAAGAAGTTCTGAAAAACATCAGTAGTTCACAAAGAGAAACCCTACATAATATAGTAACGAACGTTTTAAATAATTATCCAAGACTTGCCTCCAGAACTGACAGAGTAAAAATGGCATTAGCCCAATTGCTTTATGATGAAGTAGTTATGGGGCGGAGAGCGTCCATACTTAAAATAGCAAGGTCTTTCAAAGTTGATCCAATAAATCTTAGAAGAGCATATATGCAGGCAAAGCAGTATAGAAAATTGCAGGCAGAAATAAGGAATACTGTACTTGCAATAGCTGGTGGAAATTGAAGAGAAAGAAGTCCAAGATAAGAGAGATATTAAATAAGATAATTTGGTCAAAGAATATTCCACCAAAGGAATATGAAGTAGTTTTCACACATAGAGGGGTTCCTGGAAATCGCAAAACCGTGGAAATTGATAAAGTGAGAGATGTTAGAAGCTGGTATATAGTAATTGATTTAAGCGGAGAGGAGTTTTTAATACCCCTCCATAGAATAATTGAAATTAGACATAAAAATGGAAGAATTCTATGGAGAAAAGGGGTAAAAGAGTAGAAGCTTAGTGAACAAAGTTGTCTAATGATAAGGAATATAGGCAACCATATGAGAATTTAGGGTACCTGCTAAGTTCTAGGCAGATAGTTGAAAAAGTGTTAAGAAGATACCCGAAAATAAAAAGAGTTAAAGATTTAAAGAGATTCGAATTGCAACGATTAGACACAGTATACAATATCATAGAGCATGAACTAAGTAAGATCGTTAGGTGCATGCCTGACTTAAATAAGACGCCGAGATTTTACTTAGAGCTTCTTTTCACAATAATAGATGAAAATGAGTTCACGTCGTGTATTAAAAAAATTAGGAAGTACAGGGGGGTCATTAGGAATTTATGGAGCATTTATAGGAGAAGAATGCTTTCAGAGAATCGAAGCTTCCGAATCTCAGCTCTAAGAAGAGAATGCGTAGGACGAATACTCTCCATAGTAAAAAGGAAGCTTAAGTGTATAGATAAAATAGTGAATGCCATGAGCCATGCAAGAACCTTCCCTTCAATAGACCCCCTTAAACCCACAATAATAGTGGCTGGCATGCCCCAAGTAGGAAAATCAACTTTAGTGAGCACATTATCCTCAGCTAAACCCAAGATAGCACCGTATCCCTTTACAACTAAAAACATTATAGTAGGACATTTAAAGTCTGGTAAACTTGTAGTCCAAATAATAGACACACCCGGTTTATTAGATAGACCATTACATGAAAGGAATCCCATAGAGCAAAGAGCAATTGCAGCACTAGAACATTTACCAGGGATAATATTGTATTTAATAGATGTTTCAAAGCTGAGAATATACTCTCTACAAGAACAAATCCACGTCTTGAAGGATATCATGGCAAGTTTTCAAAAAAAGGAACTATTTGTTGCCATAAATAAGATAGATGTAACTAGTAAGGAGGATGTCGAGAAAGCATTACAGGAATTGAGACGACTTCGTGTAGAGAAGATCTACATAATTAGTGCTAAGACAGGTTATGGAATACGTGTGATGCTAGACGATTTACTGAAGTTTCTCCGAGAACACTCATTTAATGCTAGCAGTTCCTAATCCCTCAACTTTGATTATTCCCGGCTCACCCAGAGATCCCGTAACCTCCACTTTAACTCCGAGAATCAACCTTACAACCTCAATATTAGTTATGGTGTGGAGAGTTAATTTTGAAGTACCTACGATGGACATCCCATCGGCTATAGCCAGAAACGGGATAATCATGTCTCCTAAATGAGAGTCTAATGCTTGCTCAGACTTCAATTCTTCTAACAGCTTAGTAGCAGCCTCTCTTCCAACAACCTCGGCAGGCTTACCCCTAGCTCCTAATGCATCAGCTCCCAGCACACTTTCATTACTAGTTAGCGCCCACAGTACTATGCCGCTACCTGGGCCTAGATGAGGGTCTTTTTCAGGCGGATAGTACTCGACATCTATTGATATGTTCCTATAGCCTGCTTCCCTCAATATCCTACTTGCGGATGATGCCTGTCTCTCGGCTACGTGAGATGGAAGTTTTACACAGTGGGACCTTCCTCTAATCTCTACTACTCTACCCCTACGAATCAAATTCAGCGGGGTTAATTTTTCAATAGGTTTAGATACAACCTGAACTATACCTCCTCCCCTAGGATAATGGCCTCTCCTAACAATGCTTATTGATGGATAATAACCCATTTTATTCAAGTATCGTAAAAAAACGTTGATTATGTAGTCTATGGGGGGACTCATCGGCACATCGGTTCCACCTATAATAGTTAAGTTTATCGGACCCGGAGCTAAAGCCATGACGGGAAGTATTGCCTGCAATATTAGGGGGATACTGCCTGCAGTTCCAACATCAAACTTAAAGGAGCCCGATACTCTTTTTCTAGGATAAAAATCCAAGGTCTTCGATCTCAAGGCGAGGCCCCGGACGTCAGCATTTGTCAAAGCCTTGATCACTTTAACTACTGTTACGTGCTGGCGAGCAAGTCCTGGATTTCTCCTCTTTGCCCTTATGTTAACTATTTTTATTGGTGTCATAGTTAGCGCAGATAGTGCAATGCTCGTTCTCAAAATCTGTCCTCCTCCTTCTCCCATACTCCCATCAATAACGATCACTTACCATCCCCCTCGAAGACCTCGTCTGATTTACATATCTCGATTAACCTCTCAACCCCTCTAATATCCTTAATCACCCTAACGACACTGCTGGGAACATATTGTTCCCAATCCCCACTCTCCAGCATCAGCCTCCTAATCTTCTTACCACTATATACTTCTCTATTAAAGAATGGTGGAGTCCTAACAGTAAACCCTGACTCCATGAAAAGTCTTTTCACAAGAGGGTTGCCGGAGAACACTACATCGAAAGGAGGGGTAAGCAGTGAAACGTATCGAGGCCACACATGGTTCATTTCTATGTCGGGTACGGGAATTATGTAGACTCTAGACAAGTCCACTTCATACTCTATTAATGCTTCCTTCATCATTAACACCCTCTCTCCCCCTGTAAATGGATTGTCAATGGTGTGACTTAATTGAGCGCTCCCAATGCCTATGATTAGTTCGTCAACTTCTTCGACAAGTCTCTTGATCACCATCATGTGACCTTTATGGGGAGGCTGAAATCTCCCAATATATATACCCCTAATAGATGCTCACCCCGCGAGCTTGTTAAGAGGCCTTATTCTCAGGGGATCTCCCTCTCTAAACTTTGATATTTCCACGGCAGATTCCATGTTCGATACTATTTCCAAAAACCCGTAACTATCAACTATAATACCCAGTTCTCCCCTCTCCAGTTCTTGAAATGTTCTGACAAATCTACACAAATATTTTTCCCCACTCGATTCCACGATAAACTCCTTACCATATTTTAACCATTCTACTTCCTTAAATGGGATATTAGTTAGGATGTTTCCGAACCTATCATGGCAGATAATTCTGCCGCGAATCTCCTTTTCAGAATAATCGTAGTCCAGTACTTTGAGTCTCACTATACCGTCTTCTCTTACAGGTTTCCCCAGGAGAGAGGGAGGCGTACCTATGCTTATCCAGGCTGCCGTAATAGCAAAAATGTCTCTTCCATGGAATGTATTGGATGTGGGCTTTAAGTAGAAGTCCCTATTAATTATCTCGTAAATAGATGTAATCCCATCACTACTAGCAGCCTCATAGAGCACGCCATTATCGGGTCCAACGTAATAATGGGTCTTAGTTTTTATTAGTAACGGCCTCCTCTTCGTGCCAACACCTGGATCCACCACAACAACAAAAATTGTTTTCTTAGGAAAATCTTTCTTAGCTAAAAATAGTTTGAATGCAGCCTCCCTAATACTGTAACTATGTATTTCGTGAGTTACATCAATTATTCTAGCGCTGGGATTAATAGAGGTGATCACAGATTTCATAGAGGCAACATAGGTGTCCACGTTACCGAAATCCGTAAGCAAAGCTATTATCATAGTTAACACCACTTAGTATAAATATCACTCAACAATTATCTAACTCACCTAATTATTTAAAGTAATTAGTCGGTGTCCTCCATGATCAAGAGAAGACTACTCATGACACCCGGACCTGTTGAAGTCCCAGATAGAGTGCTCTCAGCAATGACTAGACACATGATAAGCCATAGATCAGGAGATTTCAAGGAAATTTATGAGAGAGTTGAAGCAAAATTAAAGAAAATATTCAAAACAGAGAACAAGATATTCATATTAACTTCCTCTGGTACTGGGGGAGTGGAAGCGTCTATTGCTAATATTGTGGAAAAGGGTAGAAAGTACATAGTGTTAGTGTACGGAGAGTTCGGTAAGAGAATTAGAGAGAAAATTGAAGTTTATGGTGGAATACCTATAGTTTTATCATCAGAGGTCGGCGATGTTCCGCCTCTTGAAAAAGTGAAAGAGGCACTTGATGAGAGTGGAGATGCAGAGGCAATATTTATAGTGTATAACGAGACGTCTACGGGTGTAACTAATAGGCTTCTTCCTTTAATTTCAAGGGAAGCAAAGAAGAGGGGGTTGTTGACAATAGTTGATGCCGTCTCAATATTAGGAGGAGATATTTTACCAGTCGACGAATGGAAGCTTGACATAGTTGTAACAGGAAGCCAAAAATGTCTAGCCTGCCCGCCCGGGCTTTCAATGATTTCCGTAAGCGACGAAGCGTTGAAGATTGCCGAGAATAAAGCTAAGAATACCGTGTGCTACTACTTCAGCTTCTCCAAATTAAATAAGTTCTATGAAAGAAAGGAAACACCATTCACGCCTGCAATACCACTATTCTATGCACTAGACGAGGCAACTAGCATGATATTAGAAGAGGGGTTAGATAAAAGAATCCATAGACATAGGGTATGTGCCCAGGCATTTTACAATGCTCTTAAGGAGCTCGGCTTAAGCATTGTACCTAAGAGAGAAGAATTCAGATCAAACACTGTAATAGCCTTTTGGACCGGAGACAGCATTGACAGTAACACTATTTCCAACGAACTCTATACAAAGTGGAATATATGTGTTGCAAGGGGAATTGGGGAATTCAAACACAGAATGATTAGACTAGGTAACATGGGCTGGATTGGGAGGAAGGAAGTAATATTAACGCTTACAGGAATATCAAGCATCCTGCTGAGCCACGAGGTTATAACTTCGACTAGAGCATTTAACGCGCTTCAAGTAGCAGACAAAACATTACTAGACGGAGGACTTTAAAAATATTATAATTTCTTTAACTCAATATTCACGCGGTCGCCTATTATATTTGCTTCAGCGTAATATCCCGATCTAAGAGGGCCAGGGTTCACTACAACGCTTCCTCCAAGCTCGATTACCCCTCTTCCCTCGTGAATATGGCCTACTATTACCAGTATTGGTTTAATGCGCTGAATGAATTCTCTTATAGTAATGCTCCCGACATGTATTTTAGAAAATGTTGTATCTAGTGGGGTATTCCATGGAGGCGTGTGGGAAACCATGATTTTAAGCGTTTCCAAACCACTTTTATCCTCTAAAGTTTTTGATAAACTATTTAACATCTCCAACATTTCTTCCTCAGAAAATTCTATAAATGTATTGAAGGGAGTTATAGTGCTTCCTCCAATACCAAACAGTAGATAGTCCTCTACAATCACAGCGTTCAAATGGAGATTCCCTTCCTCCCAACCAGGTATTCCATTGAGCATTTCAGGGGGATCACAGTTCCCTGCAACATAGTAAATTCTATTTGAGATAGCAGACAATATATCAATTATGTCTTTAGCAAGGTTTATTGGTCCAAAATCGGTTAGATCCCCAGCTACTACAATTACATCATACCTTACGTCACTTAAAAGGCTTCTCAGCTTCCTAACTTTTTTAACTGCTCCATGTATATCAGACAATATTAAAACTCTCATTTTCACCCCTCTTATCTAACAGGATTTCAAGATACGATTTTGTTATATAAGGTCCTGTTAGTCCCAAATCCCTTAACACGCTTTTAAGCACATTTATACTCTCATTAATAGCGTTTTCAGCAGAAAAAAGCTCCACTTCAACGAAGAATCCTAAGTCTAACACGTCGTCAAGGCATATATTGATCATATAGCCTTTCCTATTTACACTATAGATTTCTCTGTTCTTGACAATCTCAAACACCTTACTGAAGCCCAGATACGACAGAAATTCTAGCATGTCATTGATAGATGTTTTTACTTCAATAGTTTTTTCAACTCTACACTTACAATCTTCATGAACCCGGGCACCCTTATATGTAAGTTCTACTTTACCATTGTGATCACGTATTCTAAGGGCTTCATCGGTTTTTGCAAAATCCCTGCAGGGATGATTTAAGTAAACATCTACTTGCCTAAATACACCAATACGAGTTCCTCCGAGTTCTGTAATTCTTTTTCTTAAATCATCTAATTTCTCTCTTCTAATACTAGCCTTAAGCTCTATCTCGAACACTTCTATCTCCACCAAACCACGCAGTTTAAACTAGCTATACCAATTAAGCTTCATTTAAAGTGTTAAGCTTAGCTGTTTATTTTTATAGCATAATTCTTACACAATGTTATCTATGAATGTAATGTTGGAAAACTGACTAGATGTTCTACTACAGCTTCGAGGCCTAGATCCCTTAAATGAATATATCTAACTTAACTCTTCTAATTAAGATGGTGGAAAATATTGTTGTATATAAGCAGGAACTATGCTAAGCCCTCTCCTACAGCAATCCGCCTTTCTAGAGATTTTAAAGTACTTCCCTATATGGCGGAGCGCTACATTAAGATGCTCGGCGTCGAAGGCGCAATCATGCTACTTAAATCCATACAGAAACCACCTGAGAAGGCCATTAGATGCAATACTTTAAAAATCAGCCCAGAGGAGCTTGAGAGAAGACTTAGTAGAAAAAACTTTGTTTTAAAGAATATTCCTTGGACTCGAACAGGCTACTGGGTTGAAGGCGGCCAGTATCCTCTTGGAGCCACACTAGAATATTTAATGGGATACTACTACGTTCAGAGTGCAGCATCTATGATCCCCCCAATAGTCCTCAACCCGTCTCCAAGGGACACGGTATTAGATATGTGTGCTGCTCCGGGCGGAAAAACTTGTCATCTAGCAGATCTCATGGAGAACAAAGGCGTTATTGTTGCAGTTGAAAAATCGAGAGACAGAATAAGAGCGTTAAGATCCAATATTAATAGGCTTGGAGTAAGAAACGTCTTAATGGTTAGGATGGACGTCTTAAAATTGGCAACTAAATTTAGGGAGAGATTTGATAAAGTGCTTTTGGATGCACCATGCTCTGGAGAGGGTTTACTCGCTATAAACCATAGCAGAAGAACTTGTAGAAGCCTAGATGACATATTTAAGATGCAGAAACTTCAAGTAGAACTTCTAAGAACTGCTATTAAACTGGTTCTAAATGGAGGAACCATAGTCTACTCGACGTGTAGTATTGCACCTGAGGAAAACGAGTTTGTGGTAAACCAGGTCTTAAATTATGGTGTAAAGATAGAGGAAATACATTCACCCATTGCGGGAGACCCAGGGTTTACGGAGATTTTTGGGGTAAAGCTATCAAAAGATCTATCTAAATGTCTGAGACTCTACCCACATAAACATGGAACATTGGGGTTTTTCGTATGCAAGCTGATAAAAGAAAGCTAGTGTTTGAGAACGCACGGGATAGAGAAGTTGGAGTTATTAAAAAAGTTTTGAGTGAAATGTTTGGCACCGAATGTGTTGAGGACTTCTTAAAGAATAACATTATAGTGGTTGCTAGGAACAAGCGGTATGAAGTATTCTTAGTCTCAACGCAACTATATGAAATGTTCATGGAAATAAAGAATGTTGGACTGGAACCGTATTCAATAGGATTATTCTTAGGACGTATGTATGTTAAGAAAAATAGAATACGTTACATACCTAGTCTGGAGTCCTCGGAGGTGCTTTACAACATTAGCAGAAGGAATGCAATAATGGTCAATGAAAAAGCAACGCAACTAGCTCTTTATGGGAGGAATATTTTCTGGGAAAATGTTATCAGAATTTTTCCACCAATTCACAAAAAATATGTTGTAGTCATTACATCAGCACATGAACCCATCGCTCTAGGTAGAATTAGAGAATTGAATTACGGAAAGAAAATTATAGAAGTATTAATCGATAAGGGATGGTATCTTCGCAAAGGCGGATAGGCCGCTTCATCCTAGAATGGAAAAACTATTTATTACAGATAAATTAAGCTAAGAAAGGACTAAACTCTAATCAACTTCGCGATAGTGGTGATCCTATGTCCTTCAAGGAAGGCGACTTCGTGTTAATAGATTACATAGCGAAAATAAAGGAAACAGGCGAGATAATAGATACAACGCTTAAAGACGTCGCCAGGGAAAACAAGATACTAAGAGAAGATAAAGTCTACAGGCCTCTGCTAGTTATAGTAGGTGAGCATAGAGTAGTAAAGGGTTTAGAGGAGGCTTTATTAAGTTTCGAAGTGGGAGAAGAAAGAGAAGTAGAGGTAGAACCAAAGAAGGCTTATGGCGAAAGGGATAGGTCAAAAGTAAAAATGGTGTCTCTAAGGGAATTTTTGAAGAGGAAAATTACACCTAGAGTTGGAGATGTAGTTGAGATAGGGGGGTTCCCGGCCGTCATAAGGAGCATTACGGGCGGGAGAGTTGTTGTTGACTTTAACCACCCGCTCGCAGGGAAAACAATAGTATATAAAGTAAAAGTGCTGAAGAAGATTGAGAATCCAAAAGAAAAGATTCTAGCACTCATAGAGAGAAGAGTAAAAGGGATTGACTTAGAAAAAGTTGGCGTGGACTTAAGTGAGAATAAAGTTGTCATAAGACTTCCAGAAGAGGTTTACTTAGTTGAAGATATTCAATATGCTAAGAAAGCCATAGCAAGAGAAATCGTTAAATACGTTGAAGGAGTGAAGGTGGTGGAATTCGTCGAGACCTACGCGTTCGGAGGATAACAATAAGTTTATTGAACCCTAAGAAGTAAACATTTTGAAAGAGGTTTTCCTAGAGGACAGTCGACTTTCTCTAAAACCTTAATAATTTTACACTTATCACCATCTTTCAAACCAAGGGGCACACATAGATTCGATAAGCTACATGGATTCTCACAGAATATAGGATGATATGTGATTATTGCCCCCTCAATAGCAAGTCTTCTATATATGAGAGCATAAACTTCAGCTTCTTTAACCTCTACAACAATGACACCTCCCTCGTGGAGGGGACACTCATGTTTTATTGGTCTAACTCTAACAACCTCATAGACTCTTCCAGGCTCCAAGTTGCCCATGCATACTCTATAATATTTGCATGACTTACATATTTTATTAGGGGTTCCATGTAGAAATTTCATCCCAGGTCTTGCAAGCTTAGCTCCCACCAATGCTACAATGAATTTCAAGGCTCACTCCCTTCCACGCATACTTTTGGTCGTGTTCTATTATCTGATGCTTTTAATCTATTACTCCCGTGATCCTCGCTAGATTCTCAGCAGCCTCCCATGTTAATCCGGACTCCCCTAGAATAGTATATCTTTCGGGCCTAATTTTGTGGGCTATAGTAAGGGCTTTAATTACATGATAATCGGAGATCCCAAGCTCCTTAGCAGTAGTTGGAGCTCCTATCTTCCTCAAAGTGTTCTTTACTTTACGCCAGTTCCTCCCATGAAGGTAAGACATCATTATGGTTCCAACGCCACACTGCTCTCCGTGTAACGCTGGTTTAGGAGCTACAACGTCAAGAGCGTGGCTGAACAAGTGTTCTGATCCACTACAAGGTCTAGTTGACCCAGCTATGCACATGGCTATACTACTACTTATCAACGCCTCTATTACAACTCTAACAGCCTCCTCATCGTAACGTCTGATGACGTCCGAAAAGTTTATGATATGTTTAGCGGATAACAGCGCCAATGATGCTGCATATTCCCCGTAGTACTCGTTTTTCAACTTGTATGCAAGACGCCAGTCGAGCACTGCAGTCAACTTGGCAATAGCGTCTCCTGAACCGGATATTAGGAGTCTTCGTGGCGCTTTAGTTATGATCTCCGTGTCTGCAATTATCATCACAGGTTCTCTTGTTCTAACAGAAGTGGGCCTTTCCAACCCCTTTATAGATGCAAATGGAGATGCTATCCCGTCATGGGATGCAGCAGTAGGCATACTTATGAAAGGAATATTTTTCTTAAATGCCACAAACTTGCCTACGTCTATTACCTTTCCTCCTCCCACACTGATTATGGAGTCTACATTCAAATCTCTGACTTCATTAAGCACTTTCTCGACAGTTTTAATAGAGGAGTCTTCCACTATCATATTACTCACATTAATACCACTTTCTTCAAGAAACTCCAATATTTCCTTAGTTGCAATTTTATATACGTGGGGGCCAGTTATTACGAGGCAGGAACTAATATTTGGTAAAATCTCCTTTATGTACTGTGATATGTTGTATCTAACACTTCTTCCAACAACAATTTTCTTAGGTAAATCAATTATATGTATCCTCTTAGCACACATTACTGGTCAACACCTTAAGATATTGGCCATAAATACACGCAGGTTTTTATCTGTAGCAACTCCTGTATATCTACATGATAGATTACAAAACCTTTTATATTTCTTACCTCCTAATACCTTATATGGTAAGGAAAGTGGCATTAATTTGATTCTTGGAGACTCAAACGCCACTCCAAGTACTTAGATGCACATAAGTTACCATGGTGATAATAGTGTGTTTCATGACACCATATAGTAGGGAAGGAAAATATTTGGAACAGGCATTAAAGAAAGGGACAACAACTGTCGGATTAGTAGTGAGTGAAGGCGTAGTGCTGGCAGCCGATAAGAGGGCAACTACAGGATACTTTATAGCCCATAAACATGCTAAGAAGATTTTAAAGCTTACTGATAGAATGGCCATAACTATATCGGGAGTAGTAGCGGATGCTCAAGCAATAGCTGATACATTAAGAGGATACATCAAATACTATCAGCTAACAGCTAAGAGGCCGCTGAAGGTAAGAGGTGTAGCATCAATTGCATCTACAATAATCTTTGCTTCAAGAGCTTTCCCCATACTGGTCCAATTAATAATAGCAGGCTATGACGATGCTCCCAGAATATATAGCGTGGATTGGTTTGGAACAATTACAGAGGAAAAAAGTTTTGTCACAGGCTCGGGATCCCCTATAGCCTCTGGAGTGATTGAAGCAGAATATAGAGAGGATTTAAGCCTAGAGGAGGCAGTCCGCTTAGCGGTTAAAGCAGTAAGCTCTGCTTTGAAGAGAGATGCTGCAAGCGGCGAGGGAATAGATGTCGTAAAAATAACTTCTAAGAAATACGAGGAGTTACCTAAAGATGAGATAGATAAAATTTTACACTCACTATAGCGTTCCAATACTAAAACCTATTCGGGAACTTTAGCCATATAATTAGAGTTGGTGAAATTAACGTAAGTGATCCATTATATGGTATAAGCGGTTCTAAAGTAATACAATAAAATCATGTTACTAACGTGTAAGGGGGTCATTAAAGGAGGTAATAGATATTGAGAAGAATGAATGTAATAGAACTTATAAGAGAGACTATTTTAAAGGAGGTACCTAAAGAAGCGCAAGTCACTAGAATAGAATTCGAAGGCCCCGAAATCTCGATTTACGTGAAGAAGCCTGAAGTAATAGTCGAGAAAACACAAATAGTAAGACAGATAGCTAAAACTATAAAGAAAAGAGTTGTTGTGAGAACGGATCCTTCCATTCGGAAGCCGAAGGAGCTTGCTAAAAAAATAGTTCTAGAGATAACTCCCCCCGAGGCCGAGATTAAGGACATGATATTTGATAATACTCTGGGCGAAATGCTAATAAAAGCTAAGAAACCCGGCCTAGTAATAGGAAAAGGGGGGCAACTATTAAGGAAAATACTGAGGGAAACTGGATGGAGGCCTGTTGTTATAAGAGTCCCCCCATTGGAGTCTAAGCTTGTTTCCCAAGTATTACAACATATAGTAAGTGAGAGCGATTATAGGCTAAAAATTCTCCGCCAAGTAGGCCAGAGAATACATAGATCTCCTATTTTCAAGTATAGACACGTAAGAGTAACTGCATTAGGAGGCTTCATGGAAGTAGGGAGGTCAGCAATACTTGTTGAAAGCGCTGAGAGCAAAGTACTGCTAGACTTAGGGATAAATCCTGGAGCAGAGAGAAACATCCTAGCGTACCCTAGACTAGATATAGGTGACTTCAGAGTAGAGGATTTAGACGCTGTCGTAGTATCACATGCGCATCTAGATCACTGCGGCTTTGTCCCATATCTATTCAAGTACGGATATAATGGTCCGGTTTATATGACAAAAGCCACGAGAGACCTAATGGTTCTATTGCAATTAGATTTCCTAGAGCTTTCGAAGAGGGAGGGAAGATCTCTACCATATGGTTTAAGAGAAGTTAAAAAGGCAGTGCTTCACACAATCCCTCTAGATTATGGCGAAGTCACAGATATAGCACCCGATATAAGACTAACATTATACAATGCAGGACACATATTAGGCTCAGCAATAATACACCTCCACATCGGAGAAGGACTACACAATATAGTGTATACAAGCGACTTCAAGTATTCCCCAACAAGACTCCTAGACCCAGCTAACGATAGGTTTCCCCGAGTCGAGACGTTAATTATGGAGAGCACCTATGGAACAGAGGATCTTCCTCCACGGGAGGATGCAGAGAAAGAGCTTATCGCCGCAGTTAAGGAAACCATCGAGAGGAGAGGAAAGGTATTAATACCTATATTCTCTGTTGGCAGGGGACAAGAGATAATGCTCGTATTAATAGATGCAATAAAAAAGAATCTCTTACCACAGATACCTATCTACATAGAGGGAATGGTGGATGAGGCTACAGCAATACACACCGCTTACCCCGAACTTCTATCGTCAACACTGAAAGATTTGATCTACCAGGATGAAAACCCGTTTACTGCAGAGTTCATCTATAGAATCGACGACAGAGAGGCTCGTAGAGATATTGTTGAAAGCAGTGAGCCATCAATAATACTTGCAACATCGGGCATGTTAACTGGAGGACCAGCTGTAGAATACTTTAAGTTACTAGCGCCAAACAACAACAATAGTCTAATATTTGTCAGCTATCAAGTTGAGGGGACTCTTGGAAGGAAAATTAAGGACGGAATAAGAGAGGTACAATTCATTACTCCCGAGGGGAGAGTAGAATTAGTTAAGATAAACATGAATGTAAAAGCAATAGAAGGATTTTCAGGACACTCTGATAGAAAACAGCTTTTAAAATTCCTTAGAAACATAAGGCCTCAACCGAACAGAGTCATCCTATGCCATGGAGAGAAGAGTAGAATAATGGCCCTTTCTGCAGCTATTAGAAGAAGATTTGGACTAGAAGTTTATACGCCTGAAAACCTTGACAGCATTCGACTAGCCTAGAAACTTGTACTCCAATACTTGTCCTTTAAGTGGTGAAGATTTACCACAACCTTCCCCTTCCTCAAAGATTTAACCTCATCGCTTGAATGGACCGCTCTACCAACACAAATGGGCGCATTGTAATCTTCTGCCACAACTACAACTATATCTCCCTCTCTAAACTCTCCTTCTACCTTAGTTACCCCAGGAGCCATAATGTTTGCTCCATTAATTATATGCGGAACCGCACCCTTATCCACAAATACCCTTGGAAAAACCCCAACTAAATCCCGTTGCTTATATAATAGTTTAAGCGAGGGGATAATGGTCCCATCCTCCAACTCTATTAGAATGATGCTCCCCTTATGCACTATAGTTCTCCTGTCATTAATAATGGCCTCTTCAATCCCCTGTCTTAACAATTCCCGTAAACTACTATTTAGCCATTCTATTTTGCGTAAAAGAGCTTTCACTTCCTTCTTCGATAGGAAATGTCTTCTAATAGACACTTCTGAATGCACCAAAATGTTGAAAGGCGAATAGTTTTATATATTTCATACTATTCTTATCTCGACAGATACGCCAATGAGTGGGTGGTTTATATTGGATGAGGTGACAAGAGAACTTTTAAGCGACTCGCTAGGAAACATGGTCCTCGTAAAGCTTAAGGGAGGTAGGGAGGTAAGAGGAAAACTAAAAAGCTACGATCAACACTTGAACATAGTATTGGAAAACGCGGAGGAATTAAGAGGGGAAGAAGCTAGGAGACTTGGCACTATAGTTATTAGAGGAGATAATGTCGTATTGATTTCTCCAGCTAAAGTGGAGGTTTAATAGAAAGTATAATCAGGTGAATAGGATTGGTGAAAGGAACAACCTCTATGGGTAAGAGAAGTAGGGGAAAAACTCACATTAAGTGTAGGAGATGTGGAAGACACTCATATAATGTAGCTAAAAAGTACTGTGCTGCCTGCGGATTTGGAAGAAGCAAGAGAATAAGAAGATTTGCATGGGCTAATAAGAAAGTCAATAAAGTGAGATTAAGGTAGAGAGAAGAGAATTTTAAAAACCTTGGAGACCGTGATTTCATTACAATGTCAGCTGGAGATTACACTCCACATCGATGCTCCTTGTTGGCCGCTAAAATTCGCTGACAAGCCTTTAGATTTACAGAACCCATATATTCCATGGGTTTCCAGAGAAGCGGCAGTTTGTAGCTCAATAACCATCTCCATTATTCTCCGATTGCTCCAAATAACCTCACTTCCCATACTTGGTTGAGGTCTCCTATAGCCTTATGCACAGGGACCGCTTGAACCCCATTAGCGCCTCCTTGAAAGACGTGGGGACTTCTCTCATCCTCCCTTAAATGGACTCCTGAAGCACGAATTTAGAGTTTAGAACATTCTCCAGGATGGATTATATATTAACATATAGAGCCATGTTCAATAAGCAGGCCTTAGACGTATCGTGGAAAGTTGTTGGAGCCGGGGCGGGGATTTGAACCCCGGTATAACGGGTTTCCTCGATCAATGGGCGGTACACATTGTTTACCTCTGCAGCCCGCCCCCTAGCCACTCGGGCACCCCGGCTTCAAGTATTATTATGGAGTATTATTTACATTAAAATAATTTTCTATAGTACTACCTGTGCTTACTATCTCAGTACTCGTATGACTCTTTCCTTATCCTTTATTTGGGAGACGGCTATTAAACCTCTGATTTCAAGGATCATTAATGCCTTTATTAGGTCGTTTATTGAAACCTCGGGAAAGATATATCTAACCATGTTTAATAGGTCTTCTTCTTTAATCATTTTTGTTTTGGATGTGCTTACTATGTTGTATACAACATAGTATAGGGGTTCGGAGTACCAGCTCACTGTATAACACCTCTCTGTTAAGTGTATGTTGATGGCACTATGCCTCTCGCAGGAAGCTGTTGTTTTGCTCTTTTCTCGAATCCCGTGTAGAATTTTACGAGGTCCGGTGTTATAGAAGGCTTTATTTTCTTAAGTGCTGTCTCGAAATGTCTCATGTACACCTTACTTGCATTGAGGTCTTCTCTCAGCGCACATAGACCGGCCTCTCTGCAAACAGCCTCTAAGTCAGCCCCACTATAACCCTCAGTTTTCGCAGCTAATAGGCTTAAGTCGACGTCTTCAGCTAGAGGCATATTCCTGGTGTGGATTTGAAGTATTTCAAGTCTGGCTTCCCTATCTGGTGGAGGCACGTAGATCATTTTATCGAATCTACCTGGCCTGAGAAGTGCAGGGTCGACAATATCGGGTCTATTAGACGCAGCTATGACAACCACGTTTTCGAGTTTCTCAATACCGTCCATTTCGGTCAGCATTTGACTTACAATTCTCTCCGTAACATGACTGTCTCCTACTCCTACGCCTCTTATTGGTGCTATTGCGTCTATTTCGTCGAAGAATACTACGCATGGTGCTGCTTGTCTTGCTTTCCTAAATATTTCCCTAATAGCCCTCTCACTCTCCCCAACCCACTTACTCAAAACCTCGG
>JAPDJV010000004.1 GCA_029258925.1 Thermoproteota archaeon | reverse complement strand
AAGCTCTAAGAGTTTATTGGTGACCGCTGGGTTCCCGAGGGGAGCTAAAAAGGCTCCCGTAGGCGGCTCAGCGGAGACCGTGATGAACCTAACCGTGTCCAATACAATATAAATTGATAGATGAAGATACGGTTTAGATGAACGGCTTGCCGAAAAGTTACTTGTTAATTATCGTCCAACGTTAGCAGTACCACTATACTTCTCCTAAGAGACTCCAAATTCAATCCTTGAACCACTCTCTTCCTACTTAATTCAACGAAGATTATAATCGCTGTTAAAGCAAAGAATATGATATGCAATATTATGTGTGTGGCAAACCTGTTCCCGAATGGTATGAGAATGTTTATGCTCTCGCTGGTGAATGGCCATAGTAGTGGATTGTATGAGTGATGCATTCCATCAACGAATACGTGTGTTAGGGAGGATATTTCAACGGATACGATGTAAGCTAACATGTCCACTTTAATCTCGCGCCGATACTTTAAGAACGATTTTAAGAAAAACTTGTATAATGGTAGCACGGCTAACCCTATTATCCAAGAGAACATGAGGGATCCCAGGAAACTATGTAGAACAAGTCTACAATACGGGTAGTTGCAACCTAATAGGATGAGCACCGGTATCTCTATGTCGGGTAGGAAACTGCCTACCAGGAGACCTGGGAAACTGAACTTCTTCTCACCGAGCTTGTAGAAGAAGTAGGCTTGTGGATAATGTAGTGGTGTTAAAACCATGCCGCTCACCACGTCAGTGCCGAAAATATTACTAATGTCTAACTGCTCATAACATCTTAGAGAATGGGGATTTAAAGTATGCTATTAATAGGACAATGATTTGAGAATTGTTGCTGTCAGCTAAATTAACTGTGTTCAAAAGATACCTTTATATTTTGTTCTATAGTATTGTTAATATCTAGTGTTAAATATGTCTAACAATCTCGACTCCTTAATTAAAGAATTATCCGAGAAATTTGGGGCAAAATGCATTCTAAGGGAAAACACCGTTTTCGCTGAAGTTGGAAGAGAGAAGTACCTTGGTGCAGCAAGATACCTCAAGGAGAACGGCTTCACAAGGCTTCTGACAATTTCAGCAGTGGACTGGATTGAGAAAGGCGTTTTCGAGGTATATTTCATAGCGCACAGATTGAAGGATTCACTATACGTTAAGGTTTCAACAAGCTTGGATAGAGAAAAACCGGTTATTGAGAGTCTGGGTGAGATCTGGGAGAACAGTTTAATGCATGAGAGAGAGTGTTGGGAAATGTTTGGAATAGTTTTTGAATGGAATAACATGCTCAAACCGCTCCTCTTAGAAGAGTGGAGTGGGCCTCCCCCCTTCAGGAAAGACTTTGATTCGAGAAAGTATGTGAGGGAGGTTTACGGTGTTTAGGGGTGTCGTGAATGTTTGAGAACATAGTTAAACCTATTAAGGCCATTAGCGGCCTTTTGAAGAGCAAGCCCATAACATTCATGTTCCCGCCTGAAATGCTGTTGACCGAGGGGTTCAGGGGCAGACACTTCTTCGATGAAGACAAGTGTAGGAGTTGCAGGCTGTGCGAAAGAATATGTCCAAACAATGCTATAGTAATGGTTGAGAGGGAGAGGGATGGTAAGAAGGTTTTCCACCCTCAAATAGACTATTCTAAATGTTGCTTCTGCGGTTTATGCGTAGACGTGTGCCCGAGTAAGGCATTAACGTTCACGAACTTCCCGTTCCTAGTGGTATTCGACAAAAAAGAACTGCTGTATCCCCCCGATAAGCTGGGGGAGAAGCCTGCTCTGGAAATGCCCTCCCCGCCTAAGATAAAGAGTATTGTGGATTGGGGTAGATCTAGGAGCCTGTGGGTTCTAAACTATATGACGGGATGTTGCTTCATAGAGGCTGTTCCATGGGTTAGCAGCGGGTTCGACATGGAGAGATTCGGGCTCATAGCTGTCGGGTCTCCTAGGCATGCAGATGTGTTAATTGTTGGAGGATACGTGACTGTTAAGACTCTTAGGAGGATAATAAGAGTATATCAGCAAATGGCTTGGCCTAAATTCGTCCTAGCCCTCGGAAACTGCCCTATGACAGGTGGAACATATTGGGACAGCTACAATACAATAAAGAACTTGGACAAGTATATTCCGGTCGATGTATGGATAGCAGGATGTCCACCTAGACCTGAACCCATAGGTCTTGCAATAGTTGAAGCCATGTTCGCCGTTCAAAGCGGCTACACTGGCAAAGAGGAGAAAGTGAATAAGGAGGGAGGACTCCTCGAAGTCCCCCCGTTGAAAGAGGAGGCTGGTCCAGGAGAAATAGTTCTACCATTCGGACCATGCCACCCGGCCTCGGGGAACTTCGACATAATATTGAGAGTTGACGGGGAGAAGGTTTTAGAGGCAAAGCCAAACCCGGGGTATCTGCATAGAGGGTTCGAGAAGCTAATGGAGTACAGGACTTGGTGGCAGAACATCATGATAGTTCAGAGAGTATGTGTTCTAGATGGAGCAAGCTACGAGCTAGCCTACATTGGAGCCGTTGAGAAAATAGCTGGGATAAATGTTCCAAGGAGAGCATCATACTTGAGAACCATACAGGGTGAGCTAAGCAGGATCCAAAGCCACCTATTAAACCTAGGTTTCCTAGCGAGCGCTACAGGCTTCAGAACAGTGATGAAAATAGCTTGGGGGGACAGGGAGAAGATATTGTACCTCCTCGAGAAGCTTACGGGTGCAAGAATATACCATATATACAATATTCCGGGGGGAGTTAGGAGGGATATGCCTGAAGACTTCAAGAGCAGAGCACTGGAGATACTGAAATACATGAGGAAGAGACTCAAAGTATACGACGACCTATGCTTCAACAACCAGGTTTTCATAGAGAGAACTAAGAATATAGGTGTGCTTGATTCTGAAACAGCTATAAGACTAGACGTGACAGGCCCGAATATCAGGGGTTCCGGAGTAGATTTCGATTTGAGGAAGACAAGTCCCTACGAGGCATTTGATGAAATAGAGTTCAACGTTGCAGTAGGTGAGGGGGGAGACTGTTATTCGAGAGCACTCTGCAGGAGAATGGAGATGGAGGAGAGCTTGAATATAATAGAGGAGTGTCTTGAGAGGATTCCAGGGGGACCTATAGCTGAGAGGAAGATGAAGAATGGTAGAGTAATAACGCCGTTCGGCCCCATACCTGAGGGAGAGTCACTGCACTGTATTGAGAGCGCTAGGGGAGAACTATGTTTCCACGCAGTTAGCGATGGGAAGCCTAGACCATATAGGGTTAAGATTAGAGGACCGACATTCGACAATATTCTCGTAGCAATGCCTAGAATCATGAGCGGAGTGAACATAGCGGACATACCAGTAATATATTGGAGCCTAGATAATTGCCCAGCTGACCATGACAGGTGATTCAAGCAATTACATAAAACTCCATGAGGCAAATATTTTTTACGCAACAAAACTATTCAATAAGCTCTGACCACATTTCTCTAAGTTAACTGTATTCAATGCCAGCATGAACCTATAAAACGGCTTACTACAACACGTTCCCTATAGGGAATAATTAGGCTTCCTAATAATCAATGGAGTTGACGTAAAGGTGATCTTAGATAACCAATTATGGAGTGATTCAAGTTCTGTATCGAACAATATTTAAAAATTTCAAATAAAATTTCGAATGCTTTTTGTAGATTAAAGGCGAAAAATTTAATTAGTTTTTACTTTCTTCAAACAGAGTTAAAATAACTTGGTGAAATGCTTGGATGAGGAAAAGGTTTTCTATAATAACCTGTACCCCTTCACCGATCTACCAAGAACCGGTATGGAGTCTTTAAAGTGGAATCTCTACATCACCGACACTACTCTGAGAGACGGCCAGCAGGCATGGAGGCCTCTGAAAATCGAGGAGGCAGTTAAAGTATATCAGCTATTAAATGAGCTTGACGCTGGAAGCGGTATTATAAAGTCTTGTGAATTCTTCCTCTACACTGATAAGGATAGGGAGGTTGTTCGCCGGGTAAAGGAGCTGGGATACGATTACCCTAAACCAATAGCCTGGATCAGAGCAACTTTCAGCGACTTAAAACTAGTAGAGGAGGCTGGTTTAGATAAGGCAGTAATATTGTCCTCTATTTCAGACTACCACATATACTACAAGCTCAGGTTGTCTAGGAGTCAAGCAGTTGAAAAGTATCTTTCAGTAATAGAGGAGGCCCTTAAGAAGGGGATTTCTGTTAGAGCTTCTCTAGAAGACATTACGAGAGCGGACATTTACGGTCTGGCAATACCCTTCATACATAAAGTGTTCGATTTGGGGGAGAAGTATGGGGTTGAGGTTGAAGTGAAGATAGCTGACACTCTTGGACTAGGACTACCATTCGAAGAAGTCCCCCTCCCCAGGAGCATACCTAGAATAGTTAAAGCATTAATTAGAGACGGTGGTGTGCCAGGGGAGAAAATAGAGTTCCATGGACACAACGATTTCCACATGGTTGTAGCAAACCATGTTGTAGCATGGATTTCCGGAGCATCAATGTCCAACTGTACACTCCTAGGTATGGGTGAGAGAGCAGGGAACTGTCCCCTTGAAGCAATGGCATTATTCTACGTTCAACTTAAGGGAACTACTGGGGGGATGAATTTGAAGGTATTGAAGAAGATAAAGGAGTTCTTCGAGGAAATAGGTTTCGAAATACCTGAATTCCAGCCAATACTTGGGGCAAACGCTTTCAGGACTAAGGCTGGAATACACATAGATGGCCTCCTCAAGAATCCTCAAGTATACTTATCCTATGACCCAAACGCTGTCCTCGGAATACCCTACACAGTATCCATAACACCCTACTCTGGGAGAGCTGGAGTAGCCTTCTGGCTTAAATCGATGTTTGGTTCGAGTAGCTGGGAGGACATGAAAAACGATCCAAGACTAGCCGAGATATACAATGAAATTACTGAAATATACAAGACTGGCAGAACCACCCCCATAACTGATAGAGAAATGATCACATTACTCAAGAAACACGTGCCCGAAATCCTCGAAAAATACAGAGACAAGTTGCCAAGGCATTTGAGGGGTTTAATTTAGATGGCTGGAATGACGATGGCCGAGAAAATTCTAAGCAAAGCCTCTAATCGCAATCTAGTTGCAGGAGAATTCACCATAGCCCCCGTAGACCTAGTCTTCGCACATGATGGAACAGCTCTACTGGCCATAGAAGTTATGAGAGACGAGTTTAGCTGCGAGAAAGTTTTCGACCCGAGTAAAATAGTCTTCATCATAGACCATGCAGCACCCAGTCCATCGGTTGGAATGTCCATTGTTCACGAGGAGATGAGAAGGTTCGCTGAGAAGCATGGAATAAAATTATACGATATAGGGACGGGAATATGCCATCAAATCATACCTGAGAAAGGCCACGTGAACACGGGTATGATAGTAGTGGGAGCCGACTCACATACAACAACACACGGTGCCTTCGGAGCATTCGCTACTGGTGTAGGAAGCACCGATGCCACAATAGCCATGATGACCGGTAAAATATGGCTACGTGTCCCGGAAACTCTTAAGATAGTCGTCGATGGAAGCCTTCCCAAGGGAGTACTGTCTAAAGACGTAATACTCCACATTATTGGGTGTCTTGGAAGTGATGGTGCAAACTACATGGCTGTAGAGTTCCACGGAGACACTATTAGGGAACTAAGTGTCGAATCCCGTATGACTCTCACAAACATGGTTGTAGAAATGGGTGCAAAAACGGGTCTAGTACCCGTGGACGAGAAAACTGTTGAATGGCTTAAAAACAGAGTCAAGTCGCCGATTAAACCCGTAACACCCGACCCCGACGCAGAATATGTCGACGAATTCCACGTTGAAGCCGGGAAGTTGGAGCCGAAAATTGCTGCACCACACAACGTTGACAATGTGAAGTCAATAAGTGAAGTGGAGGGGGTGGAAGTCGACCAAGTGTTCATAGGGTCCTGCACTAACGGCAGATTCGAGGACTTCTACGTTGCAGCGAGAATTTTGAAGGGGAGAAGAGTTAACGAGAATACTCGTTGCATAGCAATACCTGCATCGAGAGAAGTATACTACAAGCTCTTAGAGACAGGTGTTTTAGAAATATTTTTGAAAGCAGGATTCGTGGTCGGGCCGCCTACATGTGGCCCGTGTGTTGGGGCACACATGGGTGTTCTTGGACCGGGGGAAGTAGCTGTTTCCACATCTAACAGGAACTTCCAGGGGAGAATGGGTGATAGGAAAAGTGAAGTATACTTGGCTTCCCCTCTCACAGCAGCGGCTTCAGCAATTGAGGGGAGAATAGCTGATCCGAGAAAGTATTTGAGGTGAAAAAATGATTAGAGGCCGCGTATGGAAGTTCGGAGACAACGTGAATACAGATAATATTATCCCGGGAAGATACAAGTTCAAAACCCAGAATCTGGAGGAACTGGTTAAATACGTTCTAATAGACCTTAACCCGGAGTTCCCGGAAAAAGTGGGCAAGGGAGATATCATTGTTGCTGGAAGAAACTTCGGCTGTGGTTCAAGTAGGGAGCATGCTCCCCGCCTCCTGAAGATCGCAGGTATCGGGGCAGTTATCGCAAAATCTTTTGCAAGAATATTCTTCAGGAACTCCATTAACATAGGTCTCCCAGTAATAATAGCCCCCGAGGTATACGAGAAAACCTTCGAGGGGGACATTATTGAGGTTAGCTTAGAGGGGGGCATTATAAGGAATATTACCAGAAACCTATCATTCAAGTTCAAACCTTACCCCCCTAAAATAATGAGGATAGTTCTGGAGGGAGGGGTAGTCGAGTACTATAGGAGGCATGGTGTCTTCCCATGGGAAGAAAGTACAGGATAGCTGTGATAGAGGGAGATGGAGTAGGCCCTGAAATAGTATCCGAAGCTCTAAGACTACTGGGAGAACTCGGATTCGACGCTGAGTACATTAAGATAGATGCCGGATGGAAATACTATGAGGAGACAGGTAAGCCGATAGAGGACGATGCACTAGATAAGATAAGAAGCACGGATGCATTGATCAAGGGACCTGTAACAACTCCCGTGGGACCTGGGACTTATAGGAGTGTGAACGTATATTTGAGGAAAACTCTCGGACTCTACGCTAACGTGAGGCCTTTCAAGAGCTTCAAAAACGTTTCCCTGAGAGAACTCGACGTAATAATTGTTAGAGAAAACACTGAGGGGGCTTATTCAGGTGTTGAGGAGAGGTTTGACGACAAGGCTATTAGCTACCGTATTATAACGAGGAGCGCTACTGAGAGAATCGTTAGGTTTGCTTTCGATTTAGCTAGAAAACTTGGAAGGAGGAAAGTCACAGTAGTACATAAAGCGAACATTCTGAAAGAGTCTGATGGACTATTCAGGAACATATTTTTCGAAATAGCACGGGAATACGGAGACATAGAGCACGATGAAGTGATCGTTGACGCTGCAGCATACAAGCTCGTTAAAAGACCTCAAATATTCGATGTCATCGTAACACCGAACCTATACGGTGACATACTCTCAGACCTCGTCGCCGGATTAGTTGGAGGCTTAGGGTTATGTGGTTCAGCCCAGATAGGGGAGAACTATGCTGCTTTTGAACCTGTCCACGGGACAGCGAAATCGATTGCTGGGAAGGGAATAGCTAATCCAATAGGTGAAATCAGGGCTGCAGCCCTAATGTTAGAGTGGCTTGGAGAAAAATATTCTGATGAAAAATTGAAGAAGTTGTCGAGGGCTATAAACAGTGCTATAGTAAGAGCGGTGGAGGAGGGCAAAGTATTGCCTCAGGACATTGGGGGAACAGCGAAAACTGTTGATGTGACAAATGAGATAATATTTAAGAGCAAAACATTCCTGAAGCACTCACCCTAAACCTCCATACGGACTTATAGGATCCAAAGTCTCGGAAACATGCCTAATTTCACGCGACAATCTCTAAATCGAACATGTTCTAATTTCCGAGGTTATTACGCTGAATACTTTCTCAAGTAGTTAAGTTACAGGAGGGGTCCTTAAAGTAACTTATAATGGGTTTGTGTCAAGTGATTGCTGAGGAGAAGGAGATTTGTTCTATAAGTAATGAAAGCAATGCTCTAAGCACTCAGGGTGTGGTCTCGTAAATGGGAGAATCATTCCGTTAAACTCAACTCCTATCACAAATCTCCAGATATAGCCATGAAATTACGTGGAATACTTGGAGTGGATATCTAGGGAGAGACGGTAAGTTAAAATTCCCGGATCCACTACAAAACATAGTGATTAATCTTAGCGTCAATTCATTTATCAGAGCTATATACAGAAAGATTTTGCGGAGGATAATAACATGGCTAAAATGGTTGAAGCAGTATATGAGAAGGGTGTGTTAAAGCTTTTGGAGGAAGCTGATTTAAGAGAGGGAGAGAGAGTTAAGGTTATTATCATGAGGAGTGCTCGCGGATTTAACGATGCTGTTAAGAGGTTGGCGAAAGAGTATAGAGATGTTAGAGAGGATCCACTTAGGGTTCTCTTGGAGGAGCGAAGATGATAGTATTGGACACCTCTATTCTCGTAGGTGCTTTCATATCGTTTAGCAAGGATCGCCATGATATCGGTACTACACTCATAGACCTTATATCAGATAGAGGACTAGATATCTATGAGCCTCAGCTATTACCCATTGAGCTATCAGGTGTCTTAGTGAGATATAAGCCTCGAGATGTTGTCAAAGAACACATCAATGAAGTAATAAGGTTTGTAAATTTGGTCGGTTGCGAGGAATTTCACAATATTGCTCTCGAGGTGGCCTTGAGCACTGGGTGTAGAGCAGTAGATGCCTTCTTCATAGCATGCGCTAAGAAGACTAAGTCGATACTAATATCTAATGATAAGACCCAAGTAACTAGCGCGAGGAGAGCAGGAGTCGAAACATATCACCTACTAGGGGAGTATGAGAAAGTCTTAAAGAAGCTCCGCGAATCATAATTCATATAATTCTACACAGTAAAATTTTATTCACACTTACATGGTGTAACATACCCTGAGCCAACCTATTGATATAGTGAAGCATGTAATTAATTTTCAGATTTTCTTTTCGCTGAATTGTCTCATACTAAGTCTGCAAGACGCTGGTCTCGACTCCCCCTTCTAAGAGTGGCTACGCTTCATAACGTAAGTCACATTTACCTAAAGTTCTCAGGCAAGTTCGATACGTGATATCATCTTTATATTCATAATTCTTAGAGTAGTTCAGTACTGTGTATAGCGTACTCTAACACGGTAAGAGAGAAAAGGTATTAGTTTGAATAGCACAAAATTACCGGAGAACTGCCAAGTGCTCAAAACATGAAAAATGTATGTGAAAGTAGCTCCCGTTCTTTACATGCTTGTAACATTAGTGGAGCAACGAGTTCAAGGAGATCTACTCTATTTGGAGCACTACATTCCATATTCTTCTGGCAAGCTCCCTAGCTCTTCGAATGTCGTTGCTTCTAGGAGTCCCCCTGACTTCGACAACTGGCTCAATAATGTCGAAGCCTGCTTCCACGAGTTTTTGTCTAACAAACTTCGTTGTAGGAGCCCACCCGTGAACTTCTATGATACCGGCAGTCTTCCCTTTACCAGTATTCTTCAATGCCAGGAAGTCTAAAACCTTGCTTAGCAGTGGGAACACGTTTGCCTCGTAGGTTGACGAGCCTACAAGTATTGTGCTCGCATCAATGGTTTCCTTGAGTATGTAGCTTATGTCGCTTCTAGCTACATCAAATAATATGGTCTCCACACCGTTGGCTCTAAGTACTTTAACAGCTTCATCTATAAGCTTCTTAACGTTCCCGTACATTGAAGAGTATATTACGACGACCTTCTTCCTCAGCTCCGGCTTACTCCACTTAACGTACTCCTCTATTATCATCCCAGGATTTCTCCTATATATTGGTCCATGACTTGGAGCAAGAATTTTTATCTCGATGTTCCTTGACTTCAATTTTTCGACTGCTCTAATCACGAAACTCGAGTGCTTCGATACAATGTTTGAGAAGTACCTTTTAGCCTCCTCCAAATACAATGCCATGTCCACTTCGTCGTCAAACACTCCATCTAATAGTGCACCGTAGCTCCCGAAAGCATCGCACGAGAACAATATCTTGTCTTCAACCAAATATGTTCCCATGGTTTCAGGCCAGTGTAACCAGGGCAAATATACGAATTCCAATGTTCTCCCACCAATACTCAAGGTCTCCCCGTCCCCAACAACAATGATTCTCTCCTCTTCAACATCGTAGAAGTATTTTATCATAGATGCCGCTACCTTTGACACAACTATTCTAGCATTTGGTGCTTTCTCCAATACTTCCGGCAGGGAACCCGTATGGTCTTGTTCCAGATGGTTTAATACAATATACGATATTCTGGACGGATCCACTATTTCAGAAATGTTCTTCAACAGTTTACCGCCGTACTTCGAGGCAACGAGGTCTATTACCGCTATTCCCTCCTCTCCCATAACTAAGTATGAATTATAGGATACTCCATGTGGTAAGCTCCAAATAGACTCAAACAAGTCTGTTTCAGTATCGTTTACACCAATCCAGTAAACTCCTCTAACTATTTCAACAGGCTTATCTCCCCTCATAATCTCACTCACAAAACTAATTCTACTTGGAATTGTGTTATTGGAGCTATCTTCTCCTCGAATATTTGAAACGTATCCTCTAGTTTAAAACATCCAATTCCCGGGACGGGTAGTGGCGCATGTATGAATGCTAGAATCATACCCTCTCTAATAGTGTACCCCCTATGTGCTACAACTATCGTTGTGATAGGATCTTCTTCTACTAGAAGTCCAACGCCGTGTATGAAGCCTGTTACATAGTATTCTCCGAAACCCTTCTCTACAGCAAAGTCCCTCAGCTTCCTCTCAATACTCATCAACTTGACTCCAGGTTTAACCTCTCTGATAGCTCTATCGTACATGGCCTTCACTACTTCGAAAACCCTCTGCTGCCCAGTACTTGGAGTGCCGAAAAATATTGTTCTCGAAAGATTTGCATAGTAGTTCTCGAAGTCTGCTCCAATAGTGACCATAATAGTGTCTCCTCTAGCAATCCTCACGTCTCTCCGGGGCTCGGCGTGGATTCTAGGTTTAGGGCCAGCGTTCACATATATGTGGGGGTTCTCCGACCCCTTCTTCATCATAACATATACTGCTTCAGCCGCTAGCTCGAGCTCGCTCACACCTTCATCAATATTATCTAGAATAGCCTTCATGGCGCTCTCAGCTATTTCCCCGGCACGCCTAATCCTCTCGATCTCCCATCCTTCCTTAACAATTCTAAGCTCCATTATCAATGAGTGTATGTCCTTAACCTCGATTTTAGGGTTAAACTTCTTGAATAACTCGTAGAATAGTGCATAAGAGTCTCTTTCAATACTGTAATCTAATCCAACAACTCTGCAATCGAACTCCTTCATTGTGGTTATTACATGCCTTACAAGCTCCTCTACTCTCCTATAGGTTCTAACCTCTTCTATCCAAGACTTCTCCAAGAACTCCTCTCTCTCGCAAGAATGTATAAATGCAACAGGCCTCCCCCTAACTGGAACGAAGAGTGCTGGTCTAAGCCATTTTACTCCAGCGAAATACTCGAATGAACTCAGCGTTCTAATCATAGCTCCATCTATGCCATTTTCTTCTAAAAGCTTCTGAAACCTTGAAAGCCTTTTCTCAAGAATATCTGATTTAACCATATAATTAAAACCCCTATATACAAGTTGACTTTACATAAACTATTTGGAGTACTTAGATAAAAAGTTTGATATCTCATGGTAGCCGCCTACATTAAACTTCTCCTCTTAAAGCGGCCCTCACCAGCGAGCAGAGTATACGACTATAGGGATCCTCGATAATTACTGGCTCTGTGAATAAGCACTCACGGTATATGCTCTTTAACTCGTTTGCAATATCCGAAACATAGCTCTTTAAACTCTCATGTGATCGGCTGATCTATTTCCTCAAAGCTTGAAGCCAAATATCCGGTGCAATGTTCTAAAATCTGTGGGCTCCAGCGAGTAATATTTATTTAACATATATCATGTTTATATGGGGGGTTAGAGTGGGTGATTTAGGCAAGGTTGTGAAGTTTATAAGTTGTCGAGGAATTAAGGCTGAGGTAATGTATTTTAAGAGTAAGGTTACATCTGTTAGAACAGCATCAAAAGCCTCCGGCTTCCCGGAAGAAAAGATTTTGAAAACGCTCATAGTTCTAGGAGACAATAAGCCTTATGCAGTCATATTGCCCGGGGAGAGGAAACTGGATTTCGAGAAGCTTAGAGACAAGATAGGAGTAAGGGAGTGCAGGCTTGCAACTCCGAGAGAAGTTGAAGAAATAACGGGATTCAGGCCGGGTGAAGTCAGTCCGTTAACGGAGGAAGTTGGAAAACTCACTCTCCTAATAGATTCTTCAGCTCTTGGTAGAGGAGAAGTATTGGTTGGAGGGGGATCGAACTACGCTTTAGTTAAAATAAGTGTTGACGAGCTTGTGAAGACACTAAATCCCCTAGTTGTGGATGTTTCATACTAAACGTGTACAACTTAGATTCCCATAGCCTCCAAGAGTTCCCGGGGCGGATTTGCAGCGATTGCCAGTGCACCGTAAAGCACTATGTCTTCGCCTAGAGGTGTAAGCATTATTTTTGGAAGCCTGTTTACAACGTATTTCTTCACGTATTTTATTATGGGTTGGAGCACTAGGCTACTGTTTCTTAAAGCTACTGCGCCTCCAATAGTTACGAGCTCCGGGTCGTAAACGTTTACCACGTTCGCAACGCCAATGGCATTTATTTTACCGATAGCCTCGACTATCTCCATGGCAATTCTGTCTCCTTCAGCTGCAGCCCTGTATATGATTTCAGCGGTCAGCTCACCCTTAACGTAGTGGTGGTATAGGCTACTTGCTCTAACCTCTTCCACGGGCATAGTGGATAAGAGGTGTTCAGCGTAGGCGGGGATTTTTGAGCCGGAACAATAAGCCTCCCAGTGGCCTCTGCAACCACAACCACATTCCATGATCCCCTCAAGATCTACAACCATGTGTCCAACCTCATGTGCATTACCGTCTTTACCTAGCAACAGGTGGCCGTCGACTATTGCTCCCCCACCTATCCCAGTACTAATAGTAATGTAAACGACGTTCCTATAGCCCCTGCCAGCACCGTAAACCCACTCCCCCATAACTCCCGCAACACAGTCGTTGACTAGGTAGACTGGTTTCCTAAGTCTATTCTTGAGCGGTTCAACAAGCTCCACTACGTCGAAGGGAAGATTAGGTGTTCCAACTATTCTCCCCCTCTTCAAATCTAGAGGGCCGATTGAGCCTATTCCAATGGCATTAACATTCTCCAACATTCTTGGTGAAACGCTTTTCCCTATAATTTCCAGAATCTGTTCTGCAATAGATAGCCTACCCCCACTTCTAACAGTTTTCTCCCTAAACTTCACGTAGAGTCTTCCCTCTGCATCGCCTAGGGCAACCCTAATATTAGTTGCACCTACATCAACTGCTATGTAAAGACTCTCCATAAACCTCCTCCACGTCAATTAGTAAACTTTTTCCAGAGAATTTAGCATAAGCTTAGTTTATATCTCTTAGAGTACTCCATGAATCCTATTCCCCCGAACATTGAAGCTCCATGAAATCAACGAGCACTGGATTCCGCAACGTATTCTTCTATAACAATTGCTACAACATTCTTCCAGTACATCGAGTTTCCGTGGAATATGCTGGTTGCAGATAGGTTGTCGAAAACTTTTAAAGTATATTTAAAGATACTTGACAGCGGAGATTATGATGTCTCATTATACTCCATGGTTTACTGATAAATGGTTTGTTAGTCAATACAACTATGTTGATGAGATAAGGAGGGGTCTTAAGCTACCCGAGAAAGTGATAATACATGATACCACGTTAAGAGATGGAGAGCAGCAGCCTGGGATAGTTTTTAGGAAAGAGGATAAGCTGAAAATAGCCTTAGCGTTGGACGAGGCAGGTGTTGACAGAATAGAGGCTGGAATGCCTTCGGTGTCTCGAGACGACTTCGAGGCAATAAAAGAGATTGCCAAGCAGGGCTTGAACGCTATGGTTATGGCTTTCAGCAGGTGTTTGAAGAACGATGTTGATATGGCTCTGAAATGCGATGTACCTGGAGTGGTCATGGAGCTCCCGTCCAGTAGACACATAATTAAATATGCTTACAGGTGGCCTGAGGAGAAGGCTATAGAGAGGGCTGTTGAGGCAATAGAATATGCTAAGCAACATGGACTCTACGTAACTTTCTTCACCATAGATGCAACTAGAGCCGAATTCGACTTTTTAAGGAAGGTTATAGATGCGGTTCACGGGTACATGGATTCACTTACTGTTGCAGACACTTTCGGAGTATGCTCGCCCCTCGCAATACAGTACTTCATAGGGAAGCTGAGGGAATTCGTGAAGGTACCCATAGAAATACACGCACACAACGATTTCGGATTAGGCGTGGCAAACACCATAGCGGCAATAATCTCGGGCGCGACCGTAGCCCATGTAACAGTAAACGGTATTGGAGAGAGAAGCGGTAATGCTGCACTAGAAGAACTAGTCTTAGCGTTGAAACTGTTATTAAACGTAGACGTCAACGTTAAACTAGAGAAACTGTACAAGGTCTCGAAAATAGTCGAGGAGCTTTCTGGAGTGAGCATTCCACCCCACAAGCCCATAGTAGGGCTCAACGTTTTCAGAATAGAATCAGGCATCATAGCTGACTGGTGGATCACGGTTAAAGACACTAGACCAACAGAAGTAGTACCATTCGTACCTCCTCTAGTGGGCAGAAAAGATGTGGAAATAGTGATAGGCAAGAAGAGCGGTAAAGCTTCTATAATCAACAAGTTGAGGAGTCTAGGCATTGAGGCTTCAGAGGAAGAAGTAATGAAGGTATTGTTGAAGGTTAAGGAGGAAGCCATTAAAATGAAGAGGCCCCTAACCGACGAAGAATTCGTAAACATGGTGAGAGAAGTATTGAAGAGAAGCTAGTAGCCGCTGAACTTATCAAACAAACATTTCAGTGTGGTTTAAAAGCGGGTCAAATGTTTTGAAAAGAAAATATCTACTTCTTTTCTATCAAAAACGTTTAACTTCTCTTTCATCCTCCGCTTACTGGAGGTAGTAGTGTTATGAAGTCTCCTTCACTGACGCCTACGTCGAGCTTGTTTGTAACGTTAACTCCATTAAGTAATACCATTACATTTGGTTTAAGCTCTCCCTTGTTAGGATCGTAGACTTCGCTTTTAAATCTGGGACCGTGCTTTTCGCAGAGTACTCCGAGAACGTCTCTAACCGTCAACTCACATCCTAAATTCAACTCCTCAGAGTACCTACCTGTGATTTCAGCTACGAATCCAGCATACAATATTTTAATCACCATACCCATCACTACACAGATACGGGTTACTCCCTAATTATATTCTTCATCAACTCTGATTAACATTTTTAAATAAAGGATTACAAAAGTTTTATCTTTTACTTATACAAATACTATACACAACAGTGTGTTTAGGGTGGTGTTCTTGCCTAAAGTTTTAGTTGTTGTACCAGATAAATGTACAGGATGCAACAGATGCGTTCTAGCATGTTCATTGAAACACTTTAACGTGATGAACCCAGCGTTTTCAGGAATATACGTCGTAAGAATAGACCACGAGCCTGTGGACGCACCCATATTCTGCAGCCAGTGCGGCCTATGCATCAACGTGTGCCCAGTAAATGCCATTTCACGAGATCCGAAGACCGGGGCAGTTGTTGTAGATAGAGATAAGTGTACTGGTTGCGGGAACTGTGTTGCAGTATGCCCCATAGGCGCCATGACTCTTGATCCAGAGAAGAAGAAGGCTGTGAAGTGTGATCTATGTGGCGGAGACCCTGCATGCATTAAAGTGTGTCCTGAGGATGCGTTGAAGTTTGTTGACGCTAGGGAAGCAGTATTCTACAAGAGGTTCTTCACTGCGAGACTTCAAAGAAAAGAGCTTGTACCATTTAAACCCTATCCTAGGAGGAGGTGAGGTAGATGAAGTGGTATGGGTATATGGGTAAAATACTTAGAGTAGACCTCTCCAAGAAGAAGGTCTCAGTAGAGGACTTGAAGCCCGAGTGGGCCAAGCTATACTTGGGTGGAGCTGGATTCGGAGCAAGAATACTATGGAATGAAATGAAGGGCGGAGTTGATCCATTAAGCCCTGAGAACATTCTGGTTGCTTCAACAGGACCGCTCACCGGAACCCTCGTGCCAAGTAGCGGCAGCATATTCTATCAATTCAAGTCTCCACTAACTGGAGCATGGGGAGAGGCTAGGTCCGGTGGAAAGTTCGGTCCAATGTTAAAGTTTGCAGGATTCGACATGATAATTATCACTGGGAAGGCTGATGAGCCAGTCTACCTTTACGTGGAGGATGGTTCAGCTGAGATACGTAGCGCCAAGCATCTTTGGGGCAAGACCGTTCACGAGACGACAGATATACTGTTAGAGGAAGTTGGTAGACCTGAGGCTTCAGTAGCTTGTATTGGACCTGCTGGAGAGAAACTTGTGAAGTTCTCTGCTATAATGAACGACTATGATAGAGCTGCTGGAAGATGCGGCGGCGGTGCTGTAATGGGATCCAAGAACTTGAAGGCTATCGTGGTTTTCGGCGAGAAGAGCATTGTACCAGCGAAACCAGACAAGTTCTTCGAAGACGCCTTGGAAGCACACGAGGCAATGAAGAAGTATGTTTTCAGGGAAATCCTAGGTATGCTGGGCACTATAGGCTTAGTTAACGCGTTGAATGCTGCAGGCGCACTCCCAACAATGAACTTCAAGACAACCTACTTCCCTGAAGCAGACAGCATGTCAGGAGACATGTTAGCCGAGAAGTACTTGGTTAAGAGGAGAGCTTGCTTCGGCTGCACGATAGGTTGCGGTAGATACTCTTGGGTGCCAGACGGCAAGTATCCGACACCACTACATGAGGGACCAGAGTACGAGACCTCAGATATGCTAGGCGTACAATCACTACTAACAGACTTAGAGGCGGTAGTGAGAGCAAACTACTTGTGCAACAATTATGGTCTAGACACTATATCAACGGGTAACGTGATTGCTTTCGCTATTGAAGCATTCGAGAGAGGATACATAACCGAGGAGGACACTGGCGGCTTAAAGCTTAGATGGGGAGACCCAGATGTAATATTAACGTTAGTGGATGCAATAGCTAAGAGAGAGGGATTCGGAGACGTTCTGGCTGAAGGAGTTAAGAAAGCAGCGGAGAAGATAGGTAAGGGTGCCGATGAGTTCGCTGTCCACGTTAAGGGACTAGAGGTTCCAGCACATGATCCAAGAGGAGAGTCAAGGAACTTCGTAATACAGTACGCTGTTACACCCAGAGGAGCATGTCACATGCATCCGAACTGGGCTGGAGCATACGACTTCATACCATTAGATAACGGTTTAAGAGAGTTTGGACTACCATGGCCACCACCAGACAAGTATGCTGAGGTAGGTGTTAAGAGAGGAATAGCATATAGATTGTTAGCACTACACGGTGAGCTAGCCGAAAGCCTAGGTATATGCAGATTCCCATTATGGGGCTCCGAGGACAGCTGTCTAACGCCTAAGAGACTGGCCAGACTATACAGCTCTCTAACAGGCATAGAAGTAACTGGCAAAGACCTGCTGGTAGCAGCCGAGCGTGCATGGAACTTGAAGAGAGCATTCAACATTAGAGAAGGATTCGACAGGAGACACGACACTCTGCCAAAGAGACTGCTAGAGCCAGTAACCACGGGACCAGCAAAGGGACAGGCTGTCATAAAGTTCGATGAACTCCTCGACGAAGCATATGAAGCATTCGGCTGGGA
Organism: Thermoproteota archaeon; assembly: GCA_029258925.1. Classification (GTDB taxonomy): domain Archaea; phylum Thermoproteota; class Thermoprotei_A; order EX4484-217-1; family JAPDJV01; genus JAPDJV01. The sequence goes on along the minus strand of JAPDJV010000004.1, from coordinate 67,364 downwards.
TAAGAAGACAGGCTACATAACGAGGAAGAAGCTAGAAGAACTAGGACTAGCAGACGTAGCAGACGAGCTAGCTAAAATAGGTAAAATAGCATAAATAAAACAACAATATTTTTATTTTATATTAATTCTACCACCAGTTCAGGCTACAGCCGATCAGCAATAATTATTCAATACTAACTTACTTTACGTAATCTTATTGCAGGAGAAGAAGTATTGTTACATGAGAAACTTACCTCACGCCAGCTACGATCTCGGCTTTCATTAGTAAGTCCGGCAATCTTTATAACTTTAATAACTCGATTTCAAGCCTTCACAAGTCTTCGAGAGAAAACAGTCGAACAATTGTCTGAGAGTATGGGCAAACATCTACATGATTTGACGGCTCTCATCGCCGTGATGACCGTAGTCGTGACAATGGCCATCAAAATATTTAGCCAATTTAAAGATTGCTTAAGCACTATGCACCATGTACTTGCTTCCATCTGGAGAGACTTTATCAAGGTATTTTAATATACTGGTTTCATCTACAATAAAGTACTAGGACTATTCTGGTTGGGGGAAAACCATGGATTTAAGAAGTTACTTAGAGTTTATTTCTAGAGAACATCCAGATAACTTGTTGACCATAGAGGCTAATATTGAGTCGAGTCTGGAGATAGCGGCTATTGTGTGGCTTCTTGGTAAACAAGGTAAGTATCCAATACTATTCTTCAAGAACATCAACAATCTCCTGGGATCAAAGTCTAGAATACCGTTAGTAACAAACTTGTTTGCCAGCAGAGATAGATGTGCATGGGCTCTGAACACTAGCAACAGACTCCTCGCCCTAGAGTATTATAAGAGGGAGACTAGGGGAGTAGAGCCTGTAGTGGTCGATGAAAACGATGCACCTGTTAAAGAAGTCGTGTTGACAGGGGAGGAAGCCGACTTAAGGATGCTTCCAATAATAAAGCACTACGAGAAAGATGCTGGGCCATACATTACTGGCGGCGTACACGTTGTCTGGGATCCGGAGTACGGCTATAATGCTGCAACTATTAGAGACATGTATAAGGGTCCTAGGAAACTCGTCTCACTATTCATTAAAGGTAGACACACTGATATTTACCATAGGAGATATGAGGATAGGAACTTGGGGATGCCCATAGCAATAGTGATAGGCCACCACCCAGCCTTCTACCTTGGAACCCAGACGGTTCAGCCTATTACAGTTGACGAATACCATGTTATCGGCGGGGTTCTAGGCGAACCATTAAGACTGACCCCCTCAACAACTTGGGGTAAGAGCTTCCTAATACCGGCTGATGCAGAAATAGTGATTGAGGGGGAAGTCTTACCTAATGTGAGAGAGACTGAGGGGCCTTTCGGAGAATTCCCTAAAACATATGGCCCGGTGAACAGGGATGGAAGAGTCATAGTTGTTAGAGCCATAAACATGCGGAAAAACTCCATTTACCTCGACGTGATTCCGGGACATAGAGACTGCTTCTTCCTAGGAAGCATACCTGTTGAGAGTAGAATATTCCACACTGTTAAAAACGTGGTGCCGGGTGTTAGAAACGTTTACTTGCCTCCATCCGGTTGCGGAAGATTCCACTGCTATATTCAAATAGAGAAGATGCGTGAGGGAGATGGGAAAAACGCCATACTTGCAGCTTTAAGCGCTTACGAAGTAGTTAAACACGTTGTTGTAGTGGACAGTGACGTAGACATATTTGATGAGGATGAAGTATTGTGGGCTATAGCAACGCGTTCTCAATTAGACAGAGATCTCATTGTAGTTGAGGGTGCCCGTGGATCGCCTCTAGACCCTTCTTCACTCAACGGATTTACTGCGCGGGGAGGCATAGATGCAACAAAGCCTCTGCCCCCTAGACTGAAGGGCGTCTTCCCCGAAGTAATATCGATACCAGAGAACATTATTGAAAAAGCTAGGGAAATCGTAGGAGACTATTGAAACTTTTTTTCTCAGCTACGTGGAACACTGTTCCCAAATAAAATATGGGGTAGAAAATTTAGTGGCATCTAGCTCTTCCACCAGCTAAAACAAACGCGTACCCTGTTAGGAAGTCTGATGCATCTGATGCTAGGAACTTTACTAAATCGGCAACCTCATCTAACCTACATAACCTGCCTAAAGGTATCTTCTTCGCTAGAAATTCTCTTTGCTCAGGTGGCATGCTCTCAGTCAAATAGGTTTTCTCCACTAGTGCTGGGCAAACAGCGTTTATTCTTATCCCGTAGGGTCCCAGTTCCTCCGCCAGCGCCTTAGTTAACCCTATTAGTGCAGCTTTGGATGCACAGTATGGTACCATATTCTTGTTTCCTTCAACACCTGCTACAGATGATATGTTAATTATTTTACCATATTTCTGTTTAATCATGTATGGTACTACGGCTTTTATGACTAGAAATGCTCCCCCCAAGTTAATTGCTAATACCTTGTCCCACTCTTCCACAGTGATTTCATGTACGGGTTTTACTGGTCCAAGGATTCCAGCATTGTTGACAACTATCTCAATATGGCCAAAATGCTTTATTGTCTCGTCAACCATCCTCTTAACATCATCCCACTTACTCACATCCGCTACTACTGGTAGAACTCTTCTATTCAAAGCCTTAATTTCTTCAGCAGTCTTCATCAAATCCTCCTTTTTCCTCCCGTTGATGACAACGTCTGCACCGCTCATAGCCAGAGATAATGCTATTGCACGACCTATACCCTTACTAGAACCTGTTACTATTGCAACTCTACCTTCTAGATTCACGTTAAGATTTGATATTATGGGAGGGCGAAGCTCGATCATGAGACCACCGTTAATCAATTGATGTACAAATTTAAATATATTATGGCCAAAGTTAGCATATTAAAACATATATCCTTTACAGCTCAGATCACGAAATGTGGTCTATATAATATTTGAATTTAACTTTAAATACTTTAATAATGGCAATTATAGTTTGTAGGTGTAATGCTATGACTACACACAACCCTATACCAATAGATGAATTAGCTAGGATGCTTCTGGAAGCTGAGGAGAAGCGCGAACCCATCGATCCATTAACAAAAACATATCCGCAAATAAGTATTGAAGATGCTTATAGAATTCAATTAAAAAATGTAGACGCGAAGATTACTCGGGGAGAGAAGATCGTTGGTAAGAAGATAGGGTTAACGAGTAAAGGTATGCAGAAACTTTTCGGGGTTAACGAACCCGACTACGGACACCTAACTGATCGAATGATCGTATTGGAGGGAGAATGCATAGACTTGAGGGAGCTCATTCAGCCTAAGATAGAGGCTGAGATCGCCTTCGTATTAAAAGATGACTTGAAGGGTCCGGGAATAACTCCCGCAGATGTCCTACGCGCAACAGAGGGAGTGATGCCTGCTCTAGAAATTATTGACAGCCGTATTAGGGATTGGAAGATTAAGATCCAGGACACCATAGCCGATAACGCTTCTTCAGCCAGGTTCGTTCTCGGAGGTAGAATAGTAGATGTTAGGAACATCGACCTACGCCTAGTAGGGCTAGTATTCGAAGTTAACGGGGAAATCATTTCAACAGCTGCTGGAGCAGCTGTTATGGGCAATCCTGTTTCATCAGTAGCGTGGCTAGCTAACAAACTGGCCTCCTACGGTACTTACCTTAAATCTGGAGAAGTAATCCTTTCGGGATCACTTATTGCGGCAGTAGACATTAAACCAGGCTACATTGTGAGAGCAACATTCGACAAACTCGGCTCAGTGACCATTAGATTCAAGTAAGCTAACATGCAGGCTGGTCTACAAAGACTAGAGCGGGCTCTCCGTCAAATTGGAGAAAAACCGTTAAGGTTACTCGGCGGGTTCATAGCAGTTTTGATGATCTAAGCAATAATTTCCCTTAAACGAGCAGTTTGATTCGCAGAGTTTGTTTGGATGTATGGGAGCCTCTAACAAACCTTATTTATTTTTAGACTACACATTCTTGGTGGAAGTGTCAATTTATGGAAGAAGATGTCGAGTTAAATTTGTTGATGAAAACTGAGATATGGTTTGAGAACATAGAGTTGTCAAATGTTAACTTGAAAGACGTTGCCAGAGCTGTTGCCGAGGTTCTAGGCTTAGATGAGAGCGAGGTTATGGTTACGGACGTTAGAGAGAAATTGATGGTAGTAGACATACTTAGGAGCACCATCTCAGCTAAGCAAATCATAGGCAAGAAAAACGAGTTGCTGAGAAAATTATCGCAAGTACCCGGTGTTAAAGTGACTCCTCAGACAACAATTCACTCAGAGGGCATCCTAGGTTTAATAGCTGTCGAGGAAAGCGAGGCTAAAGAAGTTCTTGAGAGAACCGTGCAGATAGTCAAGGAGATGAGGAAGAGGATTTCTAAGAGAGCCATAGTATTCTCCACGGGTTCAGAAGTTAAGGAGGGCTTAATTAAGGACACTAATTCTCCTCTAATCAAGGAAGAATTAACTAAGCTAGGCTACGATGTCACGGTGGGCGGAGTACTGGACGACGACGAATACGTTATATCGAATTCCATTCAGAGAGCACTGGATAACGGGTATGGACTCATAATTTTCACGGGAGGCGTTGGAGCCGAGGCCAAGGATAAGACTATTGAAGGTCTTCTGAGAGTCGACCCCAATGCGGCCACACCCTACATAGTAAAATATGATAAGGGTAAGGGGAGGCACTTTAAGGATGGTGTGAGGATAGGTGTTGGAAGAGTAGGGGAGTCCCTAATAATAGCGTTGCCCGGACCAACAGATGAGGTGAAAATCGGTTTAAATGCTCTTATCAGGGGGTTAAACAATAATTTGTCTAAGGAGCAGATAGCTAATTTGATTGCTGGGGAATTAAGGGAGGTGTTAAGGTCTAAAATGAAACATTGCGCACATAAAGATTAAATATCGTTAAACAAAATTAATTACACATGTTAAAACTTTTACGGAGGGTTCTGCCACGGTAAGGTATGTAGCGTTCATGGCTAAAACAGATTACTCGAAATGCGTAAAGTGCGGTTTGTGCTGGTCCATTTGTCCCACGGAGGCAATATCTTGGACGCCAGGTGAATACCCAAAGATAGACCCAAATACTTGCATGGGTTGTGGAGCATGCTATGAGAGATGTCCGAACTACGCTATAACAATGGAGCGCCTACCAGAACCAAAAATTGTAAGGGTCGACGTGAGCAAGGTAGACTTTAAGAAAGTTGAGGAAATATGTAGGAATGCTGGCTTCCACCCGGAGCAGATAATATGCTTCTGTACTGGAACCAGGGCTAAAGAGGTTGCTGCAGCAATAATCTTAGGAGCCAAGACTCCTGAGGAAATATCTAGAATGACCGGCGTTAGGACTGGGTGTAAAGTGGAGTGTATCCAGCCAATACTCAGGTTGCTCAGAGCAGTAGGCATTGAGCCTAAACCCAAGCCAGGTAGACATGCATGGTACGGTATCTGTCCAACAGTGTTCGAGATACCAAAAAAGGTTAGGGAGAAGTATAGGGCTAGAGGATTCTACTTCGACGAGGATGAAATGTTATTGAAGAAGTTAACTAGAGGAGAAGCAAAAGTTTAGGTGTGGGGGATCCTGAATGCCTCAATATAAAATCGATAAAAGTAGAGTAATAGGCCCCCCCATAGCTCCATTACCACCAGCTCCCTCAATATATGGGGTGGACCCAAAATACGTCAAGAAACGTGCATCCGAGCTACCTAACATGGTTTCCATTAAGATATCTGAACTCTTCCCAGACATACCTAAACCATTATGGCCTCCACCTAATCCAAAAGCTATTAGAGACGCTACCGAGGAGGCCTTGGAAAACGTCGATATGTCTCCAATTAAAGGAGCACGCTCAGTGAACATACTCGGATCACACCACGGCTTCACCATTCTTGGAGGAGAACCATACGCTGAAATGCTCAAGACGATAAAGGACGTCATCGAACGTAAAACTGGAGTTACAAACATAAGGTTGAAGGTCGGCGTAGGGTTAAGACATAGAGAGTCCGAGGAATATATTAAGAGGTTCAAGTTGGACGAATACTTCAATGGGAAAGCGTATGGAATTTCACCCTTGGATCCGGGAGTACCCATAGAGACCGAGATCGGAACATTCTATGGTCTCAGAGCAGCTTATGATGCGGATAAAATAGTGCATGCACATAACACTGATGTGAGAGAAGTACATTTCCATAGACATGTGGATAGAGCATTTAAACCATTCGGCATGTCGTACGCTAGACTTGAAACAAGATCAGCGTACCACCATAATCTTGGACCAAGGGGAGCAAACTTCGTTGCAAGAGCAATATTCAACTCGAAGTTCGTTCAGGACAAGTGGGCTTTCTCAGTATTCCTAAGAGCTTCACCAGTAGGTATACTAGGAGTTTACGCCGATAACGATCTCGATAGACTGGATCGTAGGATAATAGTAGATAACCTGAGATACTATGGAAAAGTCATGAGGCTGCTGAGTAAAATAGACGAATGCATAGTCGTCTTAGACTATAGAACGCCAATACCATACACGTTTTCGGGTGGAGTAATATTCGCTAACTTCACGGGCCTAAACATAGACTTATTCGACTTAGACAACCCCCTACCACCATACACATGGTATACTGAAGCATACTACGATGAAAAAGACAGACCTTTGATCCCAGAGGTTCCACCAGTGAACCCTGCAATAAAGGTTATAGTAATAAACTATGCTTGGGGAGGATATCCAAGCGTGTTCTGGTCGAAGATGTTTCCAGTAATAGTTGTAACAAAGGAGCAGGCAGACGTGTACAACCGTGACCCACAGAACATAGAGTTCATGAAGCACGCTGTAATAGCAGAGGACCTCGAAACAGCTATGGAGTTCGCATATAAGATAGGGAAGACTGATAAAGTGATAGTATTCGACGGAGTCTACGGCGCAATAAACATGAGTAAATCGCTAGCAGAATACCTGGTGGAGAAAGCACCTGAAGTAGACGAGGAAGTAGAGAAGAAGCTCATGCCGAAATGGTTAAAGCAGAGGGGGATTCCCCCAGAAGAAGTATTATGTAAGTAGGGGCCCCTCAATTACATAACATTTTTTCATAATATTATTTGAAATTATTGTAGTGTGGAGTGTTTTGGGGAATTGCGTGAAGTAACTGACATACGCGACATAATATTCGAGGACATAATGTCTAGAAGAGTTACAGCTGTGATTAGAGTCGAGCAAGACGGTATCCTAGCTTGCATGGAGAGATTGAAGGAGAAAGCTCTGAAACTAGGCTTAGAAATACTGGAAATAATGCCTTCTGGGACGGAAGTGAAGAAGAACGATGTAATAGTTGTTTTAAGAGGGAACCCGAAGCAAGTGGCTTTAGCAGAAGACCACCTTATTGGAATCATAGCTAAGACCTCAGGTGTAGCAACAGCAGCTAGAAGAGCTGTAGAGCTTTCAAGAGGTAAAATAAGAGTTGTCTGCGGCGCATGGAAGAAAATGCCTATTGAAGTAAAGGAGTTGCTGAGGGAGGCCATAAGAACTGGTGGAGTAGGCATAAGAATAACCGATGAGCCCTTCGTGTACATTGACAAAAACTATGTTAGAATGTTCGGTGGAATAGCTAAAGCCCTGGAAGCAGCCAGAAAATTCGAGAATAGAGTAAAAGTCGTTCAAATTAGAGGAGAAACAATGAGCTTGGAAGAGGAGACTGTTGAAGCAGTAGTTCACGGAGCAGACATAATCATGGTGGACACAGGCAATCTAGCAGATGTTGAGAAAGTCGATAGAAAACTGAGAGAACTTAATGTGAGAAGCAAAATTAAACTAGCTTTCGGTGGAAACATAAAGATCCGCAATATACCCGAAATTATAGAGAAAAACGTTGACATAATCGATGTAGGCAAGGAAATAATAGACGCTCCACTCCTAGACATGAAACTAGACGTCGTAAACGTTAAGTAAACAATAACGATAACACTTCAGACACCAATAAAATAAGGATTTAAGAAAACCTTTTACGAGAACAGTATTTGTTGACTTGCCGAAACTTTATAACATAGTTTCCTTCACCTATATGGAAGCACGTTCGTTGAATAGCCTTTACCTATTGAATAGTCTAACAAATTGTCTTCTAAGCTTCTTAGTAACGGTTTAATGTAGAGTTGCACTATGAAGTTTTCATGTAGATCCCACATTATCATATAATTGCCTACAAGTTTCTCCCTGTATATTGCTTCGGGAACCTATTTATTATGAGGTAGCGATATAATAGTGTTGGTGGTGAAAGGATTTCAAGTAGGCGTAGAGTTAGTTTGGGGTCTTGAGGTAGAGTTTTATGATTTGGATTTTGAGTTCTAGGTGGGCGGAAGAGAAGGAGTGTAAACTTTGTGGCAGTAGGTCTATTGTTATAAGTGATGCTCTAGGCGTTTGCAACAAGTGTCTTGTTGAGAACGGCGTGGAGGCATTGAAGATTATTTTAGATGCTCACAGGGAGAGTAGGGGCAGGTTTGGTTTACCCGGTGAGCCTCCGAGAGATCCCGGTGGAGTTCCATGTGGCTTGTGCGGGAACAATTGTATTATTCCCGCCGGGGGGAAGGGTTTCTGCGGTCTCGTCGAGAACAGGGATGGCAGAATTGTCAGGCTTGCTGGTACACCTGATAGAGGAGTTGTTACATGGTATTATGATCCTCTTCCAACAAACTGTGTTGCAGACTGGGTTTGCCCAGGCTGTACTGGTGTAGGTTATCCTGAGTACAGTTATAGTAGTCGTGGAGCTGAGAGAGGCTATTATAATCTAGCAGTATTCTATGGTGCATGCAACCTAGACTGCCTATACTGCCAGAACTGGCAGTACAGGAATATGACTAGGGAGCTCTCGCCTATACGTACTGCAAGAGAACTTGCATCGGCAGTGAACGATAGGGTTTCATGCGTATGCTATTTTGGGGGAGATCCCTCGCCGCAAATGCAACATGCTCTTGAAGCATCCAGGATAATGGTTGAGGAAAAAAGAGGAAGAATTCTCAGAGTTTGCTGGGAAACTAATGGTTTAATGAATAATGTTTTTCTCGATAAAGCTGTTGAGCTCAGTCTCGAGACTGGCGGAATAGTTAAATTCGACATTAAGGCTTGGACCCCCACAATATACAGGGCTTTAACTGGAGTAGACTGCAAGAAAATCTTCGAAAATTTGGAGAGAGCTATTAGGAGATTCGATGAGAGACCCGAGGTCCCGCTAGTAACTGTTAGCACTCTTCTAGTGCCGGGATATGTTGGTGTTAGTGAAGTCGAGAAGATAGCTGAGTTCATAGCTTCCCTGAACCCCAATGTACCTTATAGGCTACTAGCGTTCCACCCAGACTACTTGATGAGCGATCTTCCGACAACGAGTAGGAGGCATGCAGAGGAGTGTCTTAAAGCTTCTAGGAGAGCCGGGTTGAGGAGGGTTAGCATAGGGAATGTTCACATACTCTCAAACATAGAATACGATTATTATTAGCGTGTCAGTAACCGGTGCATCAGTCACCTATCCTAAACGAGGTTGGTCATCATCCACGTATTAAAGGTCTACAGCAATATTTTAATTATTAACGCTATGAGCAATAACCCCAGAATTACGAGGCCTAATATTAGGAGGAATACTAGGATTATTGCTAGAAGCGGCGGTATTATCAAGCCTACTAGGAAGAATACTGCTGCCCCCAGCAGTCCTCCCATGGCGTAGCCCACTATCGCACCTATTATCCCCAGAACTATCGATGATGCAAGTACGAGAATCCATAGTAAATCTGGTTTCAACACTATTACCACTGCGAGAGCTATCAACATTAATGCTAGTATGATTGCGACAAGATTGAATTTTATGTTCATTTTAACACCTTAATTAAAAATGTTCTTAAGAAACTTAAATATTTACACCATCTCTCTTGGAATCCCGTTGGGAGAATAGTATTTCCTGGGCTTTATGCCTGCTTCCTCAAGCTGTCTCCTGACTCTGGGATACATTATGACATATTCTCGATCCACATACTCTACTAGAACCGGATCTATGCTTGCAATCTTCTCCTCGAGCCATGAAATTTCTCTGTCATCATTAAAGCTGAGCATTATTGCTGGATAAAATTCTTCGCCAGGCACTAGGCCAGCCTCCAAGAGGTTCTCTAATGCCTTAAGCTGCATCCAGAAAAACTCTCTTCTAGCCCCTGTAAGCTTTTCAAATGTTTTGGGGTTAGCTGCCTTAATGGAAACTCTGACTACCACGCCCTCCATTTCAGCGATATCCTGTGCTATTTCGGGTCTTGCACCTATCAATATGCCGTTTGTTTCCAAAACGAATCTCAAACCCGCTTTAACGATGAGCTCTGCAACGCTCTTAGCGTGCTCCCATGCTATAGTAGGTTCTCCCCCGCTCAGCCTAACTTTAAAGAATCCTCTCGAACTGGCTATTCCAACAAGTCTCCCATAAGCTTTCCTCGGAGAACAGTAGAAGCCTTTGCACTTCAAGTGGTCTCTCATGGTTGAAGCCCAGCAGAAAACGCATCTGAGATTGCATCCTACAACGTCTCCTGTTGCTATCCCACCATACCACCTGTCACCCCTAAACCTGGCATACCTTCTCTCCACAACACCTAGCCTAATTCTTGAAACACTTTCCTCAACTATTTTGGCAAACCTTACTGGATCAAACGGCATGTAGTTTCACACCTTTTCCTCGAAAAAACTATATTCGAAGTCTTGTGAATAAGCTTTAGGTGCTGAAGTACTTGAAGATCCCTGGAGATGGAATACTTTCTCTGCTGAGAAATATAGACTTGAATGACGAGAGGTTCGTTGTGAGGAATATCAGAAGACTGTACGATGATCCCTTTAAGTTCATTATTGGAGTAATACTTTCCCAGAACACTACGGACAGGAACGCGATAAAAGCTTATGGGAGACTTGAGAGCAAACTCGGCGAAGTATCCTTGGAGAAAATATTGTCCACACCGCTAGATAAGATAGCTGAAGCTATTAGACCGGCCGGTCTACATTGGAGGCGTGCTAGGAAGATAAGGGAGCTTGCATCTAAGATAGTTGAAGAGTTTGGCGGAGACTTAAGTTGGATAAGAGAGCTCCCCTTAGAGGAGGCTAGGAGCAGACTTCTCAGTCTACCTGGAGTTGGGAGGAAAACTGCCGACGTCGTATTATTAATGTACGCTGGTAAACCGACATTTCCCGTTGACACGCATGTAATGAGGGTTTCTAAGAGGCTGGGCCTAGTATCAGAAGATGCTGGATACGAGGATGTTAGAAGGGTTTTGATGGAGGTTTTCAGGGAGAAAGACTATTTGGAGGCCCACTTGAGAATGATTTCTTTGGGGAGGAAGTATTGTAGAGCAAGAAGGCCGAAATGCATCGAGTGTCCCATGAAAGCAGTCTGCAACTATTATGAGAAAAACGTTAAACGTTAAATAATGGAACATTCTAATAGCTTGAAAGGATGAAGAAATAATCACGATCGAAGCGATGCTGATGAAGAATAATAGATTCGTTAGACTACTAGGCTACCTAGAGAAGTGGGCTATAATAGGAGTATTTATGGGCTTGGTCATAGGTGTTTCAACAATACTTTTCTCCCAGATAACAGACTATTTAGAATATCATTTGCTAATATCAACCGTGTCGTTGGAGAGCAGGATACCAGTAATCCCATTCGAGGCGACGTGGAACAATGAGATAGCATTACTGCAACCATTAATAACTTGCTTGGGATGTCTGCTTGGAGGATTGCTAGTCTACGTGATAGCACCTGAAACCGAGGGGGAGGGAACTGGTGCAGCCATAGCCACATTCCATAATCCTAGAGGAGGGATAAGATCGAGAGTTCCACCAGTAAAAGCCATTGCATCGGCTTTAACCATAGGATCCGGCGGAAGTGTTGGAAGAGAGGGACCAATGGGCCAGATAGGTGCGGGAGTCGGCTCAATAATTTCATCTATTCTTAAACTCGATCCTAGGAGTAAGAGAATAGCTATAGCTGCCGGCCTAGGAGCCGGTATAGGAACTATATTCAAGGCTCCACTGGGGGGAGCACTCTTCGGAATGGAAGTTCTATACAAGAGAGACTTCGAGGTTGAAGCACTAGTACCAGCGTTCATAGCGTCCGTTGTAGGATACTCTATTTACGGAGCTTACAGTGGGTGGAGACCGCTATTCTTCGTGCCTCAAACATACTTCCAGAATCCTCTCGAACTACTCTTCTACACAATACTGGGCGTAGTGTGCGCGGTAACGAGCATAGTATACGTACAACTCCTCCATAGATTTAGATCACTATTCAAGTCTCTCAGAATCCCAAGGATAGCTAAGCCAGCTATAGGTGGACTAATTGTTGGGATAGTGGGCATATTTGTTCCACAAATAGTTGAGGGAGGATATGTTTGGATAAAATACCTGTTGAACGGAGAAGTATCGTCGTGGTTTGATAACACGTTTCTAATGGCAATAATGGCGATGATAGTGATTTTCCTATTAAAAATGATAGTGACTTCTATCACCATAGGGTCTGGAGGTAGCGGTGGAATATTCACTCCCACAATAGCTGTTGGAGCAACTATCGGCATGCTTCTTGGAGAAATATTTGCACGAGAATTCCCAATGATAATTTTCGACAGGGAGTCGTTTCTAATATCATTTACCATAGTGGGCATGATGGCTTTCTTCGGGGGGATATCTAAGTGTCCTCTAGCAGCAATGATAATGGTGAGTGAAATTACGGGAGATTACGGCCTACTGCTTCCAGCAATGCTTACAACAGCATTAGCCTATATTCTAACAGGAGACTATACAATGTACAGTGAACAGGTTGAAACTAAGGCGGACTCCCCTGCACATGTAGGCGAATACATGATCCACTTACTTAGGATGTTGAAGGTGAGGAATGCTATGAGAACAAGATATCCAACAATAAGTCCAACGATTTCTCTGAGAGACGCAGCTGAAATAATGAGAATGCATGGTGTGAGAGCTGTCCCGGTGGTCGAGGATAGCAGACTTGTAGGAGTGATATCCATGGAGGACGTCTACAAGGTTAGAGATAGGAAACTCGAAGATGTTAGAGTGAATGAGATAATGGTCAGGAACGTGATAGTAGCATACCCGGATGAAAGCCTATTAGACGTGATGCATAGGATTGTTGAGAACCAAATAAGCATACTACCAGTAGTCGAAAGAGGCGATAAGAGGCTTTTAGGAGTAGTTACAATGCAGTGCATTATAAGAGCCTACGATAAAGCCATGGAGGAACTTGAGGAAGCTAGAGAAGAAGAAAAGTAATGGTCCTTAAACGAGGACAACAATATTATAGGTCTATACGGAATCCTCGATTCTAATATGGGGAAACGCTACCTGATAATAATATCTCATCACACAGCCTGGAGAGAATTGTAGAGGTAGAGAAGTTAACCTGAAGAACTGAAACGTAACCAGTATCATTGTGAAAATGCAGGTAGATGAAAATATTTGCGGATAGTTCAGGCAATATGGTGAGGCAATGGATCAGTTGGTTGAAAATTTCGCAAAAAGTATTTAAGGTGTTTCCCCAATATTTTATTGGCCTCAGATATCTGGAGTTTAAAGTAAATTTGCCTAGACCTGTACTATTTTGGTCTTCAAAAGCGGTTTAGAAGGTGAACATTATGAATTCGAGTGAAGAGGAAACTGTTGGTGAAGAGCGAGAAGGAAAGGAGAAGATAGAAGAGTTCGGGGCAGAAATGTATCTTGAATCTGCAAAGGCTTTACGGCAAGTAGGTGCAAGAGTTGCTCTATCAGTTTTTGCAGCGATACTGATATGGGTTTTCGGAGAGCTAGTTTTCCTGCCAATTGCGAAGGGAATGACGCAGGAGTTCATGGGGTACCCTGTGCACTCTATCATCAGCTTTATTATTGTCGTTGCTTTAGCAATAATAGTTTTCACAGTCTTCGTCGACATCCGGCGACTTACTAGCGGCTTAGCAGGAGTTCTAGCATATCATTTTGGAAAAGTGAGCGGGGAAGTGAGTATCGAGACCTACAAGAACTACAGAATCGCATTAGACGGCATACTATACGTGATTGTAGTGTCACTAGCGTACTTGCTGTTCGCAAACTATCTAGCCGAAATCCATCCAGCCATCCCGGCAATAGTCTTGATACTGATAGTAATATGGGGGATCTTTGCTCTCTGGAGAAGCTGCAGAGCGATCGCAACAGTAATTGGTAGGTACACAGCAAGATGGGCCGAAGAGCTTGAGAGAAGAATCAAGAAAACATAAGCCCCAATTAACCTTTTTTAAATCGACAACCTCAAGTGAAGAGGTATTGAAAGTGGAAGACAAGATTGAGGAGGAAATAAGAGAATTCCAAAAGTGTTTAAAAACCTACGGTGCAAAGACTTTTCATAATCTCCTAGGTGCTTTCCTAATATGGCTTTTCGGGAACTTAGTGTTTATTCCATTAGCAAGTGAATTGAACTGGCAGACTAGGGTTACTTGTTCTTTAATTTTCTTCGCGGCCTTCACGCTTCTAGTTTTAAGAGCCCTCCCAAGCTTGAAGAAACTGATCGACACATTCTCAATTTTCCCCGCTAGGAAGTACGGCGTGAAGAAGGGGTTAAGTTACGAAGACTCTCTAGTCTTGTTCCGAAACTCTTTATACATGGCTTCCTCCATAATCCTCTACTTACTGTACTTCCCGTTTCTAACAAGCTTCCATTCTTCAATTAGTGGAATTTTCCTAATACTATTGTTGATGTTGATACTATTCCTCACATTAAGAATGCTGCCTATTCTATCCCGAAAAATATTGGACTGGCTTATATGAATGTAGCCAAGTATGCTACCACGATTTACATTTGCATCCCCGACAAGCTCTCTACAACTCTTCAAACATTTCGTGGAAAACTCTGAGACACGTAAATTTAGATATCTTCCTCGGTTTGGATTTCTTCTGGATTTCCTGTCTACGCATCCTATAGTCTGGGAGTAGTGAGACATTCCTCTATCACTACATGGCCCTGTCCTTTGTCTTCATGGATCAATAACAGCGGCAGCATCAAGATATTCTCCCGCGGATCAAGCCTAGACCAGACAGCCCAGTTGATCTCACCGAGAGCAGCCTAGTACATGCTATAACCGCTCTAGCACCACTACTCCTTTAACCCTAACATAAAATAAGGAGAAAGACACCTAAACTAACCGGTGGTGTAGGGGTTTTGGTGGTTAAGAAGCCTCCATTCCACATACTGGCTAAGCCCGAGGAGGTAGCTGATAGGATTGTAGTTGCAGGTGATCCGGCTAGAGTTAAACAGGTAGCTGAAATGCTTGAGGACGCTAAGCTAGTGAACGAGAATAGGGGTTTACTTGTTTACACTGGCACCTATAAGGGTATACCGGTGTCGGTAGCCGTCCACGGAATAGGTGGGCCCTCAGCAAGCCTAGTCTTCGAGGAGCTCAGAATGCTCGGCGCTAAGGTGGTGGTCAGACTGGGCACGTGCGGTGGCATGGTTAAGGGCCTCAAAGTAGGCGACGTCGTAATAGCCTCAGGAGCAGCCTACATGCCTGGTGGGAACTCTATTGGCATGTACGCGCCCGACGCATACCTCCCAGCAGCACCACACCCAGAGGTCGCAATGTTGCTCTACGAGAATGCTAAGAAGCATGGACTCAACCCCGTTGTGGGCCCTGTGTTCAGCAGTGATGCTTTCTACGCCGAAGACCCCGAGTTCGTCAAGAAGTGGGCTGAGAGAGGGGTTATAGCTGTTGAGATGGAGTGTGCAGCTATATTTGCCCTGGGCTGGATGAGAGGGGTAAAGACTGGAGCCCTACTAGTGGTCAGTGATAGCCTAGTCGAGGAGCTAGGGTATGCAACTGCCGAGGAGTTGAGAGACATAGTTGAGAAAGCCGCTGAGGCAACCCTAGACGCTCTCGTAAAGGTGAACGTTTAACACATTCTGCAACATCTTTTTACCGTTTTCATTCCCTTATTGTTTAACGAGTGCGACTTATACGTGGCAACACAGTACCTCCGTTACCTAGATTATTTCAAGCATACACCCATTGGCACTCCACCTAGGCTCGACAAGCATCGTCCCCGTCCACTTGCTTGGTATTACCTGTAGAGTATGTGGCTTAATAGCCCGCTCTTCTTCCTCACCACGAGTATCTTGTCGCCAACCTCGACCTTAATGTGGGGCTTAGGCAACAGTATGTCGCCCCCTCTGAAGATGAGCACGGGTGCAGTGTTGTCGTCTAAGTATAGTGGTGTCTCAGCAAGCCTCCTACCAGCGTACTGGGAGTCCTCGCCGACCTTCAATTCGAACATTTCGACATCACGCCTAGCTATCTCGAGGAGGTCTACAAGTCCCGGCGTCCTTATTATTGCGTCTATTTGGGCTGCTGCGCTCTTAGCCGGATTTATCACGTACTCTATGCCAAGCATGTAGGCTAGCTCCTCGTAAACAGTATTCTTTACTCTCACTATGATCTTCTTCGCATCCAACTTCTTTGCTAGCAGCGCCGACATTATGTTAACCTTGTCGTCTCCTGAGACAGCTATGAACACGTCCGCTTCCGAGACCTCGGCTTCCTCGAGCACGTGGGGGTCTGTTGCGTCCCCGCAGATCACGTTAACCATTGGATACCTTCTTGATATTCTCTCGCAAACCTTGTCCTTGATGTCTATCAAGGTGACCTTGATCCCCCTATACTCTCTCAACACCCTGCTAGTAAGGGCCTCACCTATGCCACCACCGCCAACTATTAACATATACATCTCTTGATACCACCACCTGAAGCCTACAGCATTCTCTTAAACAGTATTAGGCTATAGAGCTTATTAGGCTTGGGGGAGTTATGATTACAATGAGTGTTAGGACGGGTTAGGCGTTGGGCCGAGCATATCATAGGCTTAAGCTTAGGCTGACGTTCCTAGCGCTCTCCCTAGGCTTCAAGGTTGGAACACTTAAGGAGTTGGAGAAGTGGGTAGCGTTCGGCCTCATCTCGGGCATTATAGGTGGTGTAGCAGCTCTAGCCTTCACCACGCTATTAGCAATCCTCGAGAACTTGTTCAACATTCTCAGAAACCTGCATCCCTACGGGCTAGTGGCATCACTGGGCCTTGGAGGCCTGCTCTCAGGACTCATAGTGTACACGGTGGCTCCCGAGGCTGAGGGACACGGCACCGACGCTGTGACCAGGGCTATCCACAGGAAGTGGTCGATGATGAGGTTTAGGACGGGCCTCGTGAAAATGGTGGCGTCAGCACTAACCATAGGGTCCGGTGGTAGTGCTGGTAAGGAGGGACCTATAGCTCAGATAACGGCGTCATTCGCCTCAACCCTAGCCAGTCTTCTTAGACTTGACGTTAGGGATAGGAGGATGCTCGTAGTATCCTCGATAGCTGCCGGGATAGGAGCTATATTTAAGGCTCCGCTGGGAGCAGCCATGTTCGCTGTCGAGGTCCTCTACAGGAGGGACTTGGAAGTAGATGCCATAGTGCCCTCCATCATGGGTAGCGTCATAGCTCACTCAATATACTGTTCAGCAGTGGGCTGGGAGCCGCTGCTATCACACCCGGAGTACGCTTACAGGAATCCCGTTGAACTAGCCCTATTCCTACTCCTAGGATTAATCGTAGGCGTCACCGGCATGTTCTACGTTAGACTATTCTACGGCATTCACAGAGCCTTCAAGCTCCTCAAACTGCCACCACACTTCAAGCCATTCATAGGCGCGTTAGCACTGGGTCTCATAAGCCTAGGCTATCCTCAAATCCTAGGACCGGGCTACGAGCTCATGGCCGACGCGCTGGAAGGCGAGTGCCCGTGGGAGTTGATGGGCATCCTAGCACTCCTGAAGATGGTGGCCACAGGGCTCACTATAGGATCAGGTGGCAGCGGTGGAGTCTACGCTCCATCCCTCTACATAGGGGCCATGATAGGGGGCACACTGGGAGGCCTATTTGCCTCCCTGTTCCCAGATGTGGTGTCGCAGCCCTCAGCCTATGCACTCATAGGTATGGCCTCGTTCTTCTCGGGAGCCGCAAAAGTGCCGCTCTCAGCTATAATAATGGTGGTGGAAATAACTGGTGGCTACACGTTCCTAGTACCAGCACTGACAGCTTCAGCAGTATCGTACGTTATCACAGGCGACCTATCGATATACAGAGAACAGATCTCTAGGAGAGAGGTTTAACTTTGGTGAGAGTTGACGAGACCGCACACGCCTTAGTACACATCATCCTCAGGTTCCTCTAGGCTCATTGGGGCCGTATCATCGGGCCCCCACACTATCAGAGCAGCTCCTCTCAAAGTCTTCATGGAATGTGAACTAAGATACGGAACGTCTTTGCATCTGAGCGATAAACAAATATTACAATTTGTTATTTATAGTGAATGAAGTGAGCTACAATGAGCTTGGTCGAGCCTTCAAACCCCATAAGATTACTTCACCCAAAGCTAACAGTGATAATAACTGCTTGTGGAGCTGACGGCAAATGTAATGCTATGACCGCTGCATGGGCAATGCCGGTTTCGCACAACCCGCCCCTAATAGCAGTCTCAATATCCCCCGAGAGATACACTCACAAACTTATCTCAGAGACAAAGATGTTCGCGGTGAACGTGCCGGATATAAAGCTTTTTGAGAAAGTGAGGTTTTTTGGGATTGTTTCAGGTAGAGACAAAGACAAGCTAAAGATTTCTGGCCTGAAAATCAGGAGAGGTTCGAGGCTAGGTCTGCCTCTAATAGAAGATTGTGTTGCATGGCTTGAATGCGAAGTTGAAAACTCTATTAGAACAGGGGACCACACGTTGTTCATTGGTAGAATAGTCGGTTCAGCTGTTAAAAAAGAGTTCTTCGTAGGGGTGGACGTTTTCGACGCAAAGGTCTTCAAGCCGATAATGCATTTGGGGGGACCACACTACACTACTACAACAAGCTACGAAATCTACTGAGAACCTTTAGAACAGTGTTCTATTCAATTAATTTGAGCTAAAACATTTTTCACATAGTCAAACGGATTACTTTAATAAGTGTACAATTCAATATTAAAGTGAAAGGTGAGGTCCTTGGAACCGAATTAAGGAGTAATCTAGAAAATATGAGTGATGATGCTGTAGACAAAATTCTTGCCATAGAGGGCATGAGTACAACATTCAGGATGTATATGGCTGAGAAACTCCATCACATAATTATTGACGGATAATACCAGGTAACTAACATATAATAGCTCAACAAATAAGTATTTGGTACGATCTTTACTTTAGGTGGTGTACTTGAATGAGTCCACAAATCTTTTGTTGGAACTCTATACTCCGAAACTTGACCGTGTTGTTGAGAAAGTTGTTAGCTTCATAAGAGAATTTGTTGAGAGTGCTGGAGTTAAGAGGGTAATTGTTGGTTTAAGCGGTGGAGTGGATTCATCTACAACACTAGCATTGCTTTCTAGAGCTGTTGGACCGGAAATGGTCTACGCTCTCATATTACCCCATTCCGAAATAACTCCTAAAGGAGATGTTGAAGACGCGGTAGGTTTAGCTAAGAGGCTTGGAGTTGAATACCGTTTAATAGATGTTAAGAACATTTTTGAATCATTCAAGAGCATGCTCGGGGAGAATGGAGGAGATAGGATTGCCTGGGGGAATATGCTTGCTAGAATAAGGATGACCATACTATATTACCATGCAAACATTATGAGGGGAGTTGTCTGCGGTACAGGAGATAAATCCGAGATCCTACTGGGATACTACACCAAGTACGGTGATGGGGGAGTAGATTTCCTGCCAATAGGAGACCTCTACAAGACGCAGGTTAGGAGAATCGCATTATACTTAGGTATCCCGGAGAAAATAGCATTGAAACCTAGTAGTCCGAGGCTTTGGAGGGGGCAGCTTGCTGAGAGGGAGCTTGGATTCACTTATGATGAAGCCGACAGGTTCATGTACTTGTTTGTCGATAAAGGTTTTGATTTGGAGACTGCGTGTAGGATTTCGAAAGTACCGGTTGACAAATGTAAGACTATCCTCAGAATGATTCTCAGAAGCGAGCATAAGAGGAGGCTTCCACCAATACCAAAACTCCATAGATTCACAGTTGGACTAGATGATCATGATTCTCTAATTAATAGGATACGGGAAGCTCTTGGAACATAGTTGTAGTTAGACATATGGCATCATGGTAGACCTAATTAATGCATCAATTACCTCGCTTAGACTTGGAACTCTTCCAATGAACATTGCTGTTCCATCAATACATATCGTTGGAGAGAGAAGTATACCGTACTTGCTTGTAGCCTCAAAGCTGTCTGGAGAATACTCCATTATTAAAACGTCTTCTAGCGAAAGCCTGTTAACAGCTTCAACGACAACCCGTTTAGCCTCGTCGAACTCCTCCTCGCCTTCATAACCTATTATTTCGATATACACCACATGAATCACCATAGATATTATTCCAGCCAATAAGAGAGATTCTGGCTTCACAGAACTATTTTAGTTAGGAGTATTTAAGGGTGAAATGTATCGTTCACTAATACCAAAGTTATTTATTCGAGCAACATGCAGCCTCGAACAGTTGAACCAATAATTCCATTAGCCGGGTTTAGGATATAATGCTGAGTTAAGCCGTACGGGTTCTTAAAATCAAAATCCTCGTATAATAATTGTCTTTCCCTAAGTCTTAAAGTGGAATATTTTATATACTCAACTTTTCCTATGAAACTTAAAGACGTTGATGATGGATATGATAGATCCGCTGAGCATATTAAGTTTAGTTAGCTTCACTATCATCGTTGGTAGCGTTGGACACGCTTTGCAGGAGAAAACAGGTATACCCGATGTCCTATGGCTCCTGCTCCTAGGCGTGGTTATAGGGCCTGTTTTAGGCTTTTACCCACATGATATTTTCATGAGACTAACTCCGATGATGACCTGCATTGCTATAGCAATAATATTGTTTGACGCAGGGTTAAACATAGACTTATACAAGTTCATACATGAGATGCCTAAGAGCATAAGTCTGGCTCTGCTAACCTTCATGCTGTCTCTCCTATTTGGAAGCCTTTACGCATACCATGTTTCAAGACTGGGTATTATGGGGGATTTGGGTGCTCTAAGCTCGCTGGAGGCACTCCTCCTATCGTCCATGGCAGCTGGGATAAGTGTCGTCCCCCTAGCAGGGATTCTTGGTAGATTAGAGAAGAAGGGTTTTGAGCTTGGAGAAATAAAGGATGTTCTAATATTGGAGTCTGTGCTAACCGACCCAATATGCATTATTACGTCTATAATGATAGTGAACTTCATGGTTATGGGGGGAAAAGCTTCATGGCTTCAAACCAGATCTCTTCTAACAACTGTTAGCACAGGGTTCCTAATGGGCTTCGTAATGGGGCTAATATGGTTGTTCATATTGAATAAGATAAGAGAAGCTAGATATGATTACCTTCTGACAGTTGCAAACCTGTTTGCAACATATATTATAGCAGAGGCGTTTGGGGGGACAGGTGCTGGAGTAATATCTGCATTAATCTATGGACTAGTGCTAGGCAACTCTGTTTCAGTAAGCAAAATGCTTAACCTCGAGAAGCCGCTCAACATAAACAAGGAGAAGCTCATAGAATTCCACGGCGAGATAGCTTTCCTCATAAGATCTTTCTTCTTCGTATTCCTAGGCCTAGCAGTGTACTTAAGCCCGTATCTATGCTTGTTCAGCACAGGCTTACTATTCACACTTCAAGCAGTAAGGTGGTTTTCAGGAGATCTCGTAAGCAGAGCCTTGAAGCTTGGATCACTTGAAAGTGAAATTTTGAAGAATATTAGCCCTAAGGGTCTTGCAACAGCTGTCGTAAGCTTCCTTCCAGCAATATACGGTCTTCCAAGAGCGGAAATATATCCAACGATAGCCTTAATAGTTATTCTAGGAGGACTCCTATGGTCGTCTCTAGTAACGTCCATTATATGTAGGACACCCCCAAGTGTAAGGTGCAAGGAAGAGTAACAACAACTAAGAGTACTAGACTAAACTGGTAAGTGTAGAATGCTAGTGTATTGTTAAAAGGAATTTTCGAAAGATTACCTGAATCTGTAAGAAACTATCCTCCGGCCTCGCTCTCCCCACTCTCCACATATTCCCCATATGTTTTCTTTATTTCTTCTATAAGCCACATCATGTCTTCTATTCTAAGAATCCCTTCAACTTCGAGCTTAACTGCCGCGGCTAGAATGTGGATACACGCTCTGTTCTGCCTAAAAACAGCGTCTGGGCAAGTACAGTACCCCCCGTAGAAACCTATCTCAACCTTGTGTATTGCCTCCCATACTGGTAAACCTCTTGACCCAACAACTATTACTGGAGCTATTGATACCGGTTTCAAATAGGAGTTCAGAGCCATGCGTGCTGCTATTTTAGAAGCTCTTTCTCCTCTGAAAACTATCCTCTGACTAGGAACCAGAATTGTTGCCCCCCTAACCTTGTCGTTGACCGTTCTTAAAGCAATTATTTTAACGTGTTGAGACAACATTACAGCTCTAATCGCTTTCTCCAATGGTACACCCAAGTCAACAAGCTTTCTCTGGATCTCCCTGAGTTCACTCATTTTCACTCTACTTCCCTAAATTCTTGGTTCAAATACGATGCTTTAAGCTTTTATTTCAAAAATTTAAAATCTTAACTTCCCCAATTATGATTTAAGGTGTTAGAATTGAAGAATTTAACTAGAATGCTTTCGGCAGCGGGACTTTTCTCTGCTCTAGCAATAACTCTGACTTTCATAAGAGTTCCAATGGTTCTGGGAAACCCTAATCTGGGGAGCACAGCCATAAGTGTGTCATCTATACTGCTACCTCCACCCCTAGTATTCTTGGTGGGAGTCATTAAAGGTGTTGGAGCAAGTATTTGGACAGGGCAAGCAATAATAGAGATGCCCGCTGGACTGGGTGATGGGATCATGGGGGTTATCACATGTTTGCTGTTGAAGAAGATGAGGCCTGGAATAGCAATAATAGTTGGACAATGCCTCAGATACTTCACGACTTCAACTCCGATAGCTCTGGTTCTAGCCGTATACACTGGTAAAGGGTTAACAGGCTTCGTCGAGTTCTGGATTGCCATATCTTTTCCAGCTGTCACACTAAGCATAGTGTCGAACGCCATCCTAGCATCGATAATTGCAGAGGCTCTTAGAAAGGCAAAAGTATTATAACGGAGATAATTGAAGTCTTCAAGTCATTGTTCTTAATCTAGCTGTGTTTCTGCAAAAGCTGCACATAGTTGAAACATGTTAAAGCTAAGGGATCTGGACTTCTAGAAGTTTCAACAAGAAGTCCCGGTTATGGCAGATATGGGTTGATTGCTCTCTCAACAAGTTCTCCTTAGTTAGAGTATTACTTGATGAAAATGTTTCGCAATGGGCACATTCGTGCTCCTAGATCATGGTGTTTCAGCGTACTTGAATTTATTAAAATAAGCTGTGGTTCCCATCGAATCACAGGTCTGCATTAGAGATACTTGTGGCCACTTATACTTAGAGTGGTGAGGGTTCCCGGTTCAACACCTATTTTTAGGGACACGTATTTCAGGAGCTTCGCTAGGGCGTACGCGTTTGCAGGCCAAGCTCTGATCATGTCGTTGCTCCTTAAAACAGCTGTTTCGTGTAGTACTCCATTCCTGCAATTGAACATTATTGTGGTTAAACACGGTACTTCATCTACCACGGTGTCTTTAGGAGGATACCAGGTCACAATAACTGCTCTCCTAGTATTGTAGTTGTTTGAGAGCTTTTTGACAACGTATTCTAGCTGGTTTACTCTAGTAGGATACGCCACTATTCTCTCACCATAAGTGTACTCGAAGCCCCTCCTACTTGGATTCAGATACGTTTTAGCGTATTCTTCCAGCTCGCTTCTTGACAAGATATTGTATTCTCTGGGAACCATTGGTTCGGCCAGAGGCTTCCTCACATGTATTAGTATGTTGAGAAGTTCTCTTACCCTGGAGCCCCTTTCGTCAACGTATTCAACAAATGAGCCGTGATCCAATAGCCAAACTATGTACGGGTATGCTTCCCCTATGCTTCTGGCAATTATAGTTGTCTGAGTATATGACGTCGACTCTACTCTCACACCCTTAACTGAGAAAAGTTTCTCCAGTGAGACTATTATTGGAGGCTCATCTAAGTATGCTCCCGGATCGTACAGGACATACTTTTTACCCTTAACCTTTACTTCAACCTTATTCCAGGGCTCCTGAACAACCCCCCTTAAAACAGCCTTCAAGAGATCTTCGTCTAGAACACCCAGCATGTCCACTACTCTAACCTGCCTCCTAAACCTCTCGACAATTTCAATCGGTATGTTAGGTATTCTAGCGGAAGGACCCTTCGCTCCAATTATCTTCTTCGTATCCGGGTGAACACCTCTCTCAATAAGAGAGATTATTGCCTGCCCGCTGAGGTGCCCCTCGGATTCCGGGCCTACTACCACGAGCCACCTTATATTAGGGTTTGACACAACATTGCACACAAGCTTCTCTATACCTATGTTAGCTGTCCTACATCTTCCAACTATGGCACAACCGTATTCAAGAGCCTTAGACTCCAGTCTGGGCGAACCCAACGGTACCACGACAGCAGCTGGATGATAAGGGTTTCCAACCTTGTAGTCTCCTGGTTCAAACGGCCATCCCGACGGCACATTAAACTTCTGAATATCCCCTCTAATAACCTTCTTCTCCCAGCCCTGGATCATATACAAATCGCGCACCTGTAACAATAAGCTAACTTTTAATATACTATAAGAGTCAAAATGACCCAATAATACTTAAGCGCCAACTAACTGATTTCCTCATAGGAGTGAGACCTTTGAATACTGGATTAATAGGTATAGTTACTGTCAAGGACTTCGAGAAATCTAAGAAGAGGCTGGCTAGGAGGGTCGGATTAAGGGAGAGGGCCGAGTTAGTTAGAGCAATGTTCGAGGACGTCGTTGAAGAACTTTCGAAAATCGTCGATAGAGTAATAATTGTGACTCCTTCCACAAGGATCGGAGAGTACTATTCTAAGTGGAGTAAGTGTGATGTGTTGCTCGACGAGGGCGTCGGGAGAGTTGAGGCTATTAGGAAGGCAATAGATTATATTGAGAAAACATATCCTAGTGCTGAAAGCATTATTATAACTGTAGCAGACATACCTTGTGCATCCTCGAAAGACTTCCAGGAAATAGTTTCGCTAGCGGAAAAATATGTTAAAGCCATTGTTCTATCGCCAGCAAGAGATTGGGGAACAAACATAATACTTTTGAAGCCGCCAAACGTGATTAAGCCTGTTTTCGGTGTTGGAAGTTTCTGGGTAAATCTTGCTAAAGCTATTGAGAGAGGCATAGCTGTAAGAGTTTACTCTAAGAATACTGTTAGAGTAGACTTGGATTACCCCGAGGACTTGGAGGAAGCTCTCAGAATAGGCTGTAATCCCAGAACTAGGCTTGTTTTAATGAGGATTCTGGGAAAAATCAATAATAATGAGACTACTTAATTCTATACAAGCTCTAAGTCAAGGTGTTTAAAGTGGAAAAGTATTGGCCAATAGTCCTACCGTTGCCACGTGACCCTTACGATAGAAGGAAAATATTGCTAACAATATTCTCCTCCCCCATAATAGTGGAAGTTTTGAGATTGTTCGAGCCAGGAAAAAAGCTTTACCAAAAAGACATAATTAACAGTCTGCGGAGGCACTCCAATAGGACTATCATAAATTATTTGAAGAGGCTTGTTGAATCCGAAATACTTAGTGAAGGTATCGAGAAAATAAGGTCGGGGACCAAGACTGTTTACGTTAAATACTATACTTTAACTGATTTAGGCGTCTGGTTCAATATGTTATTCAAGTCCCCCTCGGAGCTAAGCGCTATGGAGCTCAAGAGAGCCATTTTGAGCTTATACGATCAGGTAACTAGGAGGATAATATCTGATAGGGAAACATTCTCTATTACTGGAGAGGAGGTTATAAGACAGATAATAATGTCTGCAATGGAATCTTACATAGCCGAGTCGGGGAAGTTGAACGGAGAATTCGACGTAATAGTGTTGGGCTCGGTGGCAGTAGACTACTTCGTGGAGAGAAGTGGGTCAATTCATGTAAAACTATTACTTGAGGCACCTGGAGGCAGTGGAGCGAATGTGGCAGTCAACCTGGCTAGACTCGGTAGGAAAACTTGTTTTATAGGGAAAATGGCCTGTGATTACAGTGGACTCAAATGTATTGAGAGTTTTATTAGGGAAGGCGTATACGTGAACAATGTTATTCTAGATAAGTGGGGGGCAACTGTTAAGGTTGTAATAGGGTTGGAGGGGGGAAGAAACACTATTACATGCCTTATCTCAGAGAATTCCACACTATCTCCTCTCCCAGGAGAGATATCGGAGGATACTCTCAGAAAACTCGTTTCTTCGACTAAGGCCATGTATGTTGGAGAAGTCTTCAACGAGGTAGCTGAGAGAGCTATGAGAATTGCTAGTGGAGAAGTTGAAGTCTACTATAGGCCTCTAATAGAGGCTCTTAGAATGAGGTTTGCTCAGACAATGAATCTCATAAAATATTCTCCAACCATAATATTGAACAAAGATAAGTGGCTGATAGTCAAAGACAAGGGTTTCGACAGTCCTACACAGCTGCTCGACATGGGTGCTAGGAGAATTATAATAACGCTGGGCGAGGAGGGAGCGCTGGTTGTCGAAAAAGATATCGCACACCATATTAAGCCACCGCCAGTCAAGCCTCTCGACCCAACCGGGGCAGGAGACTGCTTCGCAGCACACTTAATACACGGCGTTCTAGATGGTAAGACAGTTGTTGAAGCAACTAGGAGAGCCGTTGCAGCAGCATCTCTCTCAACTCTGGAAATAGGTGGAAGAGCTAGTGTTCCCAAAGAGGAAAACTTGTCTGTAGCAGTAGCCAAGACATGCGTGCTCGAAGTCGGGTTAAGTGATTTAGATAGAATTTTAGGTGATTGATTTGAGAGAGTTCGCTGACAGAGACTTCCTTGAAACCCTTGAGGGCCTCATGTTCTGTGTCATAGGAAACATCCATCCACCGGATAGGGTAATAGCTTACTTGAAGTATGTTCCAGGATACGATGCCGGACATAGAGTTAAGTGGTCTAAGAGAGGCACGTTGTATGGGAGAATACTTCCATACTACAGTGCCGAAGGCGTTGGAAGGGTGATGGAGTTCTTGGAAAAAATGTACCCAGATTACATTACGTATGATAGAGTACTGGGGTTCAAGTTAATCGAGGTTCCAAAAAATAAGATTAAGAAACATTACAGACCTGAGGAGAGACTCGCTGAAATATTGAGGTCACCCGCAGACCTCTTAGAAGAAGAGGTTATCGAAATAGTTTCAATACTCTCTGAGAAGTCGGGTGTGCCCCCTACTTCAATGGGGATCTCGGGCTCCATACTACTTAAAATACATAACGTGGAGTTCTCCGACATAGATCTAATAGTTTACGGTAGACGGGAGAGCTTGAAGGTAAAGGATGCTCTACTAGAACTGTATTCAGACCCTAAATCAGGATTCGAAATGGCGAGTGGCAGTATTCTGGAGAAGTGGGCTGAGAATATTGTTAAAATACATCCCCTCACATTGAGCGAGGCAAGAATGTTATATGGTAGGGATAAGTGGAATAGGGCCTTATTTAGGGGAAGACAGTTCTCCGTTCACCCTGTTAAGAGGGAGGATGAGGTTACGGAGAACTATGGAGATAGAGTTTTCAGGGGGATAGGGATGGTTAAAGCTGTTGCAAGGGTTGTAGATAGCTCCGACTCCATATTCCTCCCAGCAACATACCTCGTAGACTATGTGAAAGTTGTTGAGGGGCCCAGTAGCAGGAATATTGTCGAAGTCACAAGCTACGAGGGACTATACTGCGACCTAGCGTCTCCAGGAGAGAAAATACTGGTTTACGGCAAACTTGAGCATGTGAGAGACATCAGGAGGGGAGAAGAGTACCATAGGATAGTTGTTGGATCTTTCGAGGCAGGTGGAAGAGACTACATTAAGCCCTTAAGGTGGATTAAAGGATCCTAACATAGTCCCCTTTGTAACCAAGATATATTCTGAAAACCTCACTCCCATCCTCGTATATCAGTTTCTCAAGCTTACCTCCAGCCTCAAATCTTTCGCCATCTAGTAAAATCTCGCAGAACCTTCCTCTAAGACTGTAGAGGCTTGTAGCGTCCACTGCATTACTAGTTCCACATAGCACTTCCTCGACTTCCACGCTATAAGTAACCGGAGTGAAATAGTTCTTGGAAGAATCTACTACAACGCCCCTAACAACAACAGTGCCCAAGCTAATACTCCTATAACTAGAGTAGGGGGGTTCGGCCCCGGGGTCAATTATCCTAATAAAGTACTCTACATCCTTGAAGAAGCCCTCAAGAACTCTCCTAGACTGCTGTCTAGAAAATTCTTGGAGAGATAACGGTGTTTCCCTGGCTCTCGCCATGTAAAGTTTCAGTAATTCTCCTTCCCTATAACCCCTGAAATCCTCGATCTCCATGAAAGCCTCCTTAAGCTTCGCATACGCCTTAGAGCCCTCCTCAACCCCGTACACTACTAGATCTATGTCGGAGCCCTCGACATCTAATCCGACAAGACGTGAACCAGATATTCCAACATTATTCCAGCCAGCTGCCTCCCCTAAGACCTCCGCCAACTCCACTACGGGACTACTTGGGTCTTCGATTCTCATCGAAGAGAGCTTTATTATTGGATCATAAACTTCCCTGATGCTGGATAACGGTATTATTGGTACAACTGTTCCAAAACATTTATCAAACCTTAAAGTCCAATTATAGCGTTCCTTCAACACTTTGGATTGCTCATGTAAACCTTCATACTTAACATATCTTACCCCACTAGGAGAGACTCTACTGCCTCTTTCATCTGGAACATACTTGGGATATCCCACTACGCCCCATGGCGGATGAACTATTCCCTTGGAGTAAAATATCGAGTTATCGAAGACCTTGAAGTATACTCCCTCAATAATTCCATACCTCTCGGAGACACCTATAATGTTCATTCACCTCCTAGCGGCTAAATATGATATTAATCCGATTCCACAGAGCTCTTCTCCCGTCAACCATAGCGTAAACTGTTCCGGGTACAATAGATATTCTACTCAAGTTAACGCTGAACACGTTTGCTAGTCTGAGAATACCCTTAAGCTTATGGCAAGCCATTTCACTACCTCAGCTTTAAAATTAAAATATAAACCCTTATATAAAGTAGCGCTGAATCTCCGAGGAAATGCGTTGAACTGTTTGTTTATGGAGATGGAGAGTTTTTGGCAAAGCTGGTATTAAAAGTATTCAAGAAGCCTTTTAGAGTCTGGAAGCCTGGAACAGATATTGTTTCGGAGATATTGAAGGCATACGATGAAATATTGTTGAGCGGAGACTTCATAGTGTTGAGCGATAAAGCTGTTTCCGTGGCGAAAGGCCTAGTATACGATGAATCCATTATTAAACCATCAATACTAACGAAGCTAGCAACCTATCTAGTAATGAGGGTTTTATGGGGTAAAATTCTCTCGTTCACGTTGAAAGAAGCAAACGTTTCATGGATTAAAACCCTCGACTTAAACACTCTTGCTAGACACAAGCAGCTAGCACTCAGAGTAGGAGGATTCCTACAAGTGTTGAAACCCATGAGCGAAGGGGGTATTGATACAAGCAATCTTCCGGGGACTATTGTTTCTATTCCAGTAAAGAGCCCGGGGAAACTTGCAAAAATGATCTCGCTTAAAATATTCAATGCTACCGGGAAGAAAGTTAATGTCTTGATAGTTGACAGCGATAGATGTTATCTTGTTAAAGGGCTGAGAATAGCTTTAGCCTCTAGGCCAACTGACGTCAAGGGTTTGGTGAACATGGGCTTCATATCGTATCTCACGGCCAGATTCTTCAGGAAATTCTTTAAACCAATGGCAACCCCCACAGGCTACTACGGGAGGCTTGTTGACTTGGAAACCTTACTGAAAATATCGGAGATATCTGATAGAGTTAGGGGTTTCGGTGCGGGTAGGACAGTGTTTGAGGTTGCCGAGAGATTTAACGTCGGTGTGGAAGAGGTTACTTGGAGCCACCTAGAGAAAATACCACACTACCCAGTTATATTGGTTAGACTAGCTAGAATACGAAGTAAAAAACGTAAAAAATTGATTTAGTAGAGTGGTTTCTCTTTTGCCACTCCCACCCTATAGTAGCAGTGGAATCTTCTTCCACTCATCAATCTGGCTACAGCACAGTCCTTGCATATGAGTGGTGGTGATACTGGTACATCTGGGTGCAGTGCTACGATATAGGTGTTCACAGTGGCAGTTACGGGCTCGCTTGTCAGTAGGCATGGGAAGTCAGCTAGCCTCATCAGAGCTGAGAACCTCACTGTGATAGCGCATCCAGGATAGGTATACCTCTGCGGGTTCATGATTACCTCGTTTTCTAGTATTGGTGAGAAGTCTAGTTTGACACCCTTGAGTATACCGCCCTTGCCTATTGGTGGCGGTGCGATTATTTTCTCTCCTCTAACAAGCATGTCCATGAAGTCGACGTTGTGTAGTTCTGCTGCCTGTCCTCTTCCAGGATACTTCTGCACGTAGTTGAAGAATCTCTTAGTTAACAAGTCGACTACCATTGGCACTGTGAATCCGTCTAAGCCTAGTATGAATGTTGTTGCTGCAGCAGTTGTTCCTCCTGCGAAGCTTAGAACAGCGTATTCGTTCTTTAATTTGCCCTCCTCTAATGCTTTAGTTATGTTCTTCTCGAGGGTACATGTTACTGCTTCAAGTATTGCCATTACTACGTCGTCTTTAGCCATGTTGTACATGCTCTGGGCAATGTGGTGCCCAACGTCTCCAACACAGTATGCTGGAACAACCACAATGTTTGCTTCACTCACTCCAGCGTCTAATGCCGCCTTAACATAGGGCTTAATGCCCTCCTTATACCTCTTCTCGTAGACTGCTGGATCGAAGCTCTTGTGTCCGAGCTTCTTCATCAACTCTACTTGAGCGTCAACTGGTGTCAACCATATCTTCTTCAACCACTCTATTTCGGTTGCAAGTGCCTCCTCAACAGTCTTGCCTGCCTCCATAGCCTCGGTGAATGCTGTACCGAAACCATAGCTTGTGTTCATACCCCAGCTCTTGGCTGCTAGGATAGTCTCCTTATACTTCTTCGGTATGTCTAGTCTGTCCAGTATGAAGCCGAATAGTCCTGAAGTGCTCCCAGCTGAAACAGCGAAGTCTACCACACATGTTGGACCGTAGAAACCAGTATACCTCCTAATAGCCTCCTTCCCTATTATTGCCTTAATGTCCTTCACGTCGAAGGAGTTGACGAATTTCTCAACGCTCTCCCTGAGCGCCGGGTCTAGGTCGTATAGTATTTCCAGGATTGCAGGTGTCTGGTAGTGCTCTACAAATGGGTCGTCCTCGGGCCTAATAGTGTTGTCAACACATATGTCGTTTAATATTTCGAAGTGTAGCTCAACGCTTTTAACATGTAAGTCGATGACCTCCTTCTTCATGCCCTCCAATGCTTCCATCTTCTTAACTGCGTCCACGTACGGCTTAGCGTCTGCAACCTTGAATACCCCGCCTCTCTTCTCTTTTATAACAGCTATGTCAGCTTTTTGAACAGCTAGAAGATCATTAACCATTTTCTTTAAAACTTCGGGACTTACCATAAAACTCACCCATCGATATATTATTATAAGATTTTACTAAATTTATATTTTACTATAATTTTACTTTTTAAAAATGCACAAACTTTTCATTAACAACTTAAATGTATAACGTATGTAAGTATTATCAATATTAATATTACATCATTAAAGCTCATAACTAGTATAATGCTTATGCCTTTAAAACGCTCGTGTAAATTTTTATGTTAAATAACTACTAAAATTCACACGTGTTATCTTAGTCTATCTTTAAGAAAAATCTTTTAATATCGTTGCGAAACTATGTTAAAATGTGTATGAACGTTTATTTAAATATATGAGTCCGGAGATGATTGATTTTTGAAAATTAATAACGTGATTATTGAGGATACTTTTGCCGAGGCATTCCCCATGTATGCAACCAGAATACTTGTTACAGCCAGAAATGAAAAGTGGGCTCTGACGGCTGCAAGCGTTGCAACAGGTTTTGCAACTTCTATTATAATGAGTCCAGCTGAGGCAGGGATTGAAAGAATTGTGCCGGGGGAGAAGACTCCGGATGGGAGGATTGGAGCACTCATACAAATCTATCATCTAGGTGTTCCCGAGCTCAAAGGCCAGGTGACTCTTAGAGTTGGGCAAACAATACTCACTTGTCCAACAACTGCAGCATGGGATGGTCTTCCAAGGGTTAAGAGGAAAATACATGTTGGGAGAGCTTTAGCTAAATTTGGAGATGGATTCGAGAAAAAGGATGTTCTTAATGGTAGGACTATTTGGAGAATACCGGTAATGGAGGGAGAGTTCATAATAGAGGATGTGTTCGGGGTTGTTAAGGGTGTTGCCGGAGGAAATATACTAATTCTCGCTGAAAGCTTGGATTCGGGGCTTGAAGCAGCTGAGAGAGCAGTAAAAGCAATACGTGAAAACTGTAGGCATGTAATAACACCTTTCCCGGGAGGCATAGTTAGATCGGGCTCTAAGGTTGGAAGCATAAAGTACCCCAAGCTCCGTGCAACAACAAACCATTATTATTGTCCAACAATAAGAGATATTGTCGAGGAGACTAAGATCCCGGAGAACGTGAACTGCGTATACGAGATTGTAATAAATGGTTTAAATCTTAAGAGCGTCGCTTTAGCGATGGGTGTTGCAGCTATAGAAGCCTCCAAGGTGCCTGGAATAGTGAAGATAGATGCAGGCAATTATGGGGGAAGCCTCGGCCCATATAAGATCTACTTGAAGGATGCAATCAAGCTTGCTCTTGAAAAAGGATTCAACCCGTAATTTCCCGTGCTTCACGTAATTATGGTAATGGTGTTTGGAGGTGGAAATGGTTGGGTGAAGTAAAACCCATAAGTATTGGAGTAGTTAAAATGGGTGCAATAGGATCAGCAGTCCTAATAGAATATCTCTTAGATGAGAGAGCCGATAGAAAAGATATTGAAGTGAGAGTTTATTCAACAGGCGCGAAAATGTTCTCCGAAACCTATGGAGAAGAAGTTGCAAACAGGGCTCTGGGAGGAGACCACGACTTATACATTGTCGTAAGCCCTAATGCAACACTACCCGGGCCAACGAGAGCGAGGGAAATATTGCTTGCAGCAGGCAAACCTGTAATAGTGATCTCAGACGCGCCTACGAAGAAGATAGTGGGGGACTTGGAGGAAAGGGGGTTCGGTTACATAATAGTGTTAGGCGACTCAATGATAGGTGCTAGAAGAGAGTTTCTCGACCCAGTTGAAATGGCACTGTACAACAGCGACATCATAAAAGTGTTATCTATAACGGGGGTATTCAGACTACTATATGAGGAAATAGATAAGGTTGTTGAAGCACTTAAGAAGGGGGAGAAACCTGTCTTACCGAAGATCGTTGTGGACAAGTGGGTTGTTGAGAGAGCGGGATTCAGAAACCCGTATGCTAGAGCTAAAGCAATGGCAGCATACGAGATTGCAAGAAGAGTAGCCGATTTAACAACGGAGGGATGCTTCAAGGTAAAGGAGAGGGAGAAGTACACTTTAATCGTTGCAGCAGCACACGAAGCCATGAGAGTAGCGGCTAGACTAGCTGATGAAGCAAGAGAGATAGAGAAATACGGTGACACGTTGGAGAGAAAACCGCACCACTCCGACGGGACAATACTCGTTAAGGAAAAGCTCTTGGAGAAGCCGAGGCGACCATAATATTGACTTCAACGAGCATCGTGCAGGAGGCGCTTGAAGAGAAGCTTGGGGAGAGGCGCCAGCTAGAAATATTGCTGGTGACGGGGAGGAGTCTAGTTCAAGGAATGAGCATGGAAGCTGAGGGAAAGAGGAGTAGGAGGTACAGGCTTTCAGCTTCAACACTCAGCTTAAACCCTGAAGACGCCCAGTTAATAGGTGTCGAGAAGAATAGTAGGGTGAGAGTTGAAACAGAACATGGTGCTATAGTAGTCAACGTTTCAATTGATCCAGGTCTACCTAGAGGCACAGGTTTTATCCCAATGGGTCCATGGGCAAACGCCGTGGTCTGCCCACTAACAGATGGAACGGGAATGCCGAAGTACAAGAATATCCCAGCTAAAGTAAGGCCAACAGAGGAACAAGTCCCCAGCGTGGAGGAGCTAGTCAGTATAATAACTGGTAGGAGAGTTGATGCACACCCTGTTGAACTAGATTTAAGGGAGGGCGAGAAGAAGATTATAGAAGACTTCGTCTGCCCCTTCTGCGGAGACCTGTGCGACTTCATCAAAGTACACCTCAACGGTAACATTGTTGAAAAAGTTGTGGGAGCATGCCCGCTGGGCTCATCCAAGATAAGAAATTACCATAGGGATAGAATAGTTAAACCATACATTAGGAGTCCCAGCGGCCTCCTAGAAGAATGCACGCTTCCCAAGGCACTGGATAAGGCAGCTGAAATACTTGCTTCATCAAAACATCCATTAATATTCGGTTTAAGTTCAACAGTCAACGAGGCAATAATTGTTGGAGTGGAGTTGGCCGAATACCTTGGTGCAATAATAGATAACACTACTGTTGTCTGCCATGGCCCAACGACAATAGGCGTTATGGAAGCC
The DNA here is from genome assembly GCA_029258925.1 of Thermoproteota archaeon. Lineage (GTDB taxonomy): Archaea > Thermoproteota > Thermoprotei_A > EX4484-217-1 > JAPDJV01 > JAPDJV01. The sequence continues at coordinate 32,588 of JAPDJV010000004.1, read as the reverse complement.
GGTGCAGCGAGATGCACCCTAGGATTAGTGAGGCATCTAGCAGACCTAATATTGTTCTGGGGATGTAATCCAGCCGAGGCCCACCCAAACCACTTTAAGAGATGGGTTATCGAGGGCGGGAAGCATGTTAAGGGGAGGAAGGATAGAAGAGTTATAGTCATAGATGTTAGGAGAACTGCTACAGCTAGGATGGCAGACGAATTCATAATGGTTGAGCCCGGCAAAGACTACGAGCTCATAACTGCTCTGAGAATGGCCGTCAAAGACCTAGATATAGAGCAATCCACCGTAGCAGGGGTTCCAAGGGAGAAAATATACGAGCTAGCCGATGCTCTTAGAAGTTGCAAGTACGGCGTAGGGTTCTTCGGCATGGGTCTCACGATGAACGAGCCCAGGTACAGGAGCCTAGAGGAGTTAATCAAGCTTGCCCACGACTTAAACGATTGGACGAGGTTCACAGTCGTACCTATGAGGGGACACTACAATGTTACAGGGGCATGTCAAGTTTCAACCTGGTTAACAGGATACCCGTTTAGCGTGGACTTCATGAGGGGGATACCGAAATTCATACCGGGCCTCACAACAGCAACGGACGCGTTGATCAGGGGAGATGTTGATGCAGCATTGATAATTGCAAGCGATCCAGTAGCCCACTTCCCCCGGAAAGCAGTTGAAAACCTCTCGAAAATCCCATTAATAGTCGTCGACCCCAAGTGGAGTCTAACAGCTATGATAGCAGATGTTGTCATACCCTCAGCTATGAGCGGCGTAGAAGCTGGGGGAACAGCGTATAGAATGGACGGGGTTCCCCTCAGAGTTAAGAAAATCATCGAGCCGCCGACAGGCGTAATGGAAGACCACCGAATACTACTGGAAATACTCAGCAGAGTCAGGAGGCTTAGGGGGGAGTAATTTGAAGAGTTTCCTGATAAAAGGGGGAATAGTCTACGATCCCCTAAACGGTGTCGAGGGAGAGGTAATTGATATAGGGTTAAGGAACGGGGTAATAGTTGACCCATCATCCCTAGACCCCAGGGAGACTATTGTAGTAGATGCAAGGGGAATGATGGTCGTTCCTGGAGGAATAGATGTACACTCGCATATTGCTGGACCCAAAGTCAACACTGGCAGAGTTATGATGGTAGAAGACCACTACCTCACTAACATCCCCGGGAAAATGGGTCTAAGGTCTCAGACGGGGAGAACTGTTCCAAACGTGTATAAAATAGGCTACGGTTATGCTCGCCTAGGCTACACGACAGTGGTTGAGGCAGCTAGTCCACCGCTTAAAACGAGGCATACTCATGAGGAGTTGGATTCTATTCCAATAATCGATAAGATGACTCTAATATTAATGGACTCGAACTGGATCGCACTAGACTATATTTCAGAGGGAGACTTGAAGGGGCTTGCAGGCTACATTGCCTGGCTTCTCCACGCAACCAAGGGTTACGGAGTTAAAATAGTTGACCCGGGAGCAGATCTAGCATGGCTATATGGGAAAGGGTATGGTATAGACTTGGATACACAGCTTCCAGAATACAATTTGACGCCTAGAGAAATAATATTGATGCTCGGGGAGGCAAGCACCCTGCTAAACCTGCCACACCCAATACATGTCCACTGCAATAGACTGGGCTATCCCGGCAACTATTCGACAACAACTAGAACACTAGAATTATCCTCCAAGTACTCTACGGGAAACAAGATATCCATGCACATAACTCACGTCCAGTTCACGGGGTACAAGGGGAGTACTTGGGCAACTCTTGGAAGCGGGGGAGAGGAAATAGCTAGGATTTTGAGGAGGCAGAGGAATGCCAGCGTGGATCTGGGTCAAATAATATTCGGTTCGGTCACAACAATGACGGCAGATGCCCCCTTCGAACACGTATTATTCCACATATCTAGGTGGAAGTGGGCTTTCGCAGACGTTGAAGCAGAAACTGCTTCCGGAATAGTCCCCTACAGGTATAGGAGAAGGAACTATGTTAACACTGTTCAGTGGACTATAGGTTTAGAAGTAGCATTGTTGACGAAAGATCCTTGGAGAACATTTATTACAACAGACCATCCGAACGCAGGGCCATTCACTAAGTATCCTAGAGTCATAGCGTGGCTTATGAGTAGGCGTGCTAGAGAAGAGGAGATGAAGAAGGTTAATAGGAGGGCTCTTAAGAAAACTGCTCTACCAGCAGTAGACGAGGAATTCGATTTCAACGACATAATTATAGCAACAAGGGCTGCACCAGCAAAGCTTTTGGGATTAGAAGACTTCAAGGGGCATCTGGGGATAGGGGCTCAAGCAGACATAGCAATATACAATATCGACCCGGGGAAAGTGGATCCCTCGAGAGACTGGAAGATCGTTGAAAAAGCCTTATCGAGAGCAGAATACGTCTTCAAAGACGGGAGAATAGTTGTTAGAGGGGGGAGAGTAGTAGAGGAAACTTATGGTTCGACACTCTACGTTAAACCGGAGATCCCGGAAGACCTGTCTAAAACTATTGTTGATAAAGTGAGGGAAATGTTTCCATACTACTATTCAATTCAGTACTCAAACTTCATCGTAGATCTCAGCGAGATCAGGAAGCCTAGGGAGATTCCCGTGAAAACACTCTTATGAAAGGTGCGGTACATGCCAAGATACTTTATTCAACCCAAGAAGGAATTCCACGTACCAGTTGACGCGAGAAGTATGAGCCCAGATAATATCAAGGGAAAGAGCATTAAGGAGATACTCGAACTACCTGTCTGGGAAGGGAATTCAAGGCTGAGGTTAGGAGAAATATTCGAGGTCTCCTGTAGCCCTGAACCCGAGGACACTGTCGAACTCATTATCGATAGCAGTAATAAGATCAGGTATGTTGGCTACAAGATGAGTGAGGGTAGAATAATTATTGAGGGAGAAGCAGGTTGCTTCCTAGGATACAAGATGAAAGGCGGGATGATGATTGTTAGGGGAAACGCGGACTCCTGGCTTGGGTCAAAGATGAAAGACGGCATTATAGAGGTTTTCGGGAATGCAGGCGACCATTTAGGGTCAAAGCTTCCAGGCGAGAAGCCCGGTAAGGGTATGAGTGGAGGAGAGATCATAGTACATGGAAGTGCTGGATCCTACATAGGGGAGGGCATGAGTGGGGGCAGAATAATTGTCGAGGGATCCTCCGGGATAATGCCAGGATACTCTATGATCGGTGGATCAATATTTATTAGAGGGGGCTGCAATGGATTGCCAGGTGCAAGAATGGTTAAAGGTAAAATAGTTATTGGGGGAGTTGTTCCAAGAATTCTTCCAAGCTTCCACCCTGACAGCGTTTTAAGTAAGGGGAAAGTGGGGAAATGGGCTGTAACCGGTAGAATATTGTTGTTGATAGGAGACAGCGTTGTTGGTGGTAGGGGGAGACTGTACTTAAACCTAGACTTAAACAAGTATCTTGAAGAATTGGCAGAATTACTTGAAGTAGGTGGTGTAGAAGCATGGTAAGTGTTAACAGGCTTGCAATGGAGATCATATCTAAAATCTTAGACAACGCTAGGAGGCTCCGAGTAGATGTGTTGAAGATTAGGGGTGCGACAGTCATAGATGCTGGAGTGAGAGCTAGAGGCGGATTAGAGGCGGGAAGACTTGTAGCCGAAGTCTGCATGGGAGGACTTGGCAAAGTATCTGTTACACTGGGCGATTTAGAGGGTAAGATCATACCATACGTAACTGTTTCAACAGACAATCCTCCAATAGCCTGCATGGCAAGCCAGTACGCTGGCTGGTCTATAAGAGTTGGGAAATATTTTGCTATGGGAAGCGGTCCAGCTAGAGCACTCTCCCAGAAACCGAAGCATTTGTTCGACGAACTAAACTATGCTGATGAGAGCAGCGAGACAGTGATAGTTTTAGAATCTCTTGAATTACCCAGTGAGGAAGTGGTTGAATACCTTTGCAATAGCACGGGCGTCTCCCCTGAAGGACTATACATGATAGTAACTCCGACTCGGAGTATTTCTGGAAGCGTTCAAATAAGTGCTAGAATAGTTGAGACAGGCATACATAAAATGCACACTCTAGGCCTCCCATTAAACTCCTTCGTATCCGGCATAGGGAGAGCACCAGTTGCCCCGGGACACCCCAGATTCGTCGAGGCCATGGGTAGAACAAATGATGCACAGCTCTACATGGGTGAAGCATACTACTACATATCATACGAGAATTTCTATAAGCTTAAGAAAATAGTTGAGAAAACACCTTCACTGAATTCTCCCTCCTACGGTAAGCCATTCTCTAAAATATTCGAGGAAGCTGGCGGAGACTTCTATAAAATCGATCCGGGGCTGTTTGCTCCAGCTAAAATAGCAGTCGTACACGTTGAAACAGGTGCAACAATTCAGGCGGGAGAGCTGAATCCGAAAATATTCCTTGAAAGCATAGGATTAAAAGAAAATTAAAATATTTTTTATTTAGAGTAGGTGGGGTAATGGTAGTAATAGGCGTCTTCACTAGGAACATTAATGGATGGGCCACTAATAGTATACGTAGGGCGGCTGAGAACAAGGGGCATAAATGTGTTCCAATAAGCTATAAGAGGCTTAGTGCCCACATAGTCGGCGGGAAAACGGTATTCATCTATAAGACAATTAACTTAGTTGAGGAGCTAGGCATTGGATTTGTTAGACCATTGGGGAAGTGCAGTCTCGACGAAGCAATGTTCAGACTAGACTTCCTACACGGCCTAGAAGATTATGGGATCCCAATAATCAATCCCCCGAGCTCTATTGAAATAGCATTAAACAAGTTTAGAACACTACATGTTCTAGCCAGGAACGGCATACCTGTACCCGAAACCTTCGTGACAGAGAATCCCAGAGCTGCCATGAACTACGTGGACAAGCTGAAAAACAAACTGGTCTTGAAACCGCTGTTCGGATCCAGGGGCCTGGGTTCAATGCTCATTGAGAAGCCCGATGAGGCTTGGAGAATACTTGGAGAACTACAGTTCATACATAAAGTAGCATATATGCAGCCATTCATAGAGCATGGGGGCAGAGATCTGAGATTATTTGTGATAGACGGGGAAGTAGTGGCATCAATGATTAGGAGACAAGTTAAGCGCGGGGAGTGGAAGACTAATATTGCTAGGGGGGCAATACCGGAACCCTTCAAACCATCCGGGGAACTCAGAGAGCTCGCGGTGAGGTCTGCTGAAATAATAGGTTGCAGAATAGCTGGTGTAGACATAGTTGAACATGGAGGAGAGTATCGTGTTCTCGAAGTGAACAGTCAGCCTGGTTGGAAAGGCATTCAGTCAGTATCCAGAGTGAACATTGCAGGCAAAATAGTGGAGTACTTGGTTAAAGAAGCGAAGAAATAATAGCTTAAACAGAGCGCCCAGACATTGCATATACAAGTTTTGAGGGGATTAAAGGGTTTTCAAGAACTTCTCCAATACCAAGTGTTTTAAATTGCGGGGTCTGTAGCATAGGGTTTTAATACTAGCTTCCCATAATGTTCAGAGTGGTGATCCAATGCACCAAACATCGAAATCCTTCTAGACTATCAAATCCTAGCTAGAGCATCAATACTTCTACAATACGCTGTCGCGGAGCTTTTCAAAGGAAAATTCAAGCCGTTAGGTTCAAGCATATCTGATAGAGGCTTCAACTGCGATTTCTTACCGGTTGGAGACAGCTGGCTCAGCGAGGAGGATTCTAAAGCAATAGAGTTGAAGGTCATTGAGGCCGAGGAGAGAGATATTGAAATAGTTGAAGCCCGCAGTGAAGTAGAGCCCTTAGTAGAATTTCTCGGGAGAACCCGTGTCTACAGAGTTGGAGAATTCCATGCATATATTGAGCCAGACGTGGAGATCTCCCCTGAGAAGGTTGGAGCAATTAAAATACTCAACATCTCCGCACACACTCCACAACCCGGCTTAAAACTCCTCAGACTATCTGGTGTAGCATTCAAGTCTGCTAGTGAACTAGAAAAGTACTTGGAGTGGTTGAGAGAAGCCAGTATGAGAGACCATAGGGTTCTGGGTCGCAGACTCGACCTCTTCGGCTTCTACGAGGAGGCTGGTCAAGGACTTGTCATATACCATCCACGCGGCCAGATAATAAGAGAAGAACTGATAGGTCTTATTAGGGAGGTTAATGAGAGGCTCGGATACAGGGAAGTCTACACGCCACATGTTTACAGGGCTTTTCTGTGGAAAATTAGTGGCCACTACGATCTATACAAGGATAAAATGGTTCTAGCGGAAATAGGCGGGGAAGAATATGGTATTAAGCCTATGAACTGTCCCGGCCACATATTAATCTACAAGTCTAAGCCTAGAAGCTACCGTGACCTACCAGTGAAGCTAAGCGAGTTCGGAACAGTCTATAGGTGGGAGAAGAGAGGCGAACTCTACGGTCTACTAAGACTTAGAGGATTCACCCAGGACGATGGACACGCGTTTCTCAGAGAAGACCAGGTTGGCGAGGAAGTGAAGAACATAATCGTGGAAGTCATGGGAGTGCTCAAGATATTCGGTTTCAGCGGCGAAGACATTAAAATCTATGTTTCAACAAGGCCTGAGGAATACATCGGCACCGAGGAGATGTGGGAGAAGGCGACCAAAGTCCTCATGGAAAGCTTGGAGGAGCTCGGACTACCCTACGAAGTCAAGGAGGGAGAGGGGGCTTTCTACGGTCCCAAAATAGACATATACTTCAGGGACAGCCTCGGAAGATGGTGGCAGTGCAGCACGATACAAGTGGACTTCGCCCTGCCTCAAAGATTCGATTTAACATATGTTGATAGAGACGGGTCGAAGAAGAGGCCTGTAATGATCCACAGGGCACTCCTGGGAAGCATAGAGAGATTCATGGCAATAATTCTGGAGAACTTCAGCGGAAGACTTCCAACATGGATATCTCCGATCCAAGCAAGAGTCATACCTGTCAGCAGAGACATAATCCCCTACGCTGAAAAAGTTGCAGGATACCTCAGAAGTAATGGAATTAGAGTCGACACAGACTTCGGGGAGGAAACGCTGAGTAAGAGGATTAAGAGAGCATACGATGAGGCAATACCCTACATAGTACTGGTTGGGAGAAGAGAAGCTGAGAACAATACTGTAACTATTAGAGGCAGAGGCAACATACAGGTCAAGGATATGCCGTTAGAGGAATTCACTAAAATATTGCTAGAAGAAGTGAGGAAGAGGTCTCTAACACAAATAGTGGCGGAAAAATCTTAAACGCTGGAGAACATGTGGTTAGACTTGAAATAATCATGTAACTCGGGGAGACTGTCGACGTTTAGAGAGAAGAATATTATTTTTTATTATTATAAAAAGAGTTAAGGCATGGATAGCCTTAATATTTAAATGCTAGGGGAATGGCTTTCTCCACGGGTAGTGCCGGGGCAATTTCATATGTCTTGAAGATTCCGGGCTTGGCAGTTATCCACGCTAGTAGATTATTGAACAGTTGCTCCTCGCTTTCACCCTCAACTATTGTTACACCCCACTGTGGAATACTTGGAGTAATAGTGTATACATGTATCTTCACGCCTTTAGCCGGCCACTTCCCACTCTTGGTGAGCTCTCCTGCCAGTTTGGCCACTTCCCTTATGTCCTTATCCGAGTTCAGTTCCCAGTATGCTAAAAATAACACAGTTTTTCTCCTCTAAGTATACAACAGAATTCAAATTTAAAAATTTTTCCAAAAATGCTCTATTTATGCAATAAAAATAAATTTATTTCAAGATGCTAATATGTAGAAAAATTTATTGAAACACTTCAATATTTAAAAGATCATACAAGGATTGTGTGTGAACAAAAATTATTGGAGCGTTGCGATGAGGCGAAGACACACCAATACGTTACTTCATAACATGCTTTTAACATACGTGTCTATGACAGTTCATTATTAACACGTGCTTTAGGTGTGTAGGAGTTAAGCACGTCCTTATACTTAACATAAATTTAAACATCAACTCATTGTATCCATAGATTCTCTCAGGCTCCCTCAGTTGCATGCTTTTTGAACTTGAGGGTGCTGATTAACCTTAAATACTGTCCAGTTGACTTTTAATTGAGGAAGATATTGATGTTTCTGGTAATAAGTGTTGACAGCACTACGGGTGAGTCGATAGGACACTTAATTCAATTATCGAGTTCCCTTAAGGTGAACAGTATAAACGTTATCCCCTCTATTTCGAAGAAGAATAGGCCAAGTTATGTTGTTCTCATAGATGTCGACGAAGAGCACGTTGATGGTGTTGTTGAAGTGTTGGTGAGAGAGCTTGGGATCACTGGTTACAGGGTTATCGAGTGTGCTCATCATAGTATACCATTTGATTTTGTCAACGTTACTGTTAAGTGTAGCAGGGCTGGGGTGGAGGAGGCTGTGCGTGTTAAAAGAGTTTACCATAAGGGTGAAGTAGTGTTCGTTAAAGCGGAGTTCGACGACCTGGTTAGGCTCAGTAGAATTTTAAGTGAGAGAGGCGTGATAAAGCCTATTAGACTTATGAAGAGGATTGTTGAGTCAGCTGCTCTAAGCGGCATGCTTGAGGTAAATATTTAAAAAAGGTTAGGGTGGGAGGATTTCGTGCTTCTCCTGTAGGAGAGCCTCGTATATTTTCTTGGCTATTCTCGCAACTTCCTTAGCGTTCTCCTTTGCTCCTGGTATTGCCCTAGTTAAGTATGCTCCCCTCTCAGCTGCCTTAGCAGCCTCCTTTGGATCTAAGCCTAATATTGCTGCTACTGCTGCTGGAACAGTGACGTTTATTATTGTGTGCCCAATGTACTGGAGTTCCTGGGCAATAACTGCTCCAGCGAACAGTGCTAGACCGTAGAGCGGGTCTTCTGCACCCTTACCTTCCAACACGTATTCCGGTACTGCTTTAGCTGAAAGGTTTTCGATGTGATACTTCTTATCCTCTATCACTACATCGTAGCTTATGTAGGAGTCGAATCCCCAGTACTTCTTCGTGAACGGATCCTTCCTCCTGGCTTGTGGTCTCAGCTCGGTGAACTTCAACTCTATCTTCTTCCCTGTGAAAGCGGATAGTATCATTGAACCCCTCTTCTCAACATACTCCTTCCTCTCCTCGTCTAGAACTCTAGCAACTTCCTCAACGCTCTTCCCAGCCTTAATCATCTCGTATGCCTTCACAGCTCTCCTATAGATTGCCCTATCCCTAGTGTCCTCGCTTGCCAATATCAGTGTTCTAGTTACTGGGCCTCTCATGACCTCCTCCGCTTTCCTAGCAATAGTGTTTAGAGCACACAGAGCCATCTCGGGATCTATGAAAGATTCTAACTTGTACTTCTTGACGTCCTCGGCTGCCTTATACACGTCTCCTCCATGCTTCAATAGTAGCCTTATTGCTGGAACAACATCTCCGCATAGGTGTCCCAGCGGCGGGTTGACCGGTCCGCCTGAGAAGCCTGCTCCAATTATAGCTGACTCCTGGAATCCAGCGAATATTTCGTTCAATGCCATTGAGCCGATTACGGATGGCCCTCCAATATCCTTCAATATCAGCCCGAAGTCCCCTATAACCTTCGCGGTGTCGAATTCTTCTCCAGTACCTCTAACATGTATTTTAGCAGGTAGCTTAGCTGCTTCAACTGCGCCTAAGCCTGCAGCATAAGCTGAGTCAACGGTCCCGAATGGACCATACTCTTCTCCTAGGAAGGAGTCTGGGTGAACTATTTCCATAGTTACTGCTGCACCTATTAGAGCTGGCCAGAGGGGGTATGCTGTTATCCCAGCACCCTCCATAGCCTTCATCATTGCCTCTGTTGCCACTTTCGCAGCGTTCTTCGCTAGCTCCGGGACGTTAATGTCTTCTCCTAGAGCGCTGTGACCATATATTGCTCCGCCAGCTATGAATGGTGGAAGCTTTGCACCGTCAACTCTCGTAAGCTTCTTCTCGAGTAGAAGCTCGTATACTGCTTTGTAAGCTGGGAATGCTGGTATTCTATGAGTAAACTTGTTTGTTACTAGGGCAATCGCGCTCGTCCTGCATGCTCCAGCATGTATTCTTGCAAGTGCTCCAAGCTTCCTGTTAGCCATTGGAACTCCTGCTCTAGCCGCTGCACCTGAGAAGTATGCTAGTGCTGCAACTATTAGAGCCGCGTTTTCAGGCGATGCCCCCGCGTTTTTAGCTGCTTTAATAGCTCTCTCAACAATTATGTCGAGCGGTATTTCCGGTGCTGACGCGTCAACAAGTTTTACGTCTATGCCTCTCAAAATGTCTTCTGCTATAGAGTTGGCAGCGCATAGGACGGGTATAACTAGAGTTCCATGTCCCCTTGTTGCAGCTTCTATTTTATCGTTGGTCATTAAATCGGGCTTAAATGTTGCCGCCATGGTGGCGGCTAGAATAACTTTTTCACGTTCAAACTCCAATTTTATAACCTCTGCACAATTTCTATTTTTTAACTATAGTTTAAAAATAAATTAAATTTGTGTTAACACCTTCAAAATAGACTAGTAACACCTAAAAGAAGAAATATGCTTAAACTTTTAAAATTCAAACCTTTTTCAAATCTAGTTCCCAAATTCTCCTCCGAGGACCTTCCTCAATACGCTAGCTCTCAGCCTAGATAATGGAACGCCTGTTTCCTCAGATATCTTTTTCAGATCGTCGTATTCGGGTTTCACGTTGACGATTTCGCCTGTTTCAAGCTTAGACTCCTTAATTCTAAGCTCGTACTTCTTCCCTCTAATCTCGATGTCTATGGGTTTTTCTACTCTATCAGCAACGTACCTGTATATTTCATGTACTCTAACCCCGAGAGTCCCTGTTTCCCTCATCAATATTTTGGCAAGCTTCTCCTCCATACCCGGCTTAGCTAATACTTGTATTATATGGAATGGCCTGTTCTTTTTCCCAAGGGAGAACAGTACTTGGACGTCCAGCGCTCCCTCCATTAAAAGCTTGTCCACAGCATGTCCTATTACTTCGCCAGGAGTGTCGTCCACGTTTGTTTCAAGCACTACTATAGGCTCAATCATGCTGGTTCCAAGAGTTCTGGCTGTGAAAACTCTTAGAACGTTTGGTATTCTCTTAATATCTTTGCATCCAGCACCATAACCTACTTTCTCAACGCTTACTACAGGCAAATTGTCCGCGAACACGTCTACTATTGATGCTAGAAGCGCTACTCCCGTCGGTGTTGCAAGCTCCGCGTTAACGTTTTTAAGCAGGAATGGAATGTTCTTCAAGCTTATTATCTCCAGCGTTGCCGGGGCTGGAGCAGGTATTACTCCGTGCTCCATACGTATTTCTCCCACTCCCACAGCAACTGGGAGCGAAACTATTTTTGAGCCGGTTTCAGCGAAGCCCAAGTCTTCTAGGAGCATCATCGTCCCCAATATGTCGAATATTGTGTCGGCTGACGCTAGCTCGTGGAAATGGGCTTTCTCCCTCTCAACACCGTGAACACTGCACTCGGCATCTATGAGCAGGTCCAGTGCTTTTAGAGCCTTGTTCAACGTTTCCTCTCCTATCTTGATGCTCTCTGCTACCCGTAGCATGTCTTCTCTTAGATCAACAGCGCTCTCGTGATGGTGGTGGTCTAAGTGTTGCTTCAAGTTTACTTCGAGTTTCTTAGCTTTTATCCCACACTTCCAAACGTCTCTCACTTCAATCTTTAACTCGTCCACATGATCTACTTCTCTCTCAATAGCTTCAGCCAATTTTGCTAGAACCCTCTCGCTTCCACCTATATCCAGGAGTGCTCCAAGTATCATGTCTCCCGATACACCAGCTATTCTCGGATCAAAAATTAATAACCTACCCATTAAACCACCTCTCCAAACATCACTTCCTACACCTATATTTAGCAACCCTATTTGCTATTAGAGCAGCTGCTACTGCTGCACCCACACTGTTATCAATGTTGACGGCCAGCAGTCCTAGAGTGCAGGATTGAAGTATTGACATTAGTGCCGAGACTCCTCTCCCGCCGAAACCGTAGCCCTTAGATGATGGAACACCTATTACCGGTATGTCTAGGAATGATGTTATTACTGAGGGTAGAGCTCCCTCCATGCCAGCTATCACAATACATACGTCAACATCTTCCTCAACAATCTTCTTAACAGCGTTGACCGTTCTATGGAATCCCGCTATCCCAGCATCATATATTGTAACAGCTTTACAACCCATTTCCTCAACAATGGTCTTAGCCTCCTCAGCTAAGTGTATGTCCGCTGTTCCAGCTGTTATAATCCCCACTTTCCCACCAGTATTAGGGGGTTTAAAGCCCTTCTTCCTGACAACCACTATCCTACCCCTCTCATTGATTTTAACATCGAATCTCCCATCAAGACTCTTCACGAGCTTAAGTTGATCATCCCTAATCTTCGAAATAATAACTCTCCCACTTCTCTCAACAACTCTGAATATTATGGACTTGAGGGCTTCAACATCCTTGTACTCGCCGAAAACTATCTCCGGAACACCCCTCCTATACTCCCTCCCCAAATCATATTTGACAGAGTCCCCGATCTCCTCTAAAGCAAATATTTTCAAAGCCTTCTCCGCCTCATCTACGCTGAGCTCGCCAGCAGACACTTTTTCGAGAATTCTCCTCAAACTCATGTTGCTATATCATCCTCCCAGTAAACTATTGATGCAAAATTAGGCGTCTGTTCTCTATCATACATATCTGGTTAATTTATCTTTTTCCTCGAAACACAATATTACATGATAGGGCTACACGGGGATAGCGAGTACTCGCTTCTGAAGGCGTACAGCCAGGGAAACAAAATTACCATCACTTACTGGAGAGTACGCAAAGACCCTCATTGCCTAAATTCTTCTTCAAGATGTGTTCCAACAGAATTACCAAGCCTACCTACATGACCCTTTATTTCCCTCCTACACTCTCTAATCAAACCCCGCAGCATGCAATCCCTTGATGTCTCAACAAACATAGTGGGGCCCTCACTGGTGAGAATGCCTTAACTAGAAAATGTGGGGAGTCGTCCACATGGTTCCAGAGAATCTCATTCTGGAATTAAAATTATAGGGCTGAACCATAATGATAGTTGAGGCGAAGCTGTACTTTGGTTAGGCTAACATGTTTAAGACTTGTTGGGATCGTTGGGGTTGTTATAGGAGTCTTTGCCTTAGTCCTTTCTGTTTACTTGTTTCTGAAGGAAGCCACAATGATCTCGCTTACTAGAGACATTGTTGGCATAGCTTTATCCAAGCACCCGCCGGACAAGGAGTTGCTGATGGACTGGATTGACACGCTTTCCGCTGCGTGGAGCAGAAGCCTACTGGCAATGCTATTTCTAGGGCTAGTAATACTTGTGCTATCAGCTCTAACACTATACGAGGAGGCAGAACTCTCTAAGAGGCTTAAACCATGATCTAACAGGACCTTGAGGAGAGTAACCTGTGTAGTGTTGGAAGAGTTTACGAGGATCTGCACTACTCGAATCCTCTTCAAGACTTACCTAACTAGATCGCTGAGCCCACTTACACTAACTCCTAACTTCAATCATTTTTCTTTGGCAGAACACTGATTCTTTATTAAAATCTGTCTGCAAGGCTGTTAGCTAATAGGATTTTAGAGTGCAATTGCTTTGCTTCCCTGTTGTGACGATTGACGTGTCTGTGTATGGCAATATAGTATTACATTTTATTTTGCATTAGACGAGGTTCGTATAGCTTATGTTTTTGGGGCATAAGGTTTAAATAACTTCTTTATTCTATTATGTTCTTAGGTGCATAATGAATTGGAGAGGCATTTGGCCGTTGCAAAAATGTTCTTAGAAGATGCTCAAGTACTCTATAAGCGTGGTTCATATTATAGTGTTCCCCTACTATGTTTCCACGCTGTAGAACATGCGGTTATAGCATTAGCTTATAGGTTTGATCCCGGTAAAGCTGAAGAATTAGACAGTCATAGTTCACGAGCTTACTGGCTAACCATGGCTGTTAGACGTGGACTAGTTGATAGGAGACTGGTGAGAATGTTTAATGATTTGGCAAGGTATTCTGGTCGCTCAACATACTCTCTTGAGAACGGTGGGCTAGCTAAACGCTCTCTAGAGTTAGCTGAAAAGTTCGTTCAGGAGGTTGAGAGAATCATTGGCTCTACCCCTCAACCTAGTGATTGAGAGACTACAGCTATTAATAGAGGAGTTGTTGGAAGAGTGCCCCAGTATACTTCAAATAGTACTCTATGGCAGTTATGCACGTGGAGAGGCTAGAAGTAAGAGTGATATAGATTTGCTACTTGTGTTCGACGATGAGGAATCCGTTGAAAAATGCATGAATATGTTTTCGGATAAAGCTTACGAACACAATTTACCCATAATACAACCCTACTCCGTCACAGTTGAGGAGGCCAAGAGGTCAGGGGTGTACCGTAAGGCTCTCGAAGAGGGGCTAGTACTCTACCATAGCTATAGGTGTGAGCCATTAAAAACTCTGCCCCCAAACTACACGTACATAATTCTCCTCAAGTATAGTGGTCCGAAATCGAAGTTGAGGAAACTAACAGGCGTAACCGTGGTCAAAAATGGGCATAAGTGGAGGGCGCGGGGGCTCTTGGAGAAAATGGGCGCTGTAAAGCTGGCACCAAGACTTGCTCTAGTACCTTGCGATCGATGGCCACTCCTAGAATGGCATTTAATAGATTTGGGAATAGAGTATACAGCAATAAAAATCTTAGCATCAAAACAACAGCTAGACAAATTACTTCAAACAGGATTAGGAGGTGACAAAGTATAGCGTGGAAAAACTAAGATCCTCACCACCGATTCAGCCTCAACAATTCTCTCCCTACATTCCCCTTCTCCACATTAATCTTTCCGAGGCAATAGCCTTCTCAACGGCAAATCGACATTATCGTTGGCAATGCCTCATGATTTGACACCATGAAGCGCCACAAACCCAGAGCTACTATCTAGAATGTTAAATGTACTCTACTTCAAGACCATACATTTCGGAAAGCCTCTTCGCAGCGGCCTTGTGCCGCCCCTTAACACTCTTCTTCTCAACAATTATCGCGACAGGTTTCTCAACGCTTTTCTCAACAGCCTGCCTGTAAACGCTGTCATCAACAAGGTCTAAGATATATTTTGCTAGAATGTGGCCGTATGCATCGTTTGATTCAAGCATGTGCCTGGTATGTTTGCGCGCGTAGTGTTGTCCCCCGAAACCTATGACCGGCCTACACTTAGCTGACTTGTATTCTTCTAGAGTTCTCGCAACTGCTAGCGCAAGAGTCTCTCTAGCTCTCTCGTCGCGCCACTCCTCCTCGCTACTACCTATCTCAATGAATAATACCGGCTTCGACAAGCTTGTTGGACCGTGATGAGTCACCTCTAAGACAACATCGTACTCGCCTACCAAACCCTTCTCCACAGCTACTTCATGGAGGTTCTTGAGGAGAGTTTTCTGAAGCCTGGGGTAAGCGTATGCCAGTTCTCTAGGCCTACCCCCGTAGAGTGCTTCAGGTCCAGGATTGCCCGGGTGATGAACTGTTAAGCTCTTAACACCAGCAACACTCCTATGCTTAGATAAAACAATATATGCCTCGCCAACATCGAATAATTCGTCTAGGAAGTCGAAGAACAGCACGTTCTCCTCGAAGCCAGTCAGCACCACGTCCCCCCTAACGTAAAACTGTCCACCCCCAACTTCACGGATGAAGCCCTTACCCAAGAATTCTTTCAAATATTTAGCTGCACCTGAGCCAGCCAGATCGTTCACCGAGTAAACAACTGCAATAGAGCACTTAACCCTCTCCAACAACCCCCACCCAACAGCAATTAAATAACTGCTAGTCTACACCACTTTACACTGGAAGCCAATAAGGTTTTCCACGAAAAACCTTAAACACCCGAGACTTCATGGAAACAAGCTGTAACCCGGAGACTTGCCAGGACAGCTTCGGAGAACAACATTCTCTAAAAACCGAGTTTCTTGAAAACGGAGAAAACATGAAAATTAGTGCTGAAACCCAAATAATTAAATTCGTGTTTTATGGTAAATTAAATATAAAGGTTATATTATATGGTCATCTGGTGTTAATAAATGAGTGTTCTCGAAATTTTTAATAAAGTGAGGTCGGAGGGGAGAAAAGCTCTCACAGAAGTGGAGTCCAAGAAGGTTCTATCTATTTACGGAATACCTGTGACGAAGCTAGGTGTCGCTAAAAGTGTTGACAAAGCTGTTAGCTTAGCTAGGGAAATAGGTTTCCCAGTTGCAATGAAAATTCTTTCACCAGACATACTGCATAAGAGTGATGTTGGCGGAGTGATGTTGAATATTGGGTGCGAGGAGGAGGTAGAGAAGGCTTATAAAAAGATCATTGAAAACGTTTTGAAGCATAAACCCGATGCTAGAATTGAGGGTGTAGTTGTCCAGGAAATGGCTCCCATGGGGAGGGAGATCATAATAGGTGCTATAAGAGATGTCTCATTTGGACCAGTATTGATGTTTGGTTTGGGTGGAATATTTGTTGAAGTGTTAAACGATGTATCCTTCAAGCTCATACCTATAACAGTTGAGGAAGCATATGAGATGATAGATGAAATAAAAAGTGCACCCCTACTAAAAGGGTACCGCGGAGCGCCGCCGGCCGACATAAAAGCGTTAGTAGACACTTTGCTCAAGGTTTCAAACATGGTTTCCGAACTAGAGGAACACATTTCAGAAATGGACTTGAACCCCATATTCCTCTACGAGGAGGGGAAGGGTTTGAAAGTCGTAGACGCGAGAATAATACTCTCATGAAGCTCTAGAGTGTGAGATCATGGCTTCGGAGAATGTTGTGAAAAAACTCATGAGATTCTTCAGGCCTAGAAGCGTGGCTGTAATAGGCGCATCCACTAAGCCAGGTAAAGTAGGGAACGCTGTCCTAAGAAACCTAATAGATGGGGGGTTCAAGGGGAAAATATACCCGGTCAACCCTAAAGCCAAGGAGATTCTGGGATTGAAAGTATATAACAGAATTAAGGATATACCTGGAGAAGTAGACCACGCCTTCATAGCCATAAGAGCAGACACTATACCAGACATAATACCGGATCTAGCAGAGAAGAATGTTCCAGTCGCGGTAGTAATATCTTCGGGTTTCGCCGAGATAGGAAACCATGAACTACAGAGAAAGCTTGTTGAAACGGCGAGAAGCTACGGTATTAGAATTATAGGTCCAAATACTTACGGAGTCTACTGTCCACCAGCATCACTAAGCTCATCGTTCACAATACCATACGACTACAAGGGTTCTCTCGCAGTAATATGTCAGAGCGGGGGAGTGGGAATGGCTGCTCTAGGCTACGCTAGGATAAAGAGGATAGGTTTATCCCTGAACGTTGGCTTAGGCAACATGGCTGACCTAGACCACGCAGACCTCCTAGAATACCTAGGCGAAGACAAGTACACTAAGGCAATAGCCCTACACGTGGAGTCCATTAGAGACGGGAGGAAGTTCATTAGGATCGCGAGCAAAGTATCCAAGAAGAAGCCGATAATAGTTTTGAAAGCGGGGAGAACAGAGCTAGGAGCAAAGGCTGCTGCATCCCACACAGCAGCACTAACAACAATAGACCAAGTAGTAAACGTCGCATTCAAGAAAGCAGGAGTAATAAGAGCATACAGTCTTGAAGAACTATTTGAGCTTGGCAGAGCACTAGCAATGCTACCTAAACCAAAAGGAGAAAACGTTCTAATAGTCACTAGCGCGGGAGGGCTCGGAGTACTATTATCTGACGCGTGCTACGACAACAATCTAAGACTCATGGAACCCCCGGAAGACCTTGTCTCGGAGTACAGGAAGTTCATACCACCATTCGGATCCTTCAAGAACCCCATGGACATAACAGGCTCTTCAACACCGGACATGCAGGCAAGAGCAGTTAAAACAGCAATACTGCACCCAGAAGTCCACGCAATAATACTGGGATACTGGCACACAATAATAACTCCACCAATGGAGTTCGCCAAGTCAGTTGTGGAGGCAGTCGAGGAAGCAAGGAGTAAAGGTGTTGAGAAGCCAATCGTAGTATCTTTAAGCGGAGACCTCGAGGTGTTGAAGGCAGCGGAATACATTGAGGAGAAAGCAGGGATACCAGCATACCCGTTCACACCTGAGAAAGCAGTTAGAGCACTTGGAGCATTATACGAGTGGGCCAGATACGCTAAATAAAGTAAATAAAATAATAATCAGTAATCGAACATTATTTTTACACATAATGCTCGTTAACACTATTAAAATTTATAATATAAATTATCCTAAATAATATTGATAGTAGTAGGTGTTCTGTTTGGGGAAGCTTAAAGTATTCAACGAGCTTTGGAGAGAATACGACTTATGGTACGAGAAGAATCCTATTAAGACTCTGAACGAGTTGAAGCTAGTTAAATCGATGGTGAGCAAGAAGCCCTGTCTTGAAGTCGGCGTGGGGACAGGTTTCTTCGCAAGCAACGTGAGTTGTGGTTTCGGAGTCGACCCATCAATAGGAATGTTGAGGAAGGCTAGGGAGAGAGGTGTAGATGTTGTTCAGGGTGTGGGAGAGTTTCTCCCATTCAGAGAATCATGCTTCAACACAGTGCTAATAGTTGTAACAGTGTGCTTCATGAAAGACCCCCTCAAAGGCCTCGTCGAAGCCCATAGAGTATTGAGGATGGGGGGAGAAGTAATAGCATGCATTGTACCCAAGGATAGTTCGTGGGGTAAGTTATACGAGGAAGAGAAGAGGAGGGGACACCCATTCTACAAGTACGCAACATTCTACACAATCAAGGAGATCACATTCATGATGAGGAAGGCGGGTTTCGAAGTCAAGGAGTTGAAGGGAGTCTTAGGATTCAAGCCGGATGAAGAACCATTCGAAGAAGAGCCTTCGAGCAACATACTTGGAAAGGGTTTCATATGCATTAAAGGGGTCAAAATAGTCCCCAACCACTAAATAAAGCATATATTTAGCAGAGACTTGGAGACTTTTAGGAGCAAATAACTATTCAACTATTACTACACCCACTTCACGCAATCTCCACGATACCGTACGGTATTCATAGGATTAGCGATAACACTAAGCCGACTAGCAAACAATCATTCGCTACGCCCCACAGTAATGCTTCGCCCACAACCACTCCATGAGCCCCGGTTCCACACATAAACACTACGCTCCCAGCGAAGTCCTTGCAGTTAGGAGTATGAGGCTGGAACTGATCTATAGAAAAGCTCTCAGCCAATGGATGCACAAGTAAGCCGTTATCGGAAGAACATATATTTAGATAATTATTATTGTTATTTGGGGTTCAATTTGGCTGATACTATCGTTATTCCTCGAGTTGTCGCCGAGAGGATTAGGAGGGAGGCTGAAAAACTGGGGGTTAGCTTAGAGGAATACGTCATCGAGCTTCTATCCCAGAACTTGGATCCGCTGGATAGAGCTAGGGAGCACATTGAGGCCTCCAAGGAGATCTTAGAGGAGGCTAAGGGAGATCTTGAGGAGGCCAGCGTGAGGCAGGCTAGCGAGAAAATATGGGGATCAGCGGCGCTAGCAGTGAAAGCATACGCTTACTGGAGGGAGGGTAAGATGTTGCCGAGTCATGGAGAGCTATGGGAATACAGCAGGGTAGTTGCTGGAGAACTAGGCGACTGGATACTGGAAGCCTGGAATCAAGCCTCGGGAATGCATACATGCTTCTACGAAGGCTGGTGTACGAGAGAACATGTAGAGAAAGCGTTGAAAGCTGTGGAGGAAATGGTGGAAGCCATAAACGAGAAAATTAGGGGAGGCGTGAAGAAGGCTGCAAGGTGATAAGAGGACTCGCCGTAAGCTAGCGATCTAGAAGTCCACTCCTAATATTACAAGTTGACCGTCGTTTTCCTTCAACCTGACCCACACGATTTAAAATATTTGTTCTATTTATGAGGTAGCTGGGGTTCGGGATTTAATTATGGCTTGCCGTAGAGTTGCTGTGGGAGGTCTTGGTGGAGGGGGAGACTCTGGGGGAGCACTAGCTTTAGCTATTCCACTTAAGCTTAGAGGCGTTGAGACAGTGTTCATTGCCTTCGGTAACTGTAGGGTTAGTGCAGTACTTAACGCTGAGAAGATCAGCAGTGCAGTGTTGAGGGTTACTGGTGAATCGTGGAGTGGTGGAAGATTTTTCGAGCCTCACATAGCTTCGCTAGGGTTTGAAACATACTTGGTTTGCACTCGTGAGCTTGGGAGAACTGTAATTAGCGGGTTTCTCGAGTTGTTGGAGGATCTGGGAGTCTCCCTATACATAGGGGTTGATCTGGGCGGTGATTCCCTAATGTTCGGCGACGAACCCTTGCTAGGAAGCTATATCACAGACATGTTATCACTGGCCGCGCTGAGTGAGGCATTGGAAAAGCTCGGATTAACCACGCTACTAGGAGTCGGAGCCATAGGTTTAGAGGGAGGCGGGGAAATGTTAAGCCCTAGCCACTTAGCAGAGAACCTCATGCACCTGTACAGCAGTGGAGCGTACATAGGGTGCTATAGGCCTCCACCAAGCACGTTGCCAAAAGTGTTAAATGCTATAAGCATTCTCTTAGAGCGGGAGAAGTCGGCAATGCTCACCCTATACCGTGACGCACTCTCCGGTAAACTAGGGTTTAGAAGATACGATGTAGCATATCTACACAAGGTCGTCGAGATCTTAAACTACCACGGCGACATCTACATGTTCAATGCTCACACCGTGTGCGAGGCCAGCAATCTGTGTAGAGCAGCTAGGAGAGGATGGCTCCCCGAACTCAAGCGGGCAGCCGGGTTTAGAAAAGTGAGAAAGAGGCCCAAAGATACCGCTTTGAATAAAGTCTTGGAGTTACTGCGGAAGAGGAAGGCACCACTAGATAAGATAATTAAGACTATAAAAAGTAGAAAATGAAACATGCATACTTAGTAATATACCGCTACGTTCCCGAAGCAATTGATCTCCCAGATTCTATTTCAACAGTCCAACAATGCACTAAACCTATCAAGCTGCAATCTTAGAGAATACTGGGGTTATATTTTATGGACAAGACTATTGATGCCATCTATGAGAGGAATGTGCTACGTCCACTGGAGAAGCTCAACTTAGGGGGAGTTCGAATACGGATTGAGGAGAAACCCATAATCGCTGCCCGTGAGATAAGAGAGTATCTAAGGAGAAGACTTCAAGGTAGGGATCTGGTCAAGGAGCTTAGCGTGGAACGGGAGCGCCTTGGCTAAGAGAGTAGTTGTCAACGTCTCCCTCATAATAGATTCGTGTGTTGCTCCAGGAGAAAGACCGCGTCTCCATAGCTGAGGAGAAATCCTCGAGAACACCCTAACATGACATCAACAATAATCTATGTAGAAAACCAGGTTCCTCAATATCCAAAACCAGTTATTAAAGAAGCCATTAAATTCCATATAAAGGTCTAAAATCGTAGACTGCCACGCTCATTTCTCGTATTCATTTGCCTTGGAATGCTCTCCCTAGGCTTA
This sequence comes from Thermoproteota archaeon, assembly GCA_029258925.1. GTDB lineage: Archaea > Thermoproteota > Thermoprotei_A > EX4484-217-1 > JAPDJV01 > JAPDJV01. Next base: position 11,120 of record JAPDJV010000004.1, on the reverse strand, counting down.
AGGAGAGTGTATAGGAGTGTTGAAGCATCAATAAATATGTTTTCCACCAAGCAAGACCTTCTTCAATTCATTATAGTCTCTAAACGCTTCCGGATCAACATCCACCTCAACACTGTCCACGCACTCCATCAAATCCTCCTCCTCGACGGGTAAGAGAATTATTGCTTTACCGGATCTCCTAACAATAAATCTACGGGATCTAATACTCTCCAAATACTTCCTAGGTATCCTAATCCTACCATACTCATCCATAAACACGACGGACACTTGACCACCCTCTATAAGATTACGGGAACCTCAACATATTAAGCCCGTTCGTCAATAATCCACTAACCTAACAAGTCTTATTGCTCATAATAAGCAAGCAACTGTTTCCACGATAATGTTTGCATAGGTCTCTCATCTAATGTAGCCCTCTACACTAATATAACAATCCCATTACATTCTCAGCTTCTCCTTAACTACCGGTGCCCGTAAAAGGAAAGCCTTGTCAACTAGAATCCCTTCCTTCTCCAAGGCATTTCTCCTGTTGAACAATGCTCTCACTCTCCAATTCTTCAAGAGTGATCTCAGCTATCTTCTCACCACGTAGCGAAAGTCATATAGCGTCACGCACCGGCTTAAGAACTATGCTATCGCCCCTAACTTCCAACAACAGCCTAGAACCCTCATCAATACCAAGGGCTTCCGCAACAACCTTGGGAATAACTATAGTCCTCCTCCTACCCACGCGAACCTCGAGAGCTAGATCCACATAACACACCATAAACGAAATGTTTCAGAGACAATTAAATAATTAGCGTTAAATACTGAGCAGAACGTGTTTGCAATAAGTCAGCAAACACGCTGATTAAGAATATTATGAGTAGTGAAGTTGTAATGTGAGCTTACTCGTCGAGTTCCTGAAACCTTAAGGCAAGTATCTCTATGAAAAAATCATAATCATAGCCGTAACGTATTGTATACAATATGTCTAGGAGACTGTGCTTCTCGAATCAGAATCCTGTTGCTATTATACTTGATTTCTTGGAGGAGGAATAGTGTGGAAAACTATTCTATGAATAATGACCTCATTCACTTATGGGAAAGAAGTTGGGGAAGTGGGCAATACTCCTCATCACCCTAGTAACATGTTCTCTCATAGCCGGATACACAGCCTACTTCTTAACACACCGGGAAACACCTGCTATCCGGGAAGAGCCGGCTACCCAGGAACCATTAGAAATATACTCTGTGAATTACCCGGAGCAGGTATTCCCGGGAACTAGCCTATATCCAAACGGCATAGTGTACGCTTGGGGTAAAAATAGAGATGTAAGAGAAATATACTACCTTTCTTGGCTGGTTGATAGATTTGCTCACGGGCTTTCAAATACAGTCGGACAATATTTAGGATTTGACAATAATACTATAGAATACTTCCTAAATCAAGTACCACATTGGAATGCAACAACAGATTCAGAATTCTTACAGGCAATCAATCCTATGGTCTAGATCAATATTTAACCCGAAATTGGCAATGCTGGGATTTAGTTAAGTTCATAGTTGGATATGAAAGATGGAATCCTAAAGTTGATGAATGGAATGGTATAGGATACATAATACCTAGTGTGCTCAGAACATATGGTTTCCCAGCAAACCATATGATTATTAAACCAGCTCCTTTGGGTGCAGGAAGTGGGGAGTGGTCAGTTAGCTTGCCTCAATACGTAGTTAATAATTTGAGTAACCAATTTCCAGACTCACGTATATTAATTGGTCCAGGCAACACTCTTGGTTTATATTCTTGCGGAGATGGTTTAATTAAGGAGAGAGGAATAGATGATCAGCATAACCCAATTGATAGAGGCATATTGGAAGTTTGGGAATGGATCGGCATGGAAAAAGTTTATCTTATGAAAAGAGATTGAAGAAATCGAGGATCAAGTTAAATAAATTTACATTTTGAACATGATTTTCGTTTTGCGCGTTTTTCTCATTAATACCTTTGCTGACAATTTCCCATCCGGGAGGATCGCATAAATACTTTGGATTACCACTATAAATCCCCTTACCCACACACTGACCAGAGCCGCCAGGTCCGCTAGCATCTCTATCACAGCAATAATTAGGATCACAGTCTGCATTACTGCTACAAGTACCTTTAGGCTTACAAGTATAATCATTGGCCGGAGGTGTATAACTACAACTTGCACTTGGACAGTCGCAAACCATTTTTGTATGAGTGTTTGGATCGTATCCGGTGCAACATGAATCTTTATTGTAGCAAGTTATTGTACCGCAAGTTGCACCGCAGCAGTCCAGGTTTTCACAGTCTCTTTTACCGTCTAGATCATTGTTTACTCCATCGCAGCACTGGCTTTCAGTAGCGTACACTATTACTGCATACCTTTTACAGTTTGTATGGCAGTCTCCTTTACATTCGGACCATGGTGGTCCGCAATTTGGGTCTTCGATATAGGCTATTCCGCCGAAACATGGTTCTTCTGTGAAAACGCAAAAACCGCGAGTCCAATAACCGACACTTTGACAGTAATCCAACGTGTTATCAGTATCCCAGTAACCCCAACTACCTACGCTGACACAGTTTCCATTCCTATCCTTGCATCCATTACAGCACGTGCAGTCGCTTTGGCATAGACCTGAAGCGCAGTTGTTGGAATCGCATTCAGCATCGCACTCTCCTTTCACACATCTGCATGTAGCTGTTCCGCAATCAGGTGTACAGGATCCACAGTGTCCAGGTGCTGTGCAATATCTTGTACAGCTTGCTGTTGGCTACGGTAGCTTTCCTGCTTAGATCTCTCATATAGAATTCCTTAGGGAATCTGGGTTGCTTGGGATTCAGGGTTGTTAGTGTTGGTTGTTTGATTTGTGGATTGGGCATAAGGGGTCTGGTAGGTAGTATGTTCCGTATGTGAGGTATGATCTTGCTCTACATCCCCCGCTACATTTTTCAAGGTATTTGCAGTTGGAGCATGCTCCTTTCATTTTGGATGGGTCTTCGAGTTCTAGTACTAGGGGGTTTTCGACGTATTCTCTCCAGGCTTCTTGGACTCCTTTCCTGATGTTCGTTATTGTGACGTCTAGTACGTCGCATATTAGCACGTTTCCCGACGGGTCGATGTCCATGTTGTTGTATCTGCATGAGCCTACGTAGACGTGTTTTGACTTGATGAATGCTTTGGCGAATGGTGCGCACCAGATGCTTACATCGTATCCTCTCTCATCTGCTGTTTCCTCAGCTTTCTTGAATGCTTTCCAGACTTGTATTGGTGACGGGTTTAATTCTTTTCTTAAGCGTGCCGCGCCTGCTGGTATTAGGGGTATTATGGCTGCGTGTGTTGCACCTAGTTCTTCGGATAGTTCTATGAAGCTTCTCGTCTCATTGTAGTTTTTGGAGGTTATTGTCATTACTGTTGCGAACTCCACGTTGTTTCTTCTGATTATTTCAAGCGTTTTCATTATTCTGCCCCAAACTCCTCTCCCTCTTAACTCCTCGCATGATCTTCTTGTGGCTCCGTCGAGGCTCACATATAGGAATGTTTCAAGTGATGAGATTTTCGAGGCAAGCTCCTCCGTCATTATTAAACCGTTTGTCACAATGCTCGTTGTTAGCCCATAATCTCTGCAGGCTCTCAAAATGTCTACTATATCTTTTCTGAGAAACGGTTCTCCGCCTGTTATCGAGAAGAATCTGGGTTTTAGACTGGCTACTCCCTCAATAAACCTAGATACCTCTGCTCCTTCTAGCTCCGGCCCCTTGAACCTGTTTTTAACATAGCAGTGTACACAGTCCAGGTTACACCTGGCTGTACATATCCAGACTATCATGTACGGTTTATCCGCAACCAATGGAGACAACCCCTTGTCAACAGTGTTGGAGACGCTTTGCGCGGCTAGGGAATTCCGTTTCCCTCGATTAGCTTATAGAAGAGTTCTCTGAGTAGGATTAAAGCTTTATCATAGTCTAGGGAGAGTTCCCTGGAGATTTCGGTAGCGGAGTCCTCGAGGCTCTTGTTTCGGGAATAGTATTTGGCTGAGAGCCATAGTGCTGCGTCGAAGTGTATGGGGGGTATTCTTGAGAGTTCTCCTACGAGGCTCCATGTTTTCCGAACTATTCTAGGCTTCCTGAAAAGCCTGTTTATGTCATTGGATTCCACTAGTCCAGAGTAGAATGTTATCTGTGTGATTCTCCTGTCTACCGGTATTGGAATGTTCATTGGCAGCGTCAGCTCTATGCTTCTGCAAGCTTCTAACCCGTAGTAGTACATTTTCACGGAGAACACTACGGTCTTTGATGAGGGGTTTGAGCCTATTGCTCTGGCAATTGTTCTCCAATAGTTCCCGGGGTTTTCAATGAAATAGTTTTCATCCAGTATCCTGTTGGTTATTGGTGTGGTGAGGAGTTTCCTCAGCCTCCTCTTCTTAGCATCTCTGTAAAGCTTGTTACATGAGCTGTTAGCTAGGAAGTCCTCCACAATCTTAACAACGTCCTTAATGTTTTCAATCTTCACGTTGAGTTTTGAAACGTGTTCTGAGAACTCTCTCCAATAATCTTCACCAGTACAGTTGAGCATGTAGCTTATTAAAGCGTTGACTCCTGCTAGCGCGGCAATTTTTCCGGGAGCATATTTTCGGCATAGTTTTCTCAGCGAGAGCATTTGGGGGTCTCTATGTTCGATGAGCTTGAAGAATTGTAGTCCAAGTTTCTTGAAGGATGATGAAATCTCTCCTACACGCTTATCGTTAACCCTTAAATCCACACGTTTACACCTTTCACTTCAGCAGAGCATTGTATCTAGCTAGCTTCTTGAAGCATTAAGCTTTACCATTGGAAACCTCTTCTACCCCTCCTCCACCTCCTCCTAACCCTCCTACCCCACATTGGGGACTGGTAGTATGGTTGCATGCCTGGTGGCATGGCTGTTGGAGGCTGGCTTGGAGGAGTCCAGTATTGTGGTTGTATGCTTGGCGGTGTGGTTGCTGGTTGCCTTATTGTTTTGGGCTTGAAGTTTGGGCATGCCGGTGCATTGGGGTCTACTGGAACATTGTATAGTGTGCACTTCCCGTTGCTATAGTGCTGGCACTCTCCATGTCTTGGTGCTGGGTAATACATTTCTTCCACCGTATTGTGCTATTGCACGAAAACTAATAAACTTACCTCAAATGAAAACCAGTTCATCTCCTAAACTCTATTATCCTACCGGTGTAAACCTCCACGAAGCCCTCTCCAAACCTTTTCTTGAAGAACCTTATTGCATCGTCGCCTGTGCAGTGGGCTGGGCCAACAATTCTAACATTATACTCCCTGAAAACTCTCTCAACCCTTCTAGCTCCATATAATCCTACATGGTATCCTCCTATCACTCCGTAAACAGATTCCACACCTAGGATTCTGCACGCTCTCCTTACTATTTTATCTAGGCCTGGATGGGAGCATCCTACAAGTATTATTGGACCCTTCCCCTCAACATTTAATATTAGTGATTGCTCTTTTATGAATCGTCCCAGGACACCTGAGGTAATTATCCCCTCACTTATCTTCACAGGTATTGCTCCAACAGTGAATTCCCCTCTAATAAGATGGAATATTCTGCGTGATGGAACTATTACTCCAATCCTTTTACCAATACTGCTATAGTATTCTAGTGCGTCGTCTAATCCTCCCGCGTGGTCTCCATGCCAATGGCTTATCACAATATAGTCTACTTTGCTCAGTGGAGCTTGTAGTAGCTGGGCGTTGTTGTAGACTATGTTCCAGCGTGTGTCGACGTCGAATAGTATTGTAGTGTTGTTTGCTTCCACAAGTATTGATAGACCCCATGTGCTCTCCAGTCTGGGATCGATGAGCCTGTTGTCAACTAAAACTGTTAGTTTAACATTGCTTAATGAGCCTACGTGGCTTGAGGTCAAGTGCTACTACCTGTTTAGGGAGTGCTTGCTTGAGTATTTAAGGGTTTTATGCTTGAGTTAGATATATAACTATGTTATATAATATAATTCTCGGCTGTAAACAATGAATTTAAACAATGTCTTGAAAAGCGTTGGGGGAGAGCTTAGAGTAAAGTTTATGGAATTGGTTAAGTGGTTTGAGGAGAACTGTAGTGATGGGGTTATAGTGGCTTTCTCCGGTGGTGTAGACAGCACTTTCCTGACAGCAGTAGCGAAAAGCGTTCTCGGCCCAGATAAAGTCGTAGCTGTGACGATAGACATGCCCTTTATTCCGAGGAGCGAGGTTGAGGAGTCTAGGAGGATAGCTGGAGCACTGGGAGTAAGACATGTGATATTCGAGGTTGAGCTGGGAGACGAGGAGATATGGGGTAACCCGCCTAACAGGTGTTATCTATGTAAAAAAGTCTTGTTCGGGAAGATTAAGGAGTATGCTCGGGAAACAGGTGTTAGGAGAGTTGTCGACGCCACGAATGCTGACGACGTGAAGAAGTATAGGCCTGGAATCAGAGCGTTAAGGGAGATGGGGGTGGAAAGCCCTCTTGCACAATTGGGGATAAGTAAGAGGAATATTAGGGAGCTTTCAAGAATCCTCGGGCTACCGAACTGGAATAAGCCTTCATCACCATGCCTCGCATCCAGAATACCCTACGGTAGCAGAATCACGGTTGAGAAGCTGAGGAGAGTTGAGAGAGCGGAGGAATTAGTGAGGAAGATTACTGGGGCTAGGGTTGTTAGGGTGAGAGACCATGATCTCATAGGGAGGATAGAGGTTGGAAGAGATGAGAGAAAACTCTTCTTCGCGGAGGAAGTGATGGATAAAGTTTACAGCGAGCTCAGGAAGCTTGGATACAAGTATGTGGCATTAGATTTAAGGGGGTATAGGGAGGGCAGTATGGATGAGATGCTAGTTTAGCAGATAACTAAATCAAGTGCTTGGAGAACACGAGTTTGAAGCATTTTAACCTCTCTTGCTACTTAACACACTTAACCAAGTTTTAATCTTCATAGAACTTTTAGACGCTGACACATTATGAATACTCTTAACCCGCCAGACGTGGCCACAATACTCCTCACACCGTCTATATGAACTGTAATGGTTCCTTTACATGTTGCAAATGCGAGAACTCTAATCTTAACCATATAGACTTACTTCTACCTCGGAACAAGCTTAAAAAGCATGTAACTGTTCTCCAACATGCTGCCTATGAGCAGAACATCACTACTTTAGTGAGCTGGAAGCTATAGTGGATCCCCTAGAGGCTCAATAAACTTTTAGCAAATATTATATAGCATTCTTGGGTAAGTAGAGGTATGTGTGTAAGCTGAGAGTTTTTCGATATGATATGCTTTAGCTACGTCAAGAAGCTCTATGAATTAAATGATCTAGGTTAAATCATGATTTTACAGCTACCACACTCTCTTTTTCAGCTATCTGCAGTGACATCTTCTTCTCATATTCTCTCAGCATTTCCACTAGCGGATGTTTTAAGTTAATCTTATATAGCTTAGCCCTGCCAATCTTCCTTGAAACAACAACTATACCGTAATTCTCCAAGTCAGGGAAATGCTTGTAGAATGTCCGCTTGCTCATCCCTAAAGCTTCAATAACCTCCTTCTTAGTGAAGTCGAACAACGGGTTGTCTAGAAAGAAGTCTATAATCTTCAGCTTAGGGGAATCACCTAAAGTCTTCATTAAGATCGATTTGTACTCCTCGTTTCTGTATAATTCTCTAGGCACGTCCATCTCCTCGATAAACTTATCCTCTTCTTTGAAGTGAAGATGAAAGTATTTAAATGTTGCCTTCTAAAGGTATTATAAGTGAACCTTATGTCTAGGCAGTACAGCGATGAGGAGATAAAGGCCGACATAATGAATAGGCTTATGAGGAGGGGTTGCTGGGGAGGTAAGTATATACCCTTGGAAAGCTTAGTGAATTGGCTTTCTAAGAAAGTTAAGAGGATTGGGAGAAGAGTTAGGAAGTTGATTGAAGACCTTGTGAGGGAGGGATACATACTTCTCCATAAAGGAGGCAAGACCATATCGCTCAACCCCGCCTTAAGTAGGGAGATAGTCAAGTATGTGGAGAGAATAATTGAGGGGGGTAGGAGTTTATAGACTTATTCTTCTAGGCTGAGACGTATTTGGTAGAACGATTTTCAAGAGCGTTCCTAAAGTGCACGGTCAATAATATTATACTAGTTGGTATACGGAATTTTGGAGCATTAGCCTGGAAGGAGAGGAAACATTATTTCCGCAATGATGATCACGCTAGGATGGAGCCTAGCTCAGCTAGAACCACTCCACAAGTATACGTAGATCTCTGCAGCTGATATTGTGTTACACTAGTTGAAACATGCTCTAGAGATTAATGCCTTAAGGCTCTGGTGCGAAAAGGATTTGACGTCTAGCGAATTTAGGAGCATTAAACATGTAGGAAGATGTTTCTTGGCAAAAATTGATAAGCCTTTGTAGATTAAAACAACGTTATTTAAGGGCGTGTGGCGAGCAGTAGCTTTATGGCGGCTCAGCGGCAACGTTATTATATTAGTAGGGGACTTCTATCTCCCAGTATTCTACTCTTAAGGGTGGTTTTATGGATACGAGTTTGAGGGTTGTTTTATATGGTGTTGGGGAGATGGGGCGTATTATTGCTAGAGTTGCTTTCGAGAGGGGGCTTAACATTGTTGGGGCAATAGATGTTGACCCGTGGAAATGTGGGAAGAAGCTCGGTGAACTAGTCGGCTTAGGAGATGATTTAGATGTGATTGTTTCGAGAGACGCAGAGAAGACGCTGTCTGAGTGTAGGCCTGATGTGGTTCTCCATGCAACGACCAGTTTCCTCGACCAAGTTTACCCCCAGCTAATTAAGTGTGCTAGGGTGGGGGCAGACGTTGTTTCAACTTGCGAAACACTGGTTTACCCGTATTACAGGTATCCGGAGCTAGCTGAACTGTTAGACGAGTACGCTAAGAATAGGGGTGTGAGTTTTCTTGGGACAGGGGTTAACCCGGGCTTCCTACTAGACGTATTACCAGCAGTATTGACTGCCGGGATGACCCGTGTCGAACGCATTAAAGCTACTAGAATTATAGATGCCTCTAAGAAGAGGAGGAGTTTTAGGAGGAAGATAGGGTTGAACCTGTCGTTGGAAGAGTTCGAGAGGGAGGCCTTTAGGGGCGGTGTAACCGGGCACGTGGGCTACGCTGAGTCTGTGATGCTGCTTGCCTCGATAATGGGTGTGGACATTAGTAGGGTTGAGGAGTTCGAGAAGCCTATAATAGCTGAAGAAGACTTCGAGTTCGGGGACTTTAGGGTTGGGAAGGGTAGGGTTGCCGGGATCGAGGGGGTTGGGAGAGGTTTCATCGGCGATGGGGAGCCATTTATTGAAGTAAGGTTCGTTGCCAGAGTTGGGGCTGAGGAGTACGAGGAAATCGTGGTTGACGGTGTTCCAAGAGTTGTGTGGAGGAGCACTGGCGTTGATGGGGATTTGGCTACAGCTGGCATTGTGGTTAACATGGCTATGAAGATTGTTGACGCTCCCCCAGGACTCTTAACTATGGGGGAAATGTTCCCATCGTATGTTTCGAGCCGCCATGGCTTAAAGCGGAGGATGGTATTCTAATAAGCTGGCTGGAGTAAAATCTCGACTCGTTTGGAGAATAGTGTTGGGGATGCTTGGAGCAGTTATCCTTATTAAAATCTTGTTAACATAAAGTTTGGGTAGGGCTTTGCAGTATAGAATACCAGTAGCAATGTCCACTCAGCATCCGGATAACGCCAGAATGCCTTTCTGGCTTTCTGAGTCGGATATTATTGCGGGGGACGACGAGGTTTTCGAGGCATACTGGTCTTATTCTAGTCTAGGATGCGACGAGCAGATGTGGGATTGGGAGGGGAAGGATTCGGACCCATATGTTGTAAGAAAGCTTTTCCAAAGATTCCCCAGCTTCTTCAAGGAGAGGATTCTAGGGGTAGACGTGTTTTTAACGTACAGGATTCCAAATCCCTTCGTCGAGGAGGTTGAGAAGAAGAGTGTTGTGGAGGTTTTGGAGAGTATTCCGAGATTTTACGATGTAGCAAAAGCATTCTACGGGCCAAAATGTCCTCCACCAGTATTCGAAGTAATACTCCCAGTCACTAGTTCAACTAGGCAAATTTTAGCGATTTACAATGCTTATAGGACTCTAATAGCTGGAAGAGACTTGATTAAAGTTGATCCGGATTTAAGTATTGTCGAGTTGATCGGGGAGTCGAAGCCAAGGATGATTAACGTGATACCGTTGATAGAGGACTACAAAAGCATTTTGAAAACTTATGAAATAGTGTTAAACTATCTTAATAGAACCAAACTAAGATACCAGAGAGTCTTCATAGCTAGGTCTGATCCAGCACTTAACTACGGCCTCATACCAGCAGTCATATTATCGAAGGTTGCACTAGGACAGCTCGAACTGGTTGAGAAAGAAACTGGGATACCAATATATCCGATAATAGGTGCAGGAGTTCCTGTTTTCAGGGGAGGACTAACACCTTGCACTCTCGACTCGTTTCTAAGAGAATACGCCGGCTACTATACTACAACAGTTCAGTCGGCATTCAAATACGACTTCGAGTTCGATAAGGTTGTTGGAGCAATAAGAGTTCTCAAAGAAAGTCTTCCTAAGTTGAGGGGTAAGAGGGATTATAGTTGGATTAGGGAGAGAACCGAGGATTTGACGAAGATCATAGAAGTTGTTTCGAAAAGATATATGAAAATAATAATAGGCTTCTCCAACGCTGTCAACGACATATCTAACTTGATTCCCAGGAGAAGAAGTAGGAGGCTACACATAGGATTATTCGGTTACCCCAGAGGCGTAATGGGTGTCAGGCTTCCAAGAGCAATAAAGTTCTGCTGCGCAATGTATACTATGGGTATCCCCCCGGAGCTTGTTGGAGCCTCAGCTCTATCAGAACTCTCGGAGGAAAGCTTCGAGCTCCTCGAAGACCTCTACTTGAACATGAAGGAGGACTTGAAGAGAGCTGGAGGATTCCTGAGTTGGAGGAACATTAACTACTTCACTAGCTGCAAGGAGGTATACGAGGGGTTTACTAGGAGATACGGATTGCTCGAATTCATTAAGATGATAGAAGAGGACATAGCTTACTTAGAGGAAAACATTGG